>NZ_JBNCKM010000005.1:0-126333 GCF_049841535.1 Micromonospora sp. DT53
CCAACCCCGAGTACTCCACCACCGCGTTCCTCAAGGGCCTCAAGCAGGTCGACGGCTGGCAGGACATGCCGCTGACCCAGGCCGCGCAGACCGTGCAGGTGTCCGCCTACCCGGACGCGTACGCCCAGTGGGAGCAGCAGGCCACCGACCTGGTCGCCCAGCACTGGAACAGCTGACCCGCACCACCACCGCACGCCAGCACCACCCGCACGACACCACCACAGCACGACACCGACCGCTGGCCGGCACCCGAGACGGGGTGCCGGCCAGCGGCCTTCTGTGCTGTCGCCCACCGCCCACAGGCCGCAGCCCTCAGGCCACTGCCCTCAGGCCCAGGCCGCAGCCCTCAGGCCCAGCCCCCGGGTACCAGACCCCAGGCCGCAGCCTGCGCTGGCCACACCCCCCGGCGGAGGCGGATGACGCCGACCAACGGTTGCACCCGCAGATCTTGGACACCCACCCGACGGGCCGACCCGTCAGAACAGGACGGTGGCCAGGGTGCCGATCGGCTGGAAGCCGCAACGTTCGTAGACGCGGCGGGCCGGGAGGTTGAAGTCGTTGACGTACAGGCTGACGGTGGGGGCGACCCGCAGCAGCGCGTCGCGGACCACGGCGGCCATGGCGGCGGTGGCGATCCCTCGGCCTCGCCACTCCGGTGCCACCCAGACGCCCTGGATCTGCGCGGTCCGCTTGGTCACCACGGCCAGTTCGGCCTTGAAGACGACCTTGCCGTCGACGATGCGGGCGTACGCGCGGCCGGTCCGAACCAGGTCGTTGACTCGCCGGCGGTAGCTGCGGCCGGCGTCCTCGGCCAGTGGGGAGACGCCGACTTCTTCGGTGTACATGGCCACCGCCGCCGGGAAGAGCCGGTCGACCTCGCCGGAGCGGACCTGGCGTACCTCCGGGTCGGCGGGTACGGGTGGCAGCGTGTCGGTGACCAGCAGTGGCTGATTGGGGCGGACGTCTCGCGCTGGCCCCCAGGTGTCGGAGAGCCGATCCCACAACCCGAGGACGGCGTCGGCCCGGCCGACGATGGAGGAGCAGAGCCGTTCCTCGCCCGCGAGCAGGTCGGCGAATGCGGCTACCGCGGCATCGCTCGCCAGCACCGGGGTCAGGTTGCCGCCGAGCCAGCAGAGTGATTCCAGGTTGCGGCGGGCCCCGTACCCCAGGATTCTGCCCTCGGCCCGCCACCAGGAGAGTCCGCGCGCGGCGATCCGCTCGGCGACCTGCGCGCCCGCGAACGGGTCATGGTCGAGCAGTCGCTCGACCGCGCGGCGCTCCGATTCCCCCAGTTGCCGTACCGGCACCGTCAGCACGACTATCAGCCTGCCAGATCGACCCCCCGCTTCGCCGGTCGAGTGCCGAGGCCGGCCCTGGTTCTGCGGGTCCGCTGATCGGCCGGGTCCGGACGGCCCACCGGACGACCGGAGGCACCAGGGCTCCGAGCAGGAGAAACAGGGCACCGAGCACAAGCCAGCCCGGTACGCCCCAGCCGAGCGCGAGGGTGGTCACCACCACCGGTGCGAGCATCTTGCCCAGTTCGTAGCCCATGCCGTACGCCCCCTGGTACTGCCCTTGGGCGTCGACCGGAGCCAGCCCGAAGGAGATCCCCCAGCCGGCGGCGGAGTGCCACAGCTCCCCGGTGACGTGCGCGACCGCCCCGAGGCCGAGCAGGCCCACCGCGCCGGCGGTGGGCAGCGCGCCGCTGGCGGCGAAGAGTACGCAGGCCAGGGCGATGGCCACGCCCGCTCGACGGGCGGCGCGGGCGGCTCCGGGCAGGGTGGCGGCGGTACGCGCGGCGCGTACCTGAAGGAGCACCACAAGCACTGTGTTGACAAGCGTCAGCGCGGAGATCATCCAGGCCGGCGCGCGGGTGTGACCGGCGATCCACAGCGGCAGGGCGATGGTGAGCAGGCTGAAGTGCATCGACATCAGCCCGTCGACCAGGGTGAAGGCGAGGAACGGGCGGTCCCGTAGGGCGACCAGCCGAGGGCCGTGCGTCGGGGCGGCGACTGGAGCGATCCTGGGCAGTCGGAGGAAGACCACCGCTGCGGCCAGTGACGTCGCCGCCGAGGCCAAGATCAGCGCGACGTACCCGGTTCGGGTGTCGGCGGCGATGGCGAAGCCGCCGAGGACGGCGCCGAGGGAGATCCCGACGTTTGTGGTGGCTCGCAGGTAGGCACGGGTGCGGACCCGCTCATCGGCCGGGATCGCGCCGGCGATCAGCGCGCCACGGGCGCCGCGCTCGACCGCGTCGGCGAGCGCGGTGACGGCTCCCACCAGCACGAACGTGGGGAACGACCGGACCGCGACGAGGCCGATGGTCAGGGTGCCGGCGGCGAACAGCGCCCCGACCTGGACACCGCGTGGGCCGACACGGTCGGCCAGGTAGCCGCTCGGTGTGCTGGCCAGCACGCCGACCAGAGCCGAGATGGTCAGCCCGATGCCCACCTGGGTTGCCGACAGGCCGACCGACCGGGTGAGGAAGAGCGCGCTGGCGACGAGCCAGAGGCCCCGCCCGACGGTCTTGACCAGGGTGCCGAGGGTGAGGACCCGGGACGGACCCGGCGGGGGAAGCAGGCGCATGACCGACACTCTAGCAAGACGTACGTACGGTTTGGAAAATTGAGGGTTGTCGCCGATGCATTGCCGATATATCGTTGATGCATCAGCGATAGTCCAAGGAGAGGAAGAACCCGATGAGGTTCCACCGACAGCACCACCCGATGCACGAGGCCCGGATGCGGGGGTTCGGCTTCCCGCCGGTCCCGCCCGGTCCGCACGGTCACGGCCACGAGCACGGACACGGCGGCCCCTGGGGCGGCCGAGGCCGTGGACGGGGTCGGGGCCGACGCCCCAACGTCCGAGCCTCCGTGTTGGCCCTGCTCACCGAGCGACCGATGCACGGCTACGAGATGATCCAGGAGATCGACTCCCGCACCGGCGGCGCGTGGCGACCGAGCCCCGGCTCGATCTACCCCACCCTTCAGCTACTGGAGGACGAGGGCGTGATCGTCGCCAGCACCGAGGAGTCCGGTGGCGGGCGGAAGCGGTTCACGGTCACCGAGGCCGGTCAGGCGGAGGCCACCGAGGCCGCGCAGACCCCGCCGTGGGCGGACGTCGCCCAGGGCACGGTGAGCAGTTGGCACGACATCCGCGACTCCGGCGCGCAGGCGATGAACGCCCTGCGGCAGGTGATGATGAACGGCACCGACGACCAGCGCGAGCGGGCCGCCCAGGTGCTCGACGAGACCCGGCGCAAGCTGTACGCGATCCTCGCCGAATCCGAGTGACGCCAGACCGCACCACCAGCGCCACAGCGCCACAGCGCCACAGCGCCACAGCGCCACAGCGCGAAAGGATCACAACGCAAAGCGGCCGTTCCCCGCACGGGGAACGGCCGCTTTTTCCACATGGAAAATCAGTGCACGGTGACGGTCGGGCCGGTGACCAGCCCGCGCAGCTCCTCGGGCAGCTCGGCGCCCATCTCGTCGGCGATCCGCAGCGCCTCCTCGATCAGCGTCTCGACGATCTGTGCCTCGGGGACCGTCTTGACGACCTGCCCCTTGACGAAGATCTGGCCCTTGCCGTTGCCGGAGGCGACACCGAGGTCGGCTTCCCGGGCCTCGCCCGGACCGTTGACCACGCAGCCCATGACGGCGACCCGCAGCGGCACCGGCAGCCCTTCCAGGCCGGCGGTGACCTCCTCGGCGAGCTTGTAGACGTCCACCTGGGCCCGCCCGCAGGACGGGCACGAGACGATCTCCAGGCCCCGCTCGCGCAGACCGAGGGACTCCAGGATCTGGTTGCCGACCTTGATCTCCTCGACCGGCGGGGCGGACAGCGACACCCGGATCGTGTCGCCGATCCCCTCGGCCAGCAGCGCACCGAAGGCGACCGCCGACTTGATGGTGCCCTGGAACGCCGGCCCGGCCTCGGTGACGCCGAGGTGCAGCGGGTAGTCGCACTGCTCGGCGAGCTGCCGGTACGCCCGGATCATCACGACCGGGTCGTTGTGCTTGACGGAGATCTTGATGTCGCGGAAGCCGTGCTCCTCGAACAGCGAGCACTCCCACAGCGCCGACTCGACAAGCGCTTCGGCGGTGGCCTTGCCGTACTTGCTCAGCAGGCGCTTGTCCAGCGACCCGGCGTTGACGCCGATCCGGATCGGCGTTCCCGCCGCCCCGGCGGCCCGAGCGATCTCCTTGACCTTGTCGTCGAACTGCCGGATGTTGCCCGGGTTGACCCGGACCGCGGCGCAACCGGCGTCGATCGCGGCGAAGACGTACTTGGGCTGGAAGTGGATGTCGGCGATCACCGGGATCTGCGACTTCTTGGCGATCGCGGGCAGCGCCTCGACGTCGTCCTGGGACGGCACCGCCACCCGGACGATCTGGCAGCCGGACGCGGTCAGCTCGGCGATCTGCTGGAGGGTCGCGTTGATGTCGGAGGTGAGCGTCGTGGTCATCGACTGCACGGACACCGGCGCACCACCGCCGACCGGCACCGAACCGACCATGATCTGGCGGCTGGCCCGACGGGGTGCCAGCGGCGGGGGTGGCACTGCTGGCATACCAAGACTGATAGCTGTCACTTCAGGCACTCACCTTGAGAAGAGCGTGATGGGGTTGACGACGTCCGCGGCGATGGTGAGCAGCGTGAACGCGCCACCGATCAGGATCACCGCGTACGTGAAGGGCATCAGTTTGAGGTAGTCCACCCGGCCGGGGTCGACCCGGCCGATCCGCGCGTAGAGCCAGGAGCGGGCCCGTTCGAACCAGGCGATGGCGATGTGGCCGCCGTCCACCGGGAGCAGCGGCAGCAGGTTGAACACGCCGATGAAGAAATTCAGCGACACGAAGAGCATGAAGAAGACCAGCCAGGCGTTGTTCTCCACCGCCTCGCCGCCGAGTCGGCTGGCGCCGACCACGCTGATCGGGGTGTCGACGTCCCGCTCGCCGCCGGTGAGGGCGGTCCACAGGGCGGGGACCTTCTGCGGGAGGCGCTGGAGCGCCTGGGCGGTGCCGACGGCCAGCTCACCGGTGAAGTCGGCGGTGGCGCCGAAGGCGCCGATCGGGCCGTACGTCACGCGGGTGGGCGTGCTGGGGACGAGCCCGACGCCGAGCGCGGCGACCGGCGCGGCGGCGCCCTCGGGGTCGTCCAGCGGCGGGCGCTGGGTTTGCGCGAGGACGGTGCTTGTGGTGCCCGGCTGGCCGTCGCGGACGTACGCGATCTGCGCGGTGTCGCCCGGCTTGAGCCCGCGCAGCTTGGTGAGCAGGTCGCCGTAGGAGTTGATCGGGGTGCCGTTGACCGAGGTGATCCGGTCACCGTTCTGCAGTTGCGCCTGGGCGGCCGGGCTGGCGGCGTCGGCGGGGGTGCACGCCCGCAGCGAGTTCTCCGGAACCACGCACTCACTGAGCCGGATGACGGCCGGCTCCTGACGGGCCTGCGTGTCGGTGGTCGGGAAGTCGGGGTTGGGCAGGCCGGCGGAGACGGCGAGGATCCAGATGGTGACCAGGGCGAGCGCGAAGTGCGTGATCGACCCGGCGGCCATCACGATCGTCCGCTTCCAGACCGGGTAGCGCCACATCACCCGCGACTCGTCGCCCGGCTCGACGTCGTCGTCCTGCGGCGTCATCCCGACGATCTTGCAGAAGCCGCCGAGCGGGATGCCCTTGAGGCCGTACTCCGTCTCACCCCGTTGGAACGACCAGATGGTGGGGCCGAAACCGACGAAGTACTTGGTGACCTTCATCCCGAACATCTTGGCGGTCAGCAGGTGACCCGCCTCGTGCAGACTCACCGAGATGAGAATGGCCAGGGCGAAGAGGACCACCCCGAGCAGGTACGACATCAAGCTCCTTCCACCGAACCCGCGATGATCTCCTGCGCGTGCGCGCGTGCCCACGACTCGGCCGCGAGCACGTCCTCGACGGTACCTGGTTCGTCGAAGTCCGGAGCCTCCTCCAACACGCGTTCGAGGGTGTCGACGATGCCGAGGAACGGCAGCCGGCCCGCCACGAACGCGGCCACGCACTCCTCGTTCGCCGCGTTGTAGATCGCCGGCCGGCAGCGCCCGGTCTCCCCGGCGGCCTTGGCCAGGGCGACGGCCGGGAACGCCTCGTCGTCGAGCGGCGCGAACTCCCAGGTGTGCGCGGCCGTCCAGTCGACGGCGGTGGCGGCCTCGGGCACCCGGTCCGGCCAGCCGATGCCGAGGGCGATCGGCAGCCGCATGTCCGGTGGGCTGGCCTGGGCGATCGTCGACCCGTCGACGAACTCGACCATCGAGTGGATCACCGATTGCGGGTGCACCATCACGGCGATGTCGGCGTAGGGCACGTCGAACAGCTCGTGCGCCTCGATCACCTCCAGCGCCTTGTTGACCATGGTCGCCGAGTTGATCGTGACGACCGGCCCCATGTTCCAGGTCGGGTGCGCGAGGGCCTGCTTGGGTGTGACCTGCGTCAACTCGTCGCGCCGCCGACCCCGGAACGGGCCGCCGCTGGCCGTGACGATCAGCCGACGCACCTCGCCGCGCGCCCCGGAGCGCAGGCACTGCGCCAGCGCCGAGTGCTCCGAGTCGACCGGAACGATCTGCCCCGGCCGCGTCACCGCGGCCTTGACCAGCGGGCCGCCGGCCACGAGCGACTCCTTGTTGGCCAACGCGAGAGTACGACCACCGCGCAGCGCGGCCAGCGTAGGAGCGAGGCCCAGCGAGCCGACCACCCCGTTGAGCACGATGTCGCACGGCCACTGGGCCAGCTCGGTCATGGCGTCCGGGCCGGCCACGATCTTGGGAAGCTTGAAGTCGCCGGTGGCCCACCCGCGCCGGCTCGCCTCGGCGTAGAACGCGAGTTGCAGGTCCTGCGCGGCGGACGCCTTGGCCACCCCGACCGCCTCGACGCCCAGTTCGAGAGCCTGCGCGGCGAGCAGCTCGACGTTGCCGCCGCCGGCACCCACGGCGACCACCCGGAACCGGTCCGGGTTGCGCCGGACGATGTCGATGGCCTGGGTGCCGATCGAGCCGGTGGACCCGAGCAGAACGAGGTCGCGGGGGGAAGTCACGCGCCCATTCTCCCCCACTGCCGCTGTACGCCCGCTGGGAGCCTCAGCCCTCCCCGTCCGACTCCTCCTCGTCCAGCAACTCTGCCGGGTCGATGGAGAATTCGAACGGCTCCCGCATCGCGAAGGTGCTCCCTGCCGCAGCGGCGGCCAACGGGCAGTAATCCCCGTCGACCAGCTCCAACAGCGCCATGGTCGGCACCCGGTTGCGCAGGTCCACCCGGAGGAAGAACGGCACGCCGACAGCGGCGTACTCCCTGGGCCTGTCGATCACGTCCTTGCGCCGATTTCCGGGGGACACGATCTCCCCCAGCAGCACCGCCTCGGCGATGGGGACCGTCGTGCGACCACCACCTGATTTGCGCAGCACAACGATGTCCGGGATGAAGAGGTCATCCCCGGAGATGACGTTGATCTCCGGATAGACCCAGAATCCGGCCTTCCGCGCAGCACGGTGCAGCACGTAGGGCAACTCCCGCTCGACCGACTGATGATCGATTCCCGCGTGTGGTGTCACGATCACGCTTCCGCTCAGGACCTCAACCTTGGGGCCGTTGGTCTCCGGCAACAGGTCGAGGGCGAGCTGCGCGGTCCACGGCTCGTCGTGCCACCGCAACACGTCGAACGACGGCTCGGTGTGCTGCGGCGCCGGCTCCGGCGCGAACGCGGCCTGGGCCATCCGGGCTCACCCCCTCAGCGGGACATTCTGCTCAGGTCAGCCTAGCCACCGCCGCCCCTGTTGTGCGTCATCGCACACCCGGTCCGACACCCAAGTGGCTGACGGGCAGCCGCACTGCTCCTCACCAATGGGCCGGGGTGACACGACCGCCCCCGGCACCACGATGCACGGGTGGTTCGTGCAGATCTTGGACACTTTCCGTTACGCCCTAACGGAAAGTGTCCAAGATCTGCGGGCGGCAGCGAAGTCGCGGCACGGCGCGCCGCCAGTCAGGGAGATCAACTCAGGTAGACAGGATCATGGGACCGGGGCCGACCGCGATCAGGTGGCCCTCGGTGAGGACGATGATCTGGTCGGCGGCGACCGAGACGATCCGGCTGACCGGTTGGGGCAGGGCGACGGACCAGATGGTGTGGCCTGTCCCGATCTCCCAGACCCGAAGAGTCCGGTCGGCGCAGCTGGTGGCGACCACCGGAACACCATTGAGGACCGTTGGCAGTATCGCCAAGACCTTGTTCGGATGGGTCAGGGCCGGTCCGGATGGCTCCCCGGTGGCGATGTCGGCGCTGGTGACGGTGTCATCGACGGCCACGATCACGACGGAGCCGAACACGTCCAATCCGGTGACGGCCTCCGGTCCGGGCCAGTCCAGGCGCCTGACGACGGGGCGGTTGGGTCGCTCGGCGAATCGGCCTGGTGGGGTGATCTCGGTCAGGTCGGCGCTGTCGAACCAACGAATCCCGCCGCCTGCGGTGCCGGTCAGTACGACGGTGCGGCCGTGCAGGTCAGCGAGCGCAAGCGAGATCGTCCCGTATGCGTCGGCCAGTTGGAACGAAGCGCGCAGCGTCAGGGTGGCCGCGTCCCAGACAGCGAGTACACCTTTGTCGTTTGTCGCCGCTATGAGGCCGTTGCGGGTGGCGATCAACCCAGGTGTTGCTGGGCTCAGCGACGGCTCGGGCGCGGTGCGGGTATCGCCAGTGGCCGGGTCGACGGTCGTCGGGCCAGACTCCGACATGACGACAAGGAGGTCCCGGTCGCCTGCGGCGACAACTCCCGGTCTGGGGTACCAGACGTCGGTCCGGAGTGTGATTCTCCGCTCGCTGGCTGGGGCGCTGAACCTCCGCCCATCGGCGGCGTCGATGACCTCGAACGAGCCGCCCGCTTCCACTGCGATGATCGCGGGCCGCCCGTCGATCATGGCCGGGACGGCGTCTCGGAAGTACGGCCGGTCCTTGTCGTCCTGGGCGAGGGGATCGGTCAACTCAAGGAGGTTGGTCCGCTCGCCCTGCGCCGCGAAGACGAACGTGCCGTGCACGGCGACCATGTCGATGGGCTTGGTGAAGTCAGTCCGGATCGTCCCGCGCACCGCGCCGTTCCGAAGGTCCATGATTCGTAGCGCTAGGTTCTCGCCGAGCACTACACAGGCCCCGTCAGCGGTGAAGACCAGCGCCTCACGTGGGCGTGCCGCAGTGGGAAACTGTGCCACCGGTGCCGCCGCGACGGGATCCCAGACGGTCAGTAGCCCATCTTCGGCGACTGTCACCGCCCGCCGCTGACCGTCCAGCACCGTCCAGCCGCCGCTACCCGCCTGCTCGGGCACAGCCACCTCGCCGGTGCGACGAAACCCGTCGAGGTCATGGAAACAGAGCGTCTCCGTGAACCTGTCCTCGCCGCCGAGGCTCAACACGATCGGAGCGCTGTCGGTGCTGATCGCCACGCGGTTGACATCACCGCTGTGGGCGGCGGTCCTGCCCAGCAGTCGACCGTCGGCGAGATCCCACTTCAGCAGATAACCCCCCTTGGTGCCAGTCACCGCCACTCCGGCACCGACCGCGAGGCTCCGCAGGGACCCCGCGCGGAGGGGAACGTCATCCGGGTCGGTCGCCAGTAGCAGCCTCCCCGTCACGAGGTCCCACACGAGCAGCCGCTCGTCCTCCACGGCGACGACCGTCGCACCGTCGAACGTGGCTTCCCCATAGAAGGACTCGTGCCTGCCATCCAGGCGCAGCCGTTGCGCCTCGCCGCCGGCAAGGGGCATCCGGCAGATGCTGCCGTCGACCATCGCCCAGGCATACGAGTCGTCCACGCGGACTGCACTGATCGACCACTCGAATTGATGCACCTGCCGCAGCGCCGGGCTCAACGGGTCGCCGGCCGTCCACCGGGGCAGCAGCGCCCCGGGCGCCTCGGCCCGTAGTTGATCGGCACGTTCCGTCTGTCCGCTGCGCAGCAACGCCACCATGCGTTCGAACTGGTCCACCCCGCCCCCTCCCCAGGAATCGCGGGGAGGCTAACCCTGGCCTGCGACAGATCTTGGAGGGAAATCGCCCCTCCCGGGGCCGAATTCTTCCAAGATCTCGGTGTACGAGGTGGCCGAGCGGCTCAGTGGCGGTTGTTCGACTGCTTTGCGCGGGTTGACGCGATGAAGGCGGTCCAGACCGAGGGGGTGAAGGTCAGCGTTGGGCCCTGCGGGTCCTTGCTGTCGCGTACTCCGACCGTCTCGGCGAAGCCCGCCACCTCGACGCAGTCACCCTCGCCGCCGGACCGGGTCGACTTGCGCCAGACTCCGTCACGCACCATCGGTCATCTCCTTCGCTATGGCCGCGATCAGCTCGCCGGACTCGTCGGCGCTGAGCGCCCGCTCGCCGAGGGAGCGCCACGCGTCTTCGTAGATCTCGATCTCGTGGGTCTTGTCAAGGTAGACGGCGCCGCACGGCCCGTCCATGTAGATCGTCGTCGGCTCCGGCTCGCGCACGTCGGACGGGAAGTCGAGCATGGTGAAGGTGCCGGCCTGCGCCCAGCGGACCAGGCCGGCGTCGAACGGCAACACCCGGATGCCGATGTTGGGCTGCCGTGACGACACCACAAGTGACTCCAGCTGCCGGACCATCGCCGCCCGATCACCGAGCGGGCGACGCAGCACCGCCTCGTTCAGGATGACGTCGAGACGCGGAGCGCGCGGTATCGCCCGAGCCAGCAGTCGCTGGCGGCGAAGCCGCACGTCGACCTTCGCCTGACGCTCCGACTCGACCATCTGCGGGTGGTCGGTGGCGATCACCTCGGTCATGTACTCGACCGTCTGCAACAAGCCCGGAACGAGATCGGCTTCGTACTTCCGGATGCGGGTGGCGGCGGCTTCCAGGCCGACGTACAGCTTGAACCAGTCTTTGATCGCCTCGCCGTAGCTGTGCCACCAGCCGTGCGCCTTGGTCTCGCGGGCCAGCGCCCGCATCGTCTCGATCGTCTCCGGGGACGCGCCGTAGACGCGGCACATGGCCGCCACGTCGTTCGGGTGCATGGAGACCTGGCCGGTCTCGTACCGCCAGATCCGGGGCGCCGACCATTCCAACTCCTTGGCCGCCGCGGTAACCGTCACATACGCGTTTTCGCGAAGCTCTCTCAGATATCTACCGAGTTGCCTCCGTGGAACTGTGCTGCCGGAGTCGTCCACGTCATCTCCCTGGCTGTCGTCGCGTAAGACACCTCATCCCTTGGTCCGCATTCTGCTCCGAAAGATTGCGCCAGACCAGCCCCAGAACGACCATCGTGGATGACAGAAGAGTGATCGCATTGAAAGGAGAGCCATGGACACGAGCGATGATCTGCCGATGCCGCCCTACGTGACCACCGAGGACGTCGTGTTCGCGCTGCGGGCGGTCAGCGTGCACGCCCCCGAGCAACGGCCCGACGGTCAGCGGTGCCGCAAGGACCAGGCCGCGCACCCGTGCCGGCTACACCGCTGGGGCCGTCGCGTCCTGACCAAGCGCGGCCTGACCGACGGGCAGATCCAGACGCTGCTCAGCGGGGGAACGGTGGCACTGCGATGAGCCACCCGACGGATGAGCGCCTACCACCGCAGCCGGCCGGGCCCGCACTACGAGCGAACCACGCGACGGGCAGCCATCCACCGCCAGCGGGCCGGCCCGCACTACGAACGAACCCCGCGACGGGTGACCGCCCGCCACCACCAGCGGGACGAGCCGCGCCACGCTGGATCGTCCACCTGCCGACCACGCTGACCAGCCTCGACGAGGTCACCGCCCTGGCCGTGGCGCTGCGCGACTCACTCGGTCACCTCGCCGTCATCGACTTCGGTGAGACCACGCTCAGCGAAGAGGACGCGCAGTTTCTGCGTACCCGAGTGTTTTGTGACGCCAAGCTTCCCGGTGCCGGCCGCTGCCGGCGGCCCGACGCCCACGACGGACCCTGCGCGGCAGTGCCCGACACGGAAGTCGGGGTGTCCGCGACATCCGGACACCCCGACTTCACTCAATCAGTGTCGATCAGGGAGTGATGACAAACTGCGAGCCCGGCTGGATGACGATGTTGCCGTCGGCCGAGTTGGTGATTGTCACGTTGGTCAGGTTGGCGTTGCCGCGCGCGCCGCTCATCGCGAGGATGCCGGCACCGTTGACGGACTTGTCGATCCGCACGTTTGTGATGGCGAGGTTCGGTATGTTGCCGCCACCGTTCTTGAACTGGATGCCGTCGTACGTGGAGTCGATGATGTCGGTGTCCCGGATGGTGACCCCGACGATGTCCCGGGTGGCCGGGAAGATCGTGATGGCACCGAACTCCTGGTCCTCGTTCCAGAACGCGCCACCGGTGCGGTAGAGCCCGTTGTTGGCGATCAGCGTCGTGCCGGAGAACGGCAGCGGGTCGTGGTCGGTCGCCAGCATGATGCCCGGGTAGTTCGCGGTGTCGTAGATCAGGTTGTTCTCGATCGAGTTGTCGTAGCCGCCGTAGATGGCGATGCCGTTGGCCCGCCAGGGCAACTGGATGGTGTTGTTGACGAAGTGGTTGTCGTGGGCGATGTCGACGCTGCGGTCCTTGACGTACGGGTTGGCCCAGACGGCGAGCGCGTCGTCACCCGTGGTGCGGAAGGACGAGTTGAACACCCGCGAGTTGCGCGTGCCGTTGCTGAAGTTGATGCCGTCGGCGTACGTGTTGCGGATCCGCATGCCGGTGAACTCCAGCCCGTCGGCCGGCCCCCACAGGTCGGGGATGTTGTCGTAGTCGCGGCCGACCCAGACGCCCACGTTGGCGTGCTCGATCCAGACGTTGCTGATCTTCGTGCCGGTGCCGAAGCGTCCGTTCAGACCGACGCCACCCTCGGCGTTGCCGTCACCGCCGCGAATCCGGCCCGAGCCGAAGATGGCGATGTCGGAGATCTGGGTGTTCTTGTCGATGTCGAAGCCGAAGTTGCCTTCGTGCGGGTGGTTGATGCCACCCACCACGTTCTGCGGCTCGGTCAGCGTGTAGAGCTGCGAGTGCCACATGCCGGCACCTCGGATCGTGACGTTGCTGATGCCGACCTGGTTGTGCGTACCCCGGTTCAGCGGGTCGTCGGTCAGGATCTTCTGCTCCTGCCGCCACTGCCCGGCGGGGATCCAGACGCAGCTGATGACGCCGTTCTGGTCGTCGGTCACCGCCCGCTGGATGGCGGCGGTGTCGTCGAGCCCGTCGTTCGGGACCGCACCGTACGACGTGATCGAGGTGCAGCCGGCCGGCTGGCTCGCCGCCGGCGCCACCTGCTCCAGGTCGATCGTGTCGATGACGTAGAAGGAGGCGGTGTCCCCCGAGTCGCGCTGCAACTTGAACCGGGTGCCGGCCGGGTACGACTGTGCCAGCAGCGCGTTCGACTCGTCGAAGAGCCGACGGGCGTCGGCCTGTGGGGTGTTGGTCAGCGCCTCCGGCCCGTCGGTGTTGCCGTAGAGCCAGCTGTGCTTCGACGACAGGGTCAGCTTCCGGGAGAAGACGTCGTTGACGTAGAGGCTGATGGTCGCCTCGATGCCGCCGCCACCGGGCGCATCCGGGATGGAGTTGCGCACCACGATGGAGTTCGCCTGGTTGGCCGAGGTGAACTCGACGAACTGTCCGGTGCTGTTCAGCCGTACCGACTTGCGACCCGAGGACTCGCTGGCGAAGTTGGTGTGCCCGAAGGTGCGCAGCGCGTCGGCCTCCAGCAGCGTGCCCTGGTAACGGCCGGCCTCCGCCTCGTAGGAGACGTACGGGACGGCGGCCCCACGGCCCACGACTATCGACTGGCTGAACGCGTTGTTGGTCTCGTTGGTCTCGGTGACCACGTTTGTGGCGTCGGCGGTGGCGGTGATGGTGGCGCCGCCGCTGGTGGCGGTCCAGCTACCGGTGACGGCAACGGTGACCGTCGCGCCGGCGGCGATCGAGGCGGTGGTGGTGTTGAGCGTGGTGCTCCCCGCCACCAGCCGGGTGACAGTGGTCGCACCGGTCGCGGTGGTGCCCCGGTTGCGGACCGTCACGGTGAAGGTGACGGACGCCCCGACGGCCGGGTTCGGCGGGTTCGAGGCGATGCTGAGCACCTGGAGGTCGGGGCCCGGCGCCTGGGTCACCACAAGCGGCGACGCGGCCGTGAGGCTGTTGTTGCCGTTGTTCTGCTCGACGATCGTGTTAGCCGGGTCGACCACCGCCGAGACGGCGTAGCTGCCCATCGGCCGGGCACCGGCGTTGAACGACACGGTGGTCGAGGCGCCCGCGGCGAGCGCGCCCACCGAGGCGCTGCCGACGACCGCGCCGGCCAGGCTGAAGTTCACAGTGGTCGCACCGGCGGACGCCGAGCCGATGTTCTGCACCACTGCCGAGAGCGTGACCGACGAGACCTCGCTGGGCGACGAGGGCGACCAGGTCACCGAGCTGACCACCAGGTCCGGGTTGGGCGCCGGGGTGCCGCACACCTCAAGCTCCGCGACCTGGCCGGACGGGGCACCGGTGTTGCCGGTGAACCGCAACTGCACGTCCGCGGTGGTCGCACTGACCGGGATGGTCACCGCGTTGGCGCCCTGCACGAACTGGTAGGCCGCCGCCGACACCAGACTGGTGTACGAGGATGACGCCTGGTCGCGACCGAGGACCTGGATGGTCTGGGTACGGGTGCCCCAGGACGGGTCCGGGTTGAGCTTCACGGTGACGCCGGAGACGGAGTGGTTCGCGCCCAGCGCCACGGTCAGGTTCTGCGGGTAGCTCGACGCGCCCTCCCAGTAGGTGCTGAGCTGCCCGTCGTTCGCCTTGTCCGGGGTGAAGCTGAAGGTGGAGCCGCTCGCCGTCATGCTCTTGCCCTGCGCCACGTTGGTGCAGGCGGGCGGGTTGCTGCCGGTCCGGGTGACGGTGTTGCTGTTGCCGGACAGGTTGCCGGCGCCGTCGCGGGCGCGGACGTGGTACGACACGGTCGCCGTCGCCGGTTGGGTGTCCTGATAGGTGAGGACGGTGCCCAGCGTCGCGATCAGGTTGCCGCCCCGGTAGACGTTGTAGCCGGCCAGCCCGCTGCCGCCGGAGTCGGTGGAGGCCCCCCAGGTGAGCGTGATCGTGCTGCCCGAGGTGCTCTGCGACAGCGTCCCCGGGGTGCTCGGCGCTGTGGTGTCGGGGGTGGTGCCGCCGCTGCCGTACACCTCCAGCTCGGAGAGCTGCCCGGCCGGCCAGCCGCTGTTGGCGGTGATGGTGATCCGGACGTAGCGGGTGGAGGTCGAGCTGAAGTTGATCGTGGCAGTGCTGCCGCTCGCCGGGTTGAAGGTGTACGTCTGCGACCCGACCAGATCGGTGAAGGACGTGCCGTTGGCGCTGCCCCGCACGCTCAGGGTCTGCGTCCGGGTGCCCCAACCGGAGGTCGGAAGCTTCAGCACGACCTGGTTGACGCTCTGCGACGAGCCGAGATCGACCTGCACCCACTGCGGGAACGCGTTGTTGACGCTCTCCCAGTAGCTGCCCGCGTTGCCGTCCACGACCTTCGACGAGTCGTAGACGTCGGCGTGGCCGCTCTCCTGGGTGGGGCGGCCCTGCGCGAGGTTGGTGGCCGCCGGGGCGAAGCCGGCGCTCGGTGTGGCGGCCGGGTCGGCGGGGCGGGCGGCGGCCGGGTTCGCGACGGCTGTCGCCCCGGCCGTGGCGATCAGCGCGGCGGCGGCCGTGGCCGCCACCATCCTGAACAGATTCGTTCGTCTCATCACTGTCCTTGTCGTCGGGGGACGGTTGCCGCGGTGGCGTGACCACGGGGTGGGGGTGCGGCGGTGCAGCGCCGGCCGATGCGCGGGGGCCGGTGTGGAGAGAGACGGTGTGGTGCGGGCGGCGCGGGGGCGCCGCTCGCCCTGGAAACACCAGATGGGTACGACCATCAACGGGCCTCCCCAGGAGGCCCGTTGAATCTTCCGAGAGCATGCACGGAATCGTGCACTTGCTTGTCGAAATCTTGCGTTACTTTGGCCCAAAGATTACTGACGTGCTACTAGAGCGTCAACACTTCGACCACCATGACTATTGACGGACTTGTCTGTCCTGGTGGCCGTCACCGGGGCCGACCTGCCCACAATTTCGGGGAAGGTGTCACCTCCCGACGACTGGAGGTGACACCTTCCCCGAAGTTGCGCTGATCTTGCGTCAGGTCGTGCGAGAACGATCAGACGTCTGGTGCCCTCAGCACGAAGGTCTCCAGCAGCTCCCCGCCGTACCAGTCGGTGCGCCGGCCCACCTGGATCATGCCCAGCCGCCGCGCCACCGCCATCGACGGCTCGTTGCCCGGCGACACGACCGCGTAGATCTCCCGGGTGCCGGCGGCGAACTCCCGCGCCACCGCCGCGCGGGCCGCCTCGGTGGCATAGCCGTGACCCCACGCGTCCGGGTGCAGGTGCCAGCCCACCTCTATGTCGTCGCTTCGCACCGCCTCATCCCGGCCCGGCAGCGGCTTGAGCAGCACCGTGCCCACCACCTGGCCGGTCTCGCGCACCTCGACCGCCCAGGTGCCGTAGCGGTCACCGTCGGCGGCGTGCCGCTCCCGCCAGATCCGCAGCCGCTCGACCGCCTGCGCCGGGTCCGTCATCGGCAGACCCGACGAGACGCCCAACCAGCGGGCGATCTCCGGGCGGGAGTAGATGTCGTAGATCCGGGCCAGGTCGGCCGGATCGTCGGTCCAATCGCGCAGGATCAGGCGTTCGGTGGTGAGAACAGTCATGACCGGCGATCTTAAGGAGTGACGGCCCCGACGACAGGGAAGGAGAACCCGATGGGCAACGGATGGCAGCGCGCGAAACGGATCACCAGTGCCGCGTTCCGTCCGGTGCGCGGACGGGACCTGTCGCTGCACGCCGCCGCGATCACCTTCTACGGGGCGATCGCCGTGGTGCCGGTCGCGCTGCTGGCGATCTGGCTCACCGCACTGGTGGCGGGGGCCGACCGGGTACGCCGGCTCACCTCGTACGCCGTGGAGGCCCTGCCCACCGCGATCGGCGCGCCCCGGGCGGTGGACGCGCTGGTCGACGCCGGGGTGGAGTTGACCCCGGTGCTGGCGCTGGCCTCTTTGCTGCCCGCCTCGCTCTACGGCGAGGGCCTGCGCCGGGCGTTCGTCTCGGTGGCCGCACCCCGCTCCGACGAGCACCTGGTCGGCTGGCGGGGGCGGCTCCTGCTGCTGCCACTGCTCGCGCCGGCCCCCGCGCTGCTGCTGTCGATCCTGCTGGCGCTCCCGCTCACCACCCGCCTCGTACGCCAGGGCGGTTGGCTCGGTGTGCTCGGCGTGGTGCTGTCGTTCCTCGCGGTCTGGCTGGTGCTCACGCCGGTGCTGGTGTGGGTGTTCCGGGTCGTCGGGCCGGCCTCACCGGACTGGCTCTCCACCCTCGGGATCGGGTCGTTCACCGCGGCGAACCTCTCCGGTTTCCTGCACGGCTTCGTGCTCTTCGCCTCGCTCCCGCTGGACCTGGGGGTGCCGTTCGGTGGCTTCGACGACATCGGCGCCGGCGTGGCCGTACTCCTCTGGCTCTACCTGTTCCACGTGATCGTCCTGGCCGGATACTCCGCCACCCTGGCCCTCTCCCGCTGGCGCACCACCCCCGAGCCCTGAGCCCTGAGCCCTGAGCCCTGAGCCCTGAGCCCTGAGCCCTGAGCCCTGAGCCCTGAGCCCTGAGCCCTGAGCCCGGTTGATCATGAAGTTATTGCCACGACACGCCGCGGCGAGTGGCAATAACTTCATGATCACCGAGGGGGTGGGGGTGGGGCGGTCAGGGGGTGGAGAGGGCTTCGGTGGGGGTCAGGCGGGCGGCTCGGATGGACGGGTAGACGCCGGCTGTCACGCCCACGATCAGGGCGCCGGCGATTCCGCCCAGCACCGCGGTCGCCGGGATCGTGGGCGGCCAGCCCTGGTAGCTGGCGTAGCCGACGGTCGCGAGCACCCCGAGGGCCGCCCCCGCGGCGCCGCCGAGCACGCTGAGCAGCACCGACTCGGTGAGGAACTGCACCCGGATCTGGCCACGGTTCGCGCCGAGCGCCCGGCGCAGGCCGATCTCCCGACGACGCTCCAACACCGAGATGACCATCGTGTTGGCCACGCCGATCCCGCCGACCAGCAGGGCGACCGCCGCCAACCCGAGGAACAGCGCGGAGAAGCTGTTCTCCGTGGCCCGTTTCGCGGCGAGCGCGTCGGAGGGGCGGCTGACCTGGACCAGCCCGGGCAACTGCGGGTTGAGGGTGGCCGGCAGCACGCCACGGACGTCCTCCAACGCGTCCTCCCTGGCGCGCAGGTAGACGACGGTGGGGTGACCGTCGAAGCCGAGCATGGCCTTGGCGGCGTCCCACCCGACCAGCACCGAGCGGTCGAGATCCGGGGAGAGCGGCAACGGGTCCAGGATGCCGATCACGGTGAACCAGCGCTCGCCGATGAACACCTGGGGTGGTTGCCGGGGGTCCACGCTGGCGAAGCCGAGCCGGCTCGCCGCGACGTAGCCGAGGACGGCGGTCGGGAGCCGGGCCGTCCCGGCGTCGAGGGCCCGACCGCTGCGGATCCGGCCGTTGACAGTCCCCAGCAGGTCCGGCCGGGACGCGAGCACGCTCAGCCCGGACGTGTCGTACCTGTCCAGCAGGTCGTTGCGGCGCACTGTGGTGTGGGTGTTCGCGACCGCGCTCGCCGTCTCGACCGGCCCGACCCTCGCCACCATGGCGGCGGCGTCCTCGGGCAGGAGGGCGGGCGGGTCCTGATCCGGTACGGGCTCGGCCCGCAGCAGGTTGGTGCCGAGCGCGGAGAGCTGGTTCATCAGGTCGCGCTGGCTGGACGCGGGGATTCCCACCACGACGACCAACGTGGCGATGCCGATGGAGATGCCCAGAGCGGAGAGGACGGCCCGCATCCGACGCGTGGTCACCCCGAGCAGACCGAGCCGGAGTACGTCGGTCGGGGCGAGCCGGGACGGGCTCATGCTCATGCCCCGCTCCCGGTGACGGTGTCGGCGACGATCCGGCCGTCGCGGATCTCCACCTGTCGAGGCGTACGGGCGGCGAGATCGCGGTCGTGGGTGATCACGGCGATGGTGGTGCCCTCCGCGTTGAGATTCGTGAGCAGGGCCAGAACCGCCTCCCCGTTGACGGTGTCGAGGGCGCCGGTCGGCTCGTCGGCCAGCACCAGCGCGGGCTCGTTGACGAGTGCCCGAGCTATCGCCACCCGCTGCCGCTCCCCGCCGGAGAGTTGCTGCGGCAGGTGGTCGACCCGGTGCGCCAGGCCGACCCGGGCCAACGCCTCGATCGCGGTGCGGCGGCGGCGACGGCGGGGCACCCCGGCGTAGAGCAGACCGGTGGCGACGTTCTCGGCGGCGTCCAACCCGTCGGTGAGATGGAACTGTTGGAAGACGAAACCGAGCCAGCGACCCCGCAGCGCGGAGAGCCGACGGTCGGAGAGGGCGGTGACCTCCTGCCCGGCGACGCGTACGCGGCCGCTGGTCGGCAGGTCGAGGGTCCCCATGATGTTCAGCAGCGTGGACTTGCCGGACCCGGACGGCCCGACGATGGCCAGCATCTCGCCAGCGCGCACGGTCAGTGAGACGTCGTCCAGCGCGGTCACCCCGCCGGGGTACGTCCTACTGACCCCCTCGACGTTCAGCACCGGCTCGGCGGCGGCGATCACGATGCCGTCACCACGTCGAGGCCCTCGGTGACGCCGGTGCCGCTGATCTCGACCAGGCCCCGGGCGAACATCCCGGTCTCCACGGCCACCAGCCCGCCGTCGGGCAACTGCAGCGCATGCCCGCCCTCACGGAGCGCCACCAGCGCGCCGACCGGCACCGCCAGCACGTTCTTGTGGACGGCGGTGGTGAACCGGACCTGCACCGCTGCCGCGTCCAGCTTGGCCACGTCCGCCGCCCGGGTCGGCGCGACCAGGACGTCCACCGTCGGCGGGCTGCCCTGCCCGGTGCCGCCGTCGGGGCCACCGCCACGCACCGTCTGGGAGATGGAGGCGACCTTGGCCGGGATCTCGGAGCTGTCGGGCAGGGCGACGACCACGGCGGCGCCCACGGTGATGGCGCCGACCTCGGTGGCCCCCACCGGTACGGTGACCAGCTTGACCTTCTCGGTGACGGCCAGCAGCTCACCGGCGACCGGGTCACCGGGCAGCGCCTTCACCGCGCTGACCCGGGCCGGCCCGCTCAGCACCGCGACCTGCCCGACCCCGATCGTGCCGGTGGGCTCCAGGCCGACGGCCTGCTGCCACTTCTTGATCGCGGCGACGAGGCTTCCGGTGAGCAGGGCCTGACCCGGGCCGATCTTCGTGCCGTCGGTGCCCCTGGACGGCTGCGAACCGGTGCGGTAACCCAGCGCCTTCAGGTTGTCCCACACGATCCGTACGTCGCTGCCCACCAGTCCGGGTTTGTCGAGGGTGCGAAAGAGCGGGGTCCCGCCGAACAGCACCGGCACGGGTCGGTCGTCGACCCGGTAGAGCGCCTTGCCCCGGGCCACCGCGTCGCCCACCTTCGGCAGCCGGGTGACGACACCCTCCCCGGCACCCTTCACCAGCCGCTCCGGGCCGAAGCCGAGCGTGCCGTTGAGCGAACGGGTGTCCGACAGGTCGGCCCGGGTCACAGTCGTCGTGGCCACCGACGGTGGGGTGCTCGCGACGTCATCCCGCTGATCGCGACGCAGGGCCAGCGCCCCGACGCCGGCCCCCACGGCGACCACCAGGGTCACCGTCGCCACCACGATGGCGGTACGCCGGGTCGTCCGCCGACCAGGATCGTCGGTCGGACTACTTCTTGGCACCGAAGATCTCCATCGTGCATTCCCTCTCGGCCTTGTCCAGCGCGGGACCCTCAAGGCCGCCGGTCGGGTCGGCGACCCCGTCGTCGTACGTCCAACCGGAGCCGTCCGGCAGCGAGTGAATCTTCATCCCGCGTCCACGCAGGCACTGGACGTAGTCGTTCCACTGGCTCACGTAGTTCGGGTTCTTCTCCGGGTCCAGCTCCGGCGGCTGGAGCGGCAGCTTGTTCGCGCACGCCACGTACGCCGCCTTCGGCTCCCCGCTCTGGTCGAGGGACAGGCCCGTACCGTCCCCCACCGGGCCGGGTTGTGACCGGCCGTCGTTCAGCTTCACGCCGTTGTCGTGCAGGCAGATGTTGTACGTCCCCCAGAGCCGCTCCTCCTCCTCGTCGGTCATGTCCAGGCGTAGCTGCGGCCGACCGTTCGCGGCGACGCCTCCGGCGGGGGTCGCGCTCGCCGGGGCCGACGGAGTGGTGAGCGAGGCGACGTCACCGCCGGCGGTGTCCTTGTCGGTGCCGGACGTTCCGCCGCCGCAGCCGGTGAGGGCGACAGCGAGGACTGTGAACGCGGCGAGCCCGGCCGCGACTCGACGGGTTGAGTTGGTCATGGTGTGGAGCTTCACCCCCACCTGTCAGAGACCTGTCAGGAACCGGTCGTCATCCGGTAGCCCCAGCTCAGCGGCACTGCCGGACCCGACCGAGGCCACGTACAGTCGCTGCCGTGTGTGCGTACGTGCTGGTAGCCGAGGACGACCAGAAGCAGGCCGAGTTGGCGCGCCGGTATCTGGAACGCGAGGGACACGAGGTGGTCGTGGTGGCCGACGGGCGGGCCGCCCTGGAGCAGATCCGTCAGCGGCCCCCGGCGCTGCTGGTCCTCGACGTGATGATGCCGAAGGTCGACGGCCTGGACGTCTGTCGCATCCTGCGCCGAGAGTCCGACCTGCCGGTGCTCATGCTGACCGCCCGGTCGACCGAGGACGACCTACTGCTCGGCCTCGACCTGGGCGCCGACGACTACATGACGAAGCCGTACAGCCCGCGTGAGCTGGTCGCCCGGGTCCGCAGCCTGTTACGCCGAGGCCAGCGGACGGTGCAGCAGGCCGACCCGGTGCTGCGGGTCGGCGCCGTGCACGTCGACCCGGTACGCCACGAGGTACGCAGCGACGGGCGCCTCGTCGACTGCACACCTGGCGAGTTCCAGCTGCTGCAGGCGATGGCAGCGCAGCCCGCCCGGGCGTTCACCCGGGACCAGCTCCTGGGTTACCTGCACGGGTTCGACAGGTACATCACCAACCGGACCGTCGACGTGCACGTCATGAACCTCCGCCGGAAGATCGAGCCCGACCCGCGCAAGCCGGCCCGGCTGGTGACCGTGTACGGCATCGGATACAAGCTGGTCGAAGAGTCACCCCGTGTCGCGTGAGGTCCCGCTGCGCCGCAGCCTGTTGCTCCGGCTGCTGGCGCTGGCCGTCCTCATCGCCCTCGGCTCGATCGCGGCGACCGCGTGGCTGGCCGTGCGCACCACCACCGGGGCGATCCGGCAGGAGCAGGGCCAGGCGCTCGCCGACGACGCGCGCATCTACGACACAGTGCTCGCGTACGCGGCGACCCACCCGAACTGGGACGGGGTCGACGCGGCAGTTCGGCCGCTCGCGCAGGACGTCGGCCGGCGGATCGCCCTGACCACCGACACCGGTGCGCCGATCGCGGACTCGGCACCCGGCGCGGGCCCGTTGCCGACGACGTCGTCCGCGACCGTCGACGCGCTCGCCGTCGACACCGCCCTGATGCCCGGGACCACCCCGCCGAACAGCGGTGACGGCGGCACCAGTCGCATCGACCCGCGCACCACCGGGCCGTACCTGCTGCCGCCGGAGGAGCGCGCCGCGCTGCGCGACAAGGCGGCCAAGGCGGTCCAGTGTCTGCGGCTGCGGGCGCAGATCGACGCCACGGTCGTGGACGGACCCACCGGCCGCCCACGGATCGACACCCCCGGCACCGACCTCACCGACAGCGCCGCCTGCTATCAGGCGAGAGATGATCTCGCGACCCGTACGGCCACCGAGAGCAAGGCGCTCGCCCAGCTCAACGCCCTGGTGAACACCTGCCTGGCGCGGCGGCGCCTGCCCGCTGTGCAGGTCGACCTGAACTGGACCTGGACGAGGCAGCCGGCGGCCAGCGCACCCGACTCCCGCAGCGCGGCCGGCGTCGACCAGGAGCACAACCGTGCGATCAGCGCCTGCGTCGGCACCAGTCGACGCGAGCAACTCCTCCCGTACGTCGCCCCGGCCGCGACCCTCTTCGTCACCGACCCGGGCGGTCGCCCCTCGACCACCTTCGACCTCTCCCCCGCCAACCAGACCCGCATCGTCGCGGTCGCCGGTCTCGTCCTGCTGGTGGCGATCGGCTTCACAGTCCTCGCCGGCATCCGGCTGACCCGCCCGCTGCACGCCCTGACCGGGGCGGCCCAGCGGATGCGCGACGGCGACGGCTCCGCCCGGGTCCGGGTGACCGGTCGCGACGAGATCGCCCGGCTGGCCGAGGTCTTCAACGACATGGCCGAACGGCGAGAACGGCTGGAGCAGCTGCGCCGGGCCATGGTCAGCGACATCGCGCACGAGATGCGTACGCCGGTGAGCAACATCCGGGGCTGGCTCGAAGCTGTCGAGGACGGCGTCGCGGCCCCCGACCGCAGGCTGCTCTCCTCACTGCTGGAGGAGGCGACCCTGCTCCAGCACGTGATCACCGACCTGCAGGACCTGGCCGAGGCCGACGCGGGCGCGCTGCGGCTGCACCGCGAACAGGTCTACCTCACCGACCTGCTCGCCCAGGTCGCGGAGGCGCACCGGGCCCAGGCCGACCGGGTCGGCGTCACCATCGCGGTACGCACGGAGGCCGACCCGCAGGTGGACGCCGACCCGGTGCGGCTCCGCCAGGCCGTCGGCAACCTGGTCGCCAACGCGGTGCGGCACACCCCGTCGGGCGGGCACGTGACGATCAGCGCCGGCGCGACCCACGCCGGGGCCTTCGTCTCCGTGACCGACACCGGCAGCGGTATCAGCGCCGAGGACCTGCCCCGGGTCTTCGACCGCTTCTGGCGGGCCGAGAAGTCCCGGAGTCGGCAGACCGGCGGCAGCGGCCTGGGCCTCGCCATCGTGCGCAAGCTCACCGAGGCCCACGGCGGCACGGTCAGCGCCACCAGCACCCCCACCCAAGGCTCCACCTTCACCCTCCACCTCCCCACCCTTTGAACCGGTGATCAAGAGGTTTGCGTCAATGGGGGGCCGTCGAACGACGCAAATCTCTTGATCACCGAGGCCGGGCGCGGGAGGGATGACCGGCCTGGCGGGGCGGACTAGGCTGCCGCGGCATGAGCAGTGAGATTCCGGCCCGCGTCGACGTCGTGATCGTCGGTGCCGGGCACAACGGTCTGGTCTCCGCGGTCCTGCTGGCCCGCGCCGGCCTGGACGTCCTCGTGGTGGAGGCCGCCGACGTGATCGGCGGCGCGACCCGTACCGAGAACCCGTTCCCGAAGGTGCCGGGGCTGCGCCACTCCACCGGCTCGTACCTGCTCGGGCTGATGCCCCCGGAGCTGCTCGCCACGCTCGACGTACGGATCCCGGTGCTGCGCCGCGACCCGCACTACTTCCTCCCCACCCCGGGCGGCCTCGGTTCGCCGTACCTGCTCTTCGGCAGCGACACGGCCGCCACCCGGGCGCAGCTCGCCGAGTTCTTCTCCCCCGCCGACGTGGCCGCCGACGACGCCATGCAGGCCGAACTGGCCGCGCTGCGGGAAGACCTCGCCCCGGCCTGGTTGGCGGAGCCGCTGAGCGTCCAGGAGACCGCCGAGCGGCACGTCCGCCCGGCACTGCGCCACGTCTTCGTCGACCTCGTGCAGGGCTCCGTCGCCGACTACCTGGCCCGGTTCGAGTTCCGCTCCGAGCTGCTGGTCAGCATGTACGCGGTCACCGACGGCCTGTCCGGGCTCAACGCCGGCCCGGACGACCCCGGCACCGGCCACAACTTCCTCGTCCACAACATGTGCAGACTCCCCGGCTCCGGCGGCACCTGGATGATCGCCGAGGGTGGGATGGGCACCGTGTCCCGGACGTTCGCCGAGGCCGCGCTCGCCGCCGGAGCGACCATCCGGACCGGTACGCCGGTGCGCGCGGTGACCCTGGACGGCGGCGCGGCGAGCGGAGTGGTGCTGGCCGACGGTCGAGAGGTCGCCGCCCGGGTGGTGCTCGGCGCGTGTGACCCGTACCGGCTGATGGACCTGTTGCCCGACGGCGCGCTCCCGGCGCGGCTCGGCGAACGGATGGCGGCGGTCCGCCGGCCCGGCACCACACTCAAGCTCAACCTGGCGCTCACCGGGCTGCCCCGGTTCTCCTGCCTGCCGGACGGTACGCCGAGCCCGTTCGGCTCGACCATCCACCTGCTGCCCGGGTCGGCGTCGCTGGTCGGCGGGGCGGCGACGTCGCCGATGACCGCGCTGCGCGCGATGTGGGCGGACGTGCAGGCCGGGCTGCTGCCGGCGGAGCCCACCATCGAGTGGTACCTGCACACCACCGTCGACCCGTCGCTCTCCGACGCGGCCGGGCACCACTCGTCGGCGCTCTTCGTCCAGTCCGTCCCCTACGAGCTGGCCGGCACGACCTGGGACGCGGAGCTGCCCGGCTACGTCGATCGGCTCATCGGGATCGTCGAGCGGTACGCCCCCGGCACCGCCGACCTGATCGCCGACGCGGTGCCGCTGCCGCCGCCCGGCATCGAGGAGCATTTCGGCATCACCGGGGGGCACATCCACCACGTGGACAACACCGTCTCGTTCACCGACCGGATGCCCTACGCCACAGGCATCGACGGCGTATACGCCGGCAGCGCCGGCTGCCACCCGGCCGGCAGCGTCATCGGCGCAGCCGGCCACAACGCCGCCCGCCGAATCCTCAAAGATCTGTCGACCTAACCCCTAACCGCGCCCCTCCCCGACCTCCGACCCCGACCCCGACCCCCGACCCCGCTCTCGTTGATCATGAAGTTATTGCCCGCCGTGGCGGCGTGTCGTGGCAATAACTTCATGATCAACGGGGGCAGGGGCGGGGTTGGGGAGGGGGTCAGATCACGGCTTCGCCGGCGGGGGCTGGGGTTTCCGCGTCCACGCGGTGGGCTCGCACCTTGTGGCCGACGCTTGTCAGGCAGCGGCCAGAGGGCAGGTCGAACTTCCAGCCGTGCAGCTGGCACGTCAGCTGGTCACCGTCGACGATGCCGAAGCGGGTCAGGTCCGCCTTCAGGTGCGGGCACCGCCGCTGCACCACCCAGTCGCCCAACGTGATGTCCTCGGCGTCGGTGCTGCGCTCGTGCTCGTCGTACCAGCCCTCTGCGTACTGGAGCCGCTCCTCGGAGAGGCACTTGAAGAACGCGTACACGAACTCGTTGTACTGGCCGATCCGGGCCGCCGAGAACCGGCAGGACAGGAAGAGCGAGTTGACCCAGTCCACCTCGTCGATGAAGAGCAGGTGCTCGATCAGCGACCGCTCGGTCCGGAACCGGTAGCGCACCTTCTCGTCCGCGTACGGCCGGACCTCCTTGCCGGGAAAGTCCACCACGATCGACTCGACGCTCGCGCCGTCATACCCCACCAGGTCGAAGCGGACCGGGCCGCCGACCCCCTTGGCCAGGTAGATCGACTCGTCGAGCAGCGGCTCGATCCGACGCTTCATCTCGCCGAGCACGTCCACCTCGGGATGCCGCCAGGACGCCTTCTCCGCCTCGATGATCGGGCGCTTGCGCTCCCGCATCTCCTCCAGGTGCGCGACCTTGTTCGCGAAGAACTCCTCCACCGGCACCGGGTGGGTGGTGCTCGCGCCCTCGGTGGTGACCTCGGCGACGCTGCCCGGCAGCAGCACGATCCCGTTGGTGCCGCCGACCTTGGCGTACTCGGACAGGAAGACGGACTGGTCGGGGAAGATGTTGCCCTCGTCGCCGTGGATGTCGTTGAACTGCCACAGGGCGTCGTCGAGGAAGCACGGCGGACCGGCGATCGGGAAGACGTGCGACGCCTTCAGGTCGTCGATGTAGCGCCAGGTCCGGTCGAACTGCCGATCACGCTTCTGCTTGCCGAACGCGGTCTTCGCCGCCTGCGGCAGTTCGTAGACCATCGGGTACCAGATCGCACCGGAGAACTGGAGCAGGTGCGCGTGCACGTGCCCCAGCTCGGCGAAGACGCTCAGGTCGGTGGGGCGGGCGTCGTTCTGGTTGAGCAGCCGCACACCCTCGTACTCCACCCAGAGTGAGGAGTCGCCGATCGGTCCGTCGGTCGGGCTGGTCAACGCCTGAATCATGATCTTCAGGCCGCCGGGCAGCTCCACCACCTGCTCGTTGGGCGCCTTCAGGAACTTGGTGAAGCCCAACGCCCGGAACTCGTCCTCCATCTCCGAGGTGGGGAACTCGGGGAGCAGGACGGTGGCGTCCTTGGAGACGAAGTCCCGCAGGTGCTTCGCGTCGAAGTGGTCCCGGTGCAGGTGGGAGACGTACAGGTAGTCGACCTGGCCCAGGCTCTCCCAGTCGAGGAGCGAATTGTCCGGAAAAGGAAACCACGACGCGAAGTAGGCCGGGTTGACCCACGGGTCGCACAGGATGCTGCCCGCGGCCGTGTCGATCCGCATGCTGGCGTGCCCGGTTCCGGTCACTCGCACCGCACAGTCCCCCTCAAACAGACAATCAGGTGTACGCCAAACGCTACCGGAGCGAGTCTGACCGCCGCCCCGCGACGCCGGTAGTGCCGTCCAGCCCGGGTGGGGAGGGCCGATGGCCAGGAAACCCCCACCCCACCGCGTCGCGCACGAGGCGTGCCAGACTAACCAAAGATCCGATCGCGAGGGAAGGACCGACAGTGGCAGGAAGCGAGCCGGTAACGTCGCCAGACCAGCACAAGCCCGGGCACCGCAAGGCCGGGCAGATCGGCGCCGTGCTGTCCGCACTGGCGCTGCTGGCGATGATCTGCGGCAACCACGAAGGCAAGGTCGAGGACATCTGGCTGATCGGCCTGGCCGCGCTGCTGCTGATCATCGTGATCGGCGACATCGTGCTGCGGCGCAACGGTCTGCGCTCCTGACCCGACCCACCGCCGGACGACCGTCCAACATACGCCGAGGGCCCGCCCCCACCAGGGGGACGGGCCCTCGTCCGTACGCGTCGGGATCAGCGCCCGAAGAGGATGTCCTGCACATCCTTGAGCGCGGCGTCGACCTCGGCCTCGAAGTAGCCGCCCGGCACCAGGCCGAACCGGAGCGTGTCCAGGTCCTTCGGGTCGACAGGCATCGGGTTGCGGCGCTGCATGCCGCCGAGCAGGGTGTCGAAGAACCGGTCCACCTGGTCGGGGTCGTACCCGCTGCCGAACCGGCGCACCTGGAAGCTACGGCGGATCTGGTCCACCCGGTACAGGTCGCTGCCGGGCGGACCGGCCATCGGGGGACCACCCATGGGCGGGCCACCCATCGGCGGGCCGGCCACCGCCGGCGGGCCGGCCATCGGCGGACCACCCATGCCCTGCTGCGGCAGCGGAGGCGGACCGGCCGGACCGCGGCGCATGTCGCGCAGGTCCCGCTCGGGCATCCGGATCTCGGCCGTCATGTCGGCGCGACCGTGCCGCCCGGCCTCGAAGCCGTCGAAGCGCGGCTCCTCCGGGGGAGGCGGATAACCGCCGGGCGCGCGCTGATCGTCGGGGCCGTACCCGCCGCGCTGATCATCCGGGCCGTACCCACCGGGTGAGCGCTGGTCGTCCGGGCCGTACCCACCGGGTGAGCGCTGGTCGTCCGGGCCGTACCCGCTGGGGCCGGCGGGCAGGCCGCGCTGCGGCATGCCGTGGCCACCCATCGGGCCGGGGCCCATCGGGCCACCGGGACCCATCGGGGGGCCGGCCGGGCCACGTGGCGCGTCGTAACCACCGCCGCGAGGGGCGTCGTACCCGCCGGCGAAGGCACCTGTCGGCTCGTCGTAGCGACCGTAGGGCGGACCGGCCTGCGCGGGCATCGGCCGGGGCGGCATCGGCTGCGGAACCATGCCCCGGTCGTCACGCATCGGCGGACCCATCCGGTCCGGTGGGCCCATCCGGTCACCCATCCGGGGGTCGGCACCGCGCCCGGCGTTGTTGCGCTCCTCCAGCTCGGCCAGCTGCCGCTCGACCCGATCAAGGTGCAGGTCGACCTGCCACTCGTCGTAGCCGTTGAAGCGGACCCGGAAGACGACGTCGTGGACCTCCTGGGAGGCCACCGGGGCGCCGACCTGTCGGCCGTCGAGCGTCGCCTCGACCCGGTCGAGGAAGGCATCCACCTCGTCGACCTTGTATCCCCGGCGGAGCGCCTTGCGCCGGAAACGCTGACCCTGACTCGCCACTATGTCTCCTGGTCTCGTTCGCCACGCCCGGTCACGCCGGTGCCTCTCCGGCGCGGTCGGTGTTGGTGTCGTTGTCCTCGGCGGCGGCGAGCTGGCCACACGCGCCGTCGATCTCGCGACCTCGGGTGTCCCGAACTGTGGTGGACACCCCGGCATCGCGCAACCGCCGGACGAACTCCCGCTCGACCGGCTTCGGGCTCGCGTCCCAGCGGCTGCCCGGCGTCGGATTGAGCGGAATGAGGTTCACGTGAGCCAATTTGCCGGCCAGCAGCCGTCCGAGCAGGTCGGCTCGCCACGGCTGGTCGTTCATGTCCTTGATCATCGCGTACTCGATCGACACGCGACGGCCCGTCCGGGCGGCGTAGTCCCACGCTGCGTCCAGCACCTCGGCTACCTTCCAGCGCTGGTTTACCGGCACGAGTTCGTCGCGCAGATCATCATCGGGCGCGTGCAACGACAGCGCAAGGGTCACTGAGAGGTCTTCGCTGGCCAGTCGGCGGATGGCCGGAACCAGGCCGACCGTGGAAACGGTGATGTGCCGCTGGGACAGGCCGAGCCCCTCCGGGGCCGGGCTGACCAGCCGACGGATCGCCGCGATCACCCGGTTGTAGTTGGCCAGCGGCTCGCCCATGCCCATGAAGACGACACGCGACAACCTCGGCGGGGAGCCCGCCACCACGCCGGAGGCAGCCACCCCGGCCATGTACACCGCCTGGTCGACGATCTCCGCCGTCGACAGGTTGCGGGTCAGCCCGGCCTGGCCGGTCGCGCAGAACGGACAGGCCATGCCGCAACCCGCCTGGCTGGAGATGCAGACGGTCACCCGGTCCGGGTAGCCCATCAGCACGCTCTCCACCAGCGCACCGTCGTGCAGCCGCCAGAGCGCCTTGCGGGTCGCGCCGTCATCGCAGGCCAGCTCGCGAACCGGGTTGAGCAACGTCGGCAGCAACTGGTCGGCCAGTCGCTCCCGGGTCGCCGCGGGCAGATCGGTCATCGCCTGCGGGTCGCGGACCAACCGCCCGAAGTAGTGGTTGGAGATCTGCTTGGCGCGGAAGGCCGGCTCCCCCAGCCCGGTGACCAACGCCTGGCGGCCGGCCAGGTCCAGGTCAGCGAGGTGCTGAGGGGGCATGGAGGCCCGGCGCGCGGCGGGGGCGACCGAGATGGCGGGGATCAGGGGCAGGCTCGTCATGGCTGGTCCAGTGTGTCACGCCGTCGGCGGCGGATGCCGGTCCGGAGGTGCCGAACGGGCTGCGACCGCCGGAGCCGAATGCCCAGGTGACAGTGATTCATACCTCAGCTCACCACCGGCACGAGGACCGCCAACAGCAGGTAGGCCGTCGGCACCGCGAACAGAATCGAGTCCAGTCGGTCCATCAGACCGCCGTGGCCGGGCAGCAGGTTGCTCATGTCCTTCACGCCGAGATCCCGCTTGATCATCGACTCGGCCAGGTCGCCGAGGACCGCCGCGCAGGAGACGGCCACCCCGAACAGCGCACCCCACCAGGGGGCCACCTCGAACATCAGCCACAGCAGCAACGCGCTGCCCAGGGCCGCCGCGGTGACCGAACCGGCGAAGCCCTCCCAGGACTTCTTCGGGCTGATCGACGGGGCCATCGGGTGACGGCCGAAGGAGACGCCGGCCGCGTACCCACCGGTGTCGGAGAGGACCACCCCGATCAGCGTGGCCAGGATGCGCAGCGGACCGTCGTCGGGGGCTGCCGCCAGCAACGCCGCGAAACCGGCGAGGAACGGCACGTAGACCGCGATCAGAGTGGCCGCGGTGAGATCCCGCTGGAAGCCGGCCGGCCCGTCACCCAACCGCCAGATCATGGTGCCCAGCACGGTGACCAGCAGCCCCAGGCTGAGCGCGTCCGGGCCGGCGAACCAGGCCAGACCCACTGTCAACACGCCACCGGCGATCAGCGGCACCAGCGGCGGGTGCGCGCCGCTGCGCCGGACCGCGCGGGCCATCTCCCACATGCCGATGGCGACCGCTGCGGCGATCACCGGCAGGAACGCCAACGGGTAGAACGCCAACGGCACCACGATCAGCGCGCCGAGGCCGAGCCCGACCCCGATCGCCGCGGGAAGGTTGCGTCCGGCCCGGCCGTTGCCCAACTGCTGGGTGGCCGGTCGGTCGAGACTGGCCCGACGTCGACCCTTCGGCCGTCGACCGGTCGTCGGAGCCTCGTCCGGCACCACCTCCGCCCGGATCGGCGCGAGCTGCTCGGTCGGGTACCCCGGGTCGTCGAGGCGGGCGGGAGGGCTCGGCTCGTCGAAGCGCACACCCTCCGGGCCGTCGTAACGGGGAGGCCCGTCGCCGGCGGCGGGAGGCCGGTCCGGGTACCGGTCCCCGCGACCCCGGTCGTCGTACCGGTCGGGCTGGTTGCGGTCGTCCACGTGCCGGTCGCGGTCGTCGAAAAGATCGTGCCGGTCGCGGTCGTCGAAACGGCCGTCCGGGCGGCCACGCTCGTCGTACGGGTCCGCGGGTTGTGGGTCGGCGTACGGCCGGGCGTGCGGGTCGGCGTACAACTCAGGGCCGGCGGCCGGACGGCGGCTCCACTGGCCGGCCTCCAGCTCCTGCTCCGGCCAGGGCAGCGCCACCGGGCGCTCCGGCCGGTCCCAGCCGCGAGGCTCGCTGCCGTAGGGGTCGGGGTGGGACATCACGCACCGCGAGGCGACACGAGAACCACCACATGACGCAAGACCACAAGCATCCCCTACACGTGCGATGTTCCTCCGATTGACCGCCCCGACGGTCGGTCGATCCCCGGTGTTCACCACCCGGTGGCCGGGAATCCTGCCGAGCCTACTGCACCCGCCGCCGGGGCGAGGCGGACGATGGCGCCCCTGCCCGTCGGGCCCTCTGCGGGGGTCGCGGTGGGCGGGATCCGGCGAGTGGCCGCGCTGGCCGGGGCGGGTGTGGCCCGACGGCATCCGGAGAATCACGCCCGCCGCCCGCACGAGCGCCGGCGGCGCACCGACGCCTATCCGACCGTGCATCCGGGCGAACAGGGGATGACCCGCACTGCCCATCGATGGTCGGCTGTCGGTGTGCCGGCGTCCGCCGGACGCTTTCCAGCATGACAGCGGAGAAGGAGCGTTCGTGCGCAGAATCAGCCTGGCGGTGTTGACGATGGTCGCCCTCGTCCTGACGGCGGCCACACCGGCCACCGCGGCGACGCGGAACGCCAGCATCAGGATCGACCACCGCACCAGCGAGATCTACCTGTACGACGGGAGCCCCGACGGAACCGGGCCGGCGTTCCCGGCCGTCACCGCCCGAGGAGAGGTGCACAACTGCCCGACCGGCGTGTACTTCCTGTCGGCGTCGCTGACCCAGGACGGCCTGCCAACCTACTGGGCCACCAGTGGCCTCGGCGCTGGCGAGATCGTCTGCAACGGCGGCACCGCCAGCATCTCGATGGGTTTCTACCGGGGCGACCCGGTGCTGCACCCGGGTCGGGCCACCGTGCGTTTCGAGCTGCACGACGCGTACGTCGGAACGACCCTGACCGAGACGACCCGTACCGTCCGGATCCCCTGCTGACGCTCGAACAGCACGAGGCCCGTCCCCGAATCGGGGGCGGGCCTCACGTCGGCTGCTGTCCCGGCGGACGCCGGGTGGGGCCTCAGACCTCCAGCAGCTCGGTTTCCTTGTGCTTCACCAGGTCGTCGATGCTGGCCACGTACCGCTGGGTCAGGTCGTCGAGTTCCTTCTCGGCACGGCGGCCGTCGTCCTCGCCGGCCTCGCCGTCCTTGACGATCCGGTCCAGCTCCTCCTTGCCACGGCGGCGGACGTTGCGGATCGCCACCTTGGCCTCCTCACCCTTGTGCCGAGCCACCTTGATCATGTCGCGGCGGCGTTCCTCGGTCATCTGCGGGAGCAGGATGCGCAGCTGGTTGCCCTCGTTGTTCGGGTTCACCCCGAGGTCCGAGTCGCGGATCGCCTTTTCCATCGCGTTGATCTGCGAGTTGTCGTACGGCTTGATGATGGCCATCCGCGGCTCGGGCACCGCGATGGACGCCATCTGCGTCAGCGGCGTGGGCGTGCCGTAGTAGTCGATGATGACCTTGGAGAACATGGCGGCGTTGGCGCGACCGGTACGGATGGCGCCGAACTCCTCCTTGGCGTGCTCAACCGCACGCTCCATCTTCTCCTCGGCCTCGAGGAGGGTGTCGTCGATCACCGGTCTCCTCGCCTCCTTCTGTGCTCGTGGTGGGCTCTGCTGAAAGTCGTCAGACCGCTGCTGTCGTCGCCATCGGCGAGACTCAGGCGGTGATCAGGGTGCCGATCTTGTCGCCACCAACCGCGCGGATGATGGTGTCGTCACCCTGCGCGCCGAAGACCAGCATCGGCAGGCCGTTCTCCATGCAGAGGCTGAACGCCGCCGCGTCGGCCACCCGCAGGTTGCGGCGCAGCGCCTCGGAGAAGGTGATCGAGTCGAGCTTGCTGGCGGTGGGGTCGATCCGGGGGTCGGCCGTGTAGACGCCGTCCACGCCGTTCTTGCTCATCAGCACCACGTCGGCCCGGATCTCCAGCGCCCGCTGGGCGGCCACCGTGTCGGTGGAGAAGTACGGCATCCCCGCACCGGCGCCGAAGATGACCACGCGGCCCTTCTCCAGGTGCCGGATGGCCCGCAGCGGGATGTACGGCTCGGCGACCTGGGCCATCGTGATGGCGCTCTGCACCCGGGTCTCGATGCCCTCCTTCTCCAGGAAGTCCTGGAGCGCGAGGCAGTTCATCACCGTGCCGAGCATGCCCATGTAGTCGGCGCGGGCCCGGTCCATCCCACGCTTCTGCAGCTCCGCACCACGGAAGAAGTTGCCGCCGCCGACCACCACGGAGACCTGCACGCCGCGGCGGACCACTGTGGCGATCTGCCGGGCGATGGCCTGGACGACGTCCGGGTCGACGCCGATCGCGCCGCCACCGAAGACCTCACCGGAGAGCTTCAGCACCACGCGGCGGGCACGCCCCGGCGGCGGTGCCGTCGGATCGTCCAGCTCCAGCGTCCGGTCACTTACAACCTGCGTCATCCGCCCCGCCCTTCCCCACGCGCACGCCCCGTGCGGCGCGTACCGCGAACCTGCCGCTGCCGACCCTATGTGACGAGGAGGCCGCGGTGCCTGTCACGTACACCGGCGGCCTCCTCGTTGACGTCTTCTGCCCACGGGCGCGCGCGGCGCCCGGTGACGGCTCAGGCCTGGCCGACCTCGAACCGCACGAAGCGGGTGACCTCGATGCCGGCCTCGGCCAGCAGCTGCTTCACCGACTTCTTGTTGTCGGAGACGGACGACTGCTCGATCAGGACGAAGTCCTTGAAGAAGGAGTTCACCCGGCCCTCGATGATCTTCGGCAGAGCCGCCTCGGGCTTGTTCTCCTCGCGGGCGGTCTGCTCGGCGATGCGCCGCTCGGACTCGACGACCTCAGCCGGAACCTCGTCCCGGGTGAGGTACTTCGGCCGCATCGCGGCGATCTGCATGGCCACACCACGGGCGTCGGCGTCGCCGGCCTCGTCGGTCTTGCCGGTGTACGACACCAGCACGCCAACGGCCGGCGGCAGGTCCTGGGCCTTGCGGTGCAGGTAGACGGCGGTGGTGCCCTCGACCCGGGCGAACCGGTTGAGCACCAGCTTCTCGCCGATCTTGGCGGACTGCTCCTGGATCAGGTCCGCGATGACCTTGCCGTCGAGCTCGGTGGCGAGCAGCTCCTCGGCGGAGTTCACGCCGGAGCGCTCACCGTGCTCGACCAACTGCTGGCCCAGCGCGATGAACGACTCGGTCTTGGCGACGAAGTCGGTCTCGCAGTTGAGCTCGAGCAGCGCCTTGCCGGAGTGGGCGACCAGGCCGTTCGCGGCCGTACGGCCGGCCCGCTTGCCGACGTCCTTGGCGCCCTTGACGCGCAGGATCTCGACGGCCTTGTCGAAGTCGCCCTCGGCCTCGGTCAGCGCCTTCTTGCTGTCCATCATGCCGGCGCCGGTGAGGTCGCGGAGCTTCTTGACGTCCGCGGCGGTGATTTGGGACATGGCTCTCTCTTCGGTGTTGAGACGGCGTGTGGATGGTCAGAGGTGCCGGTTACCCGGATCCGGGCGGATCGTGCCCGGCGTACCGTCGCTGCCCGCCGTTCGCGAAAACGGACGGCGGGACAGCGACGGTGCGATCACTCCGCGGTGGCTGCCGCCGGCTGCTCGGTGGCGGCCTGCGCCGGCTGCTCCGGGGTGGCGGGCTGCTCGGCAGCGGCAGCGGCGGGCTGCTCGGCCGGGGCGGCCGGAGCGGCCGAGTCGTCGGCCTTCTTCGGCTCGAGCAGCTCGCGCTCCCACTCGGTCAGCGGCTCGTCGCTCGCGACACCCTCGGGCTTCTCGTCATTGCCCCGGCGACGGCCGGAACGCGCGATCAGACCATCCGCGACGGCGGCCGCGACGACCTTGGTCAGCAGCTCGGCCGAGCGGATCGCGTCGTCGTTACCCGGGATCGGGAAGTCGACCTCGTCCGGGTCACAGTTGGTGTCCAGCACCGCGATGACCGGGATGCCCAGCTTGCGGGCCTCGTCGACGGCGATGTGCTCCTTCTTGGTGTCGACGATCCACACCGCGGCGGGAAGCTTCTGCATGTCCCGCAGGCCACCGAGGGTGCGGGTCAGCTTGATCTTCTCGCGGGAGAGCTGCAGGGTCTCCTTCTTGGTGTAACCGGCGGCGGTGCCGCTGAGGTCACCCAGACCCTCCAGCTCCTTCATCCGCTGGAGCCGCTTGTACACGGTCTGGAAGTTGGTCAGCATGCCACCGAGCCAGCGGTGGTTGACGTACGGCTGGCCGACCCGGGTCGCCTGCTCGGCGATCGCCTCCTGGGCCTGCTTCTTGGTGCCGACGAACAGGATGCTGCCGCCCTCGGCGACGGTCCCACGCACGAACTCGTACGCCTTCTCGATGTACTCGAGGGTCTGGCGCAGGTCGATGATGTAGATGCCGTTGCGCTCGGTCATGATGAAGCGCTTCATCTTCGGGTTCCAGCGCCGGGTCTGGTGCCCGAAGTGGACACCGCTCTCCAGCAGCTGACGCATGGTCACGACGGCCATGGTTGGGGTACTCCTCAAGGTCCCTGGTTGTCACGCCCGGCCGGTGGCCGGGCGTCCTGGCGCCTGGTCGCCGACCCATGGTGGACCCGATCAAGATCGGGACCAGGGAGGCCGTCGCTCCACGACGATTCGTGAAGAGGGCGCGCGAGGTCGACCGCACGAGGCGGTCGCCAGTTGGCCAGTGTACGCCCCTCACCCGTTCAGCCGCCCTGGGGTGCGCGGGGGCACCGCTCGACCGCCGCGCCGCTCGACCGCCGCGCCGCTCGCTTGCGCGAGTTGCTGCAAGATCGCGCTGTTTCGTGGAAATAGTGGCCTCCGCGTCTCCGGAGGCCACTATTTCCTGGTTCTTGTCCGAATCGCGCGCGCGGGGCCGACGTCCGAATCGCCTGGGCGCGCGGGGCCGACGGCGGATCGGGCCGCGTCAGCCGGCGGCGAGCGCGGCGGCCACGAAGAGCACCAGGCCGACGGTCAGGTAGGCAGTCGGCGGGCGAAGCCAGCCCCGACCGTTGTCGGCGAGCGCCAGACCTCCGGTTCGTAACCCGTACAGCCCGGTCGCGAAGATCGGCAGTCCGGCGACCAGGGCGATGCCGACCACCACGTTTCCGGCGTCCACCGGGTCGCCGGTCACGCCCGCCAGCAGCACCCGCAGCGCCGGGACCTCGAAGACCAACACCAGCAGAGCGAAGAGTACGGCCAGCACCGGTCGACGGGTCCGATAGACGCCGTCGGCGGCCGGCGGATACGCCGGAGGCTCGCCCACGGGCAGGTCGGGTCGCGGACCGATCCCCGGCATCGGGCCGGTCGGCATCTCCAGCGGGTGCGGCGTGTCGCCGCCGCCCCGGGTCGGCTCGACGATCGGGTACCCGCCGAGCGGGGCGGGACGAGCCTGATCCGTGAGCACGCTGGCCGGCGCGACGGATGCCGACGTGGCGTCGCGGGGGGCCTCCGGCGCGGCGCCGGTCAGCGGGGAACTCGCCGTGGTCGTCTCGCGCGCGGCCCGGCGACCGGGCAGCTCACCGGACGTCTCCGAGGGGTCTCGGTCCGCCCGCCGTGACCGGGTGGCCCGGTAACCGTCCACCTCCGGCCGCGCGCCCCCCAACGGGTCGACCGCGCCGAAACGCCCCGAATCAGCCTCACTCGCTCCGAACCGACCGGTCTGATCGTCCAGGGCGCCGAAACGACCGGAGTCCGACTCCGGGGTGCCGAGACGGCCCGCCTCCACCGCACCCAGACGACCCGAGTCCGACTCCGGCGCAGCGCCGAAACGACCCGCGTCCACGGCGCCGAAACGACCGGAGTCCGGCTCCCGCCGGCGGCCGACGCCGGTGTCCTCGACGGAGCGGCCGCCTTCCGCGCCACGCTGCTCGGGAATCTCGCCGTCCCGGTACCGCGGCTCGCCCGCGCCGCGCCACTCCGACTCGCCGTAACCGCGACCCCGCTCGTCGGGGTACCAGCGCGACTCCTGATCTTCCGGAAAGCTCCGTCGTCCGTCCACGTCAGGCACCGTATGCGACAGGCCACGCCCGCGCCATTTCAGCCCGGCGGGACGCCGGTCGCACAGGCCACCGACCCGCCACCCGCGCGCGAGCCCTCTCGCGCGATCTAGCACTTACTGTCCCGGCATAGGGGGCATGCGACTCATCTCCACAGCCGAAACTGCTAGGTCTGCGCAGTGGGTGTCCTGGGGCGGACCCGGGCGATGGGCTCGCTGGGTTTGGTAGAGGCCTAGCACAGGGCACGCATGATCGTTTGGTTGTCCACAACTCACCTGTTGTCCACAGCTGGGCCGATGCCGGGTCGCGGCGACCGCCCTCCGGCGGGCACCGTGCCGACCATGACGAATCGGAACCAGGCCGTTGGGGCGTACGGCGAGCGGTGCGCGGCCCGGCACCTGACCGAGGCGGGGCTGCGGCCGATCGCCCGCAACTGGCGCTGCCCGGCCGGGGAGATCGACATCATCGCGTGGGACGGGCCCGTGCTCGCCTTCTGCGAGGTCAAGACCCGCCGAGGGGAGGTCTTCGGCACCCCGGCCGAGGCGATCGTGCCGGCCAAGGCCCGCCGGCTGCGAGGGCTCGCCGCGCGGTGGCTGACCGAGACCGGTACGACCGCCGAGGAGGTGCGTTTCGACGTGCTCTCGGTCCGGCTGCCCGACGCCGGCCCGGCGCAGGTCGACCACCTCAAGGGCGCGTTCTGACATGCGTTCCCGGAGGATCGGTGACGCGTCGTGAGCTACGCGAAGGTGCTCTGCGTGGGGCTGGTCGGGGTGACCGGCCACCTCGTCGAGGTGGAGGCCGACCTGGCCGCCGGCCTGCCGGCGGTGGTGATCTCCGGTCTGCCGGACACCGCCCTGCACGAGGCCCGCGACCGGGTCCGCGCCGCCGTGGTCAACTCCGGCCAGCGCTGGCCCAACCGGCGGATCACCCTCAACCTGCTGCCCGCCACGCTGCCGAAATTCGGTTCGGCCTTCGATCTGGCCATCGCTGCGGCGCTGCTGGGCGGCTCGGGTGAGCTGCCGCTGCTCCCCCTGGAGGGGGTGGTGGTCCTCGGCGAGCTGGGGCTCGACGGGACGGTCCGGCCGGTACGCGGCGTACTCCCGATGGTCGCCGCCGCCGCCCAGGCCGGTGTCACGCGGGTGATCGTCCCGGTCGGCAACGCCGCCGAGGCCGCTGTCATCCCCGGGGTACGGGTGCGAGCGGTGGACACCCTGCACCGGCTCGTCGCCTTCGTCCGCGACGGGACTCCGCTGATCGAACCACCGCCGGACATCCCGGCACCTGTGGTCGGTGGGCCGGATCTCGCCGAGGTCGCCGGGCAGCGGATGGGTCGGCGCGCGCTGGAGGTCGCCGCGGCCGGCGGGCACCACCTGGCACTGCTCGGGCCTCCGGGCGCCGGCAAGACGATGCTCGCCGAACGGCTGCCGTCGATCCTGCCCGAGCTGGACGACGACGCGGCGCTGGAGGTCACCGCGCTGCACTCGGTCGCCGGGCTGCTGCCGCCGGGCGGTCGGTTGCTGCGTCGCCCACCGTTCCAGGCGCCGCACCACACCGCGACCGTGCCGTCGCTTGTCGGTGGCGGCTCGGGGCTGGCCCGACCCGGCGCGGTGTCGCTGGCACACCGCGGGGTGCTCTTCCTGGATGAGGCTCCCGAGTTCAGCAAGGGCGCGCTGGAGGCGCTGCGCCAGCCGCTGGAGCACGGCCGCATCCAACTGAACCGCAGCGGGGGCGGCACCGTGTATCCAGCCCGCACCCAGTTGGTGCTGGCGGCCAACCCGTGTCCGTGCGCGAAGCCAGCCGGTGACGCGCAGTGCGAGTGTTCACCGCTGGCCCGCCGCCGCTACCTGGGAAGACTCTCCGGGCCGCTGCTCGACCGGATCGACGTCCAGGTGCGGCTGAATCCGGTTCGGGCGGCCGAGCTGATGGCGACCGACGGCGACGTCGAGCCCTCCGCGGCGGTCGCCGCCCGGGTGGCGGCGGCCCGGCAGGCGGCGGCCACCCGCTGGGCCGACCTCGGTCGGCGGCTCAACGCCGAGGTGGAGGGCACGCACCTCCGGCGACCGCCGTGGCGGCTGCCGACCCGGGTCACCGTCGAGCTGCGTGGCCGGCTCGATTCCGGCTCACTCTCGGCGCGCGGCTTCGACCGGGTGATCCGGATGGCCTGGACCATCGCTGATCTCGACGGTCGCAATCGACCGGACCGGGACGACGTCCGGGAAGCGCTTCAACTACGGACGGGGGAGGCGACGTGAGCGCCGAGGAGGAACGCAGGCTGGCCCGGGTAGCTCTGACCTGGTTGGCGGAGCCGGGCACGCGCGCGGTACACCGGCTGGTCGAACGGCATGGCCCGGTGGCGACCCTGGACCTGCTGCTCGACGGCGGCAGCCCGGACGGCTGGCTGCACACCACTGTCGCCGCACGCTCGGCGGCCGGCGACGCGCGGGCGGTGGCGGCGGAGGCCCTGGAGCGGGCGACCCGACTGGGCGCCCGGCTGGTCACGCCGGACGACGAGGAGTGGCCGGCCCAGGTTGCCGACCTGGTCACGTTGCGTCTGCCGGACGTCAGCCGCCGGGTGGACGGTGAGACCGCCCCGCCGCTCTGTTTCTGGGTACGCGGAAGCTGGCCGCTCGGCGAGGCCCTGGATCGTTCGGTGGCCGTGGTGGGGGCGCGGGCCGCCACCGGCTACGGGCAGCACGTCGCGACCGAGTTGGGGTACGGGTTGGCGGAGCGGGACTGGACTGTCGTGTCCGGTGGCGCCTTCGGGATCGACGCCGCCGCCCACCGAGGCGCCCTCACCGCGGGCGGTCTGACCGTCGCGGTGCTCGCGTGCGGGCTGGACCGTCCGTACCCGATGGGCAACTCCGCGCTCTTCGACCGGATCGCCGAGACGGGGCTGCTGGTCAGCGAGTGGCCGCCCGGCGCCGAGCCGCTACGGCCCCGCTTCCTGATCCGCAACCGGGTGATCGCCGCAGGCACCCGGGGCACCGTCGTGGTGGAGGCATCGGCGCGCAGTGGCGCGACGCAGACCGCGCGGCGAGCCATCCACTCCCATCGGGTGGCCATGGTGGTGCCGGGGCCGGTGACCTCGGCGATGTCCGTCGGCGCGCACGAGTTCCTCCGGGAGCACCCCAAGGCCCGGCTGGTCACCGGGGTGGCGCACGTGCTGGAGGAGGTGGGCCGGATCGGCGCCGACCTGGCACCGCTGGCCCGTGGACCCCAGCGGGCCACCGACGCGCTGGACGACGACGCGCGGTCGTTGCTGGAGGCGCTACCCCGCCGAGGCGCGATGGGCGTGGACCGGCTCTCCTCGCGCGCCGGTGTCGATGTTCGGACGGCGCTGCGCAAGCTGTCGCTGCTGGAGGAGCTGTCCATGGTGGTCCGTCGCGACGACGGCTACGCCCTCGCCCCACCCGCCAAACCCAAGCGTGTTGCGGCAGCGGAGACGACCGGTCGGCCTGGCACCTGAGCCGATGCGTCAGCGCCGGTCGTCCTCGTCACCGGCGCCAGCCGCGGCATCGGCGGGCCGGCCGGGGTGGCCTGGATGCCCGCACCTTCTCGGGCTCGGGGCCCCGGCCAGCCGATACTGCCGGTACCGTGCCCGGTCATGGGTGCAATCAAGCCGTGGCACATCAGCGTGCTCTGCTGTCTCGTCGTGACCGCCGTGCTCGTTGTCGGCTTGCTCGTGTTCCTGAGCAAGAGAAGCAACCGCCGGTAGTCGGGCAAACACCGCCACGGACGGGGCCGGTGATCCGCACCGCTCGGCCGGCGGCTGGTCCGGTGCCAGCCGTGGCTGAGGGTGAACCCTCGTCGAGGTCCCCCGGTGCTGTGCCGACCGCAGAACCAGTGGAAGTGGCGGGTGTTGCGGGGTGGGCTGGCGTAGGCGGACCCGCCGTACGCTGGTGCCGTGCTAGCCGTGAGTGAGGGTGCCGGGGCCGTCGAACCGGCCCGCACGTCGGCGTGGCCACGATGAGCCGGCCGGACCGGGGCACCCGGGCCATGCACCAGGCGTTACCGCCAGCGCTGCGTGACGCGGTCGACGACTTCGCCGAGCACCTTTCCCGGGTCCGTAACCGGTCGGCGCACACCGTCCGTGCGTACGTCACCGATCTCGTCTCGCTGCTCGACCACGCCGTCCGGATGGGCTGCGTCGACCTCGCCGAGCTGGACCTGTCGGTGCTGCGCAGTTGGCTGGCGCGACAGCGCACCACAGGTGCGGCCCGCACGTCGCTGGCGCGGCGGGCCGCGTCGGCGCGGGCGTTCAGCGCCTGGGCACATCGGGCCGAGCTGCTCCCCGCCGACGTGGGCGCCGCGTTGGCCAGCCCCCGCGCGCACCGGGAACTGCCCAGCGTGCTGCGCGCCGACCAGGCCGCCGCACTGGTCGAGGCACCGTCCCGGCAGAAACCGACAACCAACCCAGCGGGCACGGACCAGGCACACACGGACCCGGCGGCCGGAGCAGCGCAGGGCAGCACGAGAGAGGCCGAGGCGGTGCCGCTGCGGGACCGGGTGCTGCTGGAGCTGCTCTACGCCACGGGCGTACGGGTCAGCGAGGTGTGCGGGTTGGACGTTGGCGACGTCGAGCACGGCCGGCGGGTGATCCGGGTGTTCGGCAAGGGCGGGCGGGAACGCTCGGTGCCGTACGGGGTGCCCGCCCAGCGGGCGTTGGACGACTGGCTGCGCCGGGGCCGCCCGGCGATGGTGGGCGCCCGCTCCGGCGACGCGCTGCTGCTGGGTGCCCGGGGCGGTCGGCTCAACCCGACGACGGCGCGTCAGATCGTCGGTGCGTACGCCGAGACCGCCGGGCTGCCCCGGACCAGCCCGCACGATCTGCGCCACTCCGCGGCCACCCACCTCCTGGAGGGCGGCGCCGACCTGCGCGCCGTGCAGGAGCTGCTCGGTCACTCGTCGCTGGCGAGCACGCAGATCTACACCCACGTCTCGGTCGAACGGCTGCGCGCCGCGTACCGGCAGGCGCACCCACGCGCCTGATCAAGGGTCGGAGGGCGCGCGAGCGCGGCGGTTACGATCATCACGTGAGCGACCCGCAGCCCCCCGAGCCGATCCCGGGCGCCCGCCTGCTCTTCTCCCTGGACCCGGCGGTCAGCCACCTCAACCATGGCTCGTTCGGCGCGGTGCCGGTCGGCGTGCAGCGCGCCCAGCAGCGGCTGCGCGACGAGATGGAGGCGAACCCGCTGCGTTTCTTCACCCAGGGGCTGGTCGACCGGATCGCGCACAGCCGCCGGCACCTCGCCGGGTTCCTGGGCGCCGACCCGGACGGCAGCGCCCTGGTGGGCAACACCACCACCGGCGTCGCCGTGGTGCTCCAGTCGATGGGCCTCCAGGCCGGCGACGAGGTGCTGAGCACCGACCACGGGTACGGGGCGGTGAGCCTGGCCGTCCAGCGCGAGTGCCGCCGTACCGGCGCGGTCAGCCGGGTCCTGCCGATCCCCCTGGCCGCCACCGACGAGCAGATCGTGCAGACCATCCGCGCCGGCCTGCGCCCCGGGCGGACCCGGCTGCTCGTCGTCGACCAGCTCACCTCGGCCACCGCGAAGCTCTTCCCGACCGCGGCCATCGTCGGGGTGGCCCGCGAACACGGCGTGCCGGTCCTGGTGGACGCCGCGCACGCCCCGGGCATGCTGTCCACCCCGGTGGCCAGCATCAGCGCCGACTTCTGGGTGGGCAACCTGCACAAGTGGGCGTACGCGCCGCGCGGCACGGCCCTGCTGACGGTGGCACCGCAGTGGCGGGACCGGATCGAGCCGCTTGTGGTGTCCTGGGAGCAGGAGTCGGGGTTCCCGGCCCGGATCGAGTGGCAGGCGACCCTCGACTACACGCCCTGGCTGGCCGCCCCGGCGGGCCTGTTCACGATGCGCAGTCTCGGCGTCGACCGGGTGCGGGCGCACAACGCCGCGCTCGCCGCGTACGGCCAGCGGGTGGTGGGTGACGCGCTGGGGGTGCGCCCCGCCGACCTGCCCGACCCTGGCGGGCCGGGGGTAGCTCTGCGCCTCATCCCGCTGCCGGCCGGCCTGGGCAGCACGATCGACGCGGCGCGGGCGTTGCAGGCGCGGATCGGTGCGCGGCTCGCCGCCGAGGTGGCCGTGATGAGCTGGAACGGCCGGGGGTGGCTGCGGCTCACCGGCCAGGTCTACAACGCCGCCGACGAGTACGAACGGCTGGCGGCACGGCTGCCGGCACTGCTCGCCCAGCGCTGACCGAAGCGACCGGAAGCAGGCGCACCGAAGCGACCCGGAGCAACCGCACCGGACCGACCGGGAGCAGGCGCACCGGGCCGAGGCCGAGCAGTGCGAGCGGGTCGAGGTACTCCTCGCCCCGGCGCAGGCCCCAGTGCAGGCACGTCTCGACCGGGCAACCCGGGTGGCCGGGCAGCAACTCGCCAAGCGGCGCGCCAGCGGTGACCGGCTGGCCCTGGCGTACGGCGGGTTGGACTGGTTCGTGGGTGGTCCGCAGCCCGTCGGCGTGCCCCACGGTGACCACCTGTCGACCGGCCACCAGGCCGGCGAAGAGCACGGTACCCGGCCCGGCGCTGCGGACCACCGCTCCGGACGGCGCGGCCAGGTCGACGCCGCGGTGGCCGGGCAGCCACGGCCGGGGCGGCGGGTCGAACCGGCGCACCGGACGGGGCGGCCCGTCGACCGGCCAGCGGAACCGCCCGGCGGGCGCCGGGTCGGCGACCTGCACGGTGAGGGCCGCGACCTGCGCGGTTGGCGTCGGTGGTTGGCCGGGCACCGCCGCGACAAGCACTGCCAGCCCGCAGAGCTGGACGGTCAACACGAGCGGGAGCGCGGCGCAGAGCAGCACCGTGCGGCGGATCGAACGGACGGGTGGCTGTCGCATGACAGCAGCCTCCGGCCGAGGCCGGGTCGTCCGCCGGCCCGGCCGACGGGGCTGTGGACAACCGGAGGTGCTGTGGACGACCACCCGACGCCCCCGATGATCTGCTATGCCCGGACGCCCGCCCGACACCTACCGGACCAGGTCACCACCACTGTTCGTTGGAACCGGTCTCGTAGTCGTACTCCTCGACGTGCTCCCACTCCGTCCCGGTCGCCTTCTCAAAGGCGTCGGACGGGACGTCGAGAATCGATTCCGCGTGGGCGGCCTCGTCGGTGGTGAAGCGCGCGAACGCCGCCGGATCGGCCAGTACGGCAGCGAACGCCGCCGGTCCGGCCACCACCACCGCGCATCGCGCGTACAGGAAGCCGTCATCGGACAGTCGGTCGGCGCCGGGAAGGACGGTCTGAGCGAGCACCCGACGGTCCAGTTGGTGGAGGTGGAACGCGAGCGTCTCGGCGAAGCCGATGATCCGCTCTACCGGCTCGTCCGCCAGCACGTCTGTCAACCGCTCGTACGGCCCGTCGTCCTGGGCCTCGGGCCGACCGCCCAGCACCGCGACGAGCCGCCAGAATTCCTCATCCGCAATCATCACAACCCTTGATGATCGCTCGGACGAACCAGTACCGGCCGCTGACCCCACGCCGCCGTACCTCTGGCGCCGTTTTCGGGCCGCCACGGAAGGCCTAGGCTGGGCCGCGTACGGCGGGTGCCGCCGTCTGTACCGGGGAGGCCGCATGACCACTCTCGATGACCGGACGTCGTCCCCCACCGGGCCCACCGTGGCCGACGTGAGCGGCCCGTCCCGGCTCGCCGAGCCGGACGAGGCGATCAGCGCCGAGGAGTTGCAGCTCGCGGCCCGCAACCACGGCATTCCGTTGGAGGCGCTGCGCTACGACGTCACCCCGGCCGGGCTGCACTACCTGCTGATCCACTACGACATTCCGGAGCTCGACCCGGCGACCCACACGCTGACCATCGGCGGGGCGGTGGACCGGCCGCTGACGGTCACCCTCGCCGACCTTCGCGAGCGGCCCCGGGTCACCCGACAGGTGACGCTGGAGTGCGCCGGCAACGGGCGGGCCCTGCTGCACCCCCGGCCGGTCAGCCAGCCCTGGCTGGTCGAGGCGGTCGGCAACGCCGAGTGGACCGGCACCCCCCTCGCTCCGCTGCTACGGGAGGCGGGCATCGACCCGGACGCCGTGGACGTGGTCTTCACCGGCGCCGATCACGGTGTGGAACGCGGGGTCGAGCAGGACTACCAGCGGGCGCTTCCGGTCGCCGACGCGCTGCGCGAGGAGGTGCTGCTGGCGTACGAGATGAACGGCGCTCCCCTGCTGCCGCAGCACGGCGCGCCGCTGCGGCTGATCGTGCCGGGCTGGTACGGCATGGCGCACGTGAAGTGGGTCCACTCCGTCGAGCTGCGGACCGAGCCGTTCGAGGGGTACCAGAACGCCGTCGCCTACCGGGTGCGCCGCGACGCCGACGACCCGGGCGTGCCGGTCACGCGGATCGAGCCGCGGGCCCTGGTCCGCCCGCCCGGCTTCCCCGACTTCATGTCCCGTCGCCGGGTGCTGCGACCCGGCCCGTGCACCCTGGACGGTCGGGCCTGGTCGGGGCACGCGCCGGTGGTCGCCGTGGAGGTGACCACCGACGGCGGGGAGAGCTGGACGCCTGCCGAGCTGGACCCGACGGACGCGGGGGATTTCGCCTGGCGGCGCTGGCGGCACGAGTGGGTCGCCGCCCCCGGCCGGTACGTGCTCGGCGCGCGGGCGACCGACGCGTCCGGGCGGACCCAGCCGGTCGCGCAGCCGTGGAACCGTGGCGGCTTCGCCAACAACATGGTGCAGCGGGTCGAGGTCGTGGTGCCGGCCGAGTGATCGGCGGCGGGTGTCACGCCACGGGTGGGGGCCCGTGGCACGGCCCAGAGGGCTCGGGTGCGCTCAGCCGCCGAAGCCGGAGTCGGCGGGCAGCGAGATGTCCGGCTTCTCCAACTCTTCGACGTTGACGTCCTTGAAGGTCATCACCCGGACGTTCTTCACGAAGCGGGCAGGACGGTACATGTCCCACACCCAGGCGTCGTGCATCTCGACCTCGAAGTAGACCTCGCCGTCGGAGTTACGCACGTGCAGGTCGACCTGGTTGGCCAGGTAGAACCGACGCTCCGTCTCCACCACGTAGGAGAATTGGCGGACAATGTCGCGGTACTCCCGGTAGAGCTGCAGCTCCATCTCGGTCTCGTACTTCTCGAGATCTTCCGCGCTCATCGCACTCCGCCTTCCATGGCCACATCTTCCCCCACCGGCGTCGGAGGCCGAGGCTGCTCGCCCAACGCCACGCCGACGGTACCCCCTGACGCCCATGAGCGCTCCATCGGCTCATCCGGGCCTTGCCCGCCGGGCCGTCGGGCGCGCGGCGGCCGGCCGTCGCGGCCGGAGACCGCGGCGACATTGACGTACGAGAACCGGTGCTCCCGGCACGGCCCGTGCTCGCGCAGCGCCGCCGAGTGCTCCGGGGTGATGTAGCCCTTGTGCTCGGCGAAGCCGTACGCCGGGAACACCCCGTCCAACTCCACCATGAGGCGGTCCCGGGTCACCTTGGCCAGGACGCTGGCCGCCGCCACACACGCCGCCACCCGGTCGCCCTTCCACACCGCCAGCCCGGGCGCACCCAGGCCGTCCACGCCGAACCCGTCGGTCAGCACGTACTCCGGGCGGGTGGTGAGCGAGGCGAGCGCCCGACGCATCGCGGCCAGGTTGCACACGTGCAGGCCCCGGGCGTCGACCTCCTCGGCCGGGATGACCACCACGGCGTACGCGAGCGCGCGGTCCACGACCTCCGCGTACACCCGTTCCCGGCTGGCCGGGGTGAGCAGCTTCGAGTCGGCCAGCCCCTCTATCTCGCCGCGCCGCCCCTCGGGCAGCACCGCCGCGGCGGCGACCAGCGGGCCGGCGCACGCACCACGGCCCGCCTCGTCGGCACCGGCGACGTGCCGGAAGCCACGTCGCTGCAACGCCCGCTCCAGGGCGTACAGGCCGGCCTCTCGGCGCACCACGGTGCGCGGCGGGGTCAGCACGATGCCTCGTCCTGGTCGGCGGCGGTCGACTGCCCGAGCCGGGTCAGCAGGGCGGGCAGTTCCGGCGGGTAGAACCGGTCACCGCTGGCCGCCAGCTCGTCCGGAACCCACCAGCGGTGGTCGGCGATGCTGCGTCGCTCGATGTCGTTGAAGCCCGTGGTGTCCACCCGCCAGGAGTCCACCCGGAAGAGGAAGAAATCCTGCTCCTGGCGGTACCAGATGCCGTCGAAGGAGAACTCTGTCGCGTCGGACCAGACCGGCTCGCCCAACTGGGCCGGGTCGAGCCGCAGGCCGGTTTCCTCGGCCAACTCCCGGGCCGCGCCCGCCGCGGGCGACTCCGACGGATCGAGTCCGCCTCCGGGCGTGAACCAGTATCGGTGCCCGGGTCGGGCCGGGTCGAAGCCCTCGAACAGCAGGACCCGGCCGGCCGCGTCGAGGAGCAGCACGCGAGCCGCGCGTCGAGGGGTGTAGACGGTCACCGCACCAGCCTGCCAGACCGAGGACGGATCGCCCACGCCCCGTCGGCCTACGGCTTGGGAATGCCGTCGAACCCGTCGGGCACGGTGAGCCAGGTGGCCCGGCTGACCGGCCAGAAGACGGTGAACGCCCGCCCGACCACGGAGTCCTCGGGGATCGTGGCCTCGGTGATGTTCTGCTGGGACTGCTGCCAGTGCTCCAACGAGTCGCCGGAGGCCGAGCGGTGGTCGCCCATCACCCACAGCCGGCCCTTCGGCACGGTGATGTCGAACTCCTGGTCGGCCGGCTTGTCGCGAACCCCGTCCAGGGAGAAGATGTACGGCTCGTCCAGCGACTTGCCGTTGATCATCAACCGTTCCTCCGGGTCGCAGCAGACCACGTGGTCGCCGGGGATGCCGATCACCCGCTTGATGAAGTCCTCACCGTCGGGGTTGCCGCTCCACTCGGTCGGAGCCTTGAACACGATCACCTCGCCCCGGTGCGGTGATCGGAAGTCGTAGACCAGCTTGTTGACCAGCACCCGGTCATCGATCTTGAGAGTGTTTTCCATGGACGGGGAGGGGATGAAGAAGGTCTGCAGCACGAAGGCGCGGACCAGCACCGCGACCAGGATCGCCACACCCAGCAGGATCGGCAGCTCCTTCCAGAAGGAGCTGCGCGGCTTGTCGGTCTGCTCGTCAATCACGCAAAGGAGCCTACGTTGCCCGACTGGACGGCACCGTCCGGAACGCGCGGGAACCGCGTAGCGCGGCTGCCAACGGCAGCATCAGCAGCACACCGCCCTGCGGAGTCGGTCGCACCGGAGGCGTACCAGGGGACGCCGTGGCCGCCCCGGACACGTCCTCGAACGTCGGCGGCACCGACAGCGCGCTCCACCGCGACGAGGGCCAGACCACCATGAAGGCCCGGCCGACCACGTTGGCGATCGGCACCGGCCCCTGGCAACGCGCGTCCTGGGAGACCTCTCGGTGGTCGCCCATCACGAAGATCTGACCGGGCGGCACGACCACCTCGTCGAAGCGCCGGGAGCGACACTCCGCCGGGTTGGGCGGCAGGTCCAGTGGTGAGTCCCGCAGGACGTACGGCTCGTTGAGCGGGGTGCCGTTGACGGTCACCCGCCCCTGGCTGTCGCAGCACTTGACCCGGTCACCGGGGAGACCGATGACCCGCTTGATGAAGTCCTTCTCACCGGGGCGGCTCACCCCGATCAGATCACCGACGGTACGGGCGAGCCGGCCGGCGACACCGGGCTTCGGCTGGTCGTCGACCTGCGGCGCCCAGCGGTCGGTGCCCCGGAAGACCACCACCTCGCCGCGCAGCGGGTCACGAACGTCGTAGACGACCTTGTTGACCAACACCCGGTCACCGACGAGGAGGGTGTCCTCCATCGAGCCGGACGGGATGAAGAACGCCTGGAGCAGGAAGGTGCGGATCAGCACCGCGAGGCAGAACGCGACCACCAACAGCAGCGGCAGCTCCTGCCAGAGGGGCATCTGCCGGCGGGTGCGGCGAGCCCGTCGGCGCCACGGATCGACGGTGCCGTCCTCGTCAAGCGTCTGCACCACGCCACTCCCCGGTCCGCAGAAACACCACCGCCCGGGAGCCTCGTCGAGGCTCCACGGGCGGTAGTGGACAACTGCCCGCCACCTGGGCGGGACCGCCGCCTCACTGCGCCCGTACCGACCAGGGTAGTGCGCTCTGGTCGGTACGGCATACGCGCAGCTCGGGCGGCGTGGCGAACGGGAAGTCAGCTGGGCTGCTTCTCCCGCTTCTCCTTGATCTTGGCCTTCTTGCCGCGCAGCTCGCGCAGGTAGTAGAGCTTGGCGCGACGCACGTCACCGCGGGTCACGACCTCGATCCGGTCGATGCCCGGGCCGTTGATCGGGTAGGTCCGCTCGACGCCGACGCCGAAGCTGACCTTGCGGACCGAGAAGGTCTCGCGCAGACCGTCACCCTGGCGGCGGATCACGACGCCCTGGAAGATCTGGACACGGGACCGGTTGCCCTCGACGACGCGGGCGTGCACCTTGACGGTGTCACCGGCCCGGAAGTCGGGAAGGTCGGTCCGCTTCGACTGGGCGTCAAGGGCGTCCAGGATGTTCATCGCTGCGTCCTCGTAAGGCTCACGGCGCACCGTCACTCGGTGCGCGGGTGGGTGATTCTGATTCCCGGGTGGTGATCGGCGGACCGACCCCCGGTCGGGGATCCTCGCAGCCGACCGCGGGCGCGGACGGATGCGGCAACCCCCCTACTTTGCCACATCCCCCGGCGGAGGTTGAAATCCGGCCTGGTCGAGGGCCGCGATGTCCCGTTTGTCGAGCCGGTCGGCGGGCAGCGCGGCCAGCAGGTCCGGGCGGCGGGCCGCGGTGCGCAGCAGACCCTCCTCGCGCCGCCAGCGGGCGATCTTGCCGTGGTCACCGGAGCGGAGCACCTCCGGCACGTCGTGCCCACGCCAACTCGGCGGCTTGGTGTAGATCGGCGCCTCCAGCAACCCGTGCGCGTGCGACTCCTCGTCCAGCGAGCCCGCGTTGCCCAGCACCCCCGGCAGCAGCCGGGTGACCGCCTCCACCATCACCAGGACCGCGACCTCGCCGCCGAAGAGCACGTAGTCGCCGAGCGACACCTCGGTGACCGGCATCCGGGTGGCGGCGTGCGCCAGGACCCGCTGGTCGATCCCCTCGTAGCGGCCGCAGGCGAAGAGCAGATGCGACTCGGCCGCCAACTCGTACGCCATGGCCTGGGTGAAGGGGGCACCGGCCGGCGACGGCACCAGCAGCCGGGGCGGCGGGGCGTCGACCGGTGCGAGGGCGTCCAGTGCCTCACCCCACGGCTCCGGGCGCATCACCATCCCCGGCCCGCCGCCGTACGGGGTGTCGTCGACCGTGCGGTGCACGTCGTGGGTCCAGGTCCGCAGGTCGTGCACGGCGAGTTGGAGTACGCCGTTGGCCCGCGCCCGTCCGATCAGCGACAGGTCCAGCGGGGCGAAGTACTCCGGAAAGATCGACACGACGTCGACGCGCATGCGGGCTGGTCCTAAAGGTCGAGCAGTCCGGCTGGCGGGTCGACGATCACACGTCCGCCGGCCAGGTCGACCTCCGGAACGATCGCCCGGACGAACGGGATCAACGCGGTACGCCCCTCGGGGCGCCGCAGCACCAACAGGTCGGAGGAGGGCGCGTGGTCGATGCGGGCGACCTCGCCCAGGCGTTCGCCGGCCGGGGTCACCACGGCCAACCCGACCAACTGGTGGTCGTGGAACTCCTCCGGGTCGTCCGGTGGGGCCACGTCGGCGCTGTCCATCACGAGCAGCGTCCCGCGCAGCGCCTCGGCGGTGTTGCGGTCCGGGATGCCTTCGAACGCGATAAGCACCCGACCCTGGTGGAAGCGGGCTTCCTCGATGGTCAGCTCAGCCGGAACCCGGAACGGCAGGCCAGGCCCGTCCGCGGGCGTCGCCCCTGGCTCACTGTTGCGGGCGGGCGGGGGTGTTGCCCCTGGCTCAGTGCCCAGCACAGTGTTGCGCGCAGGCGGGGGCGTCGCCCCTGGCTCAGTGCGCAGCACTGTGCCAGGGGCGAACCGTGCCTCGGGCTCGTCGGTCCGCACTTCCACGGTGACCTCACCGCGGACACCGTGCGGCTTGCCGATCCTGCCGACGACGAGTTGCATCAGTACGAGTCGACGATGTCGACGCGAACCCCGCGGCCGCCGATGGAGCCGATCACCTGGCGCAGCGCCTTGGCGGTCCGGCCGGACCGCCCGATCACAGTGCCGAGGTCCTCGGGGTGCACGCGGACTTCGAGCCGCTTGCCCCGACGGGAATCGACAAGCCGCACCCGGACGTCATCCGGGTGGTCGACGATGCCCTTGACCAGGTGCTCCAACGCCGGACGCAGTGGCATGTCAGGCCTGCTCACCGGAGTCGGCAGCGGCCGGGGCCTCGGCCGGAGCCTCGGTCTTCGGCGCCTCGGCAGCCGGAGCCTCAGCCGCAGCCTCGGTCTTCGGAGCCTCGGCAGCCTTGGCGGCCTTCTTGGCCGGCTTGGCCGGGGTCTCCGGGGCGAGCCCGGCGGCGGCCTTCGCCTCAGCCTCGTACGTCGCCTTGCGGTCGGCCCGCTCGGGGGCGACCAGGAGCGGCGGCGGGGCCGGCAGGCCCTTGTACTTCTGCCAGTCACCGGTCAGCTCCAGCAGCCGCTGCACCGCCTCGCTCGGCTGAGCGCCGACGGACAGCCAGTACTGGACCCGCTCCGACTTGACCTCGATGATCGAGGGGTCTTCCTTGGGCTGGTAAACCCCGACGAACTCGATCGCCCGACCGTCACGCTTGGTGCGCGAGTCGGCGATGACGATGCGGTACTGCGGGTTGCGGATCTTGCCCATCCGCAGGAGCCGGATCTTTACGGCCACAGTTGTTTCGCTCCTGTTGCGATCTCACCGGCCCAAACGGGCGGTGTGCATGGGTGAGCGCCGACCGGACCCGTGGGGTTGGGCCGGAGACTACTCGGTGGACTGGCGACGCGCCCGGGTTAGAGGGCGCCGGACGCGCGCCGGATACCAGCGACCCATTCTGCCAGATGAAGCGCCGATCACTCGCACCGGAGCCCCGGACCGGCCCGCCCGACGCCGCTACGTGACCGACATCACTCTGCCTTCGGGGTCCACGCGGCCCGGCAACCCGGGCGTGGCCAGCCGAGCCAGCAGCTCGCGGGCCGGACCGGCGGGCACGATCCGCAGCGCCTCTCGCGCCCGTTGGGCGTGTTCGGCGATCAGGCCGAGCAGACCGGCCACCCGGGGGTCGTCGGGCGCAACCGCCCCGGGCTGTGCCGCCCCACCCCACCGGGACGCCCCTGCCAGCTCCCGAAGCTGCTCGCCGAGGGCGTGGGCCGCGCCGACCTCACGACCGTACGTGGCCAGCGCGTTCACCACCGGAACCCGGGCGCCTCCGAGCCGACCGCCGAGCCGACACGGCAACTCGAACGCGATGGCCGCGCGCCCGGCCAGGACGGCGCCGCCGGCTCCGCCGCCCGACGACGGGTCGTCGCGCAACTCCTGAGCCCGACCTTCACAGGCCACGGTCAACGCCTCGGCGAACTCGGCGACCACTGGGCCGCCGCCCTGCGCGGCGAACTCGTAGGCACGGGCCAACAGGAAGTCCGCGACCAGCACCGCGAACCGATTGCCCCACGGCGTCGGTCGGGGCCCGGTCGACCGGGGCTCCTCCCGGGCGCTGTCCACCGCCAGCCCGGCGAGCAGACCCAGGTCAACAGCTGCGGCGAGGGCGTGCCGAAGCGGATGCTCACGGCCCCCGACCGCCGCGGCGACCAGCAGCAGCACCGCCGGACGCAGCGAGAGGGTCGACAGGTCCTCGTCCACCCCGCCGAGCCGGACGAACATCGGCCAGTCCTCGCGTACGCAGCCGGCCAGCAGCTCGCCCACCGCCATCAGATCGCGCCGCAGGTCACGGGCAAGTTCCGGAGCTGGCTGGGGCAGCGGGTCCAGCAGAACACCCGCCCGTGCCCCGTCGGGGAAGAGCGCCAGCCGGCGGCAGAGGGCGAACAGTGGCCGGTCGTCGTCGAAGGTGGCGTCGAGCACCCGCCAGGCGAGCAGGTAGCGGCGCACCGAGTACCGGCCGGTCTCGAAGTAGCCGGACTGCCGGGCGGCCAGCTGCCGAGCGTACGGAGCTGGGTCCACCGGTCCCGTCTCGGCGCGGCGAAGTGCCGTGTCGATCCGGTCGGCGGCGAGCAGGCCCGATTCCAAGGCGAAGCTGATGCCCTCACCGGTGAACGGGCTCACCAGCCCCGCCGCGTCGCCGACCAGCAGCAGCCCAGGCACACCGCACCGGGACGGGTCGAAGTCCAGCCGCAGCGGCGCACCTGTCATCGGTCCGGCCGGACGGGCGGCCCGGAACCGGTGGTCGGTCGCCACCAGCTCGGTGACGAAACGCTCGTACAGCAGTCGGACGTTCTCCCGGTGGGCCGGGTCGAAGAGGCCCACGCCGACGTTTGCCGTCCCGTCGCCGACCGGAAACACCCAGCCGTAGGAGGGCAGCACCCGGCGGTCCGTGACGTCCGCCAGCGGGAGGTGGATCTCCAGCAGTTCGTCGAGGTCCGCCACCTGGGTGAAGTAGCCCCGGGCGGCGAACCCGGTCCACTCCCGGTCCGGACTCCGCAACCCGGCCTGATGGGCCAGCCGCGAGGAGGCCCCGTCGGCAGCGACCACAGCCGGGGTACGCAGCGCGAAGCGGCGGCCCGCGTACTCGACCTGCACACCGTGGACCCCGGCGGCGCCGCCGAGCAGCCGGGTGGCCCGTGCACCGGTCCAGAGCACCGCGCCGGCGCGCACCGCCCGCCGGCACAGCACCGCGTCCAGCTCCAGCCGGGGCACCACCATGCCGTACCCGGTGCCGTCGGGGTCCTCGTAGTGGAAGTCGCGACCACCCCGCCCGCGCATCCGGATCCGCACCCCGCCGACCCGCTGGGCACCCGTCAGCTCGTCGAGCACTCCCATGTCCGCGAGCAGACGCACCGCGCTGCGGGTCAGGCCGTCGCCGCAGCACTTGTCGCGGGGGAACTCGCGCCGATCGATCAGCAGAACCCGACGACCCAGCACCGCCAGCCGGTAGGCCGCGGCCGCGCCGCCCGGGCCGGCGCCCACGACGACCGCGTCGAAGCCGTCGAGCCGGTCCGGGACCATCGGCGGGTCCGGCGTAGCCACCTCAACCCGCCCTGGTGACGGCGTAGTCGGCGAGTCGGACCAGCGAGTCCCGGGCCGGGCCGGGCGGCAGCGGGTCGAGCCGCCGGGCGGCCCGAGTGGCCCGGCTCCGGGCCTCGGCGAGGACCTCGTCCACGGCACCCGAAGCGACGACCAGCTCCGCCACCTCGGCCAGCTCCGCCGGGGTGGGCTCGCGTACCTCCAGGAGGTCGCGTACCCGGCCGGCCGCCTGTGTGTCGCGGGCCAGCAGCCGCAGCACCGACATGGTGTAGATCCCTTCTCGCACGTCCGTCAGCGGCCGCTTGCCGAGCGCCGCGTAGCTGCCGCGCACGTCGAGCGCGTCGTCGGCGAGTTGGAAGGCGACGCCGAGGTCGTGGCCGTACCCGGCCAGCGCCTCGACGGTCGCCGGCGGCGCCCCGGCGAGCAGCGCGCCCAACCGGCAGGGCAACTCGAACAGGGTCGCCGTCTTGCCGGCGATGATCTCCAGGTGCTCCGCCTCGGTCAGGCCGGTGTGGAACGCGTTCTCCGTCTCGCGGAGCTGCCCGGTGCAGAGCGCGACGAGCGCGGCGGCCGCCTCCCGGCCGTACCGGTCGTCGAAGGCGGCGAGCAGGGCGATCGCCCGGGCCACCAGGAAGGTCCCGGCGACCACGGCCGCCGGCTCGCCCCATTCGGCGTTGACGCTGGGGCCGTGCCGCCGGGTGACGGCCCGGTCCATCACGTCGTCGTGGTAGAGCGAGGCCAGGTGCAGCAGCTCCAGCGCCGCGGCGGCGTCGAGCAGATGTGCCGGACGGACGGTGCCGAATTCGGCCGCGACCAGCAGTAGCGCGGGACGGATCCGCTTGCCACCGCGGCGCTGCAGTGCCGTCGCCATCGCCCACAGCGCCGGGTCCGACGCTGCGACGGCCTCCCGCATCCGCCGGTCCAGGCCGGCCAGCGCCTCCCGGGTACGGGCGCTGGCCAGCCAGTCCAGTTCAGGTGCGTTACCCACCGTGACCGGCGCTCCCACCGCCACCGCAGCCACAGCCGCCGTCGCCGCGCCGCCCACTGCCCGGAGCACAGAGAGTGGGCACCCGCTCGACCAACTCCTGTGCCTTGTGCAGCAGTTGCTCGTCGTCGAGCATCCGCAGGATCTCCACGGGAGTACGACCAACGGCGTCGTTCGCCAGCGCCAGCACCTCCTCGGCGGCGGAGAGCTCCTCGGTGGTCAACCGGTCCGCGAAGCGGCGCAGCGTCTTGCGGGCTTCGTCGATGTGCTCGGTGGTGAGCGTCACCTCGGAACGCTGCGGCTGGAGCATCACGGCGCGTGCCGTCTCGGCGTAGGTGTCGTAGAGCTGCTGCAGGTGCCGCCGGTCGGCGTCGGAGAGCTTCATCGCCCGCGCCCGGGCGACCAGCCGGTCCTCGTTGGCGAAGTAGGTGTCGACAGCGAACCGGCCGACCCGGGTCTGCTGTAGGTAGCGCTGCCGGAACTCCTTCTCGACAGCCACATCGAGGTCGACGTCACGGTCCAGGACCCGGCGGGCGGTGCTGCTGGAGGCGCAGCCGCAGGCGCTCTCGTTGCCACCCTCGCCACCCAGGTAGACCACCGACCCGGAGTCGCCACCCTCGGACAGGTGAGCGGTGGCGATCTGGCCCTCGAAGGTGGCCACACCGACGCCGGGACCGTAGTCGATGCTCGCGCTGACATCCAGCTCGGTCACCGTGGAGGTGGTGTACTCGGTGGTCCGGCCGACCTTCTCCACATTGCTGCCGATGTCGACGCCGGCGATGGCACCCGCACCGCTCAGGAATGTCACGTCGAGCTGGCGCAGCACCTCGTCGATGGGGTTGATCAGAGTCCGGTTGCAGGAGCCGGCGAAGAGCAGACCGATCGCCGGATGGTTACCGTTGGCCACCGGGAAGATGTCGTTCTTGACCTGGTCGATCACGTCGTTGGGCTGGGAGACCTGGCCGATCGCGCAGTCGACCCGGTTGCCGGCCGGGTTGATCATCACGAATCGCTTGAGGGTGGCGATGGTGTCGGCCGGCGCGGTGCCACCGTCGTACGAGCCGGGCTGCGTGATCGCGTCGCCGATCGCCCCGGCGTTGGAGTTCGCCAGCACGTGGTTGTTGCTCAGGATGCAGAGCGAACCGTCGGTGTTGTCGGTGACCAGTGCCCCGAGCGTGCCGGCCGTGACGTTGACGTGCGCGACGCTCACCCCGTTGGGCGCCGGACGTTCGCGGGCGGTGAACTCCTGGGCGAAGAACGGGCCGGTCTCCACCACGTCGACCTCGACGAAGTCGGGCCCGAAGTAGACCCGCCGCGGCAGCAACCGGGTGGTCGGTAGGAACTGCCTCGGCACCTTGCGTACCACGTACACCACCAGGGCCGGCTCGTCCGTGCGGCGGCCGCTGACCTCCCGTCTGCCGTAGGCGAGCCCGCTGACGTTCGGGTCGCCGAGCAGCCCGGCCAGTGGTCCTCCACGGGCCGCCCGGGCCAACGCCCGGGCCTTGACGTAACTGTCGTCCTTCGGATTGGACATGGCCGCCTCCTGCCGATGGAACGGGGTGTTGGATCAGGTTCGGCGGGCCTCGAACGGCCCGGTGAGCACGAAGCGCAGCGCGACACCGTCGACGCGCTCGCTGGTGAGGGCCACCAACACGGGGTCGGTGACGTAGACGGTGATGACGTACGGTCCGGCCGGGTCCGGCCGACCGATACCGGTGCCGACGGCGGCGAACCGTCGGGTGAGGTCGGCTCGGTGCGCGGCCAGCACGGCACGGACGGCATCGAGCGAGCCAGGCTCAACCACAGCAGCCACCACGGAACGGCGGATCGGATCGGCGCGGCGGGCCGGTGGCACCAGGGTCGATCGGAACCGGGTGCGACGTGGGGTCGCCGTGTTCGTCAGCGGAGTCGTCGTCCGGCCCGGGCTCGTCGGCGTAGTCGGCGCAGAGCCGGACCAGCAGCCCTTCCGCCGACCGCCCGACGATCCGGACGGCGACGATGCCGGGACCGGTGAGAGTCACCGTCGCCGCAACCGGTGGCGAGTTCGCCGGCACGTCGACGCGGTCGAGTGGCGCACCGTCGTCGTCGAGCGCGGTCAGCTCGACCGGTTTGCCGCCCTGGTTGACCAGGGTGACGATGACCCGGTCCGCCGGGTGGGGCAGTTCGACCTGGACGCCGGCGCCGAGTTGCAGGGCCGTACCGCCGGTGGGCGGCCCGACCGTGACGACCACCCGGCCGACGCCGTCCACGGAACGGATGAGGAACTCGTGGTCCGTCCACTCGGCCGGGAACTGGGTGCCGGGCTGCCGGCCGGCGAAGTCGAGGCAGTCACGCGGCCTTGGCGGCGGCGGCTCCGTCGGGCAGTACGGCTGCACGGCCAGCAGGTCCACGTCGTCGAACCACACCCGCCCGCCGCCCCTTCGGGGTTCACGCCCGTCGGCCACCGCCTCCAGGAAGACGGTCAGGGCGGCGGCCTGGGCAGCGACGCGTACCGTCAGCGGGCTCCACCGCTGGGCGCTCGTGCCGTCGCTCCAGACGACGGCGGCGGCGGTCGGGTCGGTGCCGCCGGTGGGGTCGACGCCCAGCCGCGCCGTCGCGGGTTCGGCCTGGTCGAGGTCGTACCAGGCGGTGAGCTGGTAGGCCCAGCCCGGGTTGGCCCCGATCTGCTGCCGGACGCCGACCCGCTGCTGCGGCCCAGCCACCAGCCCCTGTGCCCGGCGACCACCGTGCACCACGAAGTTGCTCGCGGCGTGCTGGCCGGTGCCGCCGGCCGCCGAACCGGCCAGCACGTACGGCTCCCAGCCGTTGGCGACCTGTCCGGTGGTGCGCTGGGCGAACCCGTCCTCGAAATGCCGGTTGACCACGTCGACGGCCCGGACCACCAACTCGTCGACCCCGGTTCCCCCGTCGTCGTCGATCACCGTGCACCGGGTCAGGAACGTTCCGCAGTCCGGGTAACGGTGGGACAGCACGGCGGTCCCCCGGCCGGCCGGCGGCTCGTGCGTCTCGGCGACCACGGCCGGCAGCGGCGGGGTGCAGTCGCCGAAATCCCAGACCGCGGTGTGCGTGTCGCACCAACCGGGGTCGGTGAACCGGGCGGTGAGGGTCAGGACCGTGCAGGGGTAGGTGAACAGATCGGGGCCGGCATCGACCGTCGGCGGGACGTTACGCACCGTCACGGTTCGGGTGTCCGTCGCCATACCGCCGTTCTGGTCCCGGACCCGCAGGGTCACCTCGTACACACCGTTGTCGCACCAGGCGTGCCGTACGGTGCTGGTGCCCTCGGCCCGGGGTGGGGTGTTGGTCTCCACGACCGTGCCCGGTTCGGTGGTTTGGGCGTCGCCGAAGTTCCAGGTGGTCTCGTGGGTGTCGACGTACTCGACGTCGCTGAACCGGCCGACGAGCGTCACCACCTCACCCTCGTCGACGGTGAGGTCCGGGCCGGCGTCGACCGTGGGCGGCACGTTGGCGACGTACACCAGCGCGAAGTGGCGGCTGGTGGCGCCGCCGGGCTGGTTGATCGTCAACGAGTGCGCTGCCAGGTAGGTGCCGCTGGCCGCGTAGACATGGTTGACGTCCGCGGTGGCGGCCGGTGCCGCGCCGTCGCCGGTCAGCCAGGTGTAGCCGGCCGCGGCGCTGGTGTGCCCGGCGGCCAGCAGGAGTGCCGACTGGGCAGTCCCGGTGTACGGCCCGCTGCTGCGGGCGGCGAGCACCTCGGTGCTCTCGCAGGAGCTGAGCACCTCCAGGTCACCGGCGAGGAGGAGCCCGTCGGCGTTGATCACGATTGGGTCGAAGAAGACAGCCCTGACCCGCCCGATCCGGGCCAACTCGGGCGGCCACCCGGTGATGCCGCTGACCGCTCCGGTGATCGGGTCGACAAGGCGCGACCCGCCGATGTTGTTGACCACGGCCGTGATCACCGCGGCGACCACGATGATGATGATCCCGATCAGGATGCTCCCGGCGCCGAAGCTGATGATCGCCAAGATGATGGCGATGACCCAGAACAGGACCGACTCCTCGGGGTCGACGTCCGGCTCGCCGATCAGGTGGTTGTCCATCCGCTGGACCCCGTCGGGATCGAGGTCGCCGCTCGGGGTCCAGTGCAGTCCCACGTCGGCCCGGAAGCTGGCGTCGACGTCGATGCTGCCGAGGATCGCGTCGATGACTGTCAGCTCTCCGGTCATCCGGATCGACCCGTCGCGGAGTACGACGTCCAACTCACGGACGTCCGCCTTGTCGTCGCCCTGGTCGACGCGGCGCGGCAGGTCGCTGTCCGCCCAACCGTTGGTGACCCGGGCGGAGTCGATGTTCTCCTGCACGATCGTCCCGTCGAGCAGGATGGCGAAGTCCCGACCGGCCGGTACGACGTTGGTCATCGCCCCGATGTCGGCGCCCTCGCCGGCGTTGATCGCGATCACCAGCAGATCGGCGAAGACCCGGGTGGCGACGTTGTCGGCCTCGAACACCTCGCCACCGACCTCCGGCGTCCACAGTGCCAGGAAGCCCCGCCCGGCCAGGTTGTCGAAGAGCAGGTCGCCGATGGCCGTCTCGATCTGCGCCACGGTCGGCACCACGATGCTCTGCGCCCCGAAGCCGTGCACCAGCGCCGCCCCCTGCTGGTTGAGCTGGGCTTGCAGCGCGTTGTCGAGGAACCCGAAGAGGGTGGCGTTGTTTGTGGTGAAGTGGGTGCCCTCGATGCCGGGCGCCGGGCTGATCGGTCCCGCGACCACTGTCGCCGTGTCGAACCGCAACGTGTACGCCCCCGGCGGGGTTTCCAACGGCACAGTGATGGCGAGCCGGGTCTCCACAGCCATCGGGTCGGCCAGCGAAGGCGCAGCGCCACTACCCACGATGTGGAACATCCGCAGGTAGATCGGCATGCTGATGAGGACGTGCCCCGGATCGGGCTGACTGACGTCGATCCGGTGGGCCGGGTCGGCCTGGTCGTCGTAGATCTCCAGGTGGGTGTCGAGGGTGTAACTGCCGACGCCCAGGCCCAGTACCAGCCCGGTGTCGTCCTGCTCGTGCGGGATCGCCGGGATACCGGGATGCAGCACGCCCCCGAGGCCGCCGTTCTCGTAGGCGAAATGGACGTACTCGCCGAGGATCTGGACGAGCTTCGGGGCGAGAGGGTCGCCGCTGGTCAGGGTCGCGGTGACCGCGCTGCGGGGCAGGCCGTCGAAACGCAGCCCCACGTTCTTCGAGCCGGGCAGCACGCCGATCGGTGCGACGGCATGCGCGGTGGCGGTGAGGTCCAGCAGTTGCGCCGATGGCACCGGCGGGTCGGCGACGATCACCTGGATGATCAGGCCGAAGGTGAGGTCGCACCCGTCGACGTCGGGTCGTGGGGTGGCGTCGAGTTGGTCCCGGGGGATCTCCACCTGGCCGCCGGCCGTGGTGAACCCGCCGATCCCGAGGCCGGCCGGGACCGGCAGGTATTGCGGGATACGTCCTTCGTCGGTGCTGGTGTCGCCACACTCGGCCGACTTCCAGGCGCCCTGCAGGGCCTTGCGGAGAACGGGCGGGGTCGCCTCGATGACGACCTCGAAGCCATGGGTGTCGGCCATTGGTCCCCCTTCGGGGCCGGTGTGGTGGAGGCCGGAGGGTGTGGACGGCCGGATGCCGGGCCGGACGTCGGGAGTTGCTTGGGGCCGTCGCCGCGCGACGGGCCGCCTGTTGGTCAGCGGGGGTGGGTGTCGGGTTCCGTGTCCGGCGCTGGCGACTGGAGCCGGCCGGTCACGGCCGTCAACGGTGTGGTCACCGCACCGCTGAGGATCGCGGCGAAGGCCCGCGGGGGCGCGAACCTCGGCCGGCGGGCGGAAACCCTCCGGTACTCCAGCAGCGGTTCCATCACCGGGTGCCGGTCCCGGAACGGTTCCAGCGGGTCGGGTCCGGCGCCGCCGGGCTGCCAGCGCGGCGGGTTGGTGTCCGGTTCATCGCCGTCGGGGCAGGCCGGGAGCACGCCCAGGTCGGTCAGGAGCCGGCGGACGGTGGGGCCGTCGTCGGGGTCGACCTGACGATCGACAAGCCGGGCGATCGTGGTACGCAGCTCGGCGAGCTTCTCGGCGGCGGTCGGTCCGAGTCGGATGCGGTCGCCGATGCCGGTACGGGTGTCGGGGTTGAACTCGTAGCCGAGGTGCTCGACAGCGAGCAGCGGATTCGTGGCTGCCGCGATCGCGACGGCGGGGGCGGCATTCAGCCTGGCGAGGATCACGCCGGCGCGGGCCTGCAGGTCGGAGAAGGTGTTGATCTGGTCGGCCATCGGGCCTCCCACTACTGGTGGTGACGTTGCCTGAACCCTAGGCCGCCAAGTCGCGCACGCACGCTCTATGTCCGCAGGATGACACCGAGTAATCGGCGCAGGTCAACGGACTGGTGGTCGGTCCCAGCCGGCGGGCAGCCCGTCCGGTACACCCCAACCCGGCGGCGCAGTGTAGTCCCACCAGGTGCCGTCGAACGGGAACTCGCCTGCCTCGGCCAGCGCGATGACCCGCTCCCCCTCGGCGCGGACGGCCTTCTCGTCGGTCACCCAGTAGTCGGCGCCGAAGGCGAGCCGTTCGACGAACTCGCCCTCGTCCTTCCACTCCCAGCTGCGGTCCGGCCACACCACGACGTCCAGGTCCTGGTCCACCACGTCGACGCCGGCCACCGGACCGTCGTCCCAGCGGACGCCGGGCTCCTCCAGGTTGACGTACCAGTGGGTGAACCGGCCCTCGGCGTCCCGGAACCACCAGACGGAGTGCGCCGCCCCCGTGGGCAGGAACTTCAGCAGCGGCGGACCGTTCCAGCGCCCGTGCGCCATCCGGTAGTCCGAGGCGACCCACTCGGCGAACGGCATCGCCCGCATGTTGAGCCCGGCGTCGGTCACCTCGTGGGCCACCGGCGAGTCCCGGGCGATCCACACCAGCAACCCACGATCGTCGTCGCTGACCACGCGGGCCGGCCGGACCCACCCGATCCGGCCGTGCCGCACGTTCCGATGCATGATCAGCCGGCCCGGCTCGAACCGGTCGACCGGGTTGCCCGGCCGCACCTCAGTAGGCGCGGGCGAGGATCGCGACCAGGTCGGGCTCGTCCTCCGAGTCCGGTACCGACCCGTCGGCGCGCAGCAGGCAGCGCACCGTGACGCCCTGACCGTTCGCCTCCGCCTCGCCGGCCACGCCGACCGCCGACCACGGCACCCGCGCCCAGCCGGTCGCGGCGGCCTCGATCGCCTCCGCCAGGGTGGCCACCTCTACCGTGCGCGACTCGCGGTTGGCCAGCGCCTGGTCGTGCAGCACCTGCTGATCGGTCTCCAGGGCGGCCAGCACCGCGGCGACCACGTCCGCCACCGGCGTCGGGGTCTTCGAGCCGTCGGTCCGGCGCACCACCGTCGCGTTGCCCACGGCCAGGTCACGCGGGCCGACCTCGACGCGTACCGGATAGCCCCGCAGCTCGGCGTCGACGGCCCGGCGGCCGAACGGGGTGTCGGTCCGGTCGTCGAGCGCGACCCGGACACCGGCGTCGCGCAGGCCGTCGCGCAGCTTGGCCGCCGCCTCGCCGACGCCGTCACCGTCCTTGACGACCATGACGTACGCCTGGATCGGCGCCAGCCTCGGCGGCACGCGCAGGCCGTTGTCGTCGCCGTGCGCCATGATCAGGCCACCCAACATCCGGGTGGACGTGCCCCAGGAGGTGGTCCAGGCGTGCTCCCGGCCGCCCTCCTTGGAGGAGTAGCTGATGTCGAACGCCTTGGCGAAGTTCTGGCCCAACTCGTGGCTGGTGCCCAGCTGCAACGCCTTGCCGTCGCCCATCATGCCTTCGCAGGTGTACGTGGCCGTCGCCCCGGCGAACCGCTCACGCGTCGTCTTCAGGCCGACCACCACCGGAATGCCGATCACGTTGACCATCAGGTCCTCGTACGCCTCGTGCAGGATCCGCCGCGCGTACGCCCGGGCGTCCTCGCGGGTGGCGTGCGCGGTGTGCCCCTCCTGCCAGAGGAACTCGCTGGTACGCAGGAAGATCCGCGGACGGAGCTCCCACCGGACGACGTTCGCCCACTGGTTGAGCAGCAGCGGCAGGTCCCGGTACGAATCGATCCACTTGGCCATGAACTCGCCGATGACCGTCTCGCTTGTCGGACGCACCACCACCGGCTCGGCCAGCGGCTTGCCACCACCGTGCGTGACGACCGCCAGCTCCGGCGAGAAGCCCTCGACGTGCTGCGCCTCGCGCTTGAGGTAGCTCTCGGGGATGAACAACGGGAAGTACGCGTTCTCCGCGCCCGCCGCCTTGATCCGGGCGTCCATCTCGAGCTGCATACGCTCCCAGATGGCGTAGCCGGCCGGTCGGATGACCATGGTGCCGCGAACCGGGCCGTTGTCGGCCAGCTTCGCCTTGGCGATCAGGTCCTGGTACCAGCGGGGGAAATCCTCCGCACGGGGAGTGAGCACGCGTGCCATGACCGCACATCCTATGCGCCACGCGGGTGGCCACCGCGTCCGGGAGTCGCCACGCGTTGCGGTGCCGCACTCGCCGGGGGGTCCACGGCGCCCGGGCGGGTCTCCAGCGCCGGGCGGGTCACGACGAGGCCGGGCGGGTCACGACGACGCCGGGCGGGTCACGACGACGCCGGGCGGGTCACGACGACGCCGGGCGGGTCCACGACGCCGGGCGGGTCACGACGACGCCGGGCGGGTCACGACGACGCTGGGCGGGTCCACGACGCCGGACGGGTCACGACGACGCTGGGCGGGCCGAGGGCACGCCCGTAGAATTCGACCACCATGGCTACCTCGACGGACTCCCCGCGCCAGCGGCTGCGGGACACAATCGTGGACGCCGCCCGCGCGCGCACCATCGCCGCCGGGTGGGACGCGGTCCGGATGGGTGGAGTGGCCACCACGGCCGGGGTGAGCCGGCAGACCGTCTACAACGAGTTCGGTAGCAAGGCGGGCCTCGCCGAGGCGCTCGCCCGCGCCGAGGTGGACCGGTTCGTCGGCGACGTTCGCGACGCGCTGCTCGCACACGGCTCCGACGTACGGGCCGGCGCGTACGCCGCCATCGCGCACACCCTCTGCACAGCGGCGGACAACCCGCTGGTCACAGCGATTCTGACAAGCGCCCGGGGTGGGTCCGACGAGCTACTGCCGTACCTCACCACAAGGGCCGAGGTGGTGCTCACCGAGGCGTCCGGCGCGCTGATCGACTGGGCCGGCGACCACCTGCCCGGGGCGGACCGGGCCGCACTGGCCTTCGCCGCCGACACCACCGTCCGCCTGGTGGTCAGCCACATCGTGCTCCCCCGCGAACCGATCGAGCAGACCGCCACGGCCCTCGCCAACCTTGCCGTACACCTCTTCAGCGCCGCCGCCCGCCCAGCCCCCTGACCCGCACCAAGATCCGAGCAACGTCCCGGATGTTGTTGCCTCGGGTGCGCGACAGGCAGCAACATCCCCGATGTTGCGCGGATCCTTTGTTGCCCACCACACCTCCATGATCGGCGCGGTGGTGCCGGAACGACGTTGACATTCTGGTTCGAGGGCGATCCTGCGGCGCGCACGGCGCAGATTGGCGCGGCCGACACGACGCTCGCGGAGGTCAGTGGATGACGCGGCCGCGGAGGATCGTGCGGGACGGGGCGCGGACGACGCGCAGGTCGCTGCGGGGGTCTTCGGGGTAGACGGTCAGGTCGGCGAGGCCGCCCTCGACCAGGCCGGGAAAGCCGAGCCATTCGCGGGCGCCCCAGGAGGCGGCGGCGAGTACGTCGGTGGGGGCCATGCCGGCCCGTTCGTGCAACAACAGCATCTCCTCGGCGGCCAGCCCGTGGTCGATGCCGCCACCGGCGTCGGTGCCCACGTAGATCGGCACCCCGGCCTCGTGCGCGGCACGTACCACCTCGGGGAAGCCGTCGCGCAGCGCGAGCATGTGCTCGGCGTACCCGGGGAACTTGCCCCGCGCCTGTTCGGCGATGCCCCCGAAGGTGACGATGTTGATCATTGTGGGAACCAGCGCGGTGCCCTGACGGGCCATCTCGTCGATCAGGTCGAGGCTGAGCCCGGTGCCGTGCTCCACCGAGTCGACGCCGGCCCGCACCATGATCTCGACGGCCGACTCGGAGAAGGTGTGCACCGCGGCGCGTACCCCGGCGTCGTGTGCCGCCCGCACGGCGGCGGTGAGGGTGTCCGCGTCCCAGGCCGGTGCCAGGTCACCGACGCCCCGGTCGATCCAGTCGCCGACCAGCTTGACCCAGCCGTTGCCGGCCCGTGCCTGCGCGGCCACCGTGGCGGCCACCTCGGTCGCGTCGACCTCCACGCCGATGTCGCGCAGGTAGCGCTTCGGTGGGGCGACATGCTGGCCCGCGCGGGCCAGTCGCGGCAGGTCCGGCGCGTCGTCCAGTTCGGGGTACGGGTACGGCGAGCCCGCGTCGCGGATCGCCAGCACCCCGGCGTCCCGGTCGGTGTGGGCCAACTCGCGGGCCTGGTCGAGTGAGGTGATCGGGGCGCCACCTCGGGCGATGCCGATGTGGCAGTGCGCGTCGACCAGCCCCGGCAGGACGAAGCCGCCGTCGACGACGGTCTCCGCGCCGGGCACCGGGGTGAACGTCACCCGGTCGCCGACCAGCCAGAGGTCCCGGACCTCGTCGTCGGGGAGCAACACGCCGCGCACATGAAGAGCCATGCGCACAGTCCTACCCGATCAGTCCCCGTCTGGGGCGAGCAGGTCGTTCTTCCGGGAGGTCAGGGCCGGCAGGTCCACGGAGACCTTCCACGGCCGCTCGGTGACGAACAGGTCCTCGGTGTGAGCGACCTGCTCGTACTCCCGGTTGGCGCCGAGGGCGTACTCGGTAAGCGTCACGCGCTCCTGCAACGGGTCCACCACCCAGTAGGACTGGACGCCGGCGTGCGCGTAGACCTTCGCCTTGTCGTACATGTCGCGGAAGGTGGAGGTCGGCGAGACGACCTCCGCGGCGAGCAGGGCGTCCTCGACCGGGACGGGTGACCGGCCGGCGTGCTTGCGGCGGATGACCACCACGTCGGGGCGCGGCTCGTTGCGCCGGTCGACCCGCATCGACAGGTCGATGCTGACCAGGTACTCCGGCGGGCAGTTGACGCGGAGCGTGAGCAGCAACTCGACGCAGAACTCTTGGTGCACGGCAGTGGGGGACGGCACGATCAACCTTCCGTTGATCAGTTCGTACGGAAGGTTCTTCGGCAGTTCGCCGAGGTCGTCGACCGTCCACTCGTGCCGTTCGGGCAGGATCGGGGCTGCGGTCATGACATCTCCTTCCAGGGGGCACATCACCCTAAGCAAGGACGATATCGCCCGCCGTCACCGACACACCTCAGCGGGGGCGGTTGTCGCCGCCCTTGCCGAGCTTGTTGAAGTCGATCTTCGGGAGCTTGAAACCGGGCGGCAGGCCCTGGCCACCGGCGAGATCGTTCGGGTCCATCCCCGGCGGGAGCTGCGGCATGCCACCCGGGAAACCGCCCGGGAGCCCGGCGCCGGCCCCGGTACGCGGACGACCGCCGCCCTTGGTGCCCTTGCGCTTGTTCTTCGGCGACTTGGTCGCCTTGCGGCGGCCACCACCGGGCAGGCCCATCATGCCGCCCATCTGCTTCATCATCTTCTGCGCGTCGGCGAAGCGGTTGAGCAGCTGGTTGACGTCCATCACGGTGACCCCGGAGCCGTTGGCGATGCGCGCCCGGCGGGAGCCGTTGATGATCTTCGGGTTGGTCCGCTCGCCCGGGGTCATCGACCGGATGATCGCGGTGACCCGGTCGAAGTGGCTGTCGTCCAGCTCGGCGAGCTGGTCCTTCATCTGCCCCATGCCGGGCATCATGGCCAGCACGTTCGCGATCGGGCCCATCCGCCGCACCGCGATGAGCTGGTCGAGGAAGTCGTCCAGGGTGAACTGCTCACCGCCCATCAGCTTGGCGGTCATCTTCTCCTTCTGATCGGAGTCGAAGGCCTGCTCGGCCTGCTCGATCAGAGTGAGGACGTCGCCCATGCCGAGGATGCGGCTGGCCATCCGGTCGGGGTGGAAGACGTCGAAGTCCTCCAGCTTCTCACCGGTGGAGGCGAACAGGATCGGCTGCCCGGTGACCTCGCGGACCGACAGCGCGGCACCACCACGGGCGTCGCCGTCGAGCTTGGAGAGGACCACACCTGTGATGCCGACGCCGTCGCGGAACGCCTCGGCGGTGCGCACGGCGTCCTGACCGACCATCGCGTCGATGACGAAGATGACCTCGTCCGGCGAGACGGCGTCGCGGATGTCGGCGGCCTGCTGCATCATCTCGGCGTCGATGCCGAGCCGGCCGGCGGTGTCGACGATGACGATGTCGCGAGCGGCGCGCTTCGCGTGCTCGATCGACGCGCGGGCCACCTGCACCGGGTCACCGGTGCCGTTGCCGGGCTCCGGGGCGTACACCTCGACGCCGGCCCGGCCACCGAGCACCTGGAGCTGCCCGACGGCGTTGGGGCGCTGGAGGTCGGCGGCGACGAGCAGCGGCTGGTGGCCCTGGCCCTTGAGCCAGCGGGCCAGCTTGCCGGCGAGGGTCGTCTTACCGGAACCCTGGAGGCCGGCCAGCATGATCACCGTGGGCGGCTGCTTGGCGAACTGGAGCCGCCGCCCCTCGCCGCCGAGCACCTTGATCAGCTCTTCGTTGACGATCTTGATGATCTGCTGGGCCGGGTTCAGCGCCTGGGAGACCTCGGCGCTGCGCGCGCGCTCCTTGACGGCCGCGATGAAGCCCTTGACCACCGGCAGCGCGACGTCCGCCTCCAGCAGCGCGAGACGGATCTCGCGCGCGGTGGCGTCGATGTCGGCGTCGGTGAGCCGCCCCTTGCCGCGGAGCTTGGTGAAGATCCCGGACAGGCGGTCACTCAAGGTGTCAAACACGCGAACATCCCGTTTGTCAGTGTTCCGGCGGGCACAACGCGGCCGGCACTGCGGAGTCCGGCCACCGCTAGGGTAACCGCCCGGCCGTAGGGCCGCTGTCGCCCGGCCCGGGCCTCACCCCGACACCAACCCCGACTGGTACGCGAACACGACGAGCTGGGCCCGATCCCGGGCTCCCAGCTTGCCCATCGCCCGGCTGACGTGGGTCCGCGCGGTCGCCGGGCTCACCACCAGCTGTGCGGCTATCTCCTCGTTGTTCAGGCCCTCACCGACCAGGCCGACGACCTGACGCTCCCGGTCGGTGAGCGCGTCCAGCCGGGGGTGCGGACGGAGCACCCGAGACGGCCGGGTGGCGAACTCCCGCACCACCCGCCGGGTCACCGACGGCGACAGCAGCGCCTCCCCCTCGGCGACGAGCCGGATCGCGCGCAGCAGCTCGGCCGGTCTGGTGTCCTTGGTGAGGAACCCACTCGCACCGTGCCGGAGCGCGTCGAAGACGTACTCGTCCAGCTCGAAGGTGGTGAGCACCACCACCCGGGTACCGGTCAGGTCGGGGTCGGCGACGATACGGCGGGTCGCCTCGATGCCGTCGATGCCGGGCATCCGGATGTCCATCAGCACCACGTCCGGTCGTTCCCGACGCGCCAACTCGACAGCCCGCAGCCCGTCGGACGCCTCGCCGGCCAGCGCCAGGTCGTCCTCGCTCTCCACGAGCGCGCGCAGCCCGAGCCGGACCAGGTCCTGGTCGTCGGCGATCAGCACCCGGATCATGTCGCCGGCTCCACCGGCAGCCCGGCGTACACCCGGAACCCGCCGCCGGCGCGCGGCCCGGTGGTCAACCGCCCGCCCAGCGCATCGACCCGCTCCCGCATCCCGGCCAGACCGTGACCGCCCTCCTCGTCGGCCGGGGCCGTTCCGGCGCGGCCCGCCCCCATCCCCCGGTCGGTGACCTCGACGGTCACCTCGTCCGGGCGGTAGTCCACGGTCACCTCCGCGCTCGCCACCCCCGCGTGACGCAGCACGTTCGTCAACGCCTCCTGCACCACCCGGTACGCGGCGAGATCCACCGCGGCCGGCAACTCCCGGGGGTCACCGACCACGCTCACCTCGACCGCGAGACCTGCCCCGGCGAGCCGGTCGCGCAGCGCGGAAAGCCGGGCCAGGCCGGGTACCGGCTCCCGCTCGGCACCCCGCCGGACCGCGCCCAGGGTGACCCGCAGCTCGTCCAGCGCCTCGCGACTGGTCCGGCTGATCGCGGTCAGGGCCACCTCTGCCTGCTCCGGCCGCTTCGGCAGCAGGTGCAGGGCGATCTCCGCCTGCATGCTGATTGCGGCGAGCCCGTGCCCCACCACGTCGTGCACCTCCTGCGCGATGCGTAGCCGCTCCTCGTCGGCCTGCCGACGCGCCTGCTCAACTCGACTGCGGGCCTCTTCGGCACGGGTGCGCGCGGCCGCCTCACGACTCACCCGCACCACCACCCCCACCGCGAACGGTACGACCACCCAGGCCGACGCGGGCAGCACTCCCGTCCACCCCGGCGCGGGCCCCCGCCCGAAGAAGACGTGCGCCAACAACAGGACGAACGCGCCACCGGTGGCGAGCGCCGCCGGTCGCACCGGCAGCCACGCGGCCACTGTGTAGACCGCGACCAGGAACGTGACCAGAATCGGCCCGTACGGGTAGCCGATCAGCAGGTACGTCGAGGTGGCCACCGTGACCACCGCGAGGGCGACGACCGGAGCACGCCGCCGGACCAGCAGGGCGAGCGCCGCGACGGCGATCAGCACCCGACTGGCGGCGTCCACCGGCGTCGACCCCGGCTGGTTGTCCCCGGCCAGACCGGTGGCGAGCAACCCGAACCCGAGCAGCACGAGGGCGAGCGCGGCACCCGCCGCCACCTCCGGCCACCGCCACTGCCCGCCTCGTCGCATGGCCGTCATTCTGCCCGCGCAGGTGCCGCTCGACGTGCGTCCACGAGCGGCACCGCCCCTACGCCCCCGGACGTACCCGCGCACCGGGCCTCTGATTGCGCCGCGTCGGCGGCGGCGGACGCCCGCACGAGCCTGATGACACTCCCGACCGCAACCCGCAACGGCGGCGGACGCCCGCACGAGCCTGATGACCGTGCGGCATCAAGATGACTGTGGGGCATCACGCTCGTAGGAGTGACCCGGCTGGCACGCGCGGCCAACGGCCGAGCAGCACCCGACCGCGCCAGCCGGCAGGGCAGTCAGGCATCCGGGGTCCGAGCGGCCAGGCAGGCGGCCGTGCAGCGTGCCGCAGCCGGACGGCAACCGCCGACGGCGTCGTCGTCGTGGGTCAGACGGCGGCGAGGACCGCGGCCTCCAGACGGGCCCGGGTGTCGTCGTCGGGCCAACCGCCGACCAGGTAGAAGGCGTCGACCACGTCGGCGCCGAGGGTGGAGATGCGGGCCGCGCGAACCAGGGCGCCGGCCTCGTCGAGCGCACAGGCGACCCGGAAGAGCAAGCCTGCGGCGTCGGCGGCGCGCAGTTCCAGTAGTACGGCGTCGGTGGCCGCCTCGCGATGCCAGACCACTCGTGGAGCCGCGCCGCCGCCACGGCTGGCGAGCGCACGGCCGCGCAGCCGTTGGGTGACCGACACGTCGCCGGCGACCGCCCGGCGCAGGTCGGCGCGGAGGGGGACCGGGTCCGGCGGGAGGCCGTAGCGGGGCTGCACCCGGCACTCGACCAGGGCCCGGCCGTCGACGGCCGAGGCGTCCGCGGAGATCACCTCCAGCCGGTGCAGCGCCAGACAGCCGGCCACCGTGGCGAGCAGACCACGCCTGTCGGCCGCCGCGACCGACACCCGGTCGCCGGTCAGGTGGACGACCGGCAGTGGCCCGGCCAGCAGCTCCGGGTCCGGGGCGGGCGGCTCGGGGAGTACGCCGGTGTCCAGCGCGGTACGAACCCGGGCGACAAGCTCGGCGACGAGTCGGCCCTTCCAGTCGGACCAGGCCGCCGGCCCGGTCGCCGCCGCGTCGGCGCGCACCAACGCGTGCAGCACGTCGAGGGTGCCGGTGTCACCTACCGCGTCGGCCACCGAGGCGATGGTGACCGGATCGGCCAGGTCCCGGCGGGTGGCCACGTCGGGCAGCAGCAGGTGCAGCCGGACCAGCTTGCCGATCAGCTCGACCTCCTGGGCGGGCAGACCGACAGTGGTGGCCACCGCCTGGGCAACCGGCACGCCGACGGTGCTGTGGTCACCGGGGAGGCCCTTGCCGATGTCGTGCAGGAGGGCGCCGAGGAGCAACAGGTCGGGACGCTCCACCTCGCGGGCGTGCCGGCTGGCCTCGTACGCGGTCTGCACGAGGTGCCGGTCGAGGGTGAAGCGGTGCACCGGGTTGTGCTGGGGCAGGCTGCGCAGCCGGGTCCACTCGGGCAGCCAGCCGTCGACCAGCCCGTACCGGTCGCACGTCTCCCAGGCCGGGACCAGGCCGGGACCGGCGCCGAGCAGGGTGATCAGCGCGGCCCGGGCCTCGGGCGGCCAGGGAGCGGGCAGGGGCGGGCAGTACGCCGCCAGCCACTCGCAGGTGGCCCGCGCGATGGGGATTCGGGTCGTGGCCGAAGCGGCGGCCATCCGCAGCGAGAGGCTCGGGTCGGGGCGTGCGCCGATCGCCGTGCGGGCGAGCACCAGCTCGCCGTCGTGTTCGACCACGTCGCGGGCGACCGGGCGGCGAGCCGGGCGGCCGTTCCCGCCCCGGGAGCGGCCGGACCGCAGCCGGTCGGCGGCCCGGAAGGCGTCGTCCAGGGCGTGGCTGACCGTACGCGCGTCACCGGCGACCCGACGCAGCAGCGCGTCGCCATCTTCCAGGTTGAGCAGGGCGGCCACCCCGTCGCGCTCCTGGGCGACCAGACGGTCGACCCGTCGGCCGACCTGCTGGTGCAGGGCGTCGCGGGTGTCCAGCAGGCGCAGGTGGGCGGCGCGTACGGCGGGACGCAGCGCGTCGGTGATGCCGGCGGCGGAGATCGCCCGCAGCAGCCCCACGTCGCGCAACCCACCGGCGGCCTCCTTGAGGTCGCCCTCCAGCAGGAATGCCAGCTCACCGTGGGCCTGCCAGCGGGTTTCGGTGACCTCCCGCAGAGCGGGCAGGTGCCGGACGGAGGTGCGCCGCCAGTGATCGGCGGCGGTGCGGATCAGCGCGTCGGCCAGCGCCTGGTCCCCCACGACCAGCCGGGCGTCGAGCAGCCCGAGGGCGACCTTGACGTCGTCCTGAGCCACCGAGAGCGCCTCGGCGACGGTGCGTACCGAATGGTCGAGCCGCAGGCCCGCGTCCCAGATCGGGTACCAGACCGAGGCGGCCAACTCGTCGATGCCGGACACCCCGGCGTGCACCAGCACCAGGTCGAGGTCGCCGTACGGGGCGCACTGCCGCCGACCCAACCCCCCGACGGCCAGCAGTGCCACCCCGTCGCGCGCCGGCAGCAACCCGTGCAAAAAGCTGTCGTACGCGGCGGCCCGCCCCCGCCGGGCCGCTTCCCCGATCCCCCCGGGAACACCGACGACCTCGTTGATCAAGAGGTTCGCGTCGCCGTCACCGGTCTGTCCTGACGCGTTCTTCTTGATCAACGAGGTCATGTCAGTCGTGGCCGAGATCAGAGGGCGTCGAGGCCGCGTTCGCCGGTACGTACCCGGACGACCTCTTCGACACCGGTGACCCAGACCTTGCCGTCACCGATCTTGCCCGTGCGGGCCGCGCCGACGATCGCGTCCACCACCTTGTCGACGTCGATCTCGTCGGTGAGCACCTCGACCCGGATCTTGGGCAGGAACTCGACCGTGTACTCGGCACCCCGGTAGACCTCGGTGTGCCCCTTCTGCCGCCCGTACCCCTGAACCTCGCTGACGGTCAGCCCGGCCACCCCGAGGGCGTGCAGGGCCTCCTTCACCGCGTCCAGCTGGTACGGCTTGATGACTGCGGTCACCAGCTTCATGTCCAACCCCTCCATCCCAGGAACGTTAACCGGCGACCTTTTCGCTGACTGGCTCGGCGGACTCCGCCTCCGGCTTGGCGCCACTCGTCGCGCCGCCACCGGGGGTGCCGATGCCGGCCATCGCGAACGCGCTGCCCGTGCCGCCGCCGGCCGGGGACAGGTCGTAGCTGCTCTCGGCGTGCTCGCCGATGTCGATGCCCTCGACCTCGGCCTCGGCCTTCACCCGGAACCCGATCGTCTTCTCGATGACGAAGGCGAGCACCCAGGCGATGCCGAACGACCAGGCGGTGACGATCAGGCCGGCGAGGGCCTGCCGCCCCAGCTGGGCCGCGCCGCCGCCGTAGAAGAGGCCGTCGGAGGCCCCCACCACGTCGGTGATCGCGGCGTTCACCGAGTTGGTGGCGAACAGACCGAGCCAGAGCGAGCCGATCCAACCACCGACGAAGTGCACGCCGACCACGTCGAGCGAGTCGTCGTAGCCGAGCTTGTACTTGAGGCTGACGGCGAGCGCGCACACCACGCCGGCGACGATGCCGAGCAGGACGGACGCCCACGGTGCGATGAAACCACAGGCCGGGGTGATGGCGACCAGACCGGCGACGGCGCCGGACGAGGCACCGACCATCGTCGGCTTGCGGTCCTTGACCCACTCGACAGCGATCCAGCCGAGCACCGCAGCCGCCGTGGCGAGCTGGGTGTTGATGAAGGCGAGGCCGGCGACCGAGTCGACGGTCAACTCCGAGCCGGCGTTGAACCCGAACCAGCCGAACCACAGCAGACCGGCGCCGAGCGCGACGAGCGGGATGTTGTGCGGCTTCATGCCCTCACGCGGCCAACCGAGCCGCTTACCGAGGACCAGGGCCACGGCCAGGGCCGCCGCACCGGCGTTGATGTGCACCGCGGTGCCACCGGCGAAGTCCAGTGCGTGGATGTCGCCGCCGATGATGCCGCCGCCCCACACCCAGTGGGCGACCGGGAAGTAGACAAGGGTGGCCCACCCGAAGGCGAACAGCAGCCAGCCGGCGAACTTGGCCCGGTCGGCGATAGCACCGCTGATCAGCGCGACGGTGATCACCGCGAAGACCATCTGGAAGGCCATGAACACGTAGAGCGGGACCCCGATGCCGCTGGGGTTCTCCGCCGTGGCACCCCACAGGTCGGTCTCGGCGAGGAAGGTCTTGGTGCCGAGGTACGCGCCCGGGTCACCCCAGAAGCCGTTCACGTCGGTCCCGAAGGCGACGCTGAAACCGTAGAACCACCACAGAATAGAGATGAGCCCGATGGCGGAGAAGCTCATCATCATCATGTTGAGTACGCCCTTGGCCCGGTTGAGGCCGCCGTAGAACAGCGCCAGTCCGGGGGTCATGAGCAGCACGAGCGCGGTCGAAACCAGCAGCCACGTAGTATTGGCGCCGTCGATCGTCGGTGCTTCAGGCACGCTGGCCTCCTAAAGGTGAAGTCCTCCTTCGCGGCTTTCCGGGGCAGCGTCGCCCGTAGGCCGGTTGGGCGGAAGCTTCGCGGCCGGCTGTTTCACTTTGGGTCCTGTGCGGGTTTCCGTTTCGTGACGGGTTGTTTCGGACGTGTCACGAACTCCGCACAGTCAGCAGCATGGACGAATGTGGATCGCCCGGACGGCGAACGTCGATGGCTGACCGGTCAGAGGCATCGACCTGTGCGTTTGACGGGCCCGGCCGAGCATCGACCGACCGGCGCTCAGCGGAGGGCATTCTCCAGAGCGTGCCGTTCGTAGTCGAGCAGCCGCAGATCGCGCATCGGCCGGCGCAGGTGGCCCTTGTGCACGATCCGGACGAACGCCGGCTCACCGGCGGCGGCCATCCGGCGGATCCCCTCGACGTGGTCCACGATCCGTTTACGGATGGTCCGGATCAGCCGGTGCCGGTCCCGGGGGATCAGCCCGTACGCGTCGGCGAAGAGCCGGAGGCGGCGCGGCCGGTCCGGGTGCTTCCAGCCGAGCGTGATCGAGTCGCGGTCCGCGAAGATCGGCACCCAGGTCCAGGCCGCGTACGCCACGTCGTAGATCCGCGCCCCGGGCGAGGCGAGGTCGAAGTCGATCAGCCCGAGGGTGCCGTCCGGACGCCAGATCACGTTGTGCGGCGCGGCGTCGTGGTGGCAGATCACCTCGGTGTCCGGTGGTGGAGGCCCGAACGAGCGCCAGACCGCCGACTGCGGAGGGGTGAAGCCGTACTGCGCGTCGTGGAACATCCGCAGCATGGTGGCGACGGTGACCAGGGCCTCGTCGGTCACCCAGTGCGGGGCGAGCGGATATTCTCCGCACTCCCCCTCCAGGTACGACAGCACCTCACGGTTGCGCTCGTCCATGCCGAGCGCCCGGGGTGCGCCGGTGAACCCCACGTACTCCAGGTGGCGCAGCAGCGCGTGCACGGACGGGGTCCACGGTCCGGCGTTGCGCCGGACGGTGTCACCCACGCGGACAACTGTGCTCACGTTGCCGCCGTGCAGCGGGATCTCCTGCGAAGTCACGTACGGTCTCCCGAGGCGCTGCGAAGGATGGCCGGGGTCGCGCCAGCCCGCGTACGCGCGATCGTCAGTGGTCACCCGAGACTACGCGTCCCGGCCGGTGGCCTCGGTCCCCAGCAACGCGTCGACGAACTGCGCCGGGTCGAACGGGGCCAGGTCGTCCTTGCCTTCGCCGAGGCCGACCAGCTTCACGGGGATGCCGAGCTTGCGCTGCACGGCGATCACGATGCCGCCCTTGGCGGTGCCGTCGAGCTTGGTCAGCACCACACCTGTCACGTTGACCACGTCGGTGAAGACCCGGGCCTGCTCCAGGCCGTTCTGCCCGGTGGTGGCGTCCAGGATGAGCAGTGTCTCGTCGATCGGGCCCTGCTTCTCCACCACGCGCTTGACCTTGCCCAGCTCGTCCATCAGGCCGACCTTGTTCTGCAGGCGGCCGGCGGTGTCGATGAGCACGGTGTCCACGCCGGTGTCGATGCCGCGCTTGACGGCGTCGAAGGCGACGCTGGCCGGGTCGGCGGCCTCGGGCCCCCGGACGGTTTCCGCGCCGACGCGCGAGCCCCAGGTTTCCAGCTGGTCGGCCGCGGCGGCCCGGAAGGTGTCCGCCGCGCCGAGCAGCACGCTGCGACCGTCGGCCACCAGCACCCGGGCGATCTTGCCGCAGGTGGTGGTCTTGCCGGCGCCGTTGACGCCGACGACCAGGACCACCGCCGGCACGCCGTCCTTGGGGGCGGTGCGCAACGAGCGGTCCAGGCTCGGGTCGAGCGCGTTGACCAGCTCGGCGGCGAGCAGTGCCCGCAGCTCGGAGGCCGAACGGGTGCCGAGCACCCTGGTGCGCTCGCGGAGCCGGTCGACGATGTCGCGGGTGGCGTCGACGCCGACGTCGGCGGTGATCAGGCTGTCCTCGATCTCCTCCCAGACGTCCTCGTCGAGGTGGTCACGGGCGAGCAGACCGAGCAGACCCTTGCCGAACACGCTCTGTGAGCGGGACAGCCGCGAACGGAGCCGGACCAGCCGCCCGGCGGTCGGCTCGGGGACCTCCACCTGCGGTTCGAGCACCGGCGGCGGCTCGACCAGGACGCCCGTGGACAGATCGGACTCCGGTGCCTCGACCGGCGGGCCGGCGAGATCCTCCTCGGCCCTGGTGTCGACCTCGGTGCGCGGCAGCGGGGGCTCAGGCCGCCGCCGCAATCGCGGCACGACCAGCCCGACTGTGCCGGCGATCAGCACACCGAGCAGGACCAGAGCGAGGACGAGATATTCGGCCATGCCGGAATCCTGTCAGATGCGGGCGGCGGCGTCCCAGCCACCGCACCCCGAGCGGTGCCCGGAGTGTCAGCCACCGCACCCCGAGCGGTGCTTCGAGTCTCAGCCACCGCACCCAGAGCGGTGCCCGGAGTCTCAGCCACCGCACCCGGCCGGGGCCGGGCACCGGCGGTAGGCTCGGCCGCATGCCCGCCGCACACCTCCTCATCGGCCCACTTCTGCGGCGGGTGGTGGACACCCGGGCGACGATCTGGGTGGAGACGGCGGCGCCCGCCGTGGTCACCGTCCGCACCGCAGGCGGCGCCACCGGCACCGCGCCCACCTTCTCGGCGTACGACCACCACTACGCCCTCGTCGTGGTGGAGGGGCTCACTCCGGACAGCGAGACCACCTACGAGGTGCTTGTCGACGACGAGGTCGTCTGGCCGGTGCCGAGCAGCGGGTTCCCGCCGAGCGTGATCCGCACCCGGGCCGCCGACGATCGGGACCAGCCGGTCAATCTGATCTTCGGCTCGTGCCGGGAGACCACCCAGCACGCCACCACCCGCAAGTTGCCACCTGACGCGCTCGACGCGTACGCCCGGCGGTTGATGGCCGACCCCGAGTCGAATCCGCTGCCCGACCTGCTGGTGCTGCTCGGTGACCAGGTCTACGCCGACGTCACCTCACCCACCGTGCGCCGGTTGCTGCGTCGACGGCGGCGGCGGCCGAAGGGCGCCCCGGCCGACCAGGTGGTGAGCTTCGACGAGTACACCAAGCTCTACCTGGAGTCCTGGCGTGATCCGGAGATCCGCTGGCTGCTCTCCACCGTGCCGAGCGTGATGATCTTCGACGATCACGAGATCATCGACGACTGGAACACCTCGGCGGCGTGGCGAGCCGAGGTGCGCGAGCAGCCATGGTGGCAGGAGCGCATCGGTAGTGGGCTCGCCTCGTACTGGGTCTACCAGCACCTGGGCAACCTCTCTCCCGACGAGATCGTCGCCGATCCGGTCTTCGCGAAGGTCGCCGCCGCCGAGGACGCCACGAGCGTGCTGCGCGAGTTCGGCCACCGGGTCGACCAGGAGTCCGATCTGGCGCACGACACCGAGCGCTGGCGCGCGGTGCAGTACCAGTGGAGCTACGCACTGGATCTGGGCCGGACCCGACTGGTCATGCTGGACAACAGGTGCAGCCGGGTGCTCGAGTCCAACAGCCGGGCGATGCTGCCGCCGGGCGAGTGGGCCTGGTTCCTCGACCAGGCGCACGGGGTCTACGACCACCTGGTGGTGGGTGCCTCGCTGCCCTGGCTGCTGCCGCAGGGCATCCACCACATCGAGGCGTGGAACGAGAAACTGGCGGACTCGCGCCGACCGTGGGTGGCGCGCGGGGCGGAGAAGCTGCGCCGCGCCCTGGACCTGGAGCACTGGGCGGCGTTCCGGCGGTCCTTCGAGGCGCTCGCCGAGACGTTCGCCCGCATCGGCACCGGCACACCGCGTCAGTCCGGCGCGCGGATCGGGGCCGGCCCCGCGTACGCCCCGCCGGCGTCGATCAGCGTGCTCTCCGGTGACGTGCACCACTCGTACGTGGCGCGGGCCCGGTTCGCCGACCCGGCGGTGGTCACCCCGGTGCACCAGCTCACGTGTTCGCCGATCCACAACCAGGTGCCAGCGGGTATCCGTCCGCTGATGCGGCTGGGCTGGTCGCCCGGTCCGGCCGGAGCCACCCGGGCGCTGGCCCGTTCGGCGGGCGTACGCCGGCCGGGGGTGCGGTGGCGGAAGCTGGCCGGCCCGTACTTCGGTAACGCGGTCGCCACCCTGACCCATCAGGGGCGCGGGGCCGACGTGGTCATCGAGGGCACCACCAAGGACGGGCACCTACGCCCGGTGATGCGGCGTCGACTCTCCGGTCGCGGCGAGCCGAGCGCGCCGTAGTCTCTACGCCGTGGATGAGCACCTGCCGGAGCCGATCCGGGCGGTCGAGCACGAGTTGACCGCCCTGCTGCGCCGGGGCCGGGCGGTCTCCTGGGAGATCGCCCGGGAGGTGCACCCGAACCTGGAGCCGAACACCTACGGGTTGCTGCTCTGGTTGCGGCGTAGCGGGTCGATCCGGTTGACCGAGTTGGCGGCGCGGCTGGGCGTGGGCAAGGGGACGCTGAGCCGGCAGATCAACGCGTTGGAGGTCCTCGGCCTGGTCCACCGCGACCCCGATCCGAGTGATCGGCGGGCCGCGCAGATCAGCCTCACCGAGGAGGGGCAGCGTCGCTTCGACGTCGCCCGCGCGGCCCGGCTGGGCGAGTTCCTGCGCGCCCTGGACGGCTGGCCGGAGCGGGACGTCGAGGAGTTCGCCCGGCTGCTCGGCCGGTTCAACGACTCCTGGCAGTAGCGCCCGATGCGGGGGGGAATAGGACGCCGGCCGGACAAGTTGTTGCTTCAGGCAACCAAGGCATACGGTTGCCTCAGGCAACTCACAGGCGGCCCGTGCGTACCAGCCCCGCCGTTCCACCTCGACTCCGCTCGGAGGCAACAAACGATGAGCCAGGCGACAGCGCCTCCCCAGGCGACCGCCGTGACCATGACCCACCGGCAGATCCTGGAAGCACTCTCCGGCCTGCTGCTGGGCCTGTTCGTCGCGATCCTCTCCTCCACGGTCATCTCGAACGCGCTGCCGCGGATCATCACCGAACTGCACGGCGGCCAGTCCGCGTACACCTGGGTAGTGACCTCGGCCCTGCTCGCGACCACCGCGACCACCCCCATCTGGGGCAAGCTGGCCGACCTGACCAGCAAGAAGACCCTGGTCCAGCTCGCCCTGGGGATCTACGTGCTGGGCTCGGTGCTGGCCGGCCTCGCCCAGGGCACCGGCGAGCTGATCGCCTGCCGGGTGCTGCAGGGCGTCGGCGCCGGCGGTCTCACCGCCCTGGCCCAGGTGATCATGGCCACGATGATCGCGCCCCGCGAGCGCGGCCGCTACAGCGGCTACCTCGGCGCGGTGATGGCCGTCGGCACCATCGGCGGCCCGCTGATCGGCGGCGTGATCGTGGACACCTCATGGCTCGGCTGGCGCTGGTGCTTCTACGTCGGCGTGCCGTTCGCCATCCTCGCGCTGATCGTGCTCCAGAAGACCCTGCACCTCCCGGTGGTCAAGCGGAAGGCCCAGATCGACTGGTGGGGCGCCACCCTGATCACCGCGGCCGTCTCGGTGCTGCTGATCTGGGTCTCGCTCGCCGGCGACCAGTTCGCCTGGACCTCCTGGCAGACCGCCGTCATGGTCGTCGGCGCGCTGGTCCTCGGTGCCCTGGCGATCCGGGTCGAGACCCGGGCCGCCGAGCCGATGATCCCACCGCGGCTGTTCCGCAACCGCACCATCACCCTCGCCGTCGTCGCCAGCATCGCGGTCGGCGTGGGCATGTTCGGCGCGTCGATCTTCCTGGGCCAGTACTTCCAGATCAGCCGCGGGCAGAGCCCGACCATGTCCGGCCTGATGACCCTGCCGATGATCCTCGGCCTGTTGGTCGCCTCCACGGTCATCGGGCGGGTCATCAGCAAGACCGGCCGCTGGAAGCGGTACCTGGTGATCGGGTCGGCACTGCTCACCATCGGCTTCGCGCTGATGGGCACCCTCCGCGCCGACACCAGCTTCACCCTGCTCAGCGTCTACATGCTGCTGATCGGCGTCGGCCTGGGCATGACCATGCAGAACCTGGTCCTCGCCGTGCAGAACACCGTCGGCCCGCACGAGCTCGGCGCGGCCAGCTCGGTGGTGGCCTTCTTCCGCAGCCTGGGTGGCGCGATCGGCGTCTCCGCCCTCGGCGCGGTGCTCGCCCACAAGGTCAAGGACTACACCGCCGACGGGCTGGCCCAACTCGGTATCCCGGCGTCCAGCTCCGGCAGTGGCGGCACCCTGCCCGACGTGCACACCCTGCCCGGCCCGCTGCGGGCGGTGGTGGAGAGCGCGTACGGCCACGGTGCCGGTGACATCTTCCTGGCCGCCGCCCCGTTCGCGCTGATCGCGCTGATCGCGGTGGCCTTCATCAAGGAGGTGCCGCTGCGCCAGCACAACGGCAACCCGGTTTCCGCCGAGGCCGAGCGGGAATCGACAGTCGCCGCCGGCGCTGGCGCACCCGTGATCCGCACCGGCGAGCAGAGGTGAGGTAGAACCATGGGCGTGGGAGCACCGGACCGCGAGGAGTACGGTCCCCGGACCCGACCGCTGCCCTTCGAGCGCGGCACGGACGGGCCTCGGGTCATCATGGTGGGCATCGACGGCACCCGTACCTCCGAGCGGGCCGGCTCCTACGCCGCGGGCCTGGCCCGTCGGCAGAGCGCCGCCCTGGTGGTGGTCTTCGTCAGCTCGCCGAGCGGGCTGACCGCCCTGGTGCCCGGCATGGATGCCGGCGCCGTCCAGCGCACCCACGACGAGTTGGCCGACGAGCTGCGCCGGGAGTGCCGGCGCGGGGCCGAGCAGTGGGGCATTCCGGTGACCCTGCTGGTGCGGCGCGGCGACGCGTACGGCGAGCTGTGCGCGGCGGCCGACGAGTTCCAGGCCGACATGGTGGTGGTCGGGGCCTCCGAGCAGGCCGGGCACCGCCTGGTCGGCTCGGTCGCCACCCGGCTGGTCCGCGCCGGCCGCTGGCCCGTCGTCGTGGTGCCCTGACGCGCACGGGCCGGCCCGGCGGTAATGCGCTCGCCGATGTCGGTGGGTACCGACAGGATGGCCGGATGACCTGGAGAGCACCCGAGATCGACCGCCAGAACGAGCCCTACGTCGGTGACGAGCGCACCCTGCTGGAGGGCTGGCTCGACTACCACCGGCAGACGTTGCTGCTCAAGTGCGCCGGCCTGACGGCCGAGCAGCTGAAGACGCCCAGCGTGGAGCCCTCCGGGCTGACGCTGCTCGGGCTGGTGCGGCACATGGCCGACGTGGAGCGTTGGTGGTTCCGCATCCGCGCCGCGGGTGAGGACATCACCGGCCTCTTCGACGACGAGGAGGACCCGGACGCCGACCTCAACGCCGTCGCCGGGGCCGACGCGGAGGCCGCCTTCGCCACCTTCACCGCCGAGGTGGAGGCCGCCCGTAAGGCCGCCGCCGGACTGCCGCTGGACCGGACCTTCGTACGGCCCCGCCGGGACGGCACCGGCGACGAGATCAACGTCCGCTGGGTCTACCTGCACATGATCGAGGAGTACGCCCGGCACAACGGGCACGCCGACCTGATCCGCGAGCGCATCGACGGCGTCACCGGCGAGTGACCGGCGCTCAGAAGTCCAGGGCCGCCCGCAGGTAACGCAGGTCGGCGTGGCCGCCCCAGCGGTGCGCCGACAGCCCAGCGGCGCGGGCGCCCCGCACGGCCCAGTCCTCGTCGTCGACGAAGAGGACCCGGGCCGGCGGGGTGGCCAGGGCCACGCACGCGGCCTGGAAGTATTCCGGGGCCGGCTTGTGCACGCCGATCACCGAGGAGTTGACCACCACGTCCAGCTCGCCGACCAGGCCGAGCTCGGCCAGGTCGGCGTCGAGCAGGTCGGTGGCGTTGGTGCCCAGCCCGACCCGGCCACCCGCCGCACGGACCTCCCGGACGAACGCCAGCACCTCCTGGTCGACCTCTCCCCGGTAGCTCTGCCACTGCTCCACCGCGGCGCGGGCCCGTTCCGGGCTGCCCACCGATTCGGTCAGGGCGTCCGCCACGCTGTTCATCCACTCGGCGTGGTTGACCTGCCCGGTGAGCACCGGCTGGAGCCGCCCCCACTGCATCGCGATCTCCCCGAGCACCCCCTCGGAGAGGCCGTACTCCCGCTCGACAACGGCGGCCACCGCCGGGTCCCACCGGCGCAGTACGCCGTCGAAGTCCAGCAGGAGCGCCGTCGCGCGTTCCCGAGCCACTACCCGTTCTCCTCGCCGCGGCCGTGCCGCCTGTCGTCCTCGTCGGCCCGGTTGAGCCGTTGGCTGATCACCTGGGTGACCCCGCTACGCATGGTCACGCCGTAGAGCGCGTCAGCGATCTCCATCGTCCGTTTCTGGTGGGTGATGACGATCAGCTGACTCTTCTCGCGCAACTGCGCCAGCAACAGGATCAGCCGGCCCAGGTTGACGTCGTCCAGGGCCGCCTCCACCTCGTCCATGATGTAGAACGGGCTGGGTCGGGCGCGGAAGATCGCCACCAGCATGGCCACCGCGGTCAGCGACCGCTCGCCACCGGAGAGCAGCGACAGCCGCTTGATCTTCTTGCCCGGCGGTCGGGCCTCCACCTCGACGCCTGTGGTGAGCAGGTCGTCCGGTTCGGTGAGGATCAGCCGCCCCTCGCCGCCGGGGAAGAGCACGGTGAACACCTGCTCGAACTCCCGGGCGGTGTCCTCGAAGGCACTGGCGAAGACCTCCAGGATCCGCTCGTCCACGTCCTTGACCACGGTGAGCAGGTCCCGGCGGGTGGCCTTGAGGTCCTCCAACTGCTCGGAGAGGAACTTGAAACGCTCCTCCAGCGCGGCGAACTCCTCCAACGCGAGCGGGTTGACCTTGCCGAGCAGGGCGAGCTCGCGTTCCGCCTTCGCGGCCCGCTTCTCCTGCACCGGCCGCTCGTAGCGCACCGGCTCGGGCACCGGCAGACCGTCACGTTCGGCCGCCGCGACGTCGACAGGGGTCGGCGGAACGGGCTGAGCCGGGCCGTACTCGGCCACCAGCGTCTCCACGTCCAGGCCGAAGTCCTCGGCGGCCTTCGCCTCCAACTGCTCGATGCGCAGCCGCTGCTCCGCCCGGGCCACCTCGTCGCGATGCACCTGGCTGGTCAGCCGCTCCAACTCCGCGCCGAGCCGCTTGGCTGCCCCGCGTACCTCCTGAAGCTCCGCCTCCCGCGCGGCCCGCTCCAGGGCGACCGCGTCGCGGTGCTCCTCGGCCGTCGCGATCGAGGTGGTCAACCGGGTCAGCGCCTCCCGGGCGCCACCGGCGACGGACCGGGCGATGCCCGCGCCCCGGGCGCGGGCGGCCCGCCGAGCCGCCGCGCGTTCCCGGGCGGCCCGCTCCGCGGTGGCCTGCCGGGTGAGCGAGTCGGCCCGGCCGGCGATCGAGGAGACCCGCTCCTCGGCGGTACGCACGGCGAGCCGGACCTCCATCTCGTTCTGCCGGGACTGCGGCACCATGGCCGCCAACTGGTCCCGTTCCTCGGTGGAGGGCTCGGCGTCGACCGGGGTCTCCTCGGCCAACCGCAGCCGCTCCTCCAACTCGGCGAGGGCGGTGAGGTCCCGTTGCCGGGCGGCCTCGGCGCGGGAGCGGGAGTCGCCGAGCCGGTCGGTCTCGGCCTTCGCGGACCGGGCCGCCGCCCCCAGCTCGGCCAGCCGGCGAGCGGCGGCGTTGCGGTGGCTCTCCGCCTCGCGCTTCTCGGCGGCGGCGTGCTGCACGGCCTCCTTGGCGGCGGCCACCTCGGCGCGCGCCTCGACCAACTGATCACGCAGCTCCAGGCCGGCGCGTTCGGCGGTGAGCCGGTTGGCGCGGGCCTCCTCGACGGCGGCCTGCACCTCGATGTAGCTGGGGGCCTTGGCCGACCCGCCCGCCGCCGCGTACGCCCCGACCACGTCACCGTCGGGGGTGACCGCTCGCAGCTCGGGGTTGCTGGCGACCAGCTCGGCGGCGGCGGCGAGATCATCGACGAGCGCCACGTCCCGCAGGGCCCGGTGCACCGCCGGACGCAGCTCGGCGTTGCACTCCACCAGGTCGGGAGCCCACCGGGCGTCGTCCGGCAGCTTCGGGCGCAGCGCGTCCGCGGAGCCGGTCATGCCGGGCCCCGCCGGGCTGCCCACCAGCAGGCCGGCCCGGCCGGCGTCGGAGATCTTCAGCAGCCGCATCGCCTCGACGGCCTCGTCCACCCCGCTCACGGCGACCGCGTCGGCGAGGCCGCCGAGCGCGGCGGCCAGCGCGGCCTCGTGGCCGGGGGCGACGGTGAGCAGCCCGGCGAGGCTGCCGAGCAGGCCGGGCACGTCCCCGGCGCGGGCGAGCAGCGCTCCCGCGCCGTCCTTGCGGCGCAGCCCCAGGGCGAGCGCCTCCTCGCGGGCCTTCCAGGTGGCGGCGTCCTTCTCCGCCGCCCGCTCGGCGTCGACCAGCGAGCGCACGGTGGCCTGCGCCCGTTCCTGCACGGCGACCGCCTCGTCGTGCCGGGCGTCCAGGTCCGCGTTGTCCCGGTCGGCCTCGGTGGACTGGGCGGCGACCGCGTCCAGATCGGCCTGTGCCTGCTCGGCGCGACCCAGCGCGTCGGCGTGCGCGATCGCGAGGCGTTCGATCTCCTCACCGGCGCTGGTGGTCCTGGCCCGGGCGGAGTTGACCTGCCCGGTGAGCCGGGCCATCCCCTCCCGCCGGTCGGCGATGGCCTTGGCCGCGGCGACCAGTTCGCGCTCGGCGGCGGCCAGCTGCCGCTCCAACTCCTGGCGGTGCTCGACCGCCTCTGCCAACCGGATCTGGTCGTCGGTGAGCGCGCCGCGCAGCTCCTCCTCCTGCTCGCGGACGCGTTCCGCCTCGGCCTCCAGCTGGTCCGGGTCGCGGCCGGGCCGCTCGTCGTCGCCGGTGGCGCTGAGGTGCCGCAGCCGCTCCCGGGCCAACTGCTCGATCGAGCGGAAGCGTTCCTGGAGGGCGGACAGCTTGTACCAGGTGTCCTGGGCGGCGGCCAGCAGCGGCGCGTCCTCCGCGAGGGCGGCCTCCAACTCGCCGAGCCGGCCCTGCACCTCGGCGTGCTCACCCTCGATCTGCTCGCGCCGCTCACGCAGCGCGGTCTCGTCGGCGATCTCCCGGTCGAGGGTGGTCCGCAGGGTGGCCAGGTCGTCGGCGAGCAGGCGCAACCGGGCGTCGCGCAGGTTGGCCTGGATGGCGGCGGCGCGCCGGGCCACCTCGGCCTGCCGCCCCAGCGGCTTGAGCTGACGACGCAGCTCGGCCGTGAGGTCGGTCAGGCGATTGAGGTTCACCTGCATCGCGTCGAGCTTGCGCAGCGCCTTTTCCTTGCGCTTGCGGTGCTTGAGGACGCCGGCCGCCTCCTCGATGAACGCCCGACGGTCCTCCGGCTTGGCGTGCAGCATGCCGTCGAGGCGGCCCTGCCCGACGATGATGTGCATCTCCCGGCCGATGCCGGAGTCGGACAGCAGCTCCTGGATGTCGAGCAACCGGCAGGAGTTGCCGTTGATCTCGTACTCGCTCTCGCCGGAGCGGAACATCCGGCGGGTGATGGAGACCTCGGTGTACTCGATCGGCAGCGCGCCGTCGGTGTTGTCGATGGTGAGGGTGACCTCGGCGCGACCCAGCGGCGCCCGGCCGGCGGTGCCGGCGAAGATGACGTCCTCCATCTTGCCGCCACGAAGCGCCTTGGCGCCCTGCTCGCCGAGGACCCAGGCGATGGCGTCGACGACGTTGGACTTGCCCGAGCCGTTGGGACCCACCACACAGGTGATCCCCGGCTCCAGCTTCAACGTCGTGGCGGAGGCGAAGGACTTGAACCCCTTCACCGTCAGGCTCTTGAGATACACCTACTCGATCCTCGTCCGGTGGCCGCCGTACCGTCGCCGGCTGTGGGGACCTGGGTGAACTCGCAGACTAACCCGGCGGTGCGAGCGGGCCGGCACGCGACCCGCCCCGCGTTCCGTCGACCGTGGGCGCGCTGTTGTTTGGTCGAGCGCCAGAAAGACAAGCGCCTTTCATGATCGGCTTATCCGTCGACGCGCTTTTCGGTAACTGTGCGGCGCGCTTCCCGCACGATCGGCTGCAAGATCATGAATCGTCGGCGACGAAAAGGTGCCGGACAGTGTTACGCGCCGGCACAGAGGTGTCGGCGCGCATTTTTGCGATGGTGCGATTCAGTTTTTAACGACCTGAAGATCAGGTCAGCGCCGGCTCGGCCAGACGGAGCAGATCGTCCGCCTCCGCCGCAGCCGCCGCGAGCCGATCATTGTCGGCACGCAGACGCGTGATCTCGAACTCCAGTGCCTGAACCCTGGAACGCAGTCGGGTGACCTCGTCGAGCAGACGCCGGTCGGGCGCTGCACCTACGTGGCCGTAGAGGGCCTTCGCCATGCTGACTCCTTGATATGCGCTGCCGGAAAGGCCGGCCAACGCGCGCCCATTCATACGCGGCTGTCATTCCAGGCTGTATCTGGGCATGACCGGGCGCGACTGGCGACACCTATATATTGAGCCGCAAACCCCTCCTTCGTCAAGTTCTCGCAGGCCGTAGATCATCTCTACGTCGACCTGTCCACTTGTCGGGGGGGCTGCCGCAAGGCACGGACACTCTCTGTCCGGACGCCTTTACTGTACGCCCGGATCTGCGGAAGTCCGCACCCTGGCGTCCGACTTCCCCTTAACTCTTTCTTAGCCACGTTGCCGCAGGTCGTAGGCGCGCCGTAGCGTCACCCCGGCCCGCAACCAACCCCTGGAGGCATAGGCGTGCACGGCTGGACCGATCCGATGGACCCGAACGGCGCCCCCCGGCGCGCCGGGGGACCGACCGACGAGCCGGCCTGGCTGCACGACCGCCCGGAGCCCCGCTCGGCCTATCTCTTCGGCGACGAGCCCGGTCAGCCGGGCGACGAGTGGCACCGGGAGCAGCCCTCCGGCGGCCGGCAACCGGACCCGGCGAGCCCCGCCGAGCCGGCCGACGCCCACACCGCCGCCTGGCCGGCGCACCAGCCGGAGGGCGAGACCGGCGGCTGGGGCGACAGCCGCCCGGCACAGGACACCACCGGCGGCCGGCGCGCCGAGACGCCAGGTGGCTGGCACACCGACACCGACCCGGAGACCACCGACGGCTGGCGGGGCGCCGCCGAGACCGGCCGGCCCGGCGAGGGACGGCACCGCTCCCCACGCCGCTGGCGCCGGCCGCTGATGATCGGGGGCGCCGCCGCGGCCGCCACCCTCGTGGTGAGCTTCGGCGTCGGCGCGCTCACCCTGCCCGGCGGTGACGACGGCGCCGCCCAACCGGCGGCCGTCGACGACTCCTTCGCCGCGTCGGCCGCGCCGACCGAGGAGCCGGCGCTGGACACCCTCGCCGCGCCCTCCCCGTCCACCGTCCCCAGCCCGGCGTCTCCGAGCCCGTCGCCCAGCAAGGTCGTCAAGCCCACGCCGGCGACGTCGCGGAGCACCGCCGCGTCGCGCCGCAGCGTCGAGCGCAGCACCGCGCCCAGCAACACCGGCAGCTCCACCGGCTCCAATGGCTCCAGCGGTTCCAGCGGCTCCGTCAGCGCCCAGGCCCGCGAGGTGGTGGACCTGGTCAACGCCGAGCGGGCCAAGGCCGGCTGCAAGGCGCTGAGCATCGACGACAAGCTGATGACGGCCGCCCAGCGGCACAGCCAGGACCAGGCCGACAACCAGAACATGTCCCACACCGGCAGCGACGGCAGCAACGCCGGCACCCGACTGGACCGGGTCGGCTACGCCTGGCGCACGTACGGCGAGAACGTGGCCTGGAACCAGAAGACCCCGGCCGCGGTGATGGACGCCTGGATGAACAGCTCCGGCCACAAGGCCAACATCCTGAACTGCGCGTTCACCGAGATCGGCGTCGGCATCGCCAGCAGCAACGGGCCGTACTGGACGCAGGTCTTCGCGGCGCCGCGCTGACCGCGCGTCGTTCCCGCCCCCGCGCTCGTTTGACCCGGTGAGGTACGTCGGGCCGGAGCGTGGGGGCCGCGTACCGGTGCGGACGGCGACCGGCCGTCCGGGACCCGGGAGCTGCCGATGCGGATCCGGCCGCGGCGACGCGTCGCCGTACGCCCGCTGCGCCGCGCCCTGTCCGCCAGCGTCGCTCTCGCGCTGGTGCTGCCGGCGTTCGGGTGCCGGCCCGCGCTGACCCCGCCCGGCGCCCCCACCGCGTGGCCTGCGGAACAGGCTCGGCACTGGCAGTGGCAGTGGCAGCTCAGCGGCCCGCTCGACCCGACGGTGGACGCCGACGTCTTCCTGCTCGACCCGGTGGCCACCACGGCCGCGCAGACCGCCGAGCTGCGCTCCCGGAACCGCAGGTTGATCTGCCAGGTGAACGTGGGGTCGGTCCGCTCCACCGATCCGGACGCCAGCCGGTTTCCGGAGATCGTCAGGGGTGCGGCCGGGCGACGACCCGACAGTCGGTGGCTGGACGTCCGGAGTTGGGACGCGCTCCGGCCGGTGCTGGCCGACCGGTTCCGGCTCTGCCGGGGCAAGGGCTTCGGCGCGGTGGCGCTCTTCGACGCCGACGGGTACGCGGCGCACAACGGCTTCCCGCTCGACTTCGACGACCAACTGCTGTTCAACCGCCGGCTGGCCGAGCTGGCCCGCTCGCTGAGCCTCTCCCCCGGGCTGGCCAACAACGTGCCGCAGCTCGCCGCGCTGGCCCCGGATTTCGACTTCGCGGTCAACGAGGAGTGCGTCCGGCTGGCCCAGTGCGCCAAACTGCTGCCGTTCAGCGACGCCGGCAAGCCGGTCTTCCACGTCGAGTACACCGCCTCGACCGACGACTTCTGTGTCACCACAGTCGGCTACGGCTTCGCGTCGATCCGCAAGGACCGGACGCTGGACGCCTCCCGAGAAGCCTGCCCCCTCCCCTGACCGATCCCACCCCGCCCCCGCCCCCGCCCCGCGATCTTGCACTTTCCGCCGTCGACTTGCCCGGGTTAGCCCAGTTTGTCGCAACAGAAACTGCAAGATCGGCGGGGGTGGGGTCGGGGTGCGGGGGTTAGGGGACTGGCACCAGTTCCGGGGCGGGGGCTGGCGGGTCGGCGGGGGCCGGCGCCGGGCGGGCGCGCAGGAAGCGCGGGGCCCACCAGTTGGCGTCGCCGAGCATGGTCATCAACGCTGGCAGCACCACGCCCCGGATGATCGTGGCATCCAGCAGGATCGCCGCCGCCAGGCCGATGCCGAGCTGCTTCATGTCGATGGTGCTCAGCGTGGCGAAGATCGAGAAGACCCCCACCATCACGACGGCCGCGCTGGTCACCACCCCGGCCGACGAGGTGATCCCGTACGACACCGCGTCCCGGTTGGACATGCCGGCCCGGACCCCCTCGCGGATCCGGCTGACCACGAAGACGTGGTAGTCCATCGAGAGGCCGAAGAGCACCACGAAGAGGAACAGCGGCAGCCAGGACATGATGGCGCCCATCGAGGTGAAACCGAGCAGCCCCTCGGCCCAGTCACCCTGGAACACGAGCACCAGCAGCCCGTACGCGGCCCCGACGGAGAGCAGGTTCAACGCGATCGCGCTGGCGGCCACCACCACCGACCGGAAGGTGAGCACCATGACCAGGAAGGTGAGCACCAGCACGAAACCCATCACCAGCGGCAACTTGTCCCGGACGTGCTGTGCGTAGTCCTCGCTGCCGGCCACGCCGCCGCCGACCGCGTACTCGATCCCGGGGACGCCCCGCAGCTCGGCCGGGACCAGGTCGGCGCGCAGCTTCTCCAGCGACTGCACCGACCGGTCGTCCCGGCTGGCGTACGGGGTGGCGATGTCCAGCACCGACACCCGTCGGTCTGCCGACACCTGGATCTTCGGGCCGTTCGCCTCGACCGGGGCGAACAGCGGATCGGCGGCAGCCCGGGCGGACAGGTCGGTGAGGGCGGCGCGAACCCGGTCGGCCTGCTCGGCGGGCGCCCGGACGGCCACCACGTGGTTGGTGCCGTTGCTGGGAAAGGCGGCGGTGAGCCGGTCGTACGCCTGCATGGCCGGAGTGGTGCGGGGCAGGTCCTCCATGCCGATGAACTTCAACTTCATACCGAGCGCCGGCGCGGCGAGCGCGAGCAGCAGGCCAACCGAGATGATCAGCGTCACGACCGGTGCGCGCAGCGCCGGCCGGAGCAGCGCGGGCCAGAGCCGGGGCGAGCGCGGTTCGCCGTGCCGACCGGTACGCGGCGCGGTCAGCCGCCAGAGCAGCGGCACCCGGGGCCGGTCGACCCAGCGGCCGAGCTTGACCAGCAGGGCGGGCAGCACGGTCAGTGAGCCGGTCACCGCGACCGCGACCACGAGAATCGAGCCGACCGCCAGGGACGAGAAGACCACGTCGCCGGCAAGCAGCAGCCCGGCCATCGCGATGATCACGGCGAGACCGGAGACCACCACGGCGTGCCCGGAGGTTTCCGCGGCGATCTCCACCGCGTCCAGACCGGACCGGCCCTTGGCCCGTTCCTCCCGCTCCCGGCGGATGTAGAACAGCGAGTAGTCCACCCCGACCGCCATACCGATCAGCAGGATCACAGGTGCCGTGGTGTCGGTGGCCGGTACCAGGTGCGAGGCGAGAGTGGACAGACCCATCGCGGCGGCGACCGAGGAGAGCGCCAGCAGCACCGGGACGCTGGCCGCGATCAGCGCGCCGAACGCGATGATCAGGATGGCCAGGGTGACCGGCAGGCTGAGCAGCTCGGCACGCTTGAAGTCCTTGTCGAGGGTGTCGTCGAGGGCCTGGCCGATCGACGGCCCGCCGACCTGCTCGACGCGCAGCTGCGGATGCGCCGCCTGGACGCTGGCGGTGACGTCGCGCAGCGGCTGCACCCGGTCCGAGGCGGTCTCCGGGTCACCCGACATGGTGATCGGCAGCAGCAGCGCCGAGCCGTCCCGGGCGGTGATCGGCTGGCCCACCTCGGCCACCCCGGTGACCGTACGCAGCCGGGCTGCGGCGTCGTCGGCCGCCGCCTTCGCCGCGGCCTGGTCGAGCGCACCGCCCCGGGAGGTGATGAGGACGTTGTCCACGGCCGGGTCGTCGAAGTCACCGGCGTCCACGATCAGGTCGGCCCGCCCCGCCTCGCCGATCGCCTGGTCGCCGCTGGTGGCCTCGTTGAGACCGGCGGCACTGCCACCGACGAAGCACACCGCCACGAACACGACCCACAGCGCGATCGCTCGCCACGGGTGCTCGGCGCTCCACCGTGCCATCCGCACCGTCACCGGTCTGCTGCCCATCTCGCGTCCCCCTGTCACGTCAACCCCCTGTCAACGGTGCTGACGCTAGGTGCGTGACGAGGCGGTCACATCGGGGATCGACCCCGGTCCACCCTGGAACCGACAGACCGGGGGCGGGGGTGCGTTCATCGGGCGTAAGCCCGCGATCCGGACGTACACCGGGGGGCAGCCCGGAGCGACCCGCCGCGACCCGCCGGCATCCCCCCGAGCCGGCTCCGGGTCATCCCCGAAGGGAACCCCGGGGCCGTGGCTGACAGTGCGGGCAACTGTACGAGGAGCGGTTCATGAACGCCTCGCGGCGGATCGGCGCGCCGCACCGGCGGCACGGCTCGCCCTCGCGCCCGTAGGCGTTGAGCGCCCGGTCGAAGTAGCCACTCTCGCCGTTGACGTTCACATAGAGGGCGTCGAAGCTGGTGCCGCCCTCGCTGATCGCCTCGGCCAGCACGTCGCGGACGTGGCCGAGCAGGCGCTGCGCGGCCGGGCCGGTCAGCGCGTCGGTGGGTCGGCCGCCGTGCAGCCGGGCGCGCCAGAGCGCCTCGTCGGCGTAGATGTTGCCCACCCCGGAGATCAGGGTCTGGTCGAGCAGGGCCCGCTTCACCTCGGTGTGCCGGCGGCGCAGCGCCGCGACGAACGCCTCGTCGGAGAACTCCGGGTCCATCGGGTCGCGGGCGATGTGCGCGATCTCGTCCGGTAGCTCGGCGCCGCCCTCGCTCACCGAGAGCCCACCGAACGTACGCTGGTCGACGAAGCGCAGCTCCGGGCCGTCGTCGGCGAACCGGAACCGGACCCGCAGATGGGTCTCGTCCGCCGTGCCGGGTGGTTGGAGCAGCAACTGACCCGACATGCCGAGATGCCCGACTATCGCGTCACCGCTGTCCAGTGGCAGCCACAGGTACTTGCCGCGACGGCGGGCGTCCAGCACCGTGCGGCCGGCGAGCACGTCGGCGAAGTGCACGTCGCCCGGAGCATGCCGACGGACCGCACGCGGGTGACGAACCTCGACCGAGGCGATCCGACGGCCGACGACCCACTGGGCCACCCCCTGTCGGACGGTTTCCACCTCGGGCAGCTCAGGCACGCCGCGGGCCCGTCTCGTGGCCGTCGGTGCCCCCGGCCGGCAGCGCCTGCGCCAGGTGGTCGGCCTGCTCGGACTGAGCAGCCCGCTCCGCGCGCTCCAGCGGCCCGAACGGCTCGTCCCGGTCCCCCGAGTCGTCCCGGTCGGTCGGCTGATCCCGGCGGTCGTCGCCGGCCCGACCATCCTGGCCGTCGTCGCCGTTCTGGCCGTTCTGCTCGGCGAGCGTCCGCCAGGCGGCCTCGGCGGCCCGCTGCTCCGCCTCCTTCTTGCTGCGCCCCTCGGCGCCGCCGTACCGGTTGCCGGCCACCACCACCCAGGCGGTGAACGTCTTCAGGTGATCCGGGCCGGTGCCCTCGATCCGGTACTCCGGCACACCCAGCCCGAGCGCGGCCGTCAGCTCCTGGAGACTGGTCTTCCAGTCCAGTGCGGCTCCGCGACCGGCCGACTCGGCCATCAGCGGATCGAAGAGCCGGTGGATGACGATCCCCGTGGTGTCCAGGCCGTACTGGAGGTAGATCGCGCCGAGCAGCGCCTCCAGCGTGTCGGCGAGGATGCTCGCCTTGTCCCGGCCACCTGTGGTCTCCTCACCCTTGCCGAGCAGCAGGTACGCGCCGAGCCCGTCCGGGCCCAGACCACGGGCCACGTCGGCGAGCGCCCGCATGTTGACCACGCTGGCACGCAACTTGGCCAACTGCCCCTCGGGCAGGTCCGGATGGTTGTGGAAGAGCGCCGTGGTGATCACCACGCCGAGCACCGAGTCGCCGAGGAACTCCAGCCGCTCGTTGGTCGGCAGCCCGCCGTTCTCGTACGCGTACGACCGGTGGGTCAACGCGCGCTGGAGCAGCTCGGGTTCCAGGCTCACTCCGAAGGCGGCTTCCAGGTGACTGACGGACGCCCGCCGCCGCTTGTCGTTGCTCATGTGCGTACCTCGGTGTCGGTGGAGCGATCGGTGCGATCGGTGCGATCCGTCGCGGCGTCGCGGTCGAGCAACGCGGAGACCAGATCGGTGGCGCGCCGCCGCCACAGGTGGGCGGCGAGAGCTATGCCGGAGGCGACGTCGTCGGCGCGGGCGGACCCGTGGCAGACGACCACCGTCCCCGCGACGCCCAACAGGGCGGCCGCACGGGGCGCGCCGCCCTCGGCGGGTGGGCCGCCGGCCATTGCGTACGCGCCCTCAATGGCCTTGAGCAGCACGTTACCGGTGAACCCGTCGGTGACGACCACATCGGCGCGCGCGCCGAGGGCCACGTCGTACCCCTCGACCAGGCCGACGTAGCGCGCCCCACCGGGCAGCGGTTCGACGGCGAGCAGAGGGTCGGTGGCGCGGCGGACCCGGTCGCCCTTACCGGCCTCGGTGCCGACCGAGAGCAACCCGACCCGTGGCGCGGCGATCGAGTGGGCCACCGCCGCGTACGCGGCGCCGAGCACGGCGTGGCGGGCGAGGGTGGCCGGGCGGGGTTCCAGGGAGCCGCCGACATCGAGCAACACGACAGGCCCCGCCACGGCGGGCAGGGTGGCGGCCAGGGCAGGTTGGCGGATCTCCGGCGAGCGGCCGAGGCCGAGCACGGCCGCGGTGACGGTGGCGCCGGTGGCGCCGGCGGAGACCAGGGCGTCGGCGGTCCCGTCCCGGACGGCGGTGACCGCGGCCCGGACGGTGCTCTCGGCGCGGGCGGCGCTGGGATGGTCGGCCATGCCGACGACATCGCGGACCGGCCGCACCGTGATCCGGGCGCGTTGCGCCGGATCGAGGGCAGCAATCAGCTCGTCGGCGACCTCGGTCGGACCGACGAGAAGCAGATGCAGGTCAGGGTCGGCGCGCATGGCCCGCAGAGCGCCGTCAACCACGACGGCGGGAGCGTCGTCCCCGCCGAGGAGGTCAACGGCGATCCGCGCGGCGCCCGGCTCCACCGGAACGCCGGCCGGAGTGGGCCGGCCGGCGTCGGAGGGAGCCGGAGCACCGGGCGAATGCCAGGATGCGCGCGCCGCCCGGCCTGGGGTCGGGGGCGTCACTCGGCGTCCAGGTCAGACCTCGAGAACCTGGCGGCCGTTGTAGGTGCCGCAGACGGAGCAGGCGGCGTGCGGCAGCTTCGGGGACTTGCACTGCGGGCACGCAACGGTCGCGACCACTGTCGCCTTCCAGTTCGCCCGGCGGGACCGGGTGTTGCTGCGCGACATCTTGCGCTTCGGGACGGCCACGGTTCTTACTCCTCTGTAACGGTCAGTTGCGACAGGCCCGCCCAACGCGGGTCGATCTGCTGGTGACTGTGGTCGGCCGGCAGATCGTCCCAGTGCGCCCCGCATTCGGGGCACAGTCCTGGGCAGTCCTCCCGGCAGAGCGGGTTGGTCGGCAGCGTGAGCACCAACGCGTCCCGCAGCGCCGGCTCCAGGTCGATCAGATCGCCCTGCATCCGGCCCACCTCGTCCTCGTCGGTCGTGGCGTCCGTGGTGCTGTCCTCGTACGCGTACAGCTCCTGGATCGTCACGCCCATCGAGTCGTTGATCTCGCGCAGGCAACGGCCGCACTCGCCCCGGACAGGACCGGTGATGGTCCCGGAGACGAGCACGCCCTCGGACACCGACTGCAACCTCAGATCGAGGTCGAGGTCCGCGCCCTCCGGCACGCCGATCAACTCCACACCGAGGTCCGCCGGTGCCGGCACGACCCGCTGGACCTCACGCAACGCGCCAGGGCGACGCGGCAGGTCCCTCGTGTCGAGGACCAACGGCGACCTGGGGTTGAGTGTCGATGGCGAGTGCTTGGGCATAGTTAGACTCCGGCCGGTGAGAGGCCGACAAAAAAGGTTACCTGGACGACCGCCGGACCGTCGAACCGGGGGCGACGCCCGCCTGAGAAGTCGGCTGGTGAGGTGCCGCTCAGAAGGGTAGCGGGCGTTCCGCCTCATCCCCAGCGAAGGTGCCGATCTCCCGCAGCGCGTGCATCTTGTCCCGGCCGCGCTCTATCGAGGCCAGCGCCCTGGTGAGGAACTGCTCGAAGTTGGCCAGCGCGGTGTCGACGTAGTCGTCGACCTCCTCACGCAGGCGCTGCGCCTCGGCGCGGGCCTCGCCGATGATCCGGGCACCCTCGTGCTCGGCCGACACGGTGATCTCGTTCACCGAGACCAGGCGGGCGTGTTCTGCCTCACCCTCACTGATGATCCGGTCCGCCTCGCGCTTGCCGGCGTCCATGATCTTGTCGCGCTCCTCCAGGAGCGCGGCGGCACGACGTAGATCGGCGGGGAGATCGGCGCGCATCTCATCGAGGGCGGCGATCATCTCACCCCGGTCGACCATGCAGTTGTTGCGCGACATCGGGACGGAGCGGGCCTGCTCCAGGATGGCGATCAGTTCGTCGATGCGATCGAGCGGGTCCACCGGCTACCTCACTCCTGTCGTTCGTCGGCCGACCTCCATGATGCGGGCTACGGCCGTTCCCCGCGCCACCAATCATGTCCTGCCCGCCCCACCGCCGCCCCACTCACCCCAACCCGGCGAGTCGCGACATAGTCACCCCCCGCCAATCTTGCACTTTCGGTTGCACCAAACCATTCCAAAAAGGGCTGGTTCGGGCACCGTGAGTGCAAGATCGCGGGGGTACGGGGGAGATGAGGGCGGGTCAGCGGCGGGGGCCCAGACGGGCCTGGAGGGCCTCGCGGACCGGGTCGGGGACGTGGGCGGAGATGTCGCCGCCCCACTTGGCCACGTCCTTGACCAGGCTCGACGAGAGGAACGAGTAGAGCGGGTTGGTAGGCATGAAGAGCGTCTCGACACCGGCCAGACCGATGTTCATCTGGGCCATCTGCAACTCGTAGTCGAAGTCGCTGACCGCCCGCAGACCCTTGATCAGCACACTCGCCTGCTGGGCCCGGCAGAAGTCCACCAGCAGCCCTCGGAAGGACTCGACCCGCACGTTGCCGTACGACGAGGTCACCTCGCGGAGCATCTCGATGCGCTCCTCGACGGTGAACAGGCCACTCTTCGACTGGTTCACCAGCACACCGACGATCACCTCGTCGAAGAGCCGACTGGCCCGCCCGATGATGTCGAGGTGTCCGTTGGTGACCGGGTCGAACGAACCGGGGCACACCGCACGTCTCATGATCGGCGACCGTACCAAAGGGTGGTCTCGCCGTAACGGCGACTGCGCTCGGCGGTGATCCCCTCCACCCAGTCGAACTCCCTGGTACGGCGGGACCGCTCCACCACCACCAACGCGTCGGGCGCCAGCCACCCGCCGTCCACCAGCGCGGCCAACAGCGCGGTGATCTCCTCGTCCGGCACCGCGTACGGCGGGTCGGCGAAGACCACGTCGTACGGCTCGCCGTCCGGTCCGGAGGCCAGCACCGTCGCCACCTTGCCGGTGACCAGACGGGCCGCCGGACCGGCGCGCAGGGCCGCCACGTTCTCCCGGATCACCCGGGCCGCCCGCGGGTCGGACTCGACAAGCAGCACGTGCCGCGCGCCCCTGGAGAGCGCCTCCAGGCCGACCGCGCCGGAGCCGGCGTACAGGTCGGCGAAGCGGGCGCCGTCGAGGTCGACCTCGGCCTGGACGGCACTGAAGAGTGCCTCCCGGACCCGGTCCGAGGTGGGTCGGGTGCCGGCGCCGGGCGGCGCGGCGATCCGCCGGCCACCGAGCGTCCCGGCCACGATCCGGGTCACCGTTTCCTCCTGCTCATGCCCGCGACGCTACGCGATGCGGCGCGAACCCGGTCAGGACGGCGCGGATCCGAGCGGCCGGCCAGCCGGCGACGACGCGGAGCACCTGAGCTGCCCCGACGGCGCGGCGTCCACCGTGGAGCCCCGGCCGGCGGTCCGTCCCCAGTGACCGGACCAACACCTTCGGTGTATCAAAGATCACGAATCAACTACATTGCCGGATGGCAATGATCTGAACTCCCCTCATTAACCACCCATCAGTACAGTCTCCCCCTGTCCCCGCTTTCGCTGCGGGAACACCACCGCGTCGCGCGACGCCCCGGTGAGCAGGTGACTCCCCGGTCACGATGTCTCCCGGCCTCCCGCCACGCGATCCGTACCCCCCTCACCAGGAGCAGGCGTGAACCCTCCCAAGTCTCCGTTCCGGCGCGTAGCGGCCATCGCCGCGGGCGCGCTGATCGGCCTCGCCGGCGTCGTGACCTTCGCCGCACCCGCCAGCGCCCACCACAGCGAAATCCAGGTCAAAGCCGACTGTGACACCGCCGCCGGCGAGTGGGTGGCCACCTGGACCGTCAAGACCTTCGCCCCGGGCGACGTCACGAGCTACAAGTTCAGCGAGGTCTCGGCGAAGACGTACGTCGGCGAGACCGCCAGCGACGCCACCATCGACGGCATCGCGGTGACCGAGGGCAAGGTCTACCCGCACGCCGTCAGCGACGCGGTGACCGCCACCCAGCGCCTGGACGCGAAGACCACCAAGGCCACCCTGTCGGTGCGGGCCATGTGGAACAACGAATTCGAGGACAAGGAGCTGCGCTCGGCGGCGATCGAGTTCAGTGGGACCTGCACCAAGGAGCAGCCCCCGGTTCCGACGACCCCCAAGCCGACCGCCAACGTGGCCTCGGACTGTGACGGCGACGTCCTGGTGAAGCTCGGAAACGCCAAGGACGCCACCGCTCCGGCGAAGTTCACCATCACCGGTGCCGACGGCTTCACCAAGGGCGCCACCGTCGCGGCCGGCGAGAGCAAGTCGGTCAAGGTGCCGGCCAAGAACGCCACCACCATCAAGGTGGTTGCCGACGGTCTGGACAAGCCGCTCTTCGAGGGCACGCCCGCCGCCGCTGAGAACTGCGTCGAGCCCGGCGAGCCGGCCGGCAGCTACAAGTCGACCTGCACCGAGCTGATCTTCGACATCGCCAACCCGGCCGACGGTAAGACGATCACCATCACCTTCACCCCGAACAAGGGCAAGGCCCAGACGCTGACCGTCGAGCCGGGCAAGAGCGGCACCGTCACCTTCAAGGCGTTCGAGGGTCTGACCGTGACGCCGGCGGCCGAGGGCCTCGACGACACCACCCCGATCGCCTGGGAGAAGCCGGCCGACTGCACCACGGGTCAGGGTGGTGGCGACAAGGACGAGCCGTCTCTGCCGCTGACCGGTGCTGCCACCGGCGGCATCATCGCCGGCGCCGCGGTCCTGCTGGCCGCCGGTGTCGCGCTGTTCATGGTGGCCCGTCGTCGTCGGGTTCGCTTCACCGCCTGAGACAACCCGCTCTGACACCTGAGGGCGCGTCGACCACCCGGTCGACGCGCCCTCAGCCATGTAACGACCTACGTGATCGACTCGACATCATTGAAACCGGGGTGTCCCGCCGACGCGGACACCCCGGTTTCAGGAAAGCCGAGTGGATCACCGGCGCGGCCGGACGCGTGGTCAGCCCTTTTCCAGGTACTCCGCGCGGTCCTCGTCCACGAGTGCGGCCACCGAGGCGGCCAGCGCCGGATTGCGGGTCAGCTCCGGGTCGTCCTCGATCAGGGTGATCGCCTCGGCGCGGGCGTCGCGGATCAGGTCGGCGTCGCGTCGCAGGGACAGCAACCGCAGGTGCGAGCGACGCCCAGACTGGGTGGCACCCAGCACGTCGCCCTCACGGCGCTGCTCCAGATCGAGTTCGGCGAGCTTGAAACCGTCGCTCGTGGACGCCACCGCGTCCAGCCGCTCCCGAGCCGACGAACCCTCGGCCGCCTCGCTGACCAGCAGACAGAGCCCGGCGGCGGCGCCCCGGCCGACCCGGCCCCGCAACTGGTGCAACTGGGAGACACCGAACCGGTCGGCGTCCAGCACGATCATCACTGTCGCGTTCGGCACGTCCACGCCGACCTCGATCACCGTGGTCGCCACCAGCACATCCAGGTCGCCGGCCGCGAAGGAACGCATCACCGCGTCCTTCTCGTCGGCCGAGAGGCGACCGTGCAGCACCCCGATCCGTAGGCCGCGCAGCGGGCCCTCGGCCAGCAGCGGAGCCACCTCGGTCACCGCCACCGGCGGCCGTCGGCCGTTGTCGTCCTCGGGTGGCGGTTCCTCGTCGCTAGTCGGTCCGTCGCCGATCCGCGGGCACACCACGTACGCCTGGTGGCCGGCGGTCACCTCCTCGCGCAGCCGACGCCAGGCCCGGTCCAGGTAGGCCGGCTTCTCGGCGGCCGGCACCACGTGCGAGGCGATCGGCGACCGCCCCCGGGGCAGCTGGGAGAGGGTGGAGACCTCCAGGTCGCCGTAGACGGTCATCGCCACCGTGCGCGGGATCGGGGTGGCCGTCATCACCAGCACGTGCGGCGGCTGGTCGGCCTTGGCCCGCAGGGCGTCGCGCTGCTCGACGCCGAAGCGGTGCTGCTCGTCGACGACCACCAGGCCGAGGTCGGCGAAGTCGACCCCCTCGTAGAGCAGGGCGTGGGTGCCGAGCACGATGCCGGCGGCGCCGCTGGCCACCTCGCCGAGCGCCCGACGGCGGGCCGCCGCGCCCAGCGAGCCGGTGACCAACTCGACCCGGGTGGCGTGCTCGGCGGAGCCCAGCTCGCCGGCCCGCCCGAGTGGCCCGAGCAGGTCGAGCATGCCCCGGTGATGCTGGGCGGCCAACACCTCGGTGGGTGCCAGCAGCGCGGCCTGCCCGCCCGCGTCGACCACCTGGAGCATCGCCCGTAGCGCCACCACCGTCTTGCCCGAGCCCACCTCGCCCTGCAACAGGCGGTGCATGGGGTGTGGGGTGGCCAGATCCGCAGCGATCTCCACACCCACCTCACGCTGACCGGCCGTCAGCTCGTACGGGAGTCGGGCGTCGAAGGCTTCCAGCAGCCCGCCCGGGGCCGCCGGGCGAGGCCGGGCCGGCCAGTCGGCTGCCCGGTGCTTGCGCTGCACCAGGGTCACCTGGACGGCGAAGGCCTCGTCCCACTTGAGTCGCCGCCGCGCCTGGTGCAGCGCCTCCTTGCTGGACGGCCGGTGGATCTCGGTCAGCGCGGCGCCCAGCCCGACCAGCTTGCGGCCGGCCCGCACGGCGCTCGGCAGTGGATCGTTCGGCGGGGTGAACGTGTCCAGTACGACACGCACGCAGCGCGCGATCACCCAGGTCGGCACGGCCGCGGCGGCCGGGTAGACGGGGATCAGCGCCCCGGCGAACTCCTCGATGTCGTCGCTGACCGCCGCCTCGCCGTCGCCACCCTCACCGAGCAGGACGTACTCCGGGCCGTTGAGCTGCCGTTTGCCCCGGAACTCGGTGACCTTGCCGGCGAACAGGCCCCACCGGCCGGGGCGCAGCTCCCGCTCACGCCACGCCTGGTTGCCGAAGAAGGTCAACGTCAGCACCCCGCCGGAGCCGTCGCCGACGGTCACCTCCAGCAGGTTGCCCCGCCGCTGACGCATCGGGCGCACCGCGGTGCGCTGCACCTGGGCCAGCACGGTGACCTGCTCACCGACGTCCAGTGCGCGGATGTCGGTGTGCTCACCGCGCTCGTCGTAACGGCGCGGGAAGTGGTAGACCAGGTCACCCGCGGTGTGCAGGTCGAGGTGCGAGGCCAGCGCCTTGGCTGTCTTGTCCCCGACCAGCTTCTTCAGTGGAGTGTCCACCGTGGCTGGTTCGCTCATTCGATCCCTACCAGGAGCGGATAAAACGGTTGGCCGCCCGGGTACGCGTGCACCTCGACGAACGGCCAGCGTCGCGCGACGTGCGCGCGGACGGCGTCGGTGAGCCCGGCCGGAGCGTCCGCCCCGGCCAGCAGGGTGACCATCTCGCCGCCACCACCGAGCATCCGGTCGACCACTGCCGCGCAGGTGTCGGTGAGATCGGCGCCGATCAGGTGCACCTCCCCCTCCACCAGCGCCAACACGTCGCCGGGGCGGCACGGACCGGCCACGGTCAGCGCCTCCCTGCTGGCATGGCAGACCTCGGCGTAGCGGCAGGCGCCAGCAGCCTCGGCCATCGCGATGACGTCGTCCTCGAAACGGCGGTCACCGTCGCGGACCGCGAGGGCGGCCAACGCCTGCACGGGCGAGCGGGTCGGCACCACGCTCACCTTGATGCCGTACCGGTGGGCCTCGCGGGCGGCCGCGCTCGCCACCGCCTCGGTGTTGGCGTCGTTGGGCAGCACCACCACCCGGGCCGCGCCGGTGCTGCGGACGGCGTCCAGCAACTCGCCCGTGGACGGGTTGCCCGGCACCACCGTGGCGCCCTCCGCGGCGAACAGGTCGGCGATGCCGCCGCCGGTGGCCACCACCACAGCGGCCCGGCCGGCCACCACCGGGCCGGAGGGCGACTCCGACTGGTCGGCGAAGCGGGTCACCGAGATCCGGTACGGGCGGCCGGCCGCGACACCGGCCTCGACCGCCGCGCCCACGTCGTTGACGTGCACGTGCACGTTCCACGTGCCTTCCGGCTCACGGCCGTCGCCGACGACGACGAGCGAATCCCCCAACGCGTGCAGGGCCTGCCGCAACCCGGCGACCGCCTCGGCACGGGCATCGAGCAGGAACTGCACCTCGTACGCGTACTCGTCGGAACCGGTCTCGCGGGCGACGGTGGCCGCCGGGCGGGCGGAGCGCGGCATCGGCGCGGGCCGGGCCGTGCTCTCCCCGGTCAGCACCTCGACCAGGGCGTCGAGCAGCACGCAGAGCCCTCGGCCACCGGCGTCGACCACCCCGGCGCGGGCCAGCGCCGGCAGTTGCTCCGGGGTCCGGGCGAGTGCCTCGGCCGCCGCCCGGGCCGCGACGCCGGCCACCGTCGGCAGGTCGTCGCTGTCCGCGCCGTCGGCCGCGGTGGCGGCCGCCGCGACCACGGTGAGCACTGTGCCCTCGACCGGCCGGGAGACCGCGGCGTACGCGGCGGCGGTGCCGGACCGCAGCGCGGCGGCCAGCTCCCGGCCACGGATCGCCGGCACCCCGGCGACCTGGTCGGCGAAACCGCGCAGGATCTGCGAGAGGATCACCCCGGAGTTGCCCCGCGCCCCGAGCAGCGCGCCCTGGGCCATCAGCCGCAACGCGTGCCCGTGCGCGGTCGGCCCGCTGTCGGGGAGAGTGTCCAGATCCATGGCGAGGGCCTGCTGGGCCGAGGTGAGGGTGAGCACCAGGTTGGTGCCGGTGTCGCCGTCGGGCACCGGATAGACGTTGAGCTGGTCGATCTCGCCCTGGTGACGCTTCAGCGCGGCCAACCCGCTCGCGCACCAGCGGCGGACCGCGGCGGCGTCGAGGGTGTCCAGCACGGGCAGAAGCCTACTGGCGCGCGCCGACACCCGTCGGACTCGTCCGGCGTGTCCCCCGCGCCGCACGCCGGCGCTGGCCGCGGCGGAAACCACCGTCTCCGGTACCCTTGCCGCCGGGCCGGCCCGCCGTCGGGCGGACAGGCCCACGACCAGGCGCGAGCCGGGGCACGGGCGAGCGCCGGACCGGGCCGGTTGGCCGGGTCGGCGAGTCATCGGGTAACCTGACCAGGTTGCCCGGGCAGCACCTGCCGGCGACCTCATGAACGTATCAATCCCAGGAGTATCCCGTGGCTAGCGTGTGCGACGTCTGTGGCAAGGGACCGGGCTTCGGCCACAACGTGTCCCACTCGCACCGGCGGACCAACCGCCGCTGGAACCCGAACATCCAGTCGGTGCGTACCCCGGCCGGTGGCGGCAACACCAAGAAGTTGAAGGTCTGCACCTCGTGCATCAAGGCCGGCAAGGTCACCCGCGCCTGACGCGGTAGCACCCACCTTCTCGTACGGCTCAGCCGGCGGACCCCGAGGGTCCGCCGGCTCTGTCATGTCCGTGGCGGCCGCCGCACACGAGCCCGCCGGGCCTCTGGTGCGCCGGCCAGGCACGGCAGACCCGGGCCGGGCGCGCAGGTCAGAGGGTACGGCCGAAGGAGACGACGCCCTCCGCGTCCTTGTAGAAGCCGAAGTTCGGGATCCGCTCGTACCCGGCGGAGCCGTACATGGCGATCGCCTCGGGCTGCTTGTCGCCGCACTCCAGCACCACTCGCTTGCGGCCCTGCTCGCGGGCTGAGCGCTCGACGGCCGCCAGCACCGCGCGGGCCACTCCCCGCCCCCGCGCCGCCGGCGCCGTGTACATCCGCTTCAGCTCCGCGGCGTCCGCGCCGTGGCTGCGCCAGCCACCGCAGCCGACCGGCTCGCCGGCCAGGTAGGCGACGAGGAACGCGCCATCGGGCGGCTCGAACTCGGCCGCGTCCACCGGGGTGTCGTCGCCGGTACCGCCGTAGCGGGCACCGAGGTCGGCCAGTGCGGCGTGGATCAGGCGCTGCGCCACCGGCGCGTCGAACCGAACCACCCGGATCTCGATCTCACTCACGGTATCCAGGGTACGGCGGCGCGTGGGCCTCACCGGAAGTGGTCCCAGCCGGTCGGGCCGTCGTGGGCACGGCCGTCGACCGTCACGCCGGCACCATCCGTGACCAGGCCGATCGGCCGCCAGCCCGGCGGCAGCACCACCGCCGGGGGGAAGGTCGCGGCCAGTGCGTGGTCGTCGCCACCAGCGAGGATCCAGGTGTACGGGTCGACGCCGAGCGCCTGCGCCGCGTCGGCCATCTGCCGGGGCACCTCGAACCTGTCCCGGCGTACGTCGATCGCCACCCCGCTGGCCGCCGAGACGTGCCCGAGGTCGGCGAGGAGCCCGTCCGACACGTCGATCATGGAGGTGGCACCGAGTTGGGCGGCCTCCGGGCCGGCCCGGTAGGGCACCTGCGGCCGCCGGTACGCCTCGACCAACAGCCGGGGCGTCCGGAAGCCACGGGTCAGTACGGTCAGACCGGCTGCCGCGTACCCGGTGCGCCCGGCCAGGGCGAGCACGTCCCCGGGTCGGGCCCCCGAGCGCAACACCGGCGGACGGCCCGCCAGGTCGCCCAGCGCGGTGACCGCGACGGTCAGGGTGGGGCTGGCCGACATGTCCCCGCCGACGACACTCGCGCCGACCGTGGCCGCCTCCGCGGAGAGCCCGTCGGCCAACTCCTCCGCCCAGCCGGTGTCCAGGTCCGCCGGCATGCACAGAGCGACAAGCAGGGCGGTCGGCGTGGCACCCATCGCCGCGATGTCCGCCAGGTTGGCCGCCGCCGCCCGGTGGCCGACGTCGCGGGCCGAGGACCAGTCCCGCCGGAAGTGCCGCCCGTCGACGAGCACGTCGGTGGAGGCCGCGACCCGGCCGTCCGGCGCGGCCACCACCGCCGCGTCGTCCCCCGGGCCGAGCAGGGTCGTCGGCCCGTACGACAGCCGGGCGGTGATCTTCCCGATCAGCCCGAACTCCCCGATACCGGACACACCGTGGCCGCCGCGGGCGTTCCGCCCGTGCTGCCCGGCTCCGCCGTGCTCGCTCACCGCTGCTCCTTGACCACCGATAGGGATCAGACCTGGTCCGTAAGGTAGTTTCACCCTTCGGGCCGCTCCCGGGCGGCGACGGACGGAGGTCGAGTCGTGGTACAGGCGTACATCCTCATCCAGACCGAGGTCGGCCGCGCACGTGACGTGGCGGGTCTCATCGCGGACATCCCCGGCGTGGTACGCGTCGACGCCGTCACCGGCCCGTACGACGTGGTCGTCCTCACCGAGGCGAACACCGTCGACGAGCTCGGCAAGCTCATCGTCAGCAAGGTGCAGATGGTGCCCGGCATCACCCGCACCCTCACGTGTTCGGTGGTGCGGCTGTAAGTGGACGAGATGACGACCTCCTCCTCTGCCCTGGACGACGACGCGGCGCGCGACGCGGCCGATGGCACGCCCGAGCCGGCTGACGGTATCGGCGAGTCGACCGATCCCGCCGCCGCCGCGCCGGCCGGCCGCGACCGCACCATGCGCGGCGCGGCCCTGCTGGCCACGTTGATCGCGCTGCCGATCACGCTGCTGGTGGCCGTGCTGGCCTTCAGCAAGCTCAGCCCGGACGCGCCGGCCGCCGCGCCGACACCATCCGCGACAAGCGCCCGGGTGCAGTCCACCGCCCCGGTGGAGATGGCCGCCCCGGCGCTGGCCGCCCGCCCGGCCACGGTCTGCCGGGCCCTGCTCTCCCAACTCCCGGCGAGCATCCGCGACCTGGCCCAGCGACCGGTCACCGCCGGTCCGGAGCAGAACGCCGCGTACGGCGACCCCGCGCTCACCCTGGCCTGCGGCGGCACCGAGCCGACCTTCCCCAGCACCGACGAGGTCTGGACGGTCAACCAGGTCTGCTGGCACCTGGCCGAGCAGGCCGACGCGGCGGTCCTCTCCACGGTCGACCGGGAGACGCTGATCACCGTGCGCGTCCCGCGCTCGTACGAGCAGCCGTTGCAGTGGTTGCCGACGATCTCCAGCACGATCGTGGCGAGCGTGCCGTCCGGCGGCGCCGTCCCGTCCGGCTGCCAGCACTGAGCGCGAACCGACTCCGCCCGCGCCGGCTGACAGGCGCGGGCGGGATCGGGCGGGTCAGTGCAGGCCGACGCCGCGCCGCTGGGCGGTACGGATCAGCCGGTTGACCAGCTTCGGGTACTCCAGGCCGGAGGCCGCCCACATCCGCGGGAACATCGACGTCGGCGTGAAGCCCGGCATCGTGTTGATCTCGTTGAGGTAGACGTCCAGCTCGGGGGTGACGAAGAAGTCGGCCCGGGCCAGGCCGGCGCAGTCCAGCGCGGTGAACGCGCGGACCGCGTACTCCTGCACCTGGCGGGTCACCTTCTCCGGCAGGTTGGCCGGAATGTCGTACTCGCAGGAGTCGTCGAGGTACTTCGCCTCGAAGTCGTAGAAGTCGTGGTCGGCGACGACCCGCACCTCGGCCAGCACCGACGCCTCGGGCGCGCCACCGGCCTCGCCCTCCAGCACACCGCACTCGATCTCGCGGCCGACGATCGCGGCCTCGATGATGACCTTCGGGTCGAACTGCCGGGCGGCGGCGACGGCCGCGTCCAGTTCGGCCCAGTCGGTGACCTTGCTGACGCCGAACGACGACCCGGCCCGGGACGGCTTGACGAAGACCGGCAGGCCGAGCCGCTCCTTGTCCTGCTCGCTGAGCGTCATGCCGTTGCGCAGCACCGCGTACGTGCCGACCGGGATGCCCTCGACGGCGCAGAGCTTCTTGGTGAACTCCTTGTCCATGGCCGCCGCGGAGGCGAACACGTTCGCTCCGACGTAGGGGATGCCGGCCATCTCCAGCATTCCCTGGATGGTGCCGTCCTCCCCGTACGTGCCGTGCAGCACCGGGAAGACCACGTCCACGTCGGCCAGCGCCCGGGGGCCCTCGGTCGGGTCGAGCACCATCAGTCCGTTGCCGGTGGGGTCGGCGCGCAGCACGATGTCGTCGCCGGAGTCGGCGGTGATCTCCGGCAGCTGACGGGCATTGATCGCGAGCTGGGCGGGATCCCCGTTGGTCAGCACCCACTGGCCGGCCCGCGTGATGCCCACCGGCACCACCTCGAACTCGTCCGGGTCGAGTGCGCCGAACACGCTGCCGGCGCTGACGCAGGAGATGCCGTGCTCCGGGCTGCGGCCGCCGAAGACGATCGCCACGCGGGTCTTGCCTGGGGTGGTCACTCCGGTCACCTCTTCGTACGCGGCTGCGGCTGGTCGTGCTCGCCGGTGGCGCTCACCCGGTTGACCTTACTGTGCGTGGCCACAGGGCGAGGCGATACCCGGCGAGCCACGGTGCGACACGGCATTCGGTCATCACAGGATATACGGTGCGTAATTGGTGGGTAGCGGCGTCGCGGGACGCCGACCTGGGTCCGCTCAGTCCCGGGAGTGTCGGCGGCCGACCGCGATCACCTTCACCCGCTGCCGGCCGGCCCGCACCATGCCCAGCGCCATGAACGCTCCGGCGATGCGGTCGGCGGCCTCCCGGCTGCTGGCGCCGACGACCTGCCGGCGCCGTTCCGGCGCGACCCGCTCGTTGCGGTTGACGCCCTCGGCGGGACGCACGTCGGTGAGCACGACGAGGAAGCGGGTCATCACGCGCCGCCCGAGGGTATGGCGGAGGGCTCCGGACGGGTTCGCACGTCGTCTCCTTCCGGCAGGCCGGGGTGGAGGGGCGGCACGCGACGATCGGGTACGGGGGAGAAACCCGATCGCCGCGCGCCCCATCCCCTCCGGTCGCTCACCACCACCGTCGCCACGACAACCGGCGGTGAGGACGCGATAACAGATTGACACGTGGACAGCCGTGAATGCAACTCTCATCGACGTTCTCTCATGCAGACGTTCCCGCAAATGTGTGCGACCATCGATGCATGGCCCCGAAGACCGCCCGTGCCCGCCGGCTCGGCATCGCCCTGCGCCACCACCGGGAAGCCGCCGGGCTGACGCTGGAGACCGCGGCGGACGAGATCAACAGCACCCGCAGCACCCTCTCCCGGTACGAGAACGGCCAGACCCTGATCACCCCCGCCACCGTGCGCGCCCTGCTCACGTCGTACGGGGTGGGTGCCGAGGAGGTGGCCGCGGCGGTGCAGTTGGCCAAGGACGCCCGCAAGCCGGGCTGGTGGGTGTCGTACTCGTACCTGCTCGATCCCCGCACCATCGACTTCATCGCGTTGGAGGCCGAGGCGACCGCCATCGCCAACTTCGAGCCCTCGGTGGTGCCCGGCCTGTTGCAGACCGCGGACTACGTCCGCGCCGTGATGCGCGGCGGGCCGCACACTCTCGGCGACGACCTGGTGGAGCAGCGGGTCAAGATCCGGCTCGACCGGCAACTGCGGCTCACCGCCGACAAACCGCCCATCCTCGACGCGATCATCGACGAGGGCGCGCTGCTCCGCCCGGTCGGCGACCAGTCGGTGATGAACGGGCAACTGCGGCACCTGGTCAAGATGGCCGAACTGCCGAACATCAGCGTTCAGGTGATCCCGCTCTCCGCCGGCTACCACCGGGGCACCCGGGGTTCCCTGCACATCCTCGAGTTCGCCGACCCGGAGGACCCGATCATCGCGTCGGTGGAGACCGTCGCCGGTCAGATGATCCTTGACCGCGCCGGCGAGACGCGTACCTGCACCAAGATCATGGAGCATCTCCGAAGCGTGGCGCTCAGCCCGGCGGACAGCCGCGAGATGCTCCTGACAGCCCTGAAGGGACGGTAGGACCGATGACACCGATGATCACAGCAGCCTTGGCCGCAGCGCCGTGGCGCAAGAGCAGCCGCAGCGGCGACGAAGGCGCCTGCGTGGAGGTGGCCGCGATCCCGCAGCTCGTGGCCGTCCGCGACTCCAAGGACCCGGTCGGCCCGGCCCTGCTGTTCCCACCGGCGGCCTGGGCCGCCTTCGCCCAGGCGCCACCCCGGCGCTGACCAGACGTGCCGAGCCGGCGCGGGTCGAGGCCCGCGCCGGCTCAGGCAACCAGCGGGCGGGGCTCCGGAACGGCGCGTAGCGCCTCCAACGCGGCGATCGCGACGCCTCGGGCGCCGGCCATGTCCCGGTCCGGCACCAACGCGAAGGTGGCCACCGCCGCCTGCTCCTCGCGGAGCACGGTGTGCTCGCGAACAGTCGCCAGGAACCAGTCGCGGAACTCCGGCGCCGCCTCCACCACCCCACCGCCGACGAAGTACGCGTGCGGGTCGGTGAAGTTCGCGGCGACGGTGAACAGCCGCCCCAACGCCATCGCCTGCTGGGTGAAGAGGTCCCGGGCGAGGGCGTCCGCGCGCTCGCCGTACCCCCGGACGAGCTTGGCCGCACGGGCCACCGGCTCGGCGGCGAGCGGGTGGTCGGGGTAGCGGGTCAACCAGTACGGCAGCAGGTTCCGTTCGATGCCGGTCAGCGAGGCGACGCTCTCGACATCCCCGGTGAAGCCGCAGGCGCAGGTGGGCTCCGGCTGACCGGGGCCGAGCAGCCCGTTCAGCGGGATGTGCACGTGGCCGAGCTCCCCGGCCATCCCGGCCGCGCCGGCGATCACCCGACCGCCCTCGACCACACCGCCGCCCAGGCCGGTGCCGACGATCGCGGACACCGACGAGCGGTTCATCGCGTCGGCGCCGAAGTGGACGTGGTGGGCGTAGAGCGCGGCCGCGTTGCCGTCGTTGTGGTAGATCACCGGCAGGCCGAGCCGTCGCTCCAGCGCCCCTCGCACGTCGAAGCCGCGCCAGGCCGGTTGCGAGAAGTTGGTGGAGCCCCGGGACGAGATGACACCCTCGGCGCTGGCCGGACCGGGAGTGTCCAGCCCGACCGCCCGGACCAGGTCACGCGGCACACCTGTCTGCGCCAGGGCGCCGTCCAGCGCCCGGGCCAACGCCTCGATCGCCGCCTCCGGCCCGGACCGCACCTCGCTGGGAATCTCCAACAGGCCGTCCACCAGGAAGCGGCCGTCCACCGTCAGCACGGTGGCGTTGTTGCTGGTGCCGCCGTTGTCCAGCCCGACGACCACCGGCACCCCTGCGCTGCCCACCGAAAACCGCCTCCCGCCGTCGTAAGTGTGAGCCGAGGCTAGTGCCAACCCCCCTCCCCCGCCATGCCCGGGCGGCCCGAGCAGCCTCCACCGGACCGTTCGGCAACTCCCAGCCATCGATCAAGGAGTTGTGCTGGGAGACGAAGTACCCGTTATGGCGCTCAACGGGCACCACAACTCCATGATCGTCTCGGGTCAGGGGCGGCGGGCGGTCAGCGCGGTGGCGTCCAGGTCTTCGTTGTGGTGGACCGTTGGGGTTAGGCCGGCTTCCGTCAACGCCGTGTGGAGGGCTTCTAGCTGCGTCGTGCCGGCTTCGACCACCAGGTGGCCGCCGGGGGCCAGCCAGTCCGCCGCGGCGACACCCACCCGGCGCAGCACGGAGAGCCCGTCCGGGCCGCCGTCGAGCGCCACCGGGGCCTCGTGCAGTCGCGCCTCCGGCGGCATGAGCGCGACCGCGTCGGTCGGCACGTACGGGGCGTTGGCGACCACCAGGTCCAGCCGACCCCGCCACTGCCGGGGCAGTGGGGCGAAGAGGTCACCCTCGTACACCTCGACGTCCAGCCCGACGACGTTGCGGCGCGCGCATGCCACAGCCGCCGGGTCGATGTCGGCGGCGGCCAGCCAGCGCGGCGCGAGCCGGTGCGCCAGCGCGACGGTGGTGGCCCCGGAGCCGCAGCAGAGGTCGACCACGGCCGGCGCCACGCCTGTCAGTTCGGCCGCCAGGTCGACCAGCAGGGCGGTCCGGGCACGGGGCACGAAGACGCCCTCGTCGACGGCGATCCGCAGGCCGCAGAACTCCGCCCAGCCGAGCAGGTACTCCAACGGTTCGCCAGCCACCCGACGGTCGGTCAGGTCGGCCAACGCCGCCGGGCTGTGCGCGGCGGCCAGCAGCAGCTCGGCCTCGTCCTCGGCGTAGACGCAGCCGGCGGCCCGCAACCGGCCCACCAGAGCGGCCCGATCGGAGCGGGAAGAAGGCGCCATGGGAGACGTCAGACCGCCCCGGCCACATCCAAGGCGGCGGCGATGTCGGCCACCAGGTCGGCGGTGTCCTCCGCGCCGCAGGACAGCCGGACGAAGCCGGGAGCGGTGTCGTCGCCCCACTGCGCCCGCCGGTCCGCCGTGGTGTGCAGGCCGCCGAACGAGGTCGCCGCCGCCACCAGCCGGGCGGCCTCGACGAACCGGCCCACCCGGTCGGCGTCGCCCAGGTCGAACGAGAGCACCCCCGGTATCCGGCGCATCTGCGCCGAGGCCACCGGGTACGCGGGGTCGTCCGGCCGCCCCGGCCACCGCAGGCCGGTCACGTCCGACCGGCCGGCGAGCAGGTCGACGACCGCGGCGGCGTTCGCGCTCTGCCGGGCCAGCCGCAGGTCGAGAGTGGCAAGTGACCGGTGGGCCAACCAGGCGTCGAACGCGCCCGGCACCGCCCCGGTGGTGGTACGCCAGGTCGTCACCGCGTCCATCAGCTCGGTGGACCGGCCGGCCAGGTAGCCCAGCAGCAGGTCGGAGTGGCCGGTGAGCGCCTTCGTGCCGGAGGCGACCACCAGGTCGGCACCGAGATCCAGCGGGCGCTGACCGAGCGGGGTGGCCGTGGTGTTGTCCACCGCGAGCAGCGCGCCGGCGGCGTGCGCCCGCTCAGCCAGGGCCGCCACGTCGACCACGTCCAGGCCCGGATTGGCGGGGGTCTCCACCAGCACCAGCCGGACGCCCTCGAACGACGGGTACGGCCCGACGGTCGGCACGAAGAGCACCCGGACGCCGATGGCCTCCAGGACTCCGGTGGCGAACGCCCGGACCGGGAAGTATCCGTCGGTGGGGAGCACCACGGTGTCCCCCGGCCGCAGCAGGGTGAGCAGCAGGCCGGTGATGGCCGCCTGACCGGTCGCGAAGACCCGGCAGTCACCGCCCTCCAACTCGCCGACCGCCGCCTCCAGCAGCCGCCGCGTCGGGTTGTCGGGGCGACCGTAGCCGTTCGGCGACGTGCCCTGACCCTGGAACGGGTCGAGGTGGTACGGCGCGGCGAAGACCGGGCCGGGCAGGAACGGGTCCCCCGGTGCCGGTTCGGGCAGGCCGGCGCGTACGCAGCGGGTGCCGTCCCCCCACTCGGTCATCGGGTTCCTCACTCGTACGACTCGGGTTTGGCGGTGCGGCTCATCAGGGTCTCCACGGCGAGGCGCGGGTCCATCCCCTCGTGGCAGATCCGCTCGACGTGCTCGGTGATCGGCATCTCCACGCCGTGCGCCCGGGCCAGGTCGCGGATCGCCAGGCAACTCTTCACGCCCTCGGCGGTCTGCCGGGTGGCCGTCTGGGCCTGCTCCAGCGTCTCCCCCCGGCCCAGATGTTCGCCGAAGGTGCGGTTGCGGGCCAGCGGGGACGAGCAGGAGGCGACCAGGTCGCCCATGCCGGCGAGGCCGGCGAAGGTGATCGGGTCCGCGCCGAGCGCCACGCCCAGCCGGGCCGTCTCGGCCAGCCCTCGGGTCATCAGCATGGCCCGGGTGTTGTCGCCGAAACCCATCGCGGTGGCGATGCCGTACGACAGGGCGATCACGTTCTTCACCGCCCCGCCCAGCTCACAGCCGATCACGTCGTCGTTGGTGTAGGGGCGCAGGTACGGCGTCCGGATCGACGACTGGACGAGCGTGGCGCGGGCGCTGTTCGTTCCGGCGACCACTGTCGCGGCGGGCTGCTCGGCGGCGATCTCCGGGGCCAGGTTGGGGCCGGACACGACGACCACCCGGTCCGCGGCGACCCCGGCGGTCTCCACGATGACCTCGCTCATCCGCTTGGTGGTGCCCAGCTCGATGCCCTTCATCAGCGACACCAGGGTGGAGTCCGGGTGCAGGTGCCCGGCCCATTCGGCGAGGTTGCCGCGCAGGGTCTGCGACGGCACGGCCAGCACCACCACCTCGGCGCCGGTGATCGCCTCGGCGGCGTCGGCGGTGGCGGTGACGCGGGCCGGCAGCAGCAGGTCGGGCAGGTACTCCGGGTTGCGGCGCTCGGTCCGGATGCTCTCGGCGACCGGCGCGCGGCGGGCCCACACCGTCACGTCCCGCCCCGCGTCAGCGAGGATCTTGGCGAACGCGGTGCCCCAGGAACCGGCACCGAGCACCGCGACGTGACCGCTCATGCCGCGTCATCCCGCTGCTCGCGGCCGACGGAGGACCGGGCCGGTCGCTCCCACAGTGGCGGCGGGGTACCGCCCCGGATCTCGGCGAGCATGTCCCGCAGCCGCAACATGATGGTGTCCGTCATCTCCTCGAGGGTGGCCCGGGTCGGCTGGGCGTCCGCCCACCGGCTCAGGTCGATCGGCTCCCCGGCGGCAACGGTCACCGGGATCCGGGGGCGCAGGCTGACACGTGTCGTCCGCGGGTCGAAGATCCGTTCCGGCCCCCACATCACCACCGGTACGACCGGGGCGCCGGTGGCCAGGGCCAGCCGGGCCGCACCGGTCTTGGCCTTCATCGGCCAGAGCTCCGGCTGTCGCGTGGTGGTGCCCTCAGGGTAGATCACGACCGCGCCGCCCTGGTCGAGCGCGGCGACCAGGGCGTCCAGCGAGCGGACGGCGTCGACGCTGCCCCGCTCGACCGGGATCTGCCGGCACCGGTGCAGGATCCAGCCGACCACCGGCACCCGGAAGACGCTGGCCTTGCCCAGGTACTGCGGCCAGCGCCCGGAGTCGTAGATGAAGTGCGCGGACACCAACGGGTCGGCGTGCGAGATGTGGTTGGCCACGATGATCACGCCGCCGTCGCGGTGGAGATGCTCCTGACCACGCCAGGTACGCCGGGTCCAGACGGTCATCACCGGCTTCACCAGGCCCACGGCGAACCATTGCCAGAACCCCAGCCTCCGCCGTGCCACTGTGCCTCCTCGTCGCGCCCCAACCCCGCCGCGAAATCCCGCCCGCGACACCCGCAGCGGAAATCATGCCTGCTCGCCCCCGGTACGGCCAGCGAGGGGCCCGCCGTCCGGCTGGCAGGATTGCGGACGTGAGTCAGCCGAGGTGGGCCGTGGTGGTGCCGGTGAAGCAACTGGCCGCGGCCAAGAGCCGGCTGCGGGGCGCGCTGCCGGGCGTACCGCACGAGGAGCTGGCGCTGGCCCTGGCGACCGACACGCTCCGCGCGGTGCTGGCCTGCCCGGCGGTCGCCGAGGCCCTGGTGGTGACCGACGACGCCCGGGTGGCGGCGGCGGCGCGGGCGGCCGGCGCGCGGGTGCTGCCGGACGAGCCGGGCGCCGGTCTGAACGCCGCGTTCCGGCGCGGTGCGGCCGGGGCCGCCGCCGGGTGGGTGGCCGGGATCACCGGGGACGTGCCGGCGCTACGCCCGGCCGAGCTGACCGGCGCGCTGCTCGCGGCGCAGAACGGCCAACCCGCGGTACGCCGGTTCCTGCCGGACGCACCCGGCGGGGGCACGGTGCTGCTCACCGCCCCGCCGGGCGTGCCGTTGGACCCTCGTTTCGGGGTGGGCTCGGCGGCCGCGCACGCGGCGAGCGGGGCGCTGCCGCTCGACGGCGACTGGCCCAGCCTGCGCCGGGACGTGGACACCGCCGCGGACCTGGCCGCCGCCGCCCAGCTCGGGCTGGGGCCGCGCACGGCCGCGCTCGTCGCCGCCGCTCGCCCGGCCCGCGCCGCGGGCTGATCCCGCCCCGCCCGCGCCGCGGGCTGATTCCCCGGGTGTACGGTGCCAGCATGCAGGGCACGGTGGCCAGCTACGACGCGGCGACGCGCAGCGGTGTCCTGCTGCTCGACGACGGCACCGAGATGCGCTTCCCCGCCCGGGCCTTCGACGCCTCCGGGCTGCGACTTCTCCGGCTCGGTCAGCGGGTTCGCATCGACACCGATCCCGACGGCGAGGTCGTCCGGGTGACATTGCCGACGATGATCTGAGTCGGCGAGCTCAAGTTCATTTTGCGTTTACCGTAATCGGGTGATTATGAGCGGGTGAGCACCCCTCGCGAGCAACCGGCCAACCCGCCCGCCACCGACCTCCGCAACGGCTCCCGCACGCGCGGCACCGATGGGCGCTTCCGCCCGTCCCGCGCCGAACGCGCAAGCGCCGCCCGCGCCGACACCCTCGCGGACGATCCCGGCGCCGCCTCCTCCGGGCTGGACGAGGTCATCGAACCCGCGCCGAAGATCGAGGCGGACGGCCCGGCCGCCGGTGACGTCCACCCGGTCCTGCCGGGCGACCTGTCGACGGGCGCCAGGCAGGAGGACGACGACGAGCCCTCCGCTCCGCCGCTGCCGGAGGACCGGTTCCTCAACCGGGAGCTGTCCTGGCTCGACTTCAACGCCCGGGTGCTCACCCTGGCCGAAGACCAGCGCACCCCGCTGCTGGAGCGGGCCAAGTTCCTGGCCATCTTCGCCAGCAATCTCGACGAGTTCTACATGGTGCGCATCGCCGGGCTGAAGCGGCGGCTCTCTGCCGGCCTGCCGGTGCGCGGCGGGGATCGGCTGCCCCTGCGTACGCAGTTGGAGCTGATCGCCGAGCGGACCGCCGCACTGGGCGCCCGGCACGCCGCCTGCTTCGTCGACGACGTGCTGCCCAAGCTCGCCGACGAGCGCATCCGGATCCTGCGCTGGGCCGAGCTGGGCGACGGCGAGCGGGAGCGGTTGCGCACCTACTTCCGCGAGCACATCTTCCCGGTGCTGACCCCGCTCGCGGTGGACCCGGCGCACCCGTTCCCGTACATCTCGGGGCGGTCGCTGAACCTGGCGGTGGCGGTTCGTGACCCCGACGGCGGTTCCGAGCTGTTCGCCCGGGTGAAGGTGCCCAACAACGTTCCCCGTTTCGTTCGGGTGGACCGGGACCAGCCGGGCGTGCGGATGCTGCCGGTGGAGGACCTGATCTCGGTGCACCTGGGGCAGCTGTTCAGTGGCATGCAGGTGGTCGAGTGCCACCTGTTCCGGGTCACCCGCAACGCCGAGGTGGAGGTCGACGAGGACCGCGACGAGGATCTGCTCCAGGCCCTGGAGCGGGAACTGGCCCGGCGGCGGTTCGGTCCCCCCGTCCGCCTGGAGGTCGCCGCGTCGATCTCCGACCACATGTTGGAACTGCTCGTCCGCGAGCTGGACATGGACGACCAGGACGTCCTGCGGGTGCCCGGCCTGCTGGACCTGTCCGCCCTGTGGCAGGTCTACGGCGAGGCGGACCGACCGGACCTGAAGGACCCGCCGTTCGTGCCCGCCACCCATCCTCGGCTCGCCGAGGGCGAGGTGCCGCGCAGCGTCTTCTCCACCCTGCGCGACGGGGACATCCTGGTGCACCACCCGTACCACTCGTTCGCCACAAGCGTGCAGCGCTTCATCGAGCAGGCCGCCGCCGACCCGAACGTGTTGGCCATCAAGCAGACCCTCTACCGGACCAGCGGCGACTCCCCGATCGTCGACGCGCTCGTCGACGCGGCCGCCGCCGGCAAGCAGGTGGTGGTGCTGGTGGAGGTGAAGGCCCGCTTCGACGAGGTGGCCAACATCGGCTGGGCCCGCACGCTGGAACGCGCCGGCTGCCACGTGGTGTACGGCCTGGTCGGCTTGAAGACGCACTGCAAGACCGCGCTTGTGGTTCGGCAGGAGGGCAACCAGATCCGTCGCTACTGCCACATCGGCACCGGCAACTACCACCCGAAGACGGCCCGACTGTACGAGGACTTCGGCATGCTCACCGCCGACCCGGAGATCGGCGCCGACCTCACGGACCTGTTCAACGTGCTCACCGGGTACAGCCGGCAGACCGCGTTCCGGCGGTTGCTGGTCGCGCCGCAGGGCATCCGCAGCGGGCTCATCGAGCGGATCGAACGGGAGATCTCGCACGTCCGCCTGGGCATGCCCGGCCTGGTCCAGTTCAAGGTCAACTCGCTGGTCGACGAGGGGGTGGCCGACGCGCTGTACCGCGCCTCCCAGGCCGGCGTACACGTCGACCTGCTCATCCGGGGCATGTGCACGCTGCGCCCCGGGGTGCCGGGGTTGTCGGAGAACATCCGGGTCCGCTCGATCCTCGGCCGGTTCCTGGAACACTCCCGGGTCTTCCGGTTCGGCAACAACGGTGAGGCCGAGTTCTGGATGGGCTCGGCCGACCTCATGCACCGCAACCTGGACCGTCGGGTGGAGGCGCTGGTGCGGGTGAGCGACCCGATCGCCCGCGCCGAACTGGACCACGTGCTCACCGCCGCGATGAGCCCCGAAGTGGACGCGTTCGAGCTGGCCGGAGACGGCAGCTGGACCCGGCGTGGCGGTGACGACGTCGCCCGGGTGCATCTGCAGGAACTGCTGCTGCGCCGCGTCGGTGGCACGGCCGGCTGACCGCGCAGCGCATAGGCTGAGCTGATGGTCGAGGAGGAGCAGAAGTACGAGGTGGACGACGCCTACGTGCTGCCGGACCTGGCCGGCACGGCCCCGGCCGGCGGTCGGGTCCGGGCGCTGCCACCGGTGACGCTTGTCGCCCGCTACCTCGACACTGTCGACCTGCGGTTGGCCCGGGCCGGTGCCTCGCTACGCCACCGCCGGGGTGACGAGCTGCCCTGGACGGTGAAACTACCGACCGGGACACCTGGCGTCCGGCACGAGATCTCCCGGGCCGGACCGAAGGGGCAGCCGCCACCGGAGCTGGTGGAGTTGGTCACCGTCCTGCACCGGGGGGCGCCGCTCGCCCCGGTGGTCGTGGTCCGGACGGTGCGGCACGCGTACGAGGTGTGTGACCGGGCCGGCACGGTGCTCGCCGAGGTGGTGGACGACCGGGTGACAGTGCTCGACGACGTCGGCGCCACCACCGCCACGTTCCGCGAGGTGGAGGTGGAGCTGAAGGCCGGCGACCGGAAGCTGCTCGACCGGGTCGGCGGGGTGCTGCGCGAGTCTGGTGCCCAGGGCCTGTCGTTCACCCCGAAGCACGTACGGGCGCTGGGCGAGACGGCGCAGGCCGACCCGGACCTGGTCGCGCCGGCCGGGCTGACCGCCGAGCCGAGCGCCGGTGACGTGGTGACCGAGGCGGTACGCAAGGAGATCCGCCGGCTGTTGGCGCACGACCCGCTGGTCCGGCTGCGCGCCCCGGCGGGCGGTGGCGACACCGCCGTGCACCAGATGCGGGTGGCCTGTCGACGGCTGCGCAGTGATCTGCGCACCTTCAAACCGTTGCTGCGCAAGACCTGGTCCCGTCCGCTGCGCACCGAGCTCGGCTGGTTGGCAGGTGTTCTCGGCGCGGCCCGCGACGCCGAGGTGCTGCGCGCGCGGCTGCGCCGTACCGCCGACGCCGATCCGCTGAGCCCGCTCGACCAGGGCGCGGTGAACCGGCTCGACGAGGTGCTCGCCGACGGGCAGCGGGAGGCGCTCACCGCCATCGACGAGACGCTGCGTTCGGCGCGTTACCTGGCCCTGGTGGACTCCCTGGTGCTGGCCGCCCGCGCGCCCCGACTCACCCGCCGGGCGGCCGCGCCCGCCGCGCAGGCGCTACCCGCGCTGGTGGCGCGCCCCTGGCGGCGGTTGACCGGGCCGGACGGCGTCGACGGGCTGGACGCGCAGTCGCCGGACGACCGCTGGCACGCCGTCCGCAAGGAGGGCAAGCAAGCCAGGTACGCGGTCAACGCGGTGGCCCCGACGGTCGGCAAGGGCGCACGCCGGCTGTCCCGCGCCCTCGCCCGTGTACAGGACGTGCTCGGCGAGCACCAGGACGCGGCGGTGGCGGCGGACACCTGGCTGCGGATCGCCGCCGAGCGGCCGGAAGACCACGCGCTGGCCGTCACCGCCGGGCGGCTGGCCGAGCGGGAACGCCTGTCGGTACGCCGGATGCGGGATCTCTTCCCGGCCGCCTGGCACCGGGCCACCCGGCGACGGCGGACCAGTTGGCTGCCGTGACCGGCATCCGGGCGGCCGGCGGGGTGGCCTGGCGGCCGACCGACGACGGCGTACGCGTCTGCGTGGTGCACCGCCCCCGCTACGGCGACTGGACGCTGCCGAAGGGCAAGCTGGAACCGGGCGAGCACGCGCTGGCCGCGGCTGTCCGTGAGGTGGCCGAGGAGGCCGACGTGCGGGGCGTGCCGCAGGTGCGGCTGCCGTCGGTGCGGTACCGCAGCGAGGGGCAGCCCAAGCTTGTCGACTACTGGTCGATGCTCGCGGTGGCCAGCGGCGGTTTCCAGCCGGGCACCGAGGTGGACGACATCCGCTGGCTCACGGTCGACGACGCGATCCGGTTGGTGAGCTACTCCCACGATGCCGAGGTGTTGGGGGCGTTCGCCGCGCTGCCGTCGGTGACGGCGACGATCGCGCTGGTGCGCCACGCGCACGCCGGGAAGCGGGCCACCTGGTCCGGCCCGGACGTCGGTCGGCCCCTGGACGCCGAGGGGTGGGCCCAGGCGAACGCGCTGGCCGAGCTGATCGCCCTGATCCGACCGGCCCGGCTGGTGTCGGCGTCGCCGCGACGGTGCGTGCAGACCCTCGACCCGGTCGCCGCGTTGCTCGACCTGCCGATCGAGGTCTGCGGCGACCTGGACGAGCCCCAACCCGGCCAGCAGAGCGACGAGCAGATCCTGGCCACCGCCGCCCGGCTGCTGGAGCTTGCCGGCAGTGGTGGGCAGGCGGCGGTGTGCAGCCAGGGCAAGGTCCTGCCGGGTGCGCTGCAGCGGCTGACCGGCCGCACCGACGAGGACTTCACCACACCGAAGGGCGGCGGCTGGCTGCTCGCCTTCGCCGCCGACCGGCTACTGGCCGCCGATCGCCTGTAGGGCCCGCGTTCGCACCGCCCCGCGTTCGCACCGGCCCGCGTTCGCACCGGCCCGTTTCGTCAGCGGGGCGGCAGGGTCAGGGTCACCGCGACCGGCAGGTGGTCGCTGGCCGTGCTGCGCGGCGCGACCGGATCACTCGGGGTCAGGCCGGGCGAGACGAAGATGTGGTCGATCTGCTGGCGCGGATGGTCGGCCGGGCTGGTCGCCAAGGGTCGGGCGGCGGCCAACGCGTCGACCAGGCCGGCGTTGGCGAACTCCGTGAACGCCTCGTCGCCCGGCTCGGTGTTCAGGTCACCCGCCACCACCAACTGTCGACCGGCCGCGTACCGGGTGGCGAAGTCGGCGACCGCGCGGGCCTGGACCACCGGGCCCCCGCCGGGCGGCGGTTGCAGGTGGGTGCTGACCACCGCGGTACGGACACCGTCGCCGAGGTCCAGCGTGACGGCGAGGGCCTGCGCGCCGGTGGGCGCGCCGACGGCGGCCAGCGGCAGGGTCCGCGGATCGCGCACCGGCCAACGGCTGAGCACCGCGTCACCCCAGACGGGGTCGGCGGCCGGCCCGAAGACGTACGGCATACCGAGCCGGTCGGCCAGCAGGTCCAGGGTGTCGTGCCCGCCGTTCAGCAGCCACGCCCGGTCCACCTCGCTGAGCAGCACCACGTCGGGCCGTTGCCGGACGACGACCTCGGCGAGGCCGGTCAGGTCGAACCGGCCGTCCAGCCCGAAACCCATCCGGATGTTGTACGCCACCACCGTCAACCGCTCCGGCGGGCCGTCCCGGTTGCTGGCCACCGGCACCTCGTCGGCGAGCACCGGTGCCAGCAGGGCCAGCGCGGTGACCGCGGCGGCGGCCCGGAGCGGCGGAAACGGCCCGGGAAGCCGCTGGACGACGGGACGGGCGGTGAACGCCACGGCGGCGACCAGCACGGCCACCACCACGGGCACCGCGGCGTTGGGGTAGCCGAGGTCGTAGGCCGAGTAGTACCCGACCGCTCCCAGCGCGAAGACGAACATCCCGGCGGCGGCCGCGTACCCCCGCCGGGAGGCGCTGGCGCCCCCAGCGGTGCCGGCGCCCGCGGTGTCGCTGGCAGGCTGGCTGGTGTCGTCGGTCAGCGCCAGGCAGGCGCCGAGGCCGACCGCGGCGAGGAGGATCGCCGGCAGGAGCAGGTCGCCCCGGTCGAGGGCGAACAGCACGGCGCCGGCGAGCAGCGCCACCGGGCCGTACGCTCGACCCCATCCGCGCGGCGACCGGGTCAACGCGGCGCACAGGAACCCGGCGACCGCCACCGGCACCGGCGCCAGGCCGAACAGTGGCGAACGAGCCACGCCATCGCCGGCGACCAGGTACGACATCCCGGTGCGGGCCAGCGCCGGGGAGAGCGCCACCATTCCGGCCAGCAGCAGCGCGGGCCCGGCCAGCAGCCAGGCTCGCCCACCACCAGCGCCGGCCGGGGCGGCTACGGGGCCGGCGAGGGCGTCACCGGCACCGCCGAGCCGGCCGGGTTGCGCCGTGCCGACCAGGAACACCGCCACCGCGACGGCGCTGAGTAGCCAGGCCACCCAGTCACCCCGCCAGACCAGGTCGGCGGTGTCCAGCACCGCGTGCAGGGCCGCGTTGACCGCGAACCCCAACGCCAGCCCCGGGACCGGGCGGTCGATGTCGGCGGCGACGCCGACCAGCCAGACCAGCCCGGCGAGCAACCCGGCGGTGGCCAACCAGAGCTGCGTACGCCCGCCGGGGGCGGCGGTCAGCGTGAGCCGGGCGACGGCGAGCGCGACAGCGGCGACGACAGTGACCGGGCGCGCTCCGACTCGGCGGACCACGGAGGGTGCGCCCAGCGCGAGCACGAACCAGCCGAGGGCGAACGCCCCCATCAGCTCGGCGGGGGTGGACGCCGCCTGACCGAAGATGGTGATGATGCCGGGCAGCCAGACCCGCAGCACGTCGATGAGGAGGAGTACGCCCAGCGCGAGCGTCCCGGTGCTGAGCTGGCGGTAGCGCACCGGCGCCCCATTTCCCGTCGACGGGCCGGCCCAGGGGTGGCCGGCACGGCGATTCTGCGCGAGCGAGGCAACCGGGTCAACGGTCCCCGTACGCCGAAAGACGGGCCGGTACGCCGCAAGGGCGCCCACCAACGGGTGGACGCCCTTGCGGAGTGGGTCGGTCAGCGCTTGCTGGCCGCCTTCTTGGCCGGAGCCTTCTTCGCCGGCGCCTTCTTGGCCGCCGTGCTCTTGCTCGCCGACGCGGTGGTCTTCTTCGCCGCGGTCGACCGGGTCGCCGCGGTGGTCTTCTTCGCCGCGGTGGTCTTCTTGCTGGCGGCCGTCTTGGTCGCCGTGGTGCTCTTGCTCGCCTTGGCCGGGGCGGTCTTCTTGCTGGCGGCCGTCTTGGTCGCCGTGGCGGTCTTGCTGGCCTTGGCCGGGGCGGTCTTCTTACTGGCCGCCTTGGCCGTGGTGGCCTTGGCGCCGGTGGCCTTCGCGCTGGCCGCCTTCGTGCCGGTCGCCTTCGTGCCCGCCGCCTTGGCCGTGGCGGTGCTGGTGGCGGTCTTCTTCGTCGCCACCGTGGCCTTCGGCACCTTGCCGCTGGCCACCATCTCCTTGAACCCGGCGCCGGGGCGGAAGGTCGGGACTGACGTCTTCTTGACCTTCACCGCCTCGCCGGTACGCGGGTTGCGCGCTGTTCGCGCGCCACGCACACGCTTTTCGAATGCTCCGAATCCGGTGATCGCCACCTTCTCGCCCTTGGTGACCGCCGCCTGGACCTCGGTGAGGACCGCGTCGAGCGCGGCCGTCGCCATCTTCCGGTCCCCCAGGCGAACGGCGAGCGCCTCGATGAGCTCGGCCTTGTTCACGACTTCCTCCCGATTGTGCAACTGACTCGTCGCGAGCCATTCTGCGCGCACGGTATGCCCTGTGCTGCCGGGACACAAACATTCGGTAGAAAAAAGCCCTTGTGTCGTAACGGATTCACCCCCACCGGATGGACCGATGGGGGTGAAATCCGCTGTGCGAGCGGCCTAACGGCTATGCGACGGAGGGCAGGAACGGCAGTCGGCGCGCCTCGTAGGAGTCGATGTCGGCGGCGTGCCGGAGGGTGAGTCCAATGTCGTCGAGGCCCTCCAGGAGCCGCCAACGGCTGAAGTCGTCCAGTGGGAACGACCAGCTCGCGTCCCCCGCTCGGAGCTGGCGGGCGGTCAGGTCGACGGTCACCGGAGTGGTCGGATCGGCCTCGACCAGGTCCCACAACTCTTCGACGGCTTTCAATTCCAACTCGACCGGCAACAGACCTTCCTTGAGTGCGTTGCCGCGGAAGATGTCACCGAAGCGCGGGGCCACCACCGCGCGGAAGCCCCAGTCCCGTAGTGCCCAGACGGCGTGCTCCCGGGAGGAGCCGGTGCCGAACTCCGGGCCGGCGATGAGGATCGACGCCCCGGAATAGTTTTCATCGTTGAGCACGAATGCCGGATCTTCCCGCCAGGCGCTGAACAGCCCGTCGGCGAAGCCCGTCCGGGTCACCCGCTTGAGGTACACGGCGGGGATGATCTGATCCGTGTCCACGTTGGACCGGCGCAGCGGCACGGCGGTGCCGGTGTGGGTGGTGAACTTGTCCATCTCGTCGGTCCCTTCTACAGGTCGGCGGGTGCGGCCAGCCGGCCGACCACGGCGGTGGCGGCGGCCACCGGCGGGGAGACCAGGTGGGTACGTCCACCCCGACCCTGCCGGCCCTCGAAGTTGCGGTTCGAGGTGGAGGCGGAACGCTCACCCGGCTTCAGCGTGTCCGGGTTCATCCCCAGACACATGGAGCAGCCGGCGAACCGCCACTCGGCCCCCGCGTCGGCGAAGACCTTGTCCAGCCCTTCGGCCTCGGCGGCCTCGCGCACGGCGGCGGAACCCGGCACCACGAGCATCCGGACGCCGTCGGCGACCCGGTGGCCACGCAGCACGTCGGCGGCGGCCCGCAGGTCCTCCAGCCGGCCGTTGGTGCAGGACCCCACGAAGACCACGTCGATGGGCAGCTCCCGCAGCGGGGTGCCGGGACGCAGGTCCATGTACTCCAGGGCCCGGCGGGCGGCCGTGCGCTCCGAGTCGGTGACGAACTCCTCCGGGTCCGGCACCGGGGCGCTCAGCGGCGCACCCTGCCCGGGGTTGGTGCCCCAGGTGACGAACGGGGTGACCTTGCTGGCGTCCAGGGTCACCTCGGCGTCGAAGCGCGCGCCCTCGTCGGTGGGCAGCGTCCGCCACCACGCCACCGCCGCGTCCCAGTCCGCGCCCTGCGGCGCGTTCGGTCGACCCTTGAGGTACGCGAAGGTGGTCTCGTCCGGCGCGATCATGCCGGCCTTGGCGCCCCACTCGATGGACATGTTGGCGATGGTCATCCGCCCCTCCATGGAGAGGGCGCGGATCGCTTCGCCGCGGTACTCGACGATGTGCCCGCGACCCCCACCCGTGCCGACCTGCGTGATCAGCGCGAGCACCAGGTCCTTGGCGGTCACGCCGGGCGCGAGACGGCCGGTGACGTTCACGGCCATCGTCTTCGGTCGGCTCTGCGGCAGCGTCTGGGTGGCCAGCACGTGCTCCACCTCGCTGGTGCCGATGCCGAAGGCGAGCGCGCCGAAGGCGCCGTGGGTGGCGGTGTGCGAGTCGCCACAGACGATCGTCAGGCCCGGCTGGGTGAGACCCAGCTGCGGGCCGATCACGTGCACGATGCCCTGGTTGTCGTCGCCGAGCGGGTGCAGCCGCACCCCGAACTCGGCGCAGTTGCGGCGCAACGTCTCGATCTGCGTACGCGACGTCGGGTCCGCGATGGTGAGCAGGTCACCACGGCGGAGGCGGAACGCCGGGTCGGCGTACCCGGTCGGGGTGTTGTGGTCCTCGGTCGCGAGGGTCAGGTCGGTACGACGCACCCGGCGCCCGGCGAGCCGCAGCCCGTCGAACGCCTGCGGGCTGGTCACCTCGTGCAGCAGGTGCAGGTCGATGAAGAGCAGGTCCGGCTCACCAGCGGCGGACCGTACGACGTGCGCGTCCCAGACCTTCTCGGCCAGGGTCCTCGGCTCAGGAGTGACTCCCACCATCTGGACATCCTAAATTCTGGGAGGTAAGTTTCGGCTTGTGGGACACAGTATGAGCGGTGTCGGCGTTCTCGACAAGGCGGTGGTCATCCTGGCCGCCTGCGTCGACGGCGCCAGCCTGGCCGAACTCGTTGAACGCACCAAGCTGCCCCGGGCCACCGCACATCGCCTGGCCCAGGCCCTGGAGATCCATCGGATGCTGGTCCGGGACACCCAGGGCAGATGGCGGCCCGGCCCCCGTCTGGGTGAGTTGGCCAACGCCGCACCGGACGTTCTGCTGACCGCCGCCGAGCCACTGCTGGCCGCGCTTCGCGACGCCACCGGTGAGAGCGCGCAGCTCTACCTACGCCGCGCCGACGAACGGATCTGCGTGGCGGCGGCGGAGCGCGCCAGCGGCCTACGGGACACCGTTCCGGTCGGCTCGGTGCTGCCGATGACGGCCGGCTCCGCGGCCCAGATCCTGCTCGCCTGGGAGCCGCCGGAGGCGGTGATGCCGCTGCTGCCGCGCAGCAAGTTCACCGGCCGCACCCTCGCCGAGGTACGCCGTCGCGGCTGGGCGCAGAGCGTCGCCGAGCGGGAGGCCGGTGTGGCGAGCGTCTCCGCGCCGATCCGCGACCGCACGGGCCGGGTGATCGCCTCGGTCAGCATCTCCGGCCCGATCGAGCGTCTGGGCCGCCGCCCCGGCGAACGCCACGCCATGGCCGTGGTGCGAGCCGGCCAACGCCTATCCGGCCTCTAGCCCCACCCACCCCACCCACCCGTTCCCCCGCGTTGATCATGAAGTTATTGCCATCCGCCTCGGCGTGTCAGGACAATAACTTCATGATCAACGCGGGCGGAGGGGGTAGGGGACGAGAAAGGCTCATCTCGCTGAGCGAGATGAGCCTTTGGTTGTA
>NZ_JBNCKM010000005.1:126429-477622 GCF_049841535.1 Micromonospora sp. DT53
TGTAGCCCCGACCGGATTCGAACCGGCGCTACCGCCTTGAGAGGGCGGCGTCCTGGGCCACTAGACGACGGGGCCAGAACTTTTCCGTTCACCACCCTCGCGGGCGGTACGAATGTAGTCTAGCGGCACCGTACCCGGGCACGAGCGCGGGGTGCGGGCTTGCCCGCAGGCCCGGCAGAGGACACAAAACAGCCCGCCTCACCAGGTGAGACGGGCTGTACACAATGTAGCCCCGACCGGATTCGAACCGGCGCTACCGCCTTGAGAGGGCGGCGTCCTGGGCCACTAGACGACGGGGCCAGAACTAGCTTTTGCTCCCCCACCTTAGCGGCGGAGGAGCTGCACTCTACCGAAGACCACTCTCCGCCCCCGGAGGGGCGGAGTCGAACTCCGTCAGAATCCAGCGTCTGGAAATTCTCGCGAACTCCAGCAGCGCTGGGGTACCAGGACTCGAACCTAGACTAACTGAACCAGAATCAGTCGGGCTGCCAATTACCCCATACCCCATTGGCCCCTTGCGGCGCCGGGAGTGAACTTTACCCTCCCGGTGCCGACAGGCCAAATCCGATCCCCCCGAACCACCCATGAGCTGCGGAAACAGGGGCATCAGACGGATCAGGCGACGGGAACCACCGGGTTGGTGAGCTCGCCGATGCCGTCGATCCGCACGGTGACCGTATCCCCCTCGACGAGCGGGCTAACCCCGGCCGGAGTGCCGGTGAGAACGACGTCGCCGGGCAGCAGGGTCATCACGTGCGAGATGTACGACACCAGGCCCGGCACGTCGAAGACCATGTCCTTCGTCCGGCCGAGTTGGCGTACCTCCATCTCCTCCGGGTTGCGACCCACCTCGCACCGGATCTCCAGGTCGGAGACGTCCAGCCCGGTGGTGATCCACGGGCCGATCGGGCAGAACGAGTCGAAGCCCTTGGCCCGGGTCCACTGCCCGTCCGAACGTTGGAGGTCCCGAGCGGTGACGTCGTTGGCGCAGGTGTAGCCGAAGATGGCACGCTCGGCGGCGGCCCGGTCGGCGCGACGGGCACCCGGCGCCCCGATCACGACCGCCAACTCGGCCTCGTGCTCGACCTGCTTGGAGAAGATCGGCAGGCGGATGGCGTCCCGGGGGCCGATCACCGAGGTGGACGGCTTGAGGAAGAGCAGCGGCTCCTTGGGCACGTCGTTGCCGAGCTCGGCGGCGTGGTCGGCGTAGTTACGACCGACGCAGACGACCTTGCTGGGCAGGATCGGCGAGAGTAGCCGAACGTCGGAAAGGGCCCACCGGGCCCCACTGAAGGAGAGTTTGCCGAACGGGTGGCCCTCGATCTCGGCGATGGTCAGGCCCTGCGGCCCGGCCTCCGGTTCGCCTTCGACGGCACCGAACGACATTCCCTTGGCATGGGCGAAACGAGCGATACGCACCCGGCCAATCTAGCCCCGCTGGCGCCCCAACCGGCCAGGACCGGCGCTTGGGTGTGCTCAACCCGTCAGCGCGCGGGCACCCTACCGGAGCTGGAGGTGACCGGGGCGGGCTTCCGGACTTCGTACCCGCACGGAGGCGGCTCGCCCCTAGCGTCGGCTCCGGAGGTTCGTTCGTATGCCTGCATCGACACGACACCACAGAGCCCTCGCAGTGTTCGTGCACTGCCTCGGCATCCTCGCCGCCGTGCCGGCCCTGCCGACCGCGGCTCCGGAGGCGACGGCCGCGCCACGGCCAGCAGCGGCCACGCCACGACCAACGACCGCCGCACCACCACCAGCAGCCGCCACACCGGCACCGATGGCCAGCCGGTCACCGGTGGCGATGGTCGCGCGGGTGACCGAGCCCACCCCGCCGTCGGCGCCACCGGCACTGGCGCCACCCACCCGGGCCCCGGCGTCGGCGCCCCCGCAACAGGTCACCGTGGCGGTCGCGACGGAGAGCAGCCCGGCACCGAGGTACCGGATCCAGGTGCGCAACGTCAGCAACTCGCCGCTGGAGACCACCGTGCGTCAGGAACTGCCGCCCGGCTCGTCGACGACAGCGATCAGCGGTGGTGGCCGGTCCACGCCGGCCGGCGGATCGACCACCGAGGTGACCTGGCGGTTGCGGCTGCCCGCGCACAGCACGACCACGCTGGGCACCGCGCTCGCCGCGACCGCGCCGGGCCGGCCGTTGACCGCGCCGACCTGTGCCTTCACCAGTGACGGCACTCGGCCGTACGACTGCGCCACGGCCACCTGGCAGGCGGCAGCCGCACCGGCGGCCGAGGTGACCGAGGCACCGCCGTGGCGCCGCTACCCGGTGCTGCTCGCCGGACTGGCGGTCCTGCTGCTGATCAGTGCCGCCCTGGTGTGGGTGTGGCGACGTCGGCGCGGGCGTCGGGTGACGGCCGCCGCGCTGTCCACCGGCGGCGGCGCCGGGGGTGACCGCGGGACGGTCTACCCGCGACCGGCAGCCCCGAGCCCGGTGCGCCGTCGGCGTACCCCGCCGGTCTGGATGTTGGTGGGTGCCGCCGTCGTGGTGCTGGCCGGCGTGGTCGGCACCGCGGGTTGGACGGCGACCCGGCAGGTCTCGGCGATCGACACGCAGAAGCAGCCCACCAGCGGCGCGTGGAGGGGCACCGGGGTCAACGGGTCGCTGGGCGTGCCGCTGCGCGAGTCGGCGTTCGAGTTCACCGTGTACCGGATGACCTGCGGCGCGCCCGGCACCGCCGGGAAGGCCGCCGGCGGTGGCGCCGCACCGGTCAACGGTCGACGCTGCGAGGCCACCGTGGGTGTGCGCAACGTCACCGGTGACCACCAGCCCTGGCACAGCGAGCTGCAGCGGGCGTACCTGCCCGGCGGGCGTTGGGTGAGCACCGACGAGTCGGCCACCCGGACGGCGAACCTGGGTCGGGACGTCTTCGCCGACCCGATGGCGGCGGGTACCCGGATGGTGCTCCCGCTGGTCTTCACCGTCGACGGGCGGGACCCGCCCCAGCAGTTGGAGCTGCGCAGCGGGGTGTTCTCCGCCGGCGTGCGGGTGCAGATGCCCTGACCGGTGTTTCGGGCGGCGGTCGTACCCTGGGGTGCGTGACCGCCGCCCTCGCCCCCGCCGTGCTCGACGTGGCGCAGTGGCAGGCCCGCCGGCGGGCCCACGAGGAGCGGGTGGACGTCTGGCTGACGCCACACCTGGCCCGGCGGCGACGCGGTGAGCGGCATCCGGTGGCCGACTTCCTGTTCACCTACTACTCGCACCGCCCGGCCCAGCTGCGTCGCTGGCATCCCGGGCCCGGGGTCGAGCTGCGCGACGCCGATCCGGCCGACTTCGGCCGCGACTACCGCGCCAGCACCGCCGGGGTCACCCTCGACACCGATGGGGTACGCGCGCGGCGCGCCGAGTCGATCGCCTGGATCCGTTCCCTGTTGACGGCGACGCGTGGACGGGCGCCGCACTTCGGCTGCTTCGGGATGCACGAGTGGGCGATGGTCTACCGGCAGACCCGGGAGGAGTTGCGGCACAACGCCTGGCCGCTACGGCTCAGCGCGGAGCGCACCGCCGGGGTCGTCGAGGAGCGGGGCGTGCGGTGCAGCCACTTCGACGCGTTCCGGTTCTTCACACCGCCGGCCCGCCCGTTGAACCTGCTCACCCCGACCCGGGAGACGCAGCACGCGCACGAGCAGCCGGGCTGCCTGCACGCCAACATGGATCTGTACAAGTGGGCGTACAAGCTGTCGCCGTTGGTCTCCTCGGAGCTGGTGGCCGACGCGTTCGACCTGGCCCGGGACATCCGCACGCTGGACATGCGAGCCAGCCCGTACGACCTGGCGGCACTCGGCTACCCGCCGGTGCGGGTGGAGACTCCGGACGGCCGGGCGGAGTACGCGGCGGCGCAGCGCGGGTTCGCCGACCGGGCCGCGGTGCTGCGCGACCGGCTGCTCGCCGCCGTCCCCGCCTAGGGCCTAGTCGTCGTCTGCGCGGCGGTCGCGTTTGCGCTGGGACTGGCGCTTCTTCTCGGCCAGCCGGCGTTCCTTGGCCCCGCGGGACGGGCGGGTCGCTCGGCGGGTCGGAGGTGGTGGCGCGGCGGCCTCCCGCAGCAGGGCGGTCATCCGTGCCCGGGCCGCCTCCCGGTTGGCCAACTGGGCCCGGTGCTCGCTGGCGGCGATCGTCAGCACCCCGTCGACGAGGCGGTTGGCCAGTCGAGCCAACGCCCGCGACCGCAGCCACTCGGGCACGGCCGGCGAATTGGCCAGGTCGTAGCTCAGCTCGACGCGGGAGTCCGCGGTGTTCACACCCTGCCCGCCCGGCCCCGACGAACGGGAGAAACGCTCCCGCAGCTCTCCGGCGGGGACGACCCACCGGTCGGTCACCCGCAGTCCGTCGTCCACGCCCCGAGGCTAACCCGCGACGACCCGCCTCGGGCTATCGGTGCGGAGGCTCACTCTGGGTCGGTGACTGGCTGGGCGCCGGCCCGGCGGTCTCCTCGTCGGAGCCGACCGCCGCGTACGCCACCGCGCCGAAGAGCAGCAACCCGATCACCGCGGCCTTCACGGTGACCCCACGGATCAGCGACCAGGCGCCTCGGCGGGCGCCTGGCACCGACTTCTTGACGGTCTGGTAATCGTTCCACCCGCGTCGTGCCCGGGCGTACGCCGACCCCACTGCACATCCGATGACCAGGCCCACCAGCAGGAGGACCGTAAGAAGAGGACGCTCCACCTCCGCCAGTATCCATACCGAGCGTAATATTTCCATGGCCCGATGCCGTCTGGCCGGATATCTGACAGTGGCAGCCCTCCACGAGGGCGTTCAGGCAGCTCAGCCGCCCTTGCCGATGATCGTGTCGGCGGTCTGCTGCACCTGGTCGATCGGTATGGCAAAGCCGATGCCGATCGATCCGCTCCCGTCGATCGTGGCGATGGCGGTGTTCACCCCGACCACCTCCCCGCGCGCGTTGACGAGTGGTCCACCGGAGTTGCCGGGGTTGATGGACGCGTCGGTCTGCACCGCGCTGTGCCGGTTGTTGCCGAGCCGCACCTCGCGGTCCAGCGCGCTGACGATGCCGGCGGTGACCGTCCCCGCCAGACCGAGTGGCGAACCCACCGCGAGCACCGGCTCACCGACCCGGGTCGCGCCCGGCTTGGACAGGGGCAGCGGGGTGAGACCGGCCGACGCCGGCACCTTCAGCACCGCGAGGTCGCTGCGTGGCTCCCGTCCGACCACCTCGGCGGCGAACCGGCGGCCGTCGGGCAGTTCCACGGTCACCGGCCCGCCACCGCCCTTGGCGAGGATGTGGTCGTTGGTGATCAGGTGCTGCTGGTCGTCCACGGCGAAGCCGGAGCCGGTCGCTGACCCACCGGTCGAACCGCCGGCCAGCACCGACACCACCCCGGGTACGGTCCGCTCGGCCGCGGTGACCAACTCGGCCGGCACCGGGGCGGCGGACGCCGCGGCCGGACCCCCGGCCCCGTCCCGGCCGGCCACCACGCCACCGGCGATGGCGCCGGAGACGGCGGAGAGCGCCACCACGGCCAGCGCGGCGAGCAGCCGTCGGGGCCGCCGCTCGCCCGGGTCGCGCTCGGGCGCGTCCCACCACCCGCGCCCGTCCGGGTCTAGTTCCGGCGAGATGAACCAGGGACCGCGCGGTTCGCCCAGTCCGGTCTGCACTGCCATCCGTACTCCTCACGGTCGACGTCGGTTGTGCGCGGCGGTCAGGGCAGCCGGGAGAACCAGCGCATCGAGCCGGCGGCGGCACCCATCGCGAACACCAGTCCGAGGCCGATGAACCGGGCCGAGACGTCCTGCCGCTCGGTGCGGTAGCCGACCGAGCTGCCGATGTCGTCGTAGACGGCGCGCAGCTCGTCGGTGGTGCTGGCCTCGTGGAACATGCCGCCGGTCTCCTCGGCGACCGCCTTGAGGGTCTGCCCGTCCACCGGCACCTGGATGGGCCGGCCACCTCGGTCGACGAACCCGGACGGTGTGCCGAACGAGATCGAGTGCACCGGCACCTCCGCCTTCACCGCTTCCGCCGCCGCCTCCATGGGGTCCATCCCGGAGGTGTTGGCGCCGTCGGAGAGCAGGATGATCCGGGCCGGTGGGGTTTCCTTCGCGGCTTCGCTGTCCAGGCTCTTGACCGCGCCGAGTGAGGTGTTGATGGCCTCACCAATCGCGGTGCCCTGCACGCCGGTGATCCCCTCGGCGAGCCGACCGATCCCCTCGTCGAGGGCGTCCCGGTCGGTGCCCGGGGGCACCAGCACTGCGGCGCTGCCGGCGAACGCGACGAGACCCACGTTGAACTCGTCGGGCAGGCCCTCGACGAAGCGCCGGGCAGCCTCCTTGGCCGCGGCCAGCCGGTCCGGTTCGACGTCGGTGGCGAGCATCGACGTGGAGACGTCCACCGCCACCATCACCGTGGCCCGTTCCCGGGGCACCCGGACCTCGGCGCTCGGGCGGGCGAAGCCGACCACGAGCAGCGCCAGCATGGCCAGGAAGAGCCCGGCCGGTACGTGTCGACGCCAGGCCGGCCGCTGCGGCGCCACCCGGTCCAGCAGCCGCAGGTTGGTGAAGCGCACCGCGTACCGGCTGCGTCGCCGCTGTAGCACCAGGTACGCGACGACAAGGGCGAGCACGCCGAGCAACAGCCAGAGTCGCAGCGGCGACTGCCAGATCACGAGGCACCTCCCCGGGGCTGGCCGGCCGGCGCGGCGGCCAGCCGACGCTGGGCGTGCACGTGCCGGACGATGTCCGCGCTCCAGTCCCCGTCGGTGCGCAGCGGCAGGTGGGTGGCCCCACTGCGGCGCAACGCCTGGTGGACCTGTTCGCGCTGGGCGGCGGCGGCCTCGGCGTACCGCTCGCGCAGCCCACGGTCCGATGTGCACACCTCGCGGTGCCGGCCGGTCTCCGGGTCGACGAGCGTGATCAGGCCGACGTCCGGTAGTTCCAGCTCACGCGGGTCGGTCACCTCGATCGCCAACACCTGGTGCCGGACGGCCAGCCGGCGCATGGTCCGCTCCCAGGGCGCTGCCTGGCGGGGATCGTCGGGCAGACCGTCGAGGAAGTCGGAGACCACCACGACCAGCCCACGCCGGTTGGCGATCCGGTGCAGCGCGTCGAGCCCGTCCGCCAGATCAGGCGGCCGGGCCGTCGGCCCGCGCCCCGGCCGGTGGTCCGGCGCGGTGGCACGCGGGGCCGCGAGCAGGGCGCGCAGCAGAGCAAGCAGATGGGTACGTCCGCTGCGAGCCGGGAAGCGGCGTACCCCGTCGGTGCGCAGCACCTGGGCGCCGAGGCGGTTGCCGACGCCCGCGGTCAGGAAACCGACAGCCGCTACGGCGGCCACCGCCAGTTCCCGTTTGTCCAGCTCGGCGGTGCCGAACTCCATGCTGGCGCTGCCGTCGACGAGCAACCAGGTGGTCAGTTCCCGGTCGGCGTCGACCTGCCGGACGTGCGGCACGCCGGTCCGGGCGGTCACCGCCCAGTCCATCCGCCGGACCTCGTCCTCGCCCGGCCGGTACTCGCGGCTGCCGGACGGTTCGCTGCCCGGGCCGGGCAGCAGGCCGCGGTACTGGCCGTGCAGCAGACCGTTCAGTCGGCGCGTGACGGTCAACTCCAGGCGGCGCAGGCGTTGGTCCGGGGCCAGCTCGGCCAGGCCGGGGTCGGCTGGAGTGCTGGCCGACGCGACGTTCGCGCGTCTCATGCCGCCGCCAGATCCGGTGTCTGCTGCGGGTGTCCGGTGGCCAGCCGGGGCGGCGGCACCGCCTCGACGAGCCGTCGCACCACACTCTCGGCCGACACCCCGTCGGCCACCGCGTCGAAGGAGAGCACCAGCCGGTGGGCGAGGACGTCGACGGCCAGCTCACGGATGTCCTCGGGCAGCACGTACTCCCGTCCCCGCAACAGGGCCTGTGCCCGGGCGGCCGCGACCAGGCCCAGGGTGGCCCGCGGGCTGGCCCCGTACGCCAACAGCGGTGCGATCTCCGGCAACCCGAACCGGCCCGGATCGCGGGTGGCGAGGATCAGCCGCACCACGTACTCGGCCAACGCGTGGTGCACGAAGACCCGCTCGGCGTGAATCTGGAGGTCCCGCAGCCGTTGCGCGTCGAGCACCCGGCGCGGGGTCGGCCGGTCGGTGCTCATCCGATAGAGGATGGCCAGCTCGTCGGCGTCGCTGGGGTAGTCGACCACCACCTTCATCAGGAACCGGTCACGCTGCGCCTCCGGGAGCTGGTAGACCCCCTCGGACTCGATCGGGTTCTGGGTGGCCAGCACCAGGAACGGCTCCGGGACCGGCCAGCTGCGCCCGCCGATCGAGACCTGCCGTTCGGCCATCGCCTCCAGCAGCGCCGACTGGACCTTGGCCGGAGCCCGGTTGATCTCGTCGGCCAGCACCAGGTTGGCCATGATCGGGCCCAACTCGATGTCGAAGGTCTCCTTGGACGCCCGGTAGATCCGGGTGCCGACGATGTCGGAGGGCACCAGGTCCGGGGTGAACTGGATCCGGGAGAAGGTGCCGCCGACCACTGTCGCGAGGGTCTGCGCGGCCAGTGTCTTGGCCACGCCGGGTACCCCCTCCAGGAGGCAGTGTCCGTTGGCGACCAGGGCGGTGAGCAGGCGTTCGACGAGGCGATCCTGCCCGACGATCACGCGTTTGACCTCGAAGAGGGTCTGTTCCAGCTCGATGCCGGTCGGCTCCGGATCGACCGGGCTGGGCATGCTGGCCAGGGTGTCCGAGATGTCCGTCACGGTGCTTGCTTCCCTGGCACACGCTCGGCAAACGTGGGATTGTGCGGCCCGGACCGGCCCGAAGTGACCGGAATGGGGATGAGCCGCGCGGAAGGGTGACGATCGGCGCGAGGTGCCGGGGAACGGCCGATCGACTCGGTTTTTCCGGAAATCGGGGTGTCCGCCTACCCGGGACACCGCGACTTCCCGGAAGTCGAGTTGATCAGGCCCGAGCGCGGCGGCGAGTCGCCCAATGCAGCCGGGCTGGACGGCGGGGCCAGGGCCGGACGGCAAGCCGAGCGGTGGGCGCGAGTGAGCAGCGCGCGGCCCCCGCGCACAGGAGCGCGGGGGCCGGGCGTCGATTCGGTCAGGGCGTGTGGGTGAGCAGGGTGAAGCCCCGGTCGGTCGGCACTCCCGCCGAGTTGCGGGTCTCGATGTAGACCGCGTTGGGCGTGCTCAGTCGCGGGGCTACCCCGATCTCACCAGCCGGCGGGATGCAGCAGGCGTCGTGTCGGGAGATGGTGGCCAGGAAGGCGCCCGCCGACACGTTGTAGCCGAACTGCACCTCGTACTGGCCGGGGCCGTACTTGATCACCGTGCCGGTGCCGCGCGCCTTGGTGCCGTTGGCGTTGACGACTGTGAACCAGGTGGCGGCGGCCATCGTGGTGACCCCGCCGGCCTTCAGCGCGGCCTTCGCCGAGCGTGCGGACTCGGCGGTGACCGGCGGCTGGCTGCTCGTGCCCCGGTCCACCGGCTTGGCGGCGGCCTGCGGCGCCTTCGCCGACGGCTGGGCGATAGCGATGCCCCCGCCCGCGAGACTGAGCGCCAGGACAGCGAACGTGACCGCTGCCACCTTACGTCGGAAGGATGTGCTCATGACAGGTCCCCCTTGTGTGACCGTGCGAATTCGGCCGACCCGCGGGGCGGGACGGATGACTGCCAACAAATAGGCAGACGACGACAGTTGGGTCGGGGAAAGTCGACTCACTCACACCCGAGAGATTGATTTCTCAGCAATCTACATCCCGCCTGAGCTGGGGTTACTACTCAGAGTTGCGTCGTTTAAGCCAGATGGAACGTAGCACCGGAAAAAGCCGCCAGTCAATAGTTGATCTCGCTTTTCCGGGTTGTCAATCAGCCGTCAGATAATTGTGAAATGTGAGTGCGTCACCATTCATGAAATGGCTCGCCCGGCCCGGCTACGATCATCACCGTGATCGTCGACGCACCACCCGCGCACCGAAACGTCCGGCTCGGCACGGTGCTCTGCTGGCTTGCCGTCGTACCCACCGCCCTGTGGGCGGCCGTCCGGCTACTCGGCCTGGACCGGGGGCCGTTGGTGCAGGCGCTCGCCTTCACGCCGTACGTCGCGGGCGTCAGCGTGCTGGTCCTGGCCCTCACGCTTGCCCTACGGCGCTGGTGGCCGGCGGCGCTCGCGGCCCTGGCGGCGGTGGCGTTGCTCGGCGCCGTCGCACCTCGGGCGCTGGCCGAGTCGCAGCCGACGGCGGCCGGGCCGACCGTGCGGCTGCTCACCGCCAACCTGCTCGCCGGTGGCGCCGACGCGCGGACGCTTGTGGAACTGGTCCGGCGACACGAGGTGGACGTGCTCGTCGTGCAAGAGTTCACACCGGACGCGCAGGCCGCTCTGGATCAACTCGGCCTCGCCCCACTGCTGCCGCACCGGCAGCTCAACCCGGAGGTGGGCACCACCGGCTCCGGGCTCTACTCGCGGTGGCCGATCAACGACGTCGGCGTCCGGCGCAACCTCGACGGTTGGGGCTTCACCCAGGCGTACGCGACGGTGTCCGTCCCCGGCGGGCCCCCGGTCCGCGTCGAGTCGGCCCACCCCTCGGCGCCGTACGCGCTGGACCAGGTGGGCGCCTGGCGTGCCGACCTGACCGCCCAACCACCGGCCACCCCGGATGGCGCCCTGCGGATCCTCGCCGGCGACTTCAACGCGACCCTCGACCACGGTCCGCTGCGGGCCCTGCTGCGCACCGGTTACGTCGACGCCGCCGACGCCGCCGGGCAGGGCTTGACCGGCACCTGGGGTCCGTACGACGGTGACCTCATCCCACCGGTCACCATCGACCACGTCCTGGTCGACCACCGCATAGCGGTCCGCTCGGTAAAGGTGCTGAACCTCCCCAACACCGACCACCGCCCCGTCCAAGCCACCCTCACCCTCCCCCTCCCCTAACCCCGCCCCCGCCCCCCGCTCCCCGCCCGCCGCCCCGGGTCGATCATGGAGTTGTGGTGGGCGCTTTGGGCACCGAAGCCCGGTACGTACACCACCACAACTCCATGATCGACGCGGACGGGGGGTGGACGGGGGTGGGGTGGGGGTTAGACGGGGGTGGGGGCTAGGCCGTAGGTGAGGGCGTCTACCAGGGCGTGCCAGCTGGCTTCTACGACGTTGGGGTGGACGCCTACCGTGGTCCAGTCCCGGCCGCTGCTGTCGGAGGTTTCCAGCAGGACCCGGGTGACCGCGCCGGTGCCGTGGCTGCCCTCCAGGATGCGCACCTTGTAGTCGGCCAGATCGAAGTCGCGCAGCTGCGGGTAGTGCCGCGCCAGCCCCACCCGCAGCGCCTCGTCGAGCGCGTTGACGGGGCCGTTGCCCTCGGCGGTGGCGATCACCCGCTCACCGCGAACCCGGATCTTGACGGTCGCCTCGGAGACCACCGCGCCGTCCTCGCGGTGCTCGACCATCACCCGGTACGACTCCAGGCTGAACGGTCGGGCCGGGCTGCCCTCCGGCAGCTCGGAGCGGACCAGCAACTCGAAGGAGGCGTCGGCCGCCTCGAAGGACCAGCCTCCCGCCTCCAGCTCCTTGACCCGCTTGGTGACCCGGGTCAGGGCGTCCGGGCTGCCGGCCAGGTCCAGGCCGAGCTCGCGACTCTTGAGCTCGACGCTGGCCCGACCGGCCATCTCGGTGACCAGGATCCGCATGTCGTTGCCCACCACCGACGGGTCCACGTGGTTGTAGAGCAACGGGTCGACCTTGATCGCGCTCGCGTGCAACCCCGCCTTGTGGGCGAAGGCAGCGGCCCCGGCGTACGCCTGGTGGGTGTCGGGGGCGATGTTGGCGATCTCGGCGATGGCGTGCGAGACCCGCACCATCTGCGCCAGGCAGCCCTCCGGTAGGACGGGCATGCCGAGCTTGAGTTGGAGGTTGGCGACGACGGCGAAGATGTCGGCGTTGCCTGGGCGTTCGCCGTACCCGTTGGCGGTGCCCTGCACGTGGCGGACTCCGGCCTCCACGGCGGCGATCGTGTTGGCCACCGCGCAGGCGGTGTCGTTCTGGGCGTGGATACCGAGCAGCTCGCCGTCGATCCCCAGCTTGTCGGTCAGGTCGAGGATCACGGCGGTCACCTGGGACGGCAGCATGCCGCCGTTGGTGTCGCAGAGCACCATCCGCTCGGCGCCGGCGGCGAGCGCGGTCTGCACCACCGCCGCGCTGTACGCGGGGTCGTGCCGGTAGCCGTCGAAGAAGTGTTCGCCGTCGACGAAGACCCGTCGGCCCTCGCGGACGAGGTGGCTGACGGTGTCGTGGATCATCGCGAGGTTCTCCGCGCCGGTGGTGCGCAACGCGCGCTCGACGTGCCGGGTGTGGGCCTTGGCGACCAGGGCCACCGCCGGGGTCTGCGCGTCCAGCAGGGCGCGTACCTGGGGGTCGTCCGCGACCGGAACACCGGCCTTGCGGGTGGCGCCGAACGCGACGAGTACGGCGTGCCGCAGGTCGAGCTCGGTGCGGGCGCGGCGGAAGAACTCGGTGTCCTTGGGTACCGCGCCCGGCCAGCCGCCCTCGATGAAGCCGACGCCGAACTCGTCGAGCAGCCGGGCCACGGCCAGCTTGTCGACCACCGAGTAGGTGAGCCCCTCGCGCTGGGCGCCGTCGCGCAACGTGGTGTCGAAGACCTGGAACGTCATCAGGATCCTTTCTCGGAGCAACAAAAAGACCTCCCGCGGATGCGGGAGGTCTGCGCGCTCGGCAGAGGGGAGGGCCGGCGCGCTAGGTCGCAATAATCAGGACGGTGCTGGTCACGCACGTCACTCTGCCACCCCTCCCCCGAATATGGGAGGAGCAATCCACATAGCGGGATGGTGACTGAGGGTTCGTTCACCCCGAACCGCTGCTCGTGATCGGCTTCACAAGCCCAGCAGGCCACTCACCGGCGGGAACGACCATGCGGAAGCATCGGGAACGGATCCGATGATGGCCACCGCGCCGTCTGCAAGGAGGACCTGTGCTCACCGTCAGTGACCGCTTACCTGAGCACGGACTCTTCGCCTGCGTATCGCTGGGCGCCACCAACGCGTCCAAGACGATCAGCCACACGTCCCACGAGGGCACGTGGCGTGTGGTCTTCGTCGGGCCGACGGACTTCGTGTCCATCAGCCCGACGGAGATCGCCGGGGTCTGACCATGGGTCTGAACGCGATCGAGGCGGCCCTGCCCGAGTACGCCGCGGACATCAGGCTCAACCTGGGCGCCACCATCGGCACCTCGGCGTTGACCCCGGCGCAGGCCTGGGGCACCGCCTTGGCCTGTGCGGTGACCGCCCGTAACCCGGTGGTGCTGCGGGAGATCGCGGCCGACGCGCTCGGGCACCTCGGGCCGGAGGGTGTCGAGGCGGCCAAGGGCGCCGCGGCGATCATGGCGATGAACAACATCTACTACCGGGCCAAGCACCTCATCGGCGACGAGCGGTACGCCGCGATGCCAGCCCGACTGCGCATGCGGATCATCGCGCGGCCGGGGGTGGACAAGGGCGACTTCGAGCTCTGGTGTTTCGCCGTGTCGGCCATCGCCGGCTGCGGGGTGTGCCTGGAGTTGCACGACAAGAAGCTGCGTGCCAGCGGTTTCACCCGGGAGCAGCTGCACGAGGCCCTGCGGATCTCCGCCGTGGTGCACGCCGCGGCGGTCACCCTGGACGCCGAGGCCGCGCTGGCCTGAGCCTCTCGCCGTTTCCGGTCCCCGACAGCCGGGTAGCTCCTGCGGAGACATGAGGTGATCGGTGACAGTCAGGAGTGAACGGCATGGACAGGATCGATCCGCACGCCACCCACGCCGGACCGGACCCGCTGCGCGGCGGCGACCAGGGCTCGGTGCCCGGCGGCGCGCCGGCCGGCTCGTTCGACCCCTGGCGCTACCGCGACCAGGCCGGCGTGGCCGACGCCGACCTGGTCGGCTACAAGGTCGAGGCCACCGACGGTGGAATCGGCAAGATCGACAGCGCCAGCCACGAGGTGGACGGCAGCTACCTGGTCGTGGACACCGGGCCATGGATCTTCGGTAAGAAGGTGATGCTGCCGGCCGGCACCGTCAACCAGGTCGACCACGACCAGCGCACCGTCTCCGTCGACCGGACCCGGGACCAGATCAAGGCCGCCCCGGAGTACGACGAGACCACCCACAGCGACCCGAGCTACCGGGATCAGCTGGGTGGCTACTACGACGAGACGTACGGAGCGCTCCCGCCCGGCACCGCACGCTGACCTTTCGACCCGACGGCCGGTGGGGGCACTGCCCCACCGGCCGTTACCGTGTGAACGTGGACGCCACCGAGGACAACCCCCCGCTCTCGCTCCCCGCCACCTTCAACTTCCGCGACGTCGGTGGCTACCTCGGCCACGACGACCGGTCCGTACGCCGGGGCCGCCTCTACCGCTCCGACTCGCTGCACCGCCTCACCGAGCAGGACCGGGACGCGTTCGCCGCGATCGGGATCCGTACCGTCATCGACCTGCGCCGCCCCACCGAGGTGGAGCGGAACGGCCGGGTGCCGGCGTACCAGGGGCTGACCTACCGACACATCCACCCGGAGCACGAGGACTGGGCGGCTACCCCGCACGAGGAGGGCGCGAGCCTGGCCCGGTACCTCGCGGACCGGTACGCCGACCTGGCCCAGACCGGCACCGCCGGGCTGGCGGAGGCGGTCGGGCTGATCGCCGACTCCGCCAACGCCCCGGTGGTGGTGCACTGCGTTGCCGGGAAGGACCGCACCGGCATCGTCTGCGCGCTGACCCTCGCCGTGCTCGGCGTCGACGACGCGGACATCACCGCGGACTACGCGTTGAGCAGTGCGGCGTCGGCCCGGTACAGCGCCTGGCTGGCCTCCGTCACGCCGGGCGGTGTGGACGTGCCGGCGCCGTTCCTGAGCTCACCCGCCGAGGCGATGCAGATCTTCCTGAACGAGCTACGCGAGGGGCACGGCTCGGTCGATGCGTACCTGCGCCACGCCGGGGTGACCGACGAGCAGCTCGCGGCGCTCCGCGACCACCTGCTCGACGAGCCCACCACGGCGAAGCCAAACGACGCGTAGCCCACCGGCGCGTAGGTCGACTGTGCCGGCCCGTCCGGGTGGACGGGCCGGCACCGCGACGGAGGTCAGAAGACCCGCTGCACCCAGCCGTGCGGGTCGGCCGCGTTGCCACGCTGGATGTCGACCAACTGCTGACGCAGGGCCATGGTGACCCGGCCGGGCTCGCCACCACCGACCAGGAACTCGCCGTCCGGGAAGCGGACCCCACCGATCGGGGTGATCACCGCGGCGGTGCCGCAGGCGAACACCTCCCGGAGGTGACCGCTGGCGGCGTCGGCCTGCCAGTCGGCGAAGCTGACCGGCCGCTCCTCGACCCGGTGGCCGGCCGCGCCGGCCAGCGTGAGGATGGCGTCGCGGGTGATGCCCGGCAGGATCGTGCCGGTCAACGGTGGGGTGACCACCGTGCCGTCGTCGTAGACGAAGAAGACGTTCATGCCGCCCAGTTCGTCGACGAACCGACGCTCCACCGCGTCCAGGAAGACGACCTGGTCACAGCCGGCCTCGATGGCCTCCGCCTGGGCCGCCAACGACGTGGCGTAGTTACCCCCGCACTTGGCCGCGCCGGTGCCACCGGGCGCGGCCCGGGTGTAGTCCGGAGAGACCCAGACGGTGACCGGCTTCACGCCACCTGTGAAGTACGCCCCGACCGGTGAGGCGATCACCAGGTAGAGGTATTCGTTGGCCGGACGGACGCCGAGGAAGACCTCGCTGGCGAACATGAACGGCCGCAGGTAGAGGCTGCCGTCCTCGCCGGTGGGGATCCACTCCCGGTCGATCTCGATGAGCTTGTGCAGCGAGTCGACGAACGCCTCCGGCGGCAGCACCGGCATCGCCATCCGCTGCGCGGAGGCGCCGAAGCGGGCCGCGTTGGCATCCGGCCGGAACATCGTCACGCCGCCGTCGGCCGTCCGGTACGCCTTCAACCCCTCGAAGATCTCCTGCGCGTAGTGCAGCACCGCGCTGGCCGGGTCCATCGGGATCGGGCCACGGGCCTCCACCCGGGCGTCGTACCAGCCCTTGCCGTCGGCGTAACGGACGGTGACCATGTGGTCGGTGAAGACGCGGCCGAAACCCGGGTTGGCCAGCAGGGCGGCCCGGTCGGCGGCGGATACCGGCGCGGGATTCGGACGGATCTCGAAGTCGAGCTTGTCACCACCGCTCATCGCGCTGACCTCCCTGCGGAACTACGGCGTGCGGGACCGCACACCGACATGGCTGTGCCAGAAACTTACCCCGAACGGTCGTTCAGACCGTAGCGCCGGTCGAGCGGGGCAGACTGCCCAGGGCAGACCGACGCCGGGCCGGTCGCCCCTCGGGCCGGGACGGTCAGGCTACGGCGTGGGCGGCGAGCCGGTCGCCGACCTCTTCGGTACGCAGCGTCACACCCGGGACCCGGCTGGCCAGCTCGACGGCGACCGCCGCGTTGACCCGGGCGGCGGACTCGCTGTGCCCGAGCTGCTCCAGCAGCAACGCGGCGGAGAGCACCGCGGCGACCGGGTCGGCGATGCCCTGCCCGGCGATGTCCGGGGCCGAGCCGTGCACCGGCTCGAACATCGAGGGGTAGGCCCCTTCGGGGTTGATGCAGCCGCTGGCGGCCAGCCCGATGCCGCCGGTGACGGCTGCGGCGATGTCGGTGAGGATGTCGCCGAAGAGGTTGTCGGTGACCACCACGTCGTAGCGCTGTGGCTGGGTGACCAGGAACATGGCCGCCGCGTCGACGTGCTGGTACTCGGTGGAGATGTCCGGGTGCTCGGCGGCGACCGCGTCGAACGTGCGGGCCCAGAGCGAGCCGGCGTGGGTGAGCACGTTGGTCTTGTGCACGAGGGTGACCTTGCGCCGCTCCCGGCGGCCGGCGCGGGCGAACGCGTCGCGGATCACCCGCTCCACGCCGTGCCGGGTGTTCAGGCTCTCCTCGGTGGCGACCTCGGCCGGGGTGTCGCGGTGCAGGGAACCACCGGCGCCGGCGTAGAGCCCCTCGGTGCCCTCGCGCACCACCACGAGGTCGACCTCGCCCGGCTTCACGTTGCCCAGCGGGCCGGCGACCCCGGGCCAGAGCCGGGACGGGCGCAGGTTGACGTACTGGTCGAAGGCGAAGCGGAGCTTGAGCAGCAGCCCCCGCTCCAGCACGCCCGGCGGAACCGTCGGGTCACCGACCGCACCGAGCAGGATCGCGTCGTGCCCGGCCAGCTCGGCCAGCACCGAGTCGGGCAGCACCTCTCCGGTACGGTGCCAGCGGGCGGCACCGAGGTCGTATTCGGTGGCCTGCACGTTTGGCAACACCGCGTCGAGGACCTTGCGGGCCTGCGCGACCACCTCGGGCCCGATGCCGTCTCCGGCCACCACCGCGATCCGCGCCACGACCGCACTCCTCTGCTCAACGGTTCCGTTCGGGCAACGGTACGTCGCCGTCCCGCCTCCCGGTACGGCGTGTCCACCATTTGGGAGCTGGGAATGCACAGCACCCTCTCAGCTGGGACTCATGGGGCGGTCATCTCCGCTGCATACCGTAGTGCTCAGTGGGTCGCGGGGGCCCGCTGACCAACGGAGTCGCGGTGACGCGGCACCACGCGCGAGGGGGCAGATGCGATGCGCATCGACGAGCAGCCACGGACCCGCTGGCCGGACCCGTCCGCGTTCCGCAACCGCCGGCCGGACCTTCGACTCGGCAGCCGCCGGCACCGGATCGACCCGGCCGCCGCCACCGAGGGCCGGATCGCGGTACAGCACACCGTACGCACCGCGACCGCCGAGTACACCCTGCTGCTCAACGCCCCCGAGTGGCTCGGCCGCCGGGGCGTGGGCGAGGCGCTGCGGGACAGCGTCGCCGAGCTGCGTGCCATCGACCTCACCTACGGTCCCAACCGACCGGAGAGCCTGGTCTCCCGGCTGCGTCGGGGCGAGATCAGCCCGGAATCGTACCCTCCGCTCGCCGATCTGGTGGACCGCTGCGCGGCGATGCGCGCGGCCACCGACGGGTGGTTCGACGCGTGGGCGGTGCCCGGCGGCTTCGACCCGGGCGGGCTGCTCGGCGGTTGGGCGGTGGAACGCGCCGCCGAGCGGCTGCGCGCCGCCGGCATCCACGACTACGCCGTACTCGTCGGCGCCGACCTCGTCGTCCGGGGCCGCGCGCCACACGGTGGGCCCTGGCGGGTCGCGGTGCACCACCCGACCGCACCCGAGCGCGCGCCGCTGGTGCTGGAGATGACCGCCGGCGCGGTCGGCACCTCCGGGGTGACCGGGCGGCAGGGGCACGTGGTGGACCCGCACACCGGTGAGCCGGCCGACCACCTCGTCGCCGCCACCGTGGTGGGCCCCGACCTGACGATCGCCGACGCCTACGCCACCGCGCTCTACGCCGCCGGCACGACCGGCCTGGCGTGGTTCCGGGGCAACTCCGACTATCGCGCGCTCTTCGCACACCGTCGCTGAGCTGGTCGGGCCCGCGATCGGCCCTCACGGTCTCGGCAACGACCGTGAGGGCCGGTCAGCGACGAGTGCGCGTGGCTCGCACAACCGAGGGGTGCGGACCGGTCGGGCCGGACGTCGACCGCGCCACCCGAAGACGGGCCGGCGCCTCGAACTCGGCCAGTGACCGCAGTGCGTACGCTAGCGAATCGACGCAACTCGACGCAAGAGTCTCCACACCGGACCATCGTGACCGGAGACCGCGGTAATCGATGGTTGACCGGCGGCGAGGCAGTTTCGACATGGTGAACGGCGGATGGCACGCTATCCGCCGTGAGTTTCGATCTGAGCGTGTGGGCCCTGGAGGACGGGGCGACGCCCGAGGACGTGCGGACAGCGGTTGACGGTTGCCGGCAGGGGCGGCACGTGGACCGCTACCCCGACCCGCGGGTGGTCAGCTTCTACCGGGCGATCACCGCCTCCTATCCGGACCGTCACCCCGGCCCGAACAGCCCGTGGGCGGTGGCGCCGCTGCACGCGGCCCACGACCACGTCGAGCTGAACCTGCACCCGACCTGCCCGGACCAGGTGCTGCTCGACATCGAGCGGCTGGCCGGCGAGCACGGGTTGATGCTGTTCGACCCGCAGGACGGCTCGGTCTACCCGCCCCCGGCGCGGCTGCCCGGCTGACCCGACCGGCGGCACGGACGGGAAACGACGGGGGGCCCGGCGAATCGCCAGGCCCCCCACGGTGCTTGTCGTCTACTACTCGTCGCGCAGGTCGGCGGCGCTGGCCGCCGTGGCGCCGATCGACTCGGCGGCCGAGGTGAGCAGGTCGGCGCCGAGCGCCTGGTCGACGGTGAGCGTCATCAGCGTCTCGCCGCCCGCCTCCCGACGAGCCACCTGCATGGCGGCGATGTTGATGCCCGACTCGCCGAGCAGGGTGCCGACGGTGCCGACCACACCGGGTCGGTCGGCGTAACGCAGGAAGAGCAGGATGCCCTCCGCGCCGATCTCCACGTCGAAGCCGTCCACCTCGGTCAGCTTCAGGACGTCCCGAGCGCCCGAGTGGGTGACCGTGCCGGACACGCTTACCGTCCGGCCGTCCGGCAGCGCGCCGCGCACCGTGACCAGGGTCGGCTGCTCGGCCGTCTCGGCCAGGGTGGCCAGGGTGACCTCGACGCCACGCTCGGCGGCCAGGTGCGGGGCGTTGACGTAGGTGACCTGCTCCTCGACCACGGAGCTGAACAGGCCCTTGGTGGCGGCGAGCTTGAGCACCGACACGTCGTGGCTGACGATCTCACCGCGGACCTCGACCGTGACGCTGGCGGCGACCCCGCCGGCGACCGCGGTGAACGCCCGGCCGAGCTTCTCCGCCAGCGGCAGCAGCGGCCGAACGTCCTCGGCGACCACACCGCCGGCCTGCACGTTTACCGCGTCCGGAACGAACTCGCCCTGCAACGCCAGCTTGACGCTCTTGGCCACGGCGAGACCGGCCTTGTCCTGTGCCTCGTGGGTGGAGGCGCCCAGGTGCGGGGTGGCCACCACGTTGTCGAAGGCGAACAGCGGCGACGAGGTGCACGGCTCCTTGCTGTACACGTCGACGCCGGCGCCGGCGACCCGGCCCTCGGCGATCGCGTCCGCGAGCGCCTGCTCGTCGACCAGCCCACCGCGGGCGGCGTTGACGATGCGAACGCCGGGCTTGACGATCGCCAACTCCTTCTCACCGATCAGGCCCACCGTCTCCGGCGTCTTCGGCAGGTGGATGGAGATGAAGTCGCTCTCCCGCAGCAGCTCCTCCAGGCCGACCAGGCGAACGCCGAGCTGCGCCGCGCGGGCCGGCTGGATGTACGGGTCGTACGCGATCAGCCGGGTGCCGAATGCGGCGATGCGCTGTGCGAAGAGCACCCCGATACGACCGAGCCCGACCACGCCGACGGTCTTGCCCTGCACCTCGACGCCTGTGTACTTCGACCGCTTCCACTCCCCCGCCTTGAGCGCCGAACTGGCGCTCGCGGTGTTGCGGGCGACGGCGAGCAGCAGCGCGACGGCCTGCTCGGCGGCGGAGACGATGTTGGAGGTGGGCGCGTTGACGACCATGACGCCCCGCGCGGTGGCGGCCGGCACCTCGACGTTGTCCAGCCCGACACCCGCCCGGGCGACCACCTTGAGTCGCGGCGCGGCGGCGACCGCTTCGGCGTCGATCTGGGTCGCGCTGCGCACGATGACGGCGTCGGCCTCGGAGAGCGCCGAGAGCAGGGCCGGACGGTCGGTGCCGTCGACGTGACGGACGTCGAAGTCGTGGGCGAGCACCTCGATGGCGGCGGGGGCGAGTTCTTCGGCGATCAGTACGACAGGATTCATCGGTCCTCGTAGAGGTCGTGTTTGCGATCGGCCCGGGCGGCCGGGCGCCGCACTGCGCCCTGCGCTGATCCGTGCCGTGGCCGTCAGGTGCCGGCTGCTGCACCTACAGGCGATCGTAGGGGCCCCGCTCGTCGGCGTGTTCCGGTCTTCGGGGTGAGTGCCCTCACACGCCCGGTCGAGCGACGGACATCGGCCGTTCACCGGACCGACACGGTTGCTCGCGCCCACTACAACCGGAGGCACACCCCTGCGGGAGGGATCCGCCGTTGTTGCTCGCCGTACGCGTCACGCTGCTCCGACAGCTGAGCCGCATCGATCTCCCGCGGTTCGGTCCGCGGCTGGCCGAGGTGTTGGTCACCCGGTCCCAACAGGTGAAAATCCGACGCAGCTTCGTGTCCCGGCGCACCGCAGCCGCGGACGAGGCGGTCGCGCTCTATCGGCGGCTGGTTCAGGAGCGGCCGGGCCGGCACGAGGTGGGGCTCGCGCGGGCGCTCGTCGCGCAGGGTTCGGTCCCCGACGACCGCACCGTCGAATCCGCGCTCGCACAGGGCAGGGAGGCGATCGGGTACGTCGAGAACGCGACCGAGCGGGACGGCCTCGTCGTCCTGGCCGCAGCTCAGCTGATGATGGCCAGCCAGCTCCACGCCGACGCTCCCCACGACGCGCTGCCACTTGCCGAGCAGGCCCGAAAGACCTGGCTTCGGTGCGCGCCGCTCGGTGCCCGTGAGCGGACGGCGCTGGCCCGGTCCCTCATCGTGCTGGGTCACTGCCGGGCGGTGCTGGGCGAGCCGGCCGAGGCGCTCGCTGTTCGGGAGGAGGCGGTCGAGTTGTTCCGGCGGCTTCCCGCCCGGACACGGCTGAAGTATCTTCCCGCCCGACTCGATGCGGTGACCGGGCTCGTGGACTCCCTCGCCGCCCATCGTCGGTGGGCCGAAGCGCTGGCATTGAGCACGGGCGCCCGCGGGGATCTGACCTTCGCGAGCCGTTTCGAGCCACTGCGGTTCCGACCCGCGCTCGGCACTCTCCTGTTCGTGATCGCCAGGTGCCATGCCGGGCTCGGCGAGTCGGAGACAGCCGTGACGGCGGCCGAGGAGGCGGTCGGGCACTACCGCTGGCTGGCCGAGCACGACCCCGCTCGATACCAGCGTCGGTTGGTCGTCGCGCTGCGCACGTTCGCCGGCATTCTCAAGGACCTCGGCCGGTACGAGAAGGCCGCCTGGGCGGTCGGTGAGGCCGAGGCGATCGAAGGCCGCTGACGCGGCAGCAGCCGGCGACCCGCGCTGGGGAGAGCGCGGGATCGCCGGCCGCTGGTGGACCGTTCTTTGTCGAACAGGTCAGGCGGTCTCGGTGATCGGGCGGTCGACCCAGCTCATCATGCCGCGCAGCTTCTTGCCGGTCTCTTCGATCGGGTGCGCCGCACCCTCGGCCTGCCACTTGGTGAAGTTGGGCCGGCCGGCCTCGTCCTCGGCGACCCACTCGCGGGCGAACTCGCCGGACTGGATCTCACCCAGGATCTTGCGCATCTCGTCCTTGACGCGGGAGTCGATGATGCGCGAACCGCGGGAGAGGTCGCCGTACTCGGCAGTGTCGGAGATGCTGTAGCGCATCTTCGCGATGCCGCCCTCGTACATCAGGTCGACGATCAGCTTCAGCTCGTGCAGGCACTCGAAGTAGGCGATCTCCGGGGCGTAGCCGGCCTCGGTGAGCACCTCGAACCCGGTCTGCACAAGCGCCGAGGCACCGCCGCAGAGCACCGCCTGCTCGCCGAAGAGGTCGGTCTCGGTCTCCTCGGTGAAGGTGGTCTTGATCGCGCCGGCCCGGGTGCCGCCGATCCCCTTGGCGTACGCGAGGGCGAGCGCGAGCGCGTTGCCGCTGGCGTCCTGCTCGACGGCGACGAGGCAGGGCACGCCCTTGCCGTCGCTGTACTGCCGGCGGACCAGGTGGCCGGGGCCCTTGGGCGCGACCATCGCCACGTCCACCTCGGCCGGCGGCTTGATGAGGCCGTACCGGATGTTGAAGCCGTGGCCGAAGAAGATCGCCTTGCCCGGGGCGAGGTGCGGGGCGATCGACTCCGCGTAGATCCCGCGCTGGGCGGTGTCCGGTGCGAGCACCATGATCACATCGGCCTCGGCGGCGGCCTGCGCCGGCGTGACCACCCGCAGGCCCTGCTCCTCAGCCTTGGGACGGCTCTTCGAGCCCTCCGGCAGACCGATCACCACGTCGACGCCGGAGTCACGCAGCGACAGCGCGTGGGCGTGGCCCTGGCTGCCGTAACCGATCACCGCGACCTTCTTGGCCTGGATCAGGCCGAGGTCGGCATCGTCGTCGTAGTACACCTCAACGCTCATGAGAACTTCCCTTTCGTACGACGGCCGGAGCGGCCCGTCGTGGTCTGTGCGGATGGATTCCGGTGCGGCCCGCCGGGGCCGACCGGCGGCGGGTCAGGCGGCTCGCAGTGCGGGGCCGGCGGTGATCGAACGCGAGCCGCGCCCGATGGCCACCAGCCCGGACTGGACCATTTCCTTGATGCCGAAGGACTCGAGGTCACGCAGGAGCGCGTCGAGCTTGTCCGGGGTGCCGGTGGCCTCGATGGTCAGCGTGTCAGGTGCGACGTCGACCACCCGGGCGCGGAACAGGTTGACGGTCTCCAGCACCTGCGACCGCGCGGACCGGTCGGCGCGAACCTTCACCAGCAGCAGCTCGCGGGCAACCGAGACCTGCGGGTCCAGCTCAACGATCTTGAGCACGTTGACCAGCTTGTTCAGCTGCTTGGTGACCTGCTCCAGCGGGGACGACTCCGCGTTGACAACGATGGTGATCCGGGAGACGTCCGGGTTCTCGGTCTCGCCGACGGCGAGACTGTCGATGTTGAACCCGCGCCGGGAGAACAGGCCGGAGACCCGGGCGAGCACGCCGGGCTTGTTCTCCACCAGCACGGACAGGGTGTGCATGGTCATGCCACGCCCTCGCTTCGCTCGGTCATGGCATGGCCATGCGCATCACTGAGCTTGATGATTCGTTCGCTTCGCTCACTCATTAAATGTCATCCTCGTCGAAGACCGGGCGGACGCCACGGGCGAACATGATCTCGTCGTTGCTGGTGCCGGCGGCGACCATCGGCCAGACCATCGCGTCCTTGCCGACCACGAAGTCGATCACCACGGGCGCGTCGTTGATCTCCATTGCGGCGGCGATGGTCTTGTCCACGTCATCCGCGCTCTCGCACCGCAGCCCGACGCAGCCCAGCGCCTCGGCGAGCTTCACGAAGTCGGGGATGCGGTGCTTGTGGGTGCCGAGCTCGGTGTTGGAGTAGCGCTCGTTGTAGAAGAGCGTCTGCCACTGTCGAACCATGCCGAGATTGCCGTTGTTGATGACGGCGATCTTGACCGGGATGCCCTCCAACGCGCAGGTGGCCAGCTCCTGGTTGGTCATCTGGAAGCAGCCGTCACCGTCCACCGCCCAGACCACCGTGTCCGGCTTGCCGACCTTGGCGCCCATCGCCGCCGGCACCGCGTAACCCATCGTGCCGAGGCCGCCGGAATTCAACCAGGTGTACGGCTTCTCGTAGGAGATGAACTGCGACGCCCACATCTGGTGCTGGCCCACCCCGGCCACGAAGATCGCGTCGGGGCCGACGATCTCGCCCAGCCGCTTGATCACGTACTGCGGGGACAGGGTTCCGTCGACCGCCTCGTCGTAGCCCAGCGGGTAACGGTCGCGCAGGTCGTTCAGCTGCGTCCACCAGTCGCCGAGGTCGGTGGTGTGCCCCGCCGACCGCTCGGCGGTGACCGCGACGATCAGCTCGTCGATGACGTGCTTGGCGTCGCCGACGATCGGCACGTCCACGTGGCGGTTCTTGCCGATCTCCGCGGGGTCGATGTCCGCGTGCACAATCGCCGCGTCCGGGGCGAACGAGTCCAGTTTGCCGGTGACCCGGTCATCGAAACGTGCGCCCAGCGCGATGATCAGGTCCGCCTTCTGCAGGCCGTAGACCGCGGCGACCGTGCCGTGCATGCCGGGCATCCCCAGGTGCTGCTGATGCGAGTCGGGGAACGCCCCGAGCGCCATCAACGTGGTGACGACCGGGATGCCGGTCAGCTCGGCCAGCCGGCGCAGCCCGTCGGCGGCACCGGCCTTGAGCACCCCGCCGCCGACGTAGAGCACCGGCCGTCGGGCTGCGGCCATCAGCCGCGCCGCCTCCCGGATCTGCTTGCCGTGCGGGTGCAGGGTGGGTCGGTAGCCGGGCAGGTCCAGTGTGGGCGGCCAGGCGAAGGTGGTCGGGGCCTGGAGCACGTCCTTGGGGATGTCGACGAGCACCGGGCCGGGTCGTCCGCTGCTGGCCAGGTGGAACGCCTCGGCCAGCACCCGGGGGATCTCCTCGGCGGTCTGCACGAGGAAGTTGTGCTTGGTGATCGGCAGGGTGATGCCCTGGATGTCGGCCTCCTGGAAGCCGTCGGTGCCGATCAACGGGCTGGCCACCTGCCCGGTGATCGCCACCATCGCCACCGAGTCCATGTACGCGTCGGCGATCGGGGTGACCAGGTTCGTCGCGCCCGGGCCGGAGGTCGCGATGCAGACACCGACCTTGCCGGTGGCCTGTGCGTAGCCGGTCGCCGCGTGCCCCGCGCCCTGCTCGTGCCGCACCAGGATGTGCCGGACCGTCGAGTCGTAGAGCGGGTCGTACGCCGGCAGGATCGCGCCGCCCGGAATGCCGAAGACGACGTCGACGTCGAGCGCCTCGAGGGACCGCACGAGCGAGCTGGCACCGGAGATCTGGGTCGCGGCGGCGGGCCGTACCGCCGGGGCGGCCGGGGTGGCCGTGCGCGTGGCGGCCTGGTCGACGTCGACGCTCGGGTCGGCGGCCGCGCGGGCCCGGCGGGCGGTGTGGGCGAGGGTCTCGGGCGTGGGTCTCGTCATGGCGGTTCTGGCCTTCGGCTGGAGTGGCTGGTGGCTAGTCAAGCGATGCGACGCGGGCGCGGCCCGCCTCGCCAGGTTCCGACGGCAATAAAAACGGCCCTCGTGCAGATGCACGGGGCCAGCGCACTCTCGGTGAGGGAGAGTGCGCTCAGGTAAGTACTCGCAGCGACCGGTACGACGACATGCGGCTAAGCCTGACGCATCTCACGCGATGAGTCAACTGATCCCACATGTTGGTTAACGGAGGATGGCGCGTCGCCCGACGACGCGCTATCGGCAGGCGGGGTGAGCTGCCCGGACCCGCCCGCGGTGCGACGTGGCGCGGGCACCGGAGCGGGACGCGCGCCCGGGGACGTGGCCGCCTCCAGCATCGCCTCCAGGTGCTCGGCCGGCACCCCCCAGCCGAAGAGCGCGCCCTGACCGAACCGGCAACCGGCGGCCACCACCGCGGCCAACTCGGTCGGGGTGGTCACCCCCTCGGCGATCACCTCCAGCCCCAACTGGTGGCCCAGTCGCATGACGATGTCGACCATCGGGGCGAACGCCGGGCCGTCCTGGCCGACCGGGCGGACCGGCTCGTGCTCGGCGACCAGACTGTGGTCGATCTTGAGGATGTCGATCGGCAGCCGGCGCAGCTGCCCCAACGACGAGTAGCCGGCGCCGAAGTCGTCGAGCGCGATCCGGACACCTGTCAACCGCAGCGCGGTGAGCCGCCGGATCAGCTCGTCCAGGTCGGTGGCGACCGCGTGCTCGGTGACCTCCAACACCAGCCGCTGCGGCGGCACGTGGTGGGCGCGCAGCGCCTCGGCGACCTGGACCACGTACGCCGGGGCGTGCAGCTCGCGCGGAGAGACGTTTACCGACACCCAGACGTCGTGCCCGTCCGCCAGCCATCGGGAGAGCTGGTAGCAGGCCTGGTGCAGCACCCAGGCGCCGAGTGGGGCGATCATGCCGCACTCCTCGGCCAGGGGGATGAACTCGTCCGGACGGACGTTGCCCAGCTCGGGATGGTGCCAGCGGAGCAGCGCCTCGGCGCCGACCGGCCGCACCGACGGCAGCGACGCCACCGGCTGGAACGCCAACCGCAGCTCGTCGCGGTCGATGGCCCCGCGCAGCTCGTGCTCCACGGTCGTACGGCGGCGCAGCAGCTGGTCGTACTCGGCGTCGTACCGCTCGATCCGGTTCTTGCCCCGCTGCTTGGCGTAACGCAGCGCCAGGTCGGCGTGCCGCAGCAGCAACTCCACGTCCGGCTCGTCCGCCCAGTCGGCCACCCCGATGCTCACCGACAGGAAGACCGGCCCCTCCGGCTGGTCGTACGGCCGGTTCAGCACCCCGAGGAGCCGCTCGGCGACCCGGTCCGCCTCGACCGGCCGGCCCTGCATGAGGACGGCGAACTCGTCGCCACCCAGCCGGGCGGCCACGTCACCGGGGCGCAGGTTGCCGCGCAACCGCCGGCCCACCTCGGCCAGCACGGCGTCACCCACGTCGTGGCCCCGCATGTCGTTGACGTTCTTGAAGCCGTCCAGGTCGAGGCCGAGCAGGACACACGGATTACGGTCGGCCGCGTTGCGGTGCAGCGCCCGGAGCAGCCCGCGCCGGTTGGCCAACGACGTCAGCGGATCGGTGTGCGCCAGCTCACGGAAGTGCGCCTCCCGCTCGGCCAGACGGCCCGCGTACCCCCGGACGTCGCGAAGGGTGAGGTACTGCCGTGCCACCAGGGCGAAGCCCTCCACACTGCCGGCCACGATGCCCGCCGCGGTGAACCGGCCGTCCTGGGCGAGGTGGTACATCGCCGAGGCGGCCATCGCCAGCATCGGGGCGATGGCGTACTCGCCGTCGCTGCCGACCAGGTCCAGGTCGACCTGCCCCGGCCGGTCGGCCCGGTACACCGTGAGCGCGACGGTCAGCAGGCCGACGGCGAGAATCGCCGCGCCGGTCAGCGCCATGGTCGGCCCGGCCTGGCACAGCCCGGCACTGAGGCCCAGCCCGCCGCAGGTCACCGCGCTGATACCGGCCCCGAGCGCGGCGAGCCGTCGACGAGGCGCGGCGGCCCGGAAGAAGACGATCACGACGAGCCCGGCGCCGAGCGCGGCGCTCACCGTGGCCACCAGGATCGCCGGGCAGGCCATCGGGGTGGCGGCACCGAGCAACCGGGTGGGCTCGGAGAAGAGCACCCAACCGACGAACCACAGCGCCGCGGCCATGACCAACCCGTCCAGGGCGAGCCGGGCCGTTCCCGCAGCGGTGGCGGCCACCCCGGGCAACCGGAGCAGACCGGCGGCGAAGGCCAGGCCGCTCACCGCCGTGCCGATCGCCACCACTGTCGCCCAACCGGTGCGCTGCCCCTGCTCGTGAGCCCAGTGGTCATTCGCGCTGAGCGCGGCCACCACGCCGATCAGGAGGCTGAGCAGAGCACCCCCGGCAGCCGCCGCGAGCAGCACGTGTGCCGGTCGACGCGGCCCCGTCCGCCGCCGGGCGACAACGGTCAGCAGCACGGCGGCCACCGCGGCGACGAGCCCGCTGAGCGCCGCGACAGCGACCAGGCCCGGTGGAAGATGCACGCCCCCAAGAGTGCCGGATGGGCGCACGCCGTGGGGGGTTGAGTGTGCATCTGTTGGGACACGGCAGATACCCGGGTGGACCGGCGCGCCGACGGTGTCATGCTGGTACGCATGCCTGAGCTGCGGTCGAGGACTTCCACACACGGTCGGACGATGGCCGGCGCCCGGGCCCTCTGGCGGGCCACCGGGATGACCGACGACGATTTCGGCAAGCCGATCGTCGCCATCGCCAACAGTTTCACCCAGTTCGTGCCTGGTCACGTACACCTCAAGGACATGGGTGGCCTGGTCGCCGACGCGGTCGCCGAGGCCGGTGGGGTGGGCCGGGAGTTCAACACCATCGCGGTCGACGACGGCATCGCGATGGGTCACGGCGGCATGCTCTACTCGCTGCCCAGCCGTGAGCTGATCGCCGACGCGGTCGAATACATGGTCAACGCGCACTGCGCGGACGCCCTGATCTGCATCTCCAACTGCGACAAGATCACGCCCGGGATGCTGCTGGCCGCGTTGCGGCTCAACATCCCGACCGTCTTCGTCTCCGGCGGCCCGATGGAGGCCGGCAAGACGATGGCGATCGAGGGCGTCGTGCACAGCAAGATCGACCTGATCGACGCGATGATCGCCTCCTCGAACGAGGCGGTCACCGACGAGCAGCTCGGTGAGATCGAGCGCTCCGCCTGCCCGACCTGCGGCTCCTGCTCCGGCATGTTCACCGCCAACTCGATGAACTGCCTCACCGAGGCGATCGGCCTCGCGCTGCCCGGCAACGGTTCGACGCTGGCCACCCACGCCGCCCGCCGGTCGCTCTTCGTCGAGGCCGGCCGGACCGTCGTGGAGATCTCCAAGCGGTGGTACGACGGCGACGACGACTCGGTGCTGCCGCGTACCGTCGCCTCCAAGGCCGCCTTCGAGAACGCCGTCGCCCTGGACGTGGCGATGGGCGGCTCCACCAACACGGTGCTGCACCTGCTCGCCGCCGCCCGCGAGGCCGAGATGGACTTCGGCGTCGCCGACATCGACGCGATCTCCCGTCGGGTGCCGTGCCTGGCCAAGGTCGCGCCGAACTCGCCGAACTACCACATGGAGGACGTGCACCGGGCCGGCGGCATCCCGGCGATCCTCGGTGAACTGGACCGGGCCGGGCAGCTCAACCGGGACGTGCACGCCGTGCACTCCCCCTCGCTGGCGCAGTGGCTGACCGACTGGGACGTGCGCGGCGGTTCCCCCACCCCGACGGCGGTGGAACTGTTCCACGCCGCCCCCGGTGGGGTGCGTACCGTCGAGCCGTTCTCCACCACCAACCGGTGGTCGTCGCTGGACACCGACGCGGCCGGCGGCTGCATCCGGGACGGCGAGCACGCCTACTCCGCCGACGGTGGGCTGGCCATCCTGCACGGCAACCTGGCCCCCGAGGGCAGCGTGGTGAAGACCGCCGGTGTGCCGGACGACTGCCTGACCTTCCGCGGCCCGGCGAAGGTCTACGAGTCGCAGGACGACGCCGTGACCGCGATCCTCGCCAAGCAGGTGGTCGCCGGGGACGTCGTGGTGATCCGGTACGAGGGGCCCAAGGGCGGCCCCGGCATGCAGGAGATGCTCTACCCCACCTCGTTCCTCAAGGGACGTGGGCTGGGCCGCTCCTGCGCGCTGCTCACCGACGGCCGTTTCTCCGGCGGCACCTCCGGGCTCTCCATCGGGCACGTCTCCCCCGAGGCGGCGTCCGGCGGGATGATCGCCCTGGTCCGCGACGGCGACGAGGTCGTCATCGACATCCCGAACCGGTCGATCGAGCTGAACGTGCCCGCCGAGGAGCTGGAGGCGCGACGGGTGGCCGAGGAGAAGCGCGACAAACCGTACACCCCGACCGATCGGCAGCGCCCGGTGTCGGCGGCGCTGCGCGCGTACGCCTCAATGGCCACCTCGGCCAGCGACGGCGCCTACCGCCGCGTCCCGGAGTAACCACCCGGCCCTGCCCGTACCGCCGACGTCCGCGATGTCGGGGTATCCCGTCGAACCGGATACCCCGACATCGGCGAAAACGCGGTGCCCCCGGATCGATCAGGTGGGCTAGCGTGTCGTCGGTCCACTGGGGATCACCCCAGATTCCTACGGGGGAAGGCGTGTGCGTGTCATTTTGGAAGAAGCCTGCTCTGGTGGCGGTCTCGGCGCTCACCGCGCTCGCCGTCTCCGCCTGCGGCGTGACGTCCGGAGCCTCCGAGGCGCCGGCGCAGCCGAAGCAGCCCAGCGTCCTGGAGTTGCTCGCCAGTGATCTCAAGGGTTCGCTGCTGAAGACGGCCGAGACCACCGACAAGACCGACTCGGTGACCGTGACGATGACGGGCACGATGGTCGGCGAGAAGATCTCGATGCATGGTTTCCTGGACCTGGGTGACCCGCTCAAGGCCGAGATGAAGATGACCAACAGCAAGGGCGCCACGACCGTCCGGATGATCGGTGCCGTGATCTTCACCGAGGTGCCAGCGGAGGGCCGCACGGCTACGGGCGGAAAGCGCTGGATGAAGATGGACCTGACCGGTCTGAGCGAGATGACCGGCACGGACTTCAGCAAGCAGTTCGAGGACGCCGACCCGGTCAAGCAGGTCAAGACCCAGCTCGCCATCGAGGGCACGACGGTGGTGGGGCAGGAGACGGTGAACGGGGTGCCAACGGTCCACTACACCGTCACCACTCCGGTGGCGACCTACCTCAAGCAGGTCGACTCCATGCGGCGGGCAGCCAACGAGGAGGCGCTTGCCGGGCAAGGCGTGAAGGAGATCAAGCTCGACCTGTGGGTCGACGAGCAGTACCGGCCGCGTCGGGCGGGCATGGTCATGGGCAAGATGGGCGACATGGTGATCGACTACACCGACTACGGCAAGGCCGTGACCGTCGAGACGCCGCCGCCAGCGGAAACCGCCGACTTCGCCGAGATGCTCAAGGGCCTGACCGCCGACAGCTGATCAGAAGTGGAGTGCTGCCCGGCTGGCGAGGAGACTCTCCTGGCCGGGCAGTACCGTCCCGGGACCGAGCGGACAGCCCTCCAGCTCGGCCGCAGCCGGTGAACGGTCGAGAATGGCGTCGACCGCCTCCACCAGGTCCATGGTCCCGTGCGCGACGTGGACGCCGGGCCGCTCAGCGAAGGCGCGTGCCCAGTCGTGCCGCATCACCTGACTGGTGAGCACCACGGGCCGACCGTGCTGAAGAGCGAGCCGCGCCTGGATCCGGGCTCCACTGCGTTCGCCGGCTTCGATGACCACGGTGGCAGCGGCGTAGCCGCTCATCACCGCGTTTCGCATTGGGAAGCTCTGCTTTGTCGGGGCGGCATCGGGCCAGAACTGGCTGAGCACCAATCCGACCTCTGTGATGTGCTCCTGGAGCGCGCGGTTGACCGCCGGGTAGTGGTGGCGAATTCCGGTGCCGATGACCGCCACGGTGCGGCCTCCCGCCGCGAGTGCCGCCTGGTGGGCCGCGGTGTCGATCCCTTTCGCCAGACCGCTGACCACCGTCACACCACGGCGGGCCAGCGACTCTGATACCGAGCTGGCGATCTCGACGCCTCGATCGCTCGCTTCGCGGCTGCCGACCACGGCGATGGCCCGAGCGTCGGGGCGCGACTCACCTCGGGCGAAGAGCACTGGCGGCATCTCGCGGATGTCACGCAGCTGGGCGGGGTAGTCGTCGTCGAAGAAGGCCCGCACTGTGATGCCCTCGGCCCGCCAGCCCGCGAGGTCGCCGGCCGCGGCCTCGATCAGCGAGTCGACGGAGCGGGTGTCGGGAAAGAGCGTGTCGGTCTGCCCGACGACCCGGCGCAGGACTGCCAGCGCGGTGCCGACCTCTTGAATGTCGTGCACGGCATCAGACCAGCCGAGGTCTGGCTGCCGCAGCAGCGCGATCAGCGCAGCCCGCTCCGCCGTCACCCGGTCCATGCCCCTGATCGTAGAGGCAACTCCCGGCCGCCCGGCCCACCGGCCACGCGGAGCCGGCAGAGAAGCCCGGCGCACCTCAGATCGCCCCACGTGATCGAACATATGTTCCCTCAGCCCTCAGGTCAACCGAAGATCGCGCAGGTCGGGGGCTTCGGCGAGGAGGCGTACGGCGTCGTCGTCGTGTCGGTGCACGGCGCAGCCGGCGCGGGTGAAGCGGACGGTGACCGCCTGCCCCGCGTGTCGGGAGGCGAGCCGCAGCAGATCCGGCTCGGGGTCGGCGACGAGATCGCGCGGCCCCGACCACGGCACCGGGATCGGTGTCGCCGGGTTGGTCGGGGCGGCACTGGCGACGGCGTCGGTCAGGCACTCCCGGCACCAGGCGAGGGCGGCAGCCAGGCTCGGCCGGTAGGGGAGGTCGTCGGGGCTCACGGCTGCGTCGCGCGGCTTTGTCTCGACGGACCAGCGCAGTCCGTCGGCCAGCAGCGGGTCGCCGGCGTTGTGCCGCAGGTCGCAGACGGCCACCACGAGGGCCAGGTCGAGGCCGAGGGCGAGCCGCAGCAGCTCGACCAGCGGCGGCGCGTCGGGAGGTGCCGCCACCACGATCAGCCGGCCGGCGGCGGTGCCTCGCCCGGCAGCGCGTACGTGCTCCCGCACCGGGTCGGCCCCGGCCCAGGGCACTGTGACGTAACCGTCGCGTAGGTCCCGGTCGAGGTCGTGCCCGCCGTCGGCGTCGCGGAGGTCCTCGGGCCGCGCGCCGAGGACAGCCGCCCAGGAGCCGAGCCGGTAGCGGTCCGGGAGCTGCACGACGGGCCGGCCGTTGGGTTGGGTGGCGACCAGCGGCGCGACCTCGGGTGTGCCGGCCTGCCAGGCCAGGTGCACCACCCGGTGCCGCAGGTCGGTGACGGTGACCGACACGGTCCGAAGCAGACGGTCAGTGTCGCCGCAGGTGAAGCAGTGCAGCGCGGATGGGCGCAGGCCGGCGCCGCAGCAGTGCGGGCAGTCGGGGTCGGCCGCGCGACCGCCGAGCCGGCAGTCGCAGGCGCGCAGCCGGTTGTGTGGTCGGCAGTCGGGGCAGGGCCGCCAGTCGACGAGTTCACCCAGCCAGGCCGGGTCGGGTGGTTCGTAGCCGCGGGTCACCGGCACCCGCACACGGCGGACGACCTGGCCGGTGGGCTGCTCCGCGAGGGTCTCCACTGGCTCGCCAGCGCGCAGAGTCGTGTGCCACCAACGGCCGTCGCGCCAGAGGGCCTGCGCGCCGGGCAACTCGTCGCCACCGGTCGGATCGACGCAGTCGGCGAGGACGCGTCGTTCGAGCTGGTCAACATCCACGGCCGGACCGGCGGGTGGGCGCGGCGAGTCGGGGCGCAGCAGCCGGGCGGGAGCGGCCAGGCCGCGCTCGGCAAGGCCGGTGAGCGCCTTGGCCACGTCGGTGCAGGCCAACACCTCCGGCAGGTCCCGGCACCAGCCGGGCGACCCGAGCGGTACCGGGGAGCCGGGCACCTCGTACCGAATGGCCCAGCAAAACCCCTCGCCCTGCCGGCGGGCCTCGACGACCAGGTCGAGCAGCAGCAGGTCAGCGAGCGCGCAGAGCCGGGCCAGCCGTGCGGCCGGGTCGACGGTCGCCGGGGCGGTGGATCGGCCCAGCACCAGCCGCCAGGGGGCGTGATCGGCCCGCAGGATGGCCTGCGCCTCCAACTCGTGCCGCAGCGCTGCGGGCAGGTCGGGTCGCCACTGCCGGTCCAGCCACAGGGACGGCGCGTCGGTCTCGTCCAGGACCGCGCCGACGGCGGCGGCGAGTTCGCGTACCCGGAAAGAAAGGTCGACCACCCAGTGGCCCGCCGGGTCGCGGTGGGGGTCGAGGCCGCCGGGCACGACCTGGTGGGACGCGACAGCGCCGGTGTCCAGGTTGGCGACGGTGACCACGAGCTGTGCCCGCCGCCGGCCGCGCCGCCCGCAGCGATAACAGGGGTACGCGATGCTGCCCGCGCCGCGACACTGCTCGCAGCTCCGGTACGCCTCCCGGCGCGGCCCGAGCGCGTCGGCGTCGGCGAGGAACCGGTCGCCGTAGGTGGTGCACCGGCACGGCTCCAGCGTGAAGGCCATCCCGTCGCAGTCCGGGCAGACGACGACGGGCGCGGCGGTCACCGACACCGCCGGGCCGCGCAGTCACCGTCGTGTTCCACCCGCCGCACGCACCGCCGACCGCCGTCGAGCGGCAGGTCGCAGAACACCCGATGGCGTACGACCTGCGCGTCCTCGGCGGACACGGTGGTCTCACCCGCGTCCACCTCGGACAGGAAGGTCAGGGAGCGGGCCAGGGTGCCAGCGAAGTGTTGGGCGGCCGGCAGGTCGGCGGCGGTGAACGGCAGGTGCGCCACCCAGCGGGCGCTCATCGGCGGGCCGCCAGGTCCTCGCGGGCCCGCTGGGACTGCCAGCACTTCAACGCGTCCTTGATCCGCTCGGTCTCCCGCCGGCTGCTGCCCAGCGCCGCGTACACCTCGGCGAGATCGTGGGCGACGCGGTCGAGGAACTCGGCGACCTCCACGGCGTCCACGCCGCGCCGGCCACGGCGGGTGAACCGGCGCCCGCGGACCTGCCAGGGCTTCAGGGGTACGTAGTTGGCCGCCCGATAGGGCACCGGCCGGGGTGGCTCGGCCCGGAGATGACGGAGAAACGCGCGCACGAAGCAGCACCACCCTTCCTCATATCTGATCGACGTACACCGGCGCGGGAATTGCGCGTCCATCGCTGTTGTCGGACCAATCTTGTAAGGTCGGAAGCACCATCGCAATGAATGTCGACTCACACTGTTCCGCTATTTGTGGGCAACATTCCCCTGTTGCAGAACGGCTGTCGGGATGTTGCAAAATTCAACAGGAAGGAGAGCCGGGTGGCCGACGACATGGGCTCGACGGTGCCCCGACGCCAGCTCGGCAGGGCGCTGCGTGACCTGCGCACCGAGGCGGGGGCGACCCTCGACGCGGTCGCCGAAGCGCTGGAGTGCAGCCGCCAGAAGGTGTGGCGGATCGAGAGCGGGCTCGGCTCGGTACGCGGCGTCGACGTCCGAGCGATGTGCGAGCTGTACGGCGCGACGGGCGACCTGACCCGGGCACTGACCTCCCTGGCCGGCGAGACGAGAGCGAAGGGCTGGTGGCACGCGTACGGCGACGCCGTCCCCGAATGGTTCGAGCTGTACGTCGGCCTCGAATCCGCCGCGTCGAAGCTCCGCTTTTACAAGAACAGTCTCGTGCCCGGCATCCTTCAGAGTCGCGACTATGCCCGGGGCATCTACCGCATCGACCAGCCCGACATGGGCGACGACGACCGGGAGCGCGCGGTCGAGCTTCGGCTACAGCGGCAGTCACTGCTGACCCGTCGCCTGCCAAAGGCTCCGCAGGTGCAGGTGGTGCTCTGCGAGTCGGTGCTCCTCCGACCGGTAGGCGGCCCCGAGACCATGGCGGATCAACTCCACAACCTGCTACGGCTGACCCGCCTACCGAACATCTCGATTCGCGTGTTACCCCTGATCGCGGGGCCCCACCACGGGACCGTTGCTGGCGAGTTCGTGCTCCTTGATTTTCCGCTCGGCAACCGAAGCACGCCTGAGCCGCCGTTGGTCTACAGCGAGGCGATCACTGGCGCTCTCTACCTCGACCGTCCCAACGAGTTCGCGACCTATGAGAAGGTCTGGTCGGGTCTGCTGTCGCTCGCTCTTGATGAGGGACAATCGTTCCAACTGATCAACAAGATCATCGGGGAGGTTCACCATGGTTGACCTGACGGGCGCTTCCTGGCGCAAGAGCACCCGCAGCGCGGGCAATGGCGGCGAGTGCGTCGAGGTTGCCGACAACCTGCCCGGCGTCGTCGCCGTACGCGACAGCAAGGATCCGCAGGGCTCGACCCTCACCTTCACCTTCACTGCTTGGGCAAGTTTCGTGCGAGGAACCCGCACCTCCCGCTGAGGCTTCGGTGGGTGTCTCGAGGGCTCCTGGGACACCCACCCGGTGCGGGGCTGCGCTCGCAGGTGGCGCGCATCGCCGACCACCGACCTGTTCAGTCGATCCGATCCGTAAGGAAGCAGCGGGGTTACGAGATCGTGAGCGTACGGACCGAGTTCAGCGACCTGGTCCGCGCGATGGCACGGCGTGACACGCGTACCCAGTTTCCGGGTGCGGAGTCGCTGCCCGCCCAGGAGATGGAAGCGCTCGTCCGCGCGGGCCTCGGCGAGGTCCGGCTGATCGACCACCTCAGCCCCGAGACGGCCCTCCAGATGCAGATCGTGTTCCTCGGCAAGCTGCTCCAGGACCATGATCCCGCCGAGGCGCAGCTTGAAGAGTTCATCACCGACGTGGAGCGCACGGCTGCCGAATACCTGTAACCAGCGGGGCTGCGTGCCACCTTCATCTCCGATAGTGTCCGTCCGACCACGCAGACGTGAACTCGTTGCGCGATCGTCAGACGGGGGGCGGCATGGCCAGCATTGAGGAAGTCAAGGCAGCGCTGATGCAGGCCGCCGAGCAGGGCAACGCCACCATCAACCAGATCCGGGCCGCCGCCGACAACACCGAACAGATGCTGGCCCGGCTACGCGCAATCTCTGCCGGCACCGGGCACCCGACCATCGCCGAGGCCATCGCCCGAGGCGAGCAGAGCAAGCAGCGCCTGGCCGAAGCCATGGCCCTGGTGCAGGGCAGCTCGGAGGCGGCACGCCGCTACATCAGCGTCCTCGGCTGAGCATCGGCCACAGCGATGAGCGTTGGCGAGGTCAAGGCGTCCCTTCGTGCGGCCATCGAAGCTGCCCGTCAGGGACGGCGGGTTTTCGACCAGGCGGCCTCTGACACGGAGGCAGCCACCCGAATGGCGGACGCCGTGTTGCGGGGCAGCCGGAACGACGACGTGAAAGCGGTACATCAGGCGCTTGCCGCCGCCACCGCAGAGGTCGAACCGACGCGCCGCCGCTTCGACAACGCCGCCAAACACGCAAACACCTACCTCACCCGCCTCGGATGAGCGGCAGCATCGCCGAGGTCGTCGCGCAGCTTCTCGCCGTACGCGGAAAGCTCGACACCGCAGCCGTTACGGCGCTTCGCGCTCGGACGGATGCGGAACAGGCCCTGGCACACCTGGCCGGGGTTCAGCAGGGCAGCACTGACCGGGGGTTGAGCGCGGCAGTCGCGGACGCCGAGGTGGCCCGCGACAAAGCCGGCCGCTACGCCCGCCTCCTGACCGAGGCTGCCCGACACATCACCGGGTATGTCAACACCATTGCCCCCGGTGCCGCATCCTCCGGCCCAGATGATGCGGCATCACCCTCTGGCGAGCGCCTGGTGGAGGAAGCAGAGGGTCGCAGTCGGAAGGCCGAGGCATTCCTCCGCCGGCACATCAGGAAGGCGGACGATTCCGAGGACACCCTCAAACAAACCGAACAGTCGATCACCACTGGCCTTCGCGAGCTGCAAAAGAGCTTCAAGGGCTCGGGATCGAGTGGCAGCACGACATCCACCTCCGCCAGCCCCGGCACGCCGGCTGACCGCCCTCAGTTGGAGCACCCGGTCACATCAGTCATCATGGCTGCTGGCGCAGTCGTGGTGGGCCTCCGAGGTGTCTGGAAAATGGCCAAGAAGCGCCGCGAGAGGAAGCAATCTGATGAGCAGCCCTGAGATGGTCGACTACATCCGGACGATGGTCAGAGGCGACCACGAGGCCAACGACCGAGTCGAGGCCCGCCTTGACCAGCTCGGCTGGGACGGCTTCCCAACCCTCCTCGGTGCCGTTTTCTACTTTGCGGTCAACCGACGCTTCAACGAACGGACGCCCCCCGGAGAAATCATGCGGTTCGTGGCCGACATACGAGCTGCAGCTCCGGCCGGTGCGCCAGAAATCGACGCCAATGCTAGCGAGACGCTGATCCGGGCGGCCGTGGATCCCGATGTCGAGACAGCCATCGATCCGCAGATGGCTGGCCGCATCCAAGGGCTGGTGATCCTAGCCATCCTGGGCGATGAGGCCATTACCGACGACGACCTGGACGTGCTGCTCGCCGATGCCGTAGCGCTGGCCAACCGAGTGTGAGCCGACACTGGACCACTGCGACCGAGGCGGCGACAAGATTGGGAGCGCTGACCCGTCTAGGGGACGTCTCGCAACCCGATTTCCTTTCCTGAGGTCGACCGTCGAGCACCTGGCCGGGGTTGGACGAGGGCTTGGCAGGTCGTCGAGGACCAGGTGTCGGTGGGGTGGAATCCGTAAGCTGTCTCGCAGGCAGGTCCCCGTCCGACATGGGCACCGCCGTGGGGTCATCTGTTGGACGGGATCTGGCCTACAGTCGACGGCACGGTCGACGGGAGGAACCTCATGGACGAGAACGAGACGGTGTTCCTTACGTCCGCCCGCCGCACCTTCGTGTTCATGCTGCTGATGGGCTTGTTGGCTTGGGTTGTCGTCCAGGCCGTGTTAGCACTCATCGCCGGGCGGCCGCCGGCCGACTTGACGAGCATCGCCGCTTCAGGCGTCCTTTACGCCGTCGTTTTCAGCGCTCTCTCGCTTGTGCTGCACCGGAAGAACTGGCCATCGGTCCAAGTCACCGACCCAGCGCTGGGGCTCGTCGAGAAGGGACGGACGGCCGTCCTGCCGTGGCAGGCGATCCAATCGGCGACGGTCCGCCGTCCTGGCCCGTTCGCCCTCCTCCAGGTCACCTTGCGCCCAGGGGCGGTCCCGCCGTCAGGCACGACGCTTCGTCCACGGATCCGCGCCGGTCAGCCTGCCTACACGGTCAACGTCGGACTGCTTCGGCCTGCGACGGGCGTCCTGCGTACCGAACTTGCCCGCCACCTGCCACAGGTCACCTCCCACTCCTGATCTTCGCTCGCGAAGTCAATCGGACGACGGCACCGCCAGCACCGGCTCAGGTCCGCCTCGCAACCCACCGTTTGTCCCGAAGGACGATCGCTGAATATGGCATGGTGCAGGTCATATCCTCAGCCCAGCCGGAGTGGATCTTCCCGTTCACCGGTATGCAGCCCTCCCAGTTTCGCCGGCTGGTCCGCCTGGTTGCCGAACGTGGTGGGCACGGCATCAATGACGGCCGGCCGGGCCGGCAGTGGGCGCTCGACCTTGCCGATCGGGTGCTGCTGGTGGCCGCCTACTGGCGCACCAACCTGACCATGCGCCAGATCGGGCCGCTGTTCGGCGTCTCGCACTCTGCCGCCCACCGGGTCATCGACACGATCGGACCTTTGCTTGCCCTGGCTCCGGTGAGCCGGCGGCCGGTTGACCAAATCGCCATCGTCGACGGCACTCTGATCCCCACCAGGGACCACCGCCTCGCGGCGCCGAGCAAGAACTACCGCTACTCCACCAATCTGCAGGTCGCCATCGATGCCGGCACCAAATCGGTCATCGCGGTTGGCGATCCGCAGCCGGGCAACCGCAGCGATACGATCGTCTACCGCACCTCCGGCATGGACCAGAAGCTGGCGGGACGGCCGGTCATGGCGGACGGCGCATACCGCGGCAACCCCGAGGTGATCATCCCGTACCGCAAGAACCACGACGGCAGCCCGCTGCCGGCCTGGAAGGAAGAACTCAACGCGCAGCACCGCACCATCCGAGCACAGGTCGAACACACTCTGGCCAGGCTCAAGTGCTGGAAGATCCTGCGCGACTACCGCCGCGCTGCCCGCACATTGACCGACACCGCCTCCGCGATCGCCCACCTCCACAACATCGCCCTTACCGGGTGAGCGCCAACCCGTCCCGCGAACAAGCTTCACGGAGTTACGAGACGTCCCTTAGGCGCCGCCACCTCCGGCTGCTGGCCCGACCCCGGCGCCTTGATCCCCTGATCGCGCCACAAACCCACCCGCAGTCAGTTACCGGACAGAATCGCAGACAGAGACCAAACTGCTGACGCCTACGTCTCCGACCGTCAAGCGGAATCGGCCAGGCGGATCCCCCGACATCCAGTTGGACAACTCTTTCCGTTCGTACGCGCCGACCGTCCCGCCGCTTTCCGTGCCGGATCGCGAGTAACTTCTCGTACCACCGCCTTCACGAGGAGTCACTTGCATGTCTGAGGAGACCTGGCTCGCTGCCCGCCTGATCCCTACGTCGGGCATAAACGGGGCGGAGGAACAAGAGCGTCGAGCGACCTCCGCCCTGCTGGCGGTGATGAGCGCGGTCCGGGAGTTCGGGCGTGCGCTCACCCAGTCCCTCGGCGCACCGGCCGGATCGGTGCAGACCTTCATCGAAGTCCCGTTCAAGCTCGGAAACCAGCAGCTCTTTCCGGACGGTCTTATCCGTGTCGCGCGGGGACAGCGGCAGTGGACGGCGCTGGTGGAGGTAAAGACCGGCAGTAACGCGCTGAAGACCGAGCAGTTGGAGGCATACCTGGATATTGCCCGGGAGCAAGGCTTCGACGCTCTTATCACGATCTCCAATGAAATCGCCCCCGTCCCGGGTCAACATCCGACCGCGATCGATCGCCGAAAGTTGCGCAAGGTCGCCCTGTACCACCTGCCCTGGACGGAGATCCTGACCCAGGCGGTGATCCAGAAGGAATACCGCGGCGTCGCTGATCCGGACCAGGCGTGGATCCTGGGCGAGCTGATCAGGTATCTCGAGCATCCCCGTTCAGGCGCGCTGGAGTTCAGCGACATGGGTCCGGCCTGGGTACAGGTGCGCGACGGAGTGTCAGCCGGAACGCTGCGGGCCAGCGATAGCGGAGCGGCGGACGTGGTCGGGCGTTTCGACGCTCTGATCCGTTACGCCTGCCTGCGTCTCGGACGACAGTTGGGTACTGATATCACCCCTGCGCTGAGCCGTCGCGATCTTAGCGATCCGGCCGCACGTTCTCACGCGCTGGTCAACCAACTCTCCACTACCGGGACGCTGACCGGCAGCATCAGGATTCCAGGCGCGGTCGGCCCTCTCCAGGTCATCGCCGATCTGCGGGCCGGGCAGATCGTCTGCCATGTCGATGTGGACGCCCCTCGCACCGGCAGACCGACCACGAGGGTGAACTGGTTGATTCGCCAGCTGAAGGACGCGCCGGAGACGGTTCGCATCGAGGCGTTCGCCATGCATGCCCGAGGCGGTGGTGCAACGGATCTCCTGCGCCAGGTCCGCACCGAACCTACGGCGCTGATCGTCGACCCCACCCGCGAGCTTCGGGCGTTCCGGGTCGCCCAGAGCACGGTGGCGGGAACGAAGCGTGGCAGCGGACGGGGCGCCTTCATCGATTCTGTATTACAGGCGATCGACGACTTCTACGAGCAGATCATCCAGAACTTGAAGCCGTGGATGCCCGCGCCGCCGCGCCTGCGTACGCCCGAAGACGTCGCGCCCGTGCAGCCGGTCGCGGCCAGCCTCGTCTCCACCGCCATCTCGTCCCAGGACAGCCCGGAGTTCGATATGCCGACGGCGAGGGAAAGCAGCTTCACAGTTAGCAGGCAGTTGGAGGAGTGATCCGAAGCTGGTGTGCCGTGAGCGTGATGCCTCAGAGTCATCAAGATGACTGTGAGGCATCACGCTCACCGCAGTCTCCGCCGCGTTGGGTCCGCCACCTAGTTAGCCTGACGAGGTTGATGGCCATGCGAGCGGGATCGATGCCGCCAGACCCGACTGCCAGGCGTCCGAGCGCCGGGAACGACGCCGCAGTTAAGGCGGTCCCCGCATGCCTGTCATTGAACTGGTCATACTGTCTCCGCGAAGTCCCCCGGCTATCCCGGAAGCCGACAGCGGGCGGCCGTACCGCTCAATCGGCGGGTACGACCGTCGGGTGGCCCGCCGCGGGGAGCGCGACGGTGCGGGCCTACCGGATGGCGGCGGGGGTGTCCGGGAAGAGCAATTTCTCTCGACGCAGGTCGTCGGCCACGCCGTCCCCCCGGGTGGTCGTCGTGGCAGAGCACGGCTCGTAGGTCAACGGGGTACGAGGTACGGCGCGGCGGCGGCAGCGCGACGACTTCGACGAAGCATGGGCCGTCTGCGACGTCGCTGATCCCCACATCACCGGTAGAGCGTCGATCAGCGTTGCGGCCGGGGCGGGGATCAGCAGGTCAGGACGGTGCCCACGGTCCGCTGACGAACTGGCCGCCGACGAACGGGCTGACGTTCGGCACGCACCCGCCCAGGCCCATCGTCTGGGTCATCATGACCGGGGCGGGCTTCCCACGACCGCCGCACTTCATGTGGGCGAAGCCGAGGAAGTGACCGAACTCGTGATTGATCACGCCGGCGTGGTACTCGTCGATGCTGACCGGGTATCCCGGTGAGCCCTGGAGCCATCGCCGTAGATTGATCATGATGGTCTTGCCGTACTTGCAGGAGTAGACGCCCTCGGTGTCGACGCCGCTCGCGCCGCACAGTCTGTCCACTGTCCTCGGTGTCGCGAGCCGCACGTCGACGTCGACAGTCGAGCTGCCGACCCGCTGGAAGGACCACGACGCCCGGGTCAGGCCCACCGCCGCGTTGGTGACCGGGTGCTGGGCCGAGGCGGCCCACCCGTTCGGTGCCGCCAACACCTGCTCGATGCTCGCGGCGAACCGGTCCGGCTTCCAGGCCGGGACGTCACCCCAGGCGATGCCCTTTTCCACCGAGACGCTGTAGCGCACCCGCTTCTTGCCCTTGCCGATCACACGACCGTTGCCGGCGGCGGTGGTGAAGGTGCCGGCGGCCCTGGTGGGGATCTGCTTGTCGGTCGGGATCTCCGGAGTCGGGCTGGAGGTCGGCGTATCGCTGGGGCTCGGATCTGAGAGCGGTGCGTTCTGCCCGGAGAGGGGGACGTCGGCCTGCCCGGAAGCCGGCGCCGACGCGCTACACCCGGCGGTCGCCAGCACCACCGCCAACGAGATCGGCACGAGCAGCCGTCCGTTGATCCGCACGTCGAAACCTCCAGGAGTGATCACGGGTCAGTGCAGGACACCCGGGAGGCTACGTGACTGCGGGTAAGGAAATCGTCAGGATGATCGGTGCACGTTGACGCGCAAAAGCACATGAATCCGGCACACGACCACGGAAGCCGGGGCACCCTGAGTGACGACCGCAGTTGGTTTGAGCGAGGTCAGGCGGCCGCGACGACGTGGTCGATCACCAGGTGGGCGGCACCGGTGATGCCGACGTCCTGCCCGGCGGCGACCCGTTCGATGAGCAGGGTCTGGGTGGCCAGCGGGAGGCACCGCTCGTAGAGGGTGGCCCGCATGCTGGCCAGCAACGGCTCGCAGTCGGCCAGCCGACCGCCGATGGCCACCACCTGCGGGTTGAAGAAGTTGACCACCACGGCCAGGATCTCGCCGACGGCGCGGCCGGCCTGCCGGGCGAGGGCGGTGGCCTGTCGGTCGCCGTCGTCGATCAGGCGGATCACACCGGTCAGGTCGGAGACCGGTACGCCCTGCTCCCGGAGCGCGGTGACAAGTGCGGCGCCGCTGGCCACGGCCTCCAGGCAACCGGCGTTTCCACAGGTGCACGGTGGCGCGGGATCGGCCACCACCCGGCAGTGGCTGATGTCCCCGGCCGAGCCCTGCGCACCCCGGTGCAGCCGTCCACTGGAGATCACACCGGAGCCGATCCCGGTGCCAGCCTTGATGTAGACGGCGTGGTCCAACTCGGAATGAGCGGTGCGGTGCGCGCCGAGCGCCATCAGGTTGGCGTCGTTGTCCACGATGACCGGCACGTCGATCCGGCCGGCGCAGAACGAGGCGACGTCGAAGCCGTTCCAGCCGGGCATCCGCGACGGGCTGACGATCCGCCCGGTGGAGTGCTGAACCGGGCCGGGAATCCCGATGCCGACGCCGCGGAGCGCGTCTGCCGGCGAACCGCTGGCCGAGGCCGCCGGATCGCCGCCCACCAGTGTGGTGACCTCGGCCAGCAGCGCGCCGAGCACCGCCTCCGGGCCGTCCTCGATGCGGACCGGCAGGGTGCGGGCCTGGACCACCCGCCCGGAGAGATCCAGCGTGCCGACGCGGGCGTGATGTGCGCCGAGGTCGATGGCACCGACCACGGCACCGCCGGTGGGCACGGCCAGCTGGCGGGGCCGTCGCCCACCCCGGGACCGGCCGGCGCCGGTCTCCTCCAGCAATCCCTGGCTGATCAACGCCTCGACCCGCTGGGAGACCGTCGAGGGGGACAGCCCGGACAGGCGGGACAGGTCGGCCCGACTGACGGCCGCACCGGTGGCCACCCAGCGCAGTAGCTCCCGGGGGCCGCCCCGGAGGACATCGCGTGGCGCCTCGTCAATCGTCACGTCAGCTTCTTAGCACCCGGAGTTTGTTCAAGCAACTGGTTGACTTAGTTTGCCGGCTACCTTTAGATGGCGCTGTTGGTTCGATATGAAGCTGACTTAGTTTTGTAGTCGAAGAAAGTGAGGCCGCCTGGTGGCACCGGAGACGACGGGTGCGGACCGACCCATGGTGTCGGTACGCGGCCTGCACAAGTGGTTCGGTCCGCTGCACGTGCTGAAGGACATCGACGTCACGGTGGCCGCCGGCGAGGTGGTCGTCGTGGTGGGGCCCTCCGGCTCCGGCAAGTCGACCCTGTGCCGCTGCCTCAACCGGCTGGAGACGGCCGGGCAGGGCACCATCGAGATCGACGGCGAGACACTGCCCGCCGAGGGTCGCGCGCTGGCCCGGTTGCGCGCCGACGTCGGCATGGTCTTCCAGTCCTTCAACCTCTTCGGCCACAAGACGGTGCTGGACAACATCACCCTCGGCCCCACCCGGGTCCGCCGGATCGCTCGACCCGAGGCGCGGCAGCAGGCGATGGCCCTGCTGGAGCGCGTCGGCATCGCCGACAAGGCGAACCACCACCCGGCCCAACTCTCCGGCGGGCAGCAGCAGCGGGCCGCGATCGCCCGGGCCCTGGCGATGCAGCCGAAGGTGCTGCTCTTCGACGAGCCGACCTCGGCCCTCGACCCGGAAATGGTCAACGAGGTGCTCGACGTGATGGTCTCCCTGGCCGCCGAGGGGATGACCATGATCGTGGTGACCCACGAGATGGGTTTCGCCCGTCGCGCCGCCGACCGGGTGGTCTTCATGGACGACGGCCGGATCGTCGAATCCGGCGCTCCCGACGACTTCTTCGCAGCTCCGCGCACCGAGCGGGCCCGCGACTTCCTATCCAAGATCCTCCAGCACTAGCCCCCAACGGGAGGGTGTCATGTCAATCCTCAAGATGAGCTTCACCGGGCGGCGGTCGCTCGCCCTCACCGCGACCGCGGTGGCGGTGGCCCTCGCGGCCACCGGCTGCGGCGGTGACAGCGGCGGCAGCACTCCGGCTCTGCCCGGCAACCCCGGGCTGGGCGGCGACGGCGTCATCGCCCAGTCGGTGTACGACGCCGCACCGGTCGCCACCGAAGCGGACATCCCGGCCGGTTCGACGATGGAGGCGATCCGCAAGCGCGGCTACCTCAACATCGGCGGATCCCTGGACGCGCCGCTGCTCGCCCAGCAGAACCCGGTCAGCGGCACCATCGAGGGCTTCGACGCCGACATGGCGAAGTTGCTGGCGAAGTACATCATCGGCAAGCCCGAGGTGAAGACGACGACCATCGGCACCCAGACCCGCGAGGCCATGCTCCAGGCCAAGTCGGTGGACGCGGTCTTCCAGACGTACACGATCACCCCGCAGCGGGCCACCCAGGTCGCCTTCGCCGGGCCCTACCTCACCTCCGGCCTCGCCGTCGGGGTCCGCAAGGACGACACCTCGATCAAGAGCGTCAAGGACCTCGCCGGCAAGACCGTGATCGTCGGGGCGAACACCCCCGCCGTCACCGCGCTGCCCTCCGCCGCGCCCGGCTCGAAGCAGATCGCCTTCGGCACCGACCCGCAGGCGTTGCAGGCGCTGCTGCAGAAGCGAGGCGACGCGTACGTGCAGGACTTCACGCTGCTCGCCTCGGGCGCCAAGGCCAACCCGGGGATGAAGGTGGTGGGCGAGCCGTTCACCACCGAGGCGTACGGCATCGGCCTCAACAAGGCGGACGCGCAGTTCAAGGAGTTCGTCAACAACTGGCTGAAGAAGATCCAGGCCGACGGCACGTGGGCGAAGGTCTGGGAGGGCACCCTCGGCTCGGTGGTGGAGGGTGGGGCGCCCACCCCGCCCGCCCTCGGTTCCGCCGACGGCTCCTGAGCAGTCTCTCGTACCGATGGAAGCCCTCACCGCCCACCTGAGCGAGCTTGGCCACGGCCTGGTCACGACTGTCGAACTGACAGTCGTGACCACCGTCGGCGCGATGCTGCTGGGCATCGTCGTGGCCACCCTGCGCATCGCCCCCGTCCCGCTGCTGCGCGCCATCGGGACCGCGTACGTCGAGGTGTTCCAGAACCTTCCGCTGCTGGCGCTCCTGGTGCTCTTCGTGTTCGCGCTGCCGACCATCGGCATCACGTTCCCGCTGTTCACCTCCGCCGCGATCGTCATCGCGGTGTACGAGGGGGCGTACCTGGCCGAGGCGATCCGCGCCGGGATCAACACGGTAGGTGTGGGCCAGGCCGAGGCGGCCCGGGCCATCGGGCTGACCTTCGGCCAGTCCCTGCGGCACGTGATCCTGCCGCAGGGACTGCGGGCGGTGATCCAGCCGATCGGCAACATCTGCATCGCGCTGCTGATGAACACCTCACTGGCCGCCGCCGTCGGCGTTGTCGAGCTGACCCAGGCGGCCAACAACGTGAACCTGGTCGAGGCCCAACCGATCGCCGTCTTCACCGGCGCGGGCCTCGCCTACATGCTGCTGGCGCTGATCATCGGTCAGGTCACCGGCCTGCTCGAACGAAGGCTGGCGATCGTCCGATGAACAAGACGCAACAGATCCTCTTCGACGAGCCCGGCCCCCGCGCCCAACGGCGGATCCGGATCGCCACCGTGCTGGGCGCCGTTCTCCTGGCCGGCGCCCTGGCCGCGGCCGTCTACCAGTTCGCCAGCCACGGCGAGTTGGCCGCCGCCCGGTGGGAACCGTTCACCACCTGGCCGATCTGGCGCTACCTGCTCAACGGCCTGTGGGCCACGCTGCGCGCCGCCGCCGCGACCGCCGTGCTCAGCGCCGCGCTCGGGCTGCTCCTGGCTCTGGGCCGGCTGTCGACGCATCGACCGCTGCGCTGGCTGGCCGGCGCGTACGTGGAGATCTTCCGGACCGTACCCACCCTGCTGCTGATCTACGTGACGCTGTTCGCCCTGCCGCAGTACGGGCTGAACTTCCCGCTGTTCTGGAAGCTCGTGGTGCCGCTTGTGGTTTCCAACTCGGCGGCGTTCGCGGAGATCTTCCGGTCCGGCATCCTGGCGCTGGACCGTGGGCAGACCGAGGCGGGCCTCGCGATCGGGCTGCGCCGCGGGCAGGTGATGGCGCTGGTGGTCCTGCCGCAGGCGCTGCTCCAACTCGCCCCGTCCCTGGTCAGCCAACTGGTCGGGCTGCTCAAGGACACCTCGCTCGGCTTCGTGGTCAGCTACACCGAGCTGCTCTACAGCGGGCAGGTGCTCGCCTCGTACACCCACCTGCTGATCCAGACGTTCCTGGTGGTGGCGCTGATCTACCTGGTGGTCAACGCCTCGCTGTCGAAGTTCGCCCGCGTACTCCAGGCCCGCAACGGACGCTTCGGCGGCCGGCGCGGACGGCGGACCGCCGAACTGCCCCCGCCGCTCCTCGAAGGGAACAACCCCCGGTGACCATCTTCCGCTACGCCGAACTGGCCCGGGTCGTGCGCAACGGCTTCGTCGAGAGCCGGCACTACGGCAGCGTCGTGGTGCTGGCCCCGGACGGAACTGTCGCCCTCGCCGCCGGCGTACCCGACGAGCCGGTGCTCCCCCGCTCCACCCTCAAGCCGGTGCAGGCACTGGCCTGCCGCACCGCGGCGGGCGACGAGCTGACCGGTCCGGCGCTGGCTCTCGCCGCCGGCAGCCACACCGGCGACGACCGGCACGTCGAGGTCGTTCGGGCGATGCTGGCCGGGGCCGGCCTGACCGAGGACGCGCTCGGCTGCCCGGTGGACTGGCCGGAGGACGAAACGACCCGCGACCGGCTGATCCGCGCCGGCGGACAGCGCGACCGGATCCGGATGAACTGCTCCGGCAAGCACGCCGCGATGCTCGTCGCGTGCGTCGCCAGGTCCTGGAGCACCCACGACTATCTCGACCCGGACCACCCGCTGCAGCGGGAAACCGCCGCCGCCGTCGCCCGGCTGGCCGGCACGCCGGTCGCGCACCACGCGGTCGACGGCTGCGGCGCACCGCTGTTCGGTCTGCCGCTGACCGGCCTGGCCCGCACGTTCCAGGCGTTGGTCACCGCGCCCGCCGGCAGTGACGAGGCGCTTGTCGCGCAGGCCATGCGTCAACACCCGGAGTACGTCGGCGGGTGGCACGGGCACCCGAACACCGACCTGATGCGGGCGCTACCCGGCGTCCTCGCCAAGGGCGGTGCCGAGGGCGTGCTCGCGGTCGCCGCACCGGACGGTCACGCGGTGGCGGTGAAGGCGATCGACGGTTCACCCCGCGCCACCACCGCCATCGCTCTCGCCGCCCTCGACGCCGTCGGCGTACCGGTCGACGCGGCCGACGCGCTGCGCCAGGTGCCGGTGCTCGGCGGCGGCGTACCCGTCGGCGCCGTCACGGCCGTCATCGACTGGACCACAGCATCGCCTCGCACGTCTCGCACGGAAAAGGAAGAATCATGAACACATTCGAGATCTGCATCGACAGCGTCGAAGGGGCGGTCGCCGCCGAGGAGGCCGGCGCCGACCGGGTGGAGCTGTGCTCGGCGCTCTTCGACGGCGGCCTGACCCCCAGCCTGGGCACCATCGAAACGACCCTGGGCGCGGTCAGCCGGATCCGGGTACACGTGATCGTCCGTCCCCGGGCCGGCGACTTCATCTACTCACCGTTCGAGATCGAGGCCATGGAACGGGACGTTCGGGCGGCGGTGGCGGCCGGCGCGCACGGCATCGTGATCGGCGCGCTGACCGCCGAGGGTGACGTCGACGTGCCGACCACCCGCCGGCTCATCGCCGCAGCGGGCGACGCCAGCATCACCTTCCACCGGGCGTTCGACATGACCCGCGACCCGCACGCGGCATTGGAGCAGCTGATCGAGCTGGGCGTGCAGCGGGTGCTCACCTCGGGTCAGGAGGTCAGCGTGCTGGAGGGTGCTCCGCTCATCGCCGACCTGGTGCGCCGGGCCGCCGGCCGGATCATCATCATGCCGGGCGGTGGCATCACCCCGCGCAACATCGCCCGGATCGTCGAGGCGACCGGTGCCGACGAGTACCACTTCGCGGCCCTGGTCAGCTCGGACAGCCCGGCCGTGCACCGCAACCCGGCGCCGCTCATGGGCGGCAGCCTGAACCGACCCGAGTACGAGCGCTCGGGCACCTCGGGCGCCCTGGTCGGCCAGGTGCTCGCCGCCGCCCACGCCTGACCGTCACGCCTGTGCAGCCGGCGACAGAAGCCCTGAGGTCGGCAGCCCAGCCTGAGGAGTAGCTCGGGCAGCGCGCCGCTCGGATGGCATTGAGCGTGATGCCCGACAGTCATCAAGATGACTGTCGGGCATCACGCTCTCGACCGCGTCAGCGGTCGGACGCGGCGGCCGGCAGCGGCCTAGCTTCGCTGAATGTCGTTGACGCAGCGCAGCACCGGCCGAGCGGTCAGCCCAGCGGTGTCCAGCGGAACAAAAGCCCGCACCGTGAACGTTTTCGACTCGCCGGGCAGCAGGGTGACCAGGGCAGTGTCCACAGTGGCGGAGGCGTCGAGGCGGTCCGGGAAGAGAGTCAGGTCGCGCAGCACCGTTCGGGCCGTGACGCGGACCCGCTGCCCGCCGTCGAACGGCTCGACCGTCGCGTCCCAGGCCGCCGCCGGCCAGTCCACGTCCCGGTCCTCGGCGAAGAACCACAGGGCACGCTCGGCGGTGCCCCCGGCCTCCGCGACCAGCAACTCGCGGCGCTCCTCGTCCGGCCGGGCCAGGTCCGCCGGCAGCGCCAGCGTCACCGAGGAGTACGCCGGGACGTCGAGGTCGACCGAGGTCTTCGCCCTCGGCTCCCCGGTGAGCGTGAGTCGGGTGACCGCGGCCGGCGCGGCCCACACCTCAGCCGTCTCGTTGACAGCGACCAGGGCCAGGCCGCCGTTGCGGGGTTGCACGGTGAGGAGCCGGTCGGCGTACGCGTGGCGCAGCGCGTACCACAGGGGTTTGCGACGGCCGTCGCCGTCGATGGCCGACCAGGAGGTCACCGGCCAGCAGTCGTTGAGCTGCCAGACGATGGTGCCCGAGCAGACGCCCCGGTGGGAGCGGAAGTGTTCCACCCCGAGCTGGATCGCGCGGGCCTGGTTGAGTTGCGTCAGGTAGTGCCAGTCGTCGAAGTCCGCCGGGACGGGCAGGTGCGCGTCGAGGCCGCGCTGGAGTTTGGCGTCGCCGCCGGCGGCCTTCTGGTGGTGCGCCATGCCCGGTGAGTCGTGCGCGAGGGGTTCGTCGCGCAACGCGCGGCGCAACGTGGCGTACGTCGGTGGGGCCTGGTAGCCGAACTCGGCGACGAAGCGCGGGACGTACTCCCGGTATTTGGTGTAGTCGTCGGTGTTCCACACGTCCCAGATGTGGGTGGTGCCGTGCGCCGGGTCGTTGGGGTGGATCGCCTCGTTGCCCGACCAGGGGCTGCCCGGCCAGTACGGGCGGGTCGGGTCCAACTCGCCGACGATCCGGGGCAGCACGTCGAGGTAGTAGCCGCGCCCCCAGGTGCGCCCGGCGAGGGCCTGCTGCCAGTCCCAGTCGTGCCAGCCCCAGATGTTCTCGTTGTTGCCGGTCCAGAGCACCAGAGACGGGTACGGCGCGAGCCGGGTCACCTGCTCGGCGGCCTCGGCGGCCACCTCGGTGCCGAACGGCTCCTCCTCCGGGTACGCGGCGCAGGCGAAGAGGAAGTCCTGCTGGACCAGGAGCCCGCGCTCGTCGGCGAGGTCGTAGAAGTCCGCCGACTCGTACCGGCCGCCGCCCCAGACCCGCAGCAGGTTGACGTTTGCGGCGATCGCCTGGTCGAACCGCTCGGCCAGCCGGGCCCGGGTGATCCGGGTGGGGAACGCGTCGTCCGGGATCCAGTTGACGCCACGGACGAAGACCGGGACGTCGTTTACCGACAACGAGAACGGGGTGCCGTGCTCATCGGGTGTGGTGTCCAGTCGGACCGAGCGGAAGCCGATCCGGTGCGACCAGTTGTCGAGGGTGTCGCCGTCCGGCGCGTGCAGGGTCACCTCGATCGGGTGGCGCGTCTGGTCGCCGTACCCCCGGGGCCACCAGCGGGCGGGCTCGCGGACGGTGAGGGTCAGCACGGCCGCGCGCTGGCCGGCCGGGACGACCACCTCGGCGCGGACGCCGGCCACGGCGGCGCGGACGGTCAGCGGGACGTCCGCGACCCGCTCGACCTCGACGTGCACCTCGACCCGACCGTCGGATCCGTCCATGGTGACGAGTGGTCGGACGGTGGCCAGCCGGGCGGTCGACCAGGCGTGCAGGCCGATCTCCTGCCAGATGCCGGCGGTGACAAGTGTCGGCCCCCAGTCCCAGCCGAAGTTGCAGGCCATCTTGCGGATGAAGTGGAACGGCTCGGGGTAGGCGTTGGGCCGGTCCCCGAGCCGCTCCTGCTGCGCCTCGGCGTAGCGGTACGCGGAGTCGAACGTGACGACCAGGTCGTTGTTCCCGTCCCGCAGCAGCGGTCGGACGTCGAACCGGTAGCCGCGGTGCATGTTCGCGGTGCGGCCGACCTCGACGCCGTTGACTGTGAGCGTGGCGACGGTGTCCAGGCCGGCGCAGACCAGGTCGACGCGCTCGTCGTCGCCCGTCCGATGGACGAATGTGGTCTGGTAGACCCAGTCGGTGCGCCCGATCCAGGCCAGCGCCCGCTCGTTGTCGTCGAGGTAGGGATCGGGGATCAGCCCGGCGTCCAGCAGATCGGTGTGCACGCAGCCGGGCACGGTCGCCGGCACGGACCGGCCGGCGACCCCCTCGGGCACCTGTGCTCCGGGGGCCGCTCGCAGGGTCCAACCGTCGTAGAGTGCCTGTCGGCGCAAGACCTCACCGCACCTTTCCGTATCGAAAGACGCTTACTGAACCGGATAAGCTGAGCCACCGTACGGTTCGGAATTCCGGGCTGTCAACGGCCAGGGGAGCAAAGGAGTACGCCGCTGAAGCGGCCGACAATCGCCGACGTCGCCCAACGCGCCGGAGTGTCCAAGGGCGCCGTGTCCTACGCGTTGAACGGGCAGCCCGGCGTCTCCGAGGCCACCCGGCAGCGCATCCTGGCCATCGCCACCGAGATCGGGTTCAGCCGCAGCAGCGCCGCCCGCGCCCTCTCGGCCGCCACCGCCGGGGCGATCGGCCTGGCCCTGTGCCGACCGGCCCGGACCCTCGGCGTCGAGCCGTTCTTCATGGCGCTGATCAGTGGTGTCGAGGCCGAACTCTCCGCCCGCTCCTACGCGTTGACCCTCCAGGTGGTGGCCGACCACGACGCCGAGATCGCCGTCTACCGGCGCTGGTGGGGGGAACGACGGGTGGACGGGGTGCTCGTCTGCGACCTGCGCACCGACGACAGTCGCATCCCCGCACTCGAGCAGCTGCAACTGCCGGCGGTGGTGATCGGCGGCCCCGGCGGCACCGGTGAGCTGGCGAGTCTCTGGTCCGACGACGCCGCCGCGCTGACCGAGACGGTGGAGTACCTGGTCGCGCTCGGGCACCGACGGATCGCCCGGGTCGCCGGCCTGCCCGATCTGCGGCACACCGAGATCCGCACCGACGCCTTCGCGGCCGTCCGCCAGCGGCTCGGCCTGGTCGACGCGGTAACCGTCTGGTCCGACTACACGGGCGAGGAGGGCGGCCGGGCCACCCGCCGGTTGCTCAGCTCGGCCGACCGGCCCACCGCTGTCATCTACGACAACGACGTGATGGCCATCGCCGGGCTCTCCGTCGCCCAGGAGATGGGTCTGACCGTGCCCGGCGATCTGTCCATCGTGGCCTGGGACGACTCACCGCTGTGCCGCCTGGTGCACCCGCCGCTGACCGCGCTGGGCCGGGACATCCCGGCGTACGGCGCGCACGCCGCCCGGCAACTGCTCGCCGTCGTCGCCGGGCAGCCGGCCGGCCGGGTGCAGGATGAGACGCCCCACCTCACACCGCGCGGCAGCACGGCACCGCCCCGCACCAGATGAACCGGTTCAGCGCGACGCTGAGGGAAACTCCTCGAAGTACGCCTCGACCCGCTCGGCCGTCGCCGGGCGGGCCAGCGCGAAGCCCTGCCCGTACCGGCAACCACCCCGGCGCGCCACCTCGACCTGGGTCGACGACTCCAACTCCTCGGCGACGAGCTCGACGCCCAGCCGCTCGCCCACGTTGACCACCACGTCGATAAGCGGTGGCTGCCCGTCCGGCCGTGCGCCCACCAACTCCGGGCCCACCTTGAGCAGGTCGATCGGCAGTCGGCGCAGCTGGGCCAGTGAGGCGTGCTCGGCCCGGAAGTCGTCAAGCGCGGTGCGTACGCCCAGCGACCGGAGCCCCGCCAACCGAGCCACCACTGTCGGCAGGTCACCGGCGACCCTCGGCTCGCTCACCTCCACCACCAGTCGCTCCGGCGGCACCCCGTACGCGGCCAGCACGGCTGCGAGCCGCTGGACGAAGTCGGGGGTGGTCAGCTCCCGGGTCGTGACGTTGACCGCCATCCACAGCTCCCGGACGCCCACCGACCAGTTGGACAACTGCCGGCAGGCCCGGTCCAGCACCCACCACTCCAACTCGCCGACCAGGTCCAGGTCCTCGGCGACCGGCAGCAGCTCGGCCGGGAGCACCGTGCCGAGCACCGGGCTGCGCCACCGCAGCAGTGCCTCCGCGCCCACCGGTTGCCCGTCGGCCAGATCGACCACCGGCTGGTACACGAGATCCAGCTCGCCGCGCGCCACCGCACCGGGTAGTTCGCGCTCCAGGTCGAGCCGGCGCACCAGCTGTTCCTCCAGGAAGGCGTCGTACCACTCCACCCGGTCCCGGCCCAACTGCACGGCCCGTCGCCGGGCCAGCTCGGCCTGCCGGAGCACGTCCGCCGGCCCGGCGCCGCTCACCTCGGCCAAGCCGATGCTCGTCTGCACGCGCAGCATCGCGCCGGTCAGCCGGTACGGCGGGCTGAGCGCGCTCAACAGCCGGGTGCCCAGCGCGTACGCCAGCACCGGGCCGACGGCGGTGACCACCGCGAAGCCGGTACCCGTGCACCCGGTGACCAGATCGTCGGCGGCGATGACCGCGCGAACCCGGTGCACCGCCTCGGCCAACACGTCCTCCCGGGCCGTCGGGCCGATCCCCTCGGTGCCGTGCAGGTCCACCAGCAGCAGCGCGCCGGCCGGCACCGGGACGTCGCCGATCGCGGCCAGGGCGTCCAGCAGGGCGGCCCGGTCGCCGGGGGTGCCGCTCGTCGCCGGGGGCCGCCGGTCGAGCCCCGACCACGCGGATCCGTGATCAGGCGACCAGGTCGAGCCGGCGGCGATCGCGGTGGCCGCGCCCACCGGGGCACCGGGGCCTCGCTCGGGCGGCGGTCCCGGTGTGGCCGGCCAGCGCGCCGGGGTCGCACGGCGGTGTCGCAGCGACCGGCCGGTCGGTCGACGATGAGCGGCCCGCCGACCGGACGTGGGCGCGTCACCCGCGCGCAGCAGCTCACGCAGCACCAGGGGCGGCACCGCCGCCAGGGCCAACAGCACGCTCGTCCGGTCCGGTGCGCGGCCGGCGCCCAGGTGCAGACCCGACGCCAGCAGCAGCACCGCCGCGGGAAGCACCGTCCGGGGCCAGGCCGCGGCGACCGGCTCCGCCGGCTCCGCCGGCTCTGCCGGCCGGGCAGGCTCCGCCGGCTCTGCGTCGTTGACCGCATCCGCCGCGCCGACCGCGACGAGCAACATCCCGAACACCAACGGGGGTACGGCCAGCAGGGCCACCCGGCCGGCCGGTGCGGACGGCAACGTGGCCAGCAGCACCAGCCCGCCCAGGGTGAGCAGGACCCCGCCCCGGCAGACCGCCGCGCCAGAGCGCCGCCGCGGCCCCGCGAACGCGTTCAGCGCGGCCATGCCCAACCCGCCGAGCGTCAACGCGGCGCCCAGCCGAACCGGGACCCGCAGGCCGTCGGTGGGCAGCAGCAGCCAGCCGGCGAGGGCCAGACCGACGGCCGGGCCTGTCGACTCGACCAGCCGGCGCAGCCGGACCGACGCCGCCGGCCGGGAGTGGCCGGGGAGCCGGTGCAGACCGGCCGTCGAGAGGGCCGCCACGACGAGCGTCCCGATCAGCATGGCGAGTGTGTGCCAGATGTCGGTAAGGGGCAGCACGACGGCGGTGAGACCGGCCGCCACCACCGCCGCGTCCAGCAGCACGCCCGCCGCACGCGGTGTCGGGTCGGTGTCGCGGCGGCTGGCCAGCAGGGAGAGTCGCAGCCCGGCGAGCGTGGCGCCGGCGCCGGCGGCCAGCGCGATCACCACCGACGTCGGGACCAGGTCGGCGGCACCGGCGAGGAGGAGCAGCGCCACCGCCATGGACGTGGCGGCCTCCGGTGCCGCACGGCGGGGGACGAGGACGCGGAACGGGTACGCGAGGAGCACGGCGGTCGCCTTCGTGAGGGGGCACGGGGGCGGTGCGGCGGTGCGGGACACCGGACGTTGCGAGTCCGCTACCCACGATTGGCAACGATGGACGGCCGAATTGGTTACTTGCCGGTCACTCAGGGGAGACAACGACAGAGGTCACTGTACGGCGTGCCGCACGCTGCTGGCACCGCCCGCCGCGAGCCGAAACGACCGGGAGTGGGATCATCGGAGGGTGAGTAAGCCCGCCACGGTCCGCTTCCGGTACAACCAAGCCATCCTGGTGGCCGCGATCATCGCCTTCTTCGGCGCCCTGCCGCTGGCCAACGCCCGGACCTACCTGCTGCCGGTGCTGCTCGTCCCGCTCGCCGTCGCGGTGTGGGCCTGGCGGGCCGGCACCGACGCCGACGCGCGGGAGCTGCGCGTACGGGCGTTGGCCGGGCAGCGTCGGATCGACTGGGACCAGGTGCTCGAGCTGACCACCGACCAGCGCGGACGCGCGGTCGCCCGGCTCGACGACGGCCGCCAGGTCACGCTGCCGGCCGTCCGTGGGGCGGATCTGCCACGGCTGGTCGCGGCAACCGGCCAGGCACTGCCGGGCGCTCCGGCGGACGCGCCCGGTCAGTAGCCGTCGACCACCGTGTTGATCAGCGGTTGCCCGGCGGCGAAGCGGCGTACCTGATCGCCCACCAGCCGGTAGGCCCGTGGCAACAACCCGCGCACCGACCCGCCCACGTGCGGCGTGAGCAGCACGTTCGGCATGACCCAGAGCGGGGAGTCGGCGGGCAGCGGCTCCGGGTCGGTGACGTCCAACGCCGCCGAGATCCGACCGGTGCCCAGCTCGGCGACGAGCGCCTCGGTGTGCGCCACCGGGCCCCGGGCGGCGTTGACCAGCAGCGCCCCGTCCGGCATCGCGGCCAGGAACGCCTTGTCGATCAGGCCACGGGTCTGGTCGGTGAGCGGCACCACCACCACCACGACGTCCGCGTCGGGCAGCAGCCGAGGCAGGGCCTCCACGGCGTGCACCCCCTGCTCCGGGCGGGCCGTCCTGGCGACCAGGGTGAAGCTCACGTCGAAGGGGGCGAGCCGGTCACGCACCGCGGCGCCGATCGAGCCTGCACCGACGATGAGCACCCGCTTTCCGGTCAGCTCGTCGGTCGGGGTGTTCTCCGCGTACGTCCAGCGCCGCTCGGCCTGCGCGCGGACGAACGCCGGGAACGCCCGCAGCTGGGTGAGGATCGCGGTGACGATCCACTCGGCGGTGGAGGGGTCGTGCACGCCCCGGGCGTCGCAGAGCGTGACAGCCGGCGGTGTCCGGCCGGCCCACGCCTCGGCACCGGCGGAGAGCAACTGCACCACCGCCAGGTCGGGCAGCTCACCCAGCACCGCCGTCGCGTCCGAGCCACCCAGGAACGGCGGCACCCAGAAGCGGACGTCGGCCGCCTCGGACGGCATCCGGTCGGTGTGCTCGAAGACCTCCACGGTCACGTCCGCGGGCAACTCGCCCAGCAGGTCGAGGCCGGCCTGGTGCGGAATCCATACCTTCACGTCCACCGACGATAGTCCCCGACGCCGAGGCCGGCGGAGGCACGGCGGCGAACCGGCGTCCCGGGGGATGGCGCGCGGGGGCGAGGCGGGCGAGACTCAGCACACCGATGTTCGACGCCGACCTGGACGAGGTATAACGAAGGGTCGGAGGGCCGGTCGGCCTCCGCCCCGGCAGACAGGTGCTCGATGACCGACGGCTCCCCCGGCACCGCCCGGCGTTCGATCGCGCCACCTTCGGTGCTCGGCGACCCAGCGAGGTTGCGCGCGCTAGCCGACACCGGGCTGGACGCCGCCCCGGACGAGGCGTTCGACAGGTTCGCACGGCTGGTCAGCGACCTGCTGGACGTGCCCGTCGCGCTGGTCTCCCTGGTCTCCGCCGACCGGCAGTTCTTCCCGGGCGCGGTCGGTCTGCCGGAGCCCTGGTCGGAGCGCCGCCAGACCCCGTTGAGCCACTCGTTCTGCCAGCACGTGGTGGACATCGAGGCGCCGATGGTGCTGCCGGACGCCCGGCTCTACCCCCGCGTCCGGGACAACCTGGCCATCGACGACCTCGGCGTGGTCGCGTACGCCGGGATGCCGCTGACCGACCTGTCCGGACGGGTGCTCGGCTCGCTCTGCGCCATCGACAACAAGCCCCGCGCCTGGACGGCCGCGCAGCTGCGGACCCTGGCCGACCTGGCCGCCGCCTGCTCGTCGGAGCTGCGACTGCGGATCGCGCTCGACGGCGCGCAGGAGGCACGGCGGCGGGTCGTGCAGGCGCACGAGCGGCTGGAGCTGCTGGCCGGGGTGAGCGAGACCCTGGCCGGCACCCTGGACGTGGGCACCGCGCTGCGCCGACTCGCCGCCACCATGGTGCCGCTGCTCGCCGACTGGTGCCTGCTCACCCTGATCGGGCCGACCGGCCTGCCCCGCGAGGTCGTCTCGGTGCACCGGGACCCGGCCCGCGCGGCGGACGTCGACCGTTTCGGCGAGCTGCTGCGCACCGGGCTGAGCCCCGAGTCGAGCATCCGGGCGGTGCTCCGGACCGGCCAGCCCCGGCTCGGCAGCATGGCGTCGCTGGCCGACGTGACGCGGGGCACCACCCACCCGGAGATGGCCTCCATCGCCGGTCGGCTGGGGATCGCCTCGTACCTGAGCGTGCCGGTGCGGGGCGTCGGTGGCACGGTGCTGGGGGCGATCACCCTCGTCAACGGCGGCCAACGGCAGCAGTTCGACGACCGGGACCTGCTCACCGCTGTCGACATCGGCCGGCGGGCCGGCCAGGCCGTCGGCAACAGCTCGATGTACGGCGAGCAGCGGCACGTCGCCGAGGTCCTGCAACACAGCATGCTGCCCCAGCTGCCGGTGGTGGCGGAGTTGGAGCTGGCGGCCCGCTACCAGCCGGCGGCCGACCGGGTGGAGGTGGGCGGCGACTGGTACGACGCCTTCGTGCAGCCCGACGGCGACGTGATCGTGGCGATCGGGGACGTGGCCGGGCACGACATCGAGGCGGCGGCGACCATGGGCCAGCTGCGCAACCTGGTGCGGGGCAACGCCTTCGGCCGGCCGGACGCGGTCGGGTCACTGATGAGCAACCTGGATGGCGCCATCCGTGGCCTGCGGCTGCCGATCGCTGCCACCGCGACGCTTGTGCGGATCTGCCCGCAGCGCGCCGGTCTGCACGAGGTGACCTGGTCCAACGCCGGGCACCCGCCGGCCCTGGTGGTCCGCGTGGGCGGGGCGGTCGAGGTCCTGGAAGCGACGCCGGAGCCACTGCTCGGCCTGGCCCGCCCGTCGCCGCGAAGCAGCCAGTCGACAAGCCTGTCCACCGGTGACACCCTGCTGCTCTACACCGACGGGCTGATCGAACGGCGGGACCGCTCGATCGACGAGGGGTTGGCCGAGCTGGCGGGCCGGCTGACCGGCACCGACACGCTGCCCCTCGACGACCTGTGCGACCTGCTGCTCGCCTCGATCGAGCACCGCGAGGACGACACCGCGCTGCTGGCCGTACGGGCACGGTGAGCGGTCCACCGGGGACCACCGAGCGGGTCCGTCGGCGCCCGTTGCATCTCGACGGACACGGCCGGGCCGCGCGGCGGGCTACCCTGGGCCGGGTGAGCGCCCGTCCCCCGTACCCTCGCATCCACCGCCTCCGGGTGGCCCTCGCGGCGTCCTGCGCGGCGCTGCTGTTCGTCGCCGGTTGCAGCTTCGGCGAGCCGGAGCCCGACCCGGCCGGCGAACCGCCAAACCTGCCCACCCCGTCCGCGTCGGCGAGCCCCGGCGGCGCCGGCCAGCAGGCGGTGGCGACAGTGCTCGCCAAGCGTCTGCGGGTGCCCTGGGCCATCGCCTTCCTGCCGGACGGCGGCGCGCTGGTCACCGAACGGGACAACGGCCGGATCCTCCAGGTCGGGCCCCAGTCGGGGCCGGACGGGCTGACTGTCCGCCCGCTCCAGACCATCCCCGACGTGGCGGCGGCGGGCGAGGGTGGCCTGCTCGGCATCGCCGCCTCCCCCGACTACGCCCGGGACCAGACGGTGTTCGTCTACTACACCACCGAACGGGACAACCGGGTCGCCCGGCTGCGACTCGGCGGGCAGCCCACCCCGATCCTCACCGGCATCCCCAAGGCCAATGTGCACAACGGTGGTGGGCTGGGCTTCGGCCCGGACAAGCAGCTCTACGTCAGCACGGGTGACGCCGGTCAGCGCCCCCTCTCGCAGGACGTGAAGAGCCTCGGCGGCAAGATCCTCCGGATCACCCCGGACGGCAAGCCCGCCGCCGGCAATCCGTACCCCAACTCCCCGGTGTGGTCGATGGGCCACCGCAACGTTCAGGGCTTCGCCTGGGACGCCGCGAAGCGGATGTACGCCGTCGAGTTCGGCCAGAACACCTGGGACGAGATCAACCAGATCACCAAGGGCGGCAACTACGGCTGGCCGGAGGTCGAGGGTAAGGCCGGCGACAATCGGTTCACCGACCCGATCGCGCAGTGGGCGACGTCGGACGCGTCCTGCTCCGGTCTGGCCGCCACGGACCGGCTGCTGGTCACCGGCTGCCTGCGCGGCAAGCGCCTCTGGGTGATGGAGCTGACCGACACCGGCACGCTGCTCGGTCAGCCCAGTGAGCTGCTCACCAACCGCTACGGCCGGCTGCGTGCGGTCGCTGCGGCACCGGACGGGTCGCTCTGGGTGAGCACCTCCAACCACGACGGGCGCGGCGACCCGGCGGGCGACGACGACCGGCTCCTGCGGGTGGTCTTCGCCGGCGGCGACGGCGGACGCAGCTGATTTCGTCACCATCCGTTCAGGTTTACCAAGATCTTCCGACGGGCAGGTCAGACTCTCAGCATGGACGGCCAACGCGACGAGCGGCACGACGACGCCGATGACCGGGGTGACCCGGTGACCGGCGACGATCGGCCACGCCCGACGGGTTGGCGGGTCGGCGCCGCCGGCCCGCTGCGCCGCCTCGGGCTGATCGTCGCCGTCCTCGCCGTGGCCCTGGCCGGGGCGGTGCTGGGGGTGCTGGCGGGCGGTCAGGTGAGCACCGACATCGGCCCGTTCCGGGCCAACCTCAGCATCTCCCCCGCCCGGGACGGCGGCACCACCGTCGACATCCCGCCGCTCGGCGCGCTGCTGCTCGACAGCCACGACGGGCCGACCCACCTCACCGTCCGGCTGGGCGCCCTCGACCAGGGGCGCACCGAGGCGCTGATCGACGACCCGGCCAGCATCAGCCGGGCCAGCCAGAGCGCCGTGGAGGACGTCCGCTCCGGGGTGATGCGCCTCGGCCTGCGTACCCTCGGCGCGTCGGTTCTTGTCACGTTGGTCCTGGCCGGGCTGATCTTCCGCGACGTCCGGCGTACCGCCTGGGCGGGTGGGCTGGCGCTGCTGGTCACCGCCGGCAGCCTCGGCACGGCGGCGGCGACCCTGCGTCCGCAGGCCATCGAGGAGCCCCGCTACGAGGGGCTGCTGGTCAACGCGCCGGCCATCGTCGGTGACGCCCGCCGGATCGCCAACGACTACACCAAGTACGCGGAGCAGTTGCAGCGCCTGGTCGGCAACGTCAGCCAGCTCTACACCACCGTCTCGGCGCTGCCACTGCTGGAGCCGACCCCGGGCACCACGCGGGTGCTGCACGTCTCCGACATGCACCTCAACCCGACCGGCTGGCAGCTGATCCGGACGGTCGTGGAGCAGTTCGGCATCGACGTGGTGATCGACACCGGGGACATCACCGACTGGGGCAGCGAGCCGGAGGCCTCCTTCGTCGCCTCGATCGGCCTGTTGAAGAAGCCGTACGTCTTCATCCGGGGCAACCACGACTCCGGCAAGACCGCCGCAGCGGTGGCCCGCCAGCCGAACGCGATCGTGTTGAGCAACTCGACCACGACCGTCGGCGGGCTGACCATCGCCGGGATCGGCGACCCGCGCTTCACCCCGGACAAGAACACCTCCCCCGCCGGCAGCGGGTTGACCCAGCAGGTGGCCGACCAGGTGACCGGGGTCGGCAACCAGCTCGCCGCGACGATCCGCAGCTCACCGCGACCGGTAAACATCGCCCTCGTGCACGACCCGGCGTCGGCCGGGCCGCTCGCCGGCACCTGCCCGCTGGTGCTGGCCGGGCATACCCACTCCCGGCAGGTCTCCAAGCTGCCGGAGACACCCGGGCAGCAACCCACCACGCTGATGGTGGAGGGCTCCACCGGCGGTGCCGGGCTGCGTGGCCTGGAGGGCGAGAAGCCCACCCCACTGTCGATGAGCGTGCTCTACTTCGACCAGCAGAAGCTGCTCCAGGCGTACGACACCATCACCGTCGGCGGCACCGGGCAGGCCCAGGTCAACCTGGAACGACGCCTGGTGGAGAACCCGACCGCCGGCGTTCCCGCCACACCCACGCCCACGCCCACGCCGACCGACGGTGTCCCCGGCACACCCACACCCACGCCGACCGGCTGAGCCGACACCGGCGGGCGCGGACGGTCAGCGGAGGGCGATGGCGGCCAGGGCGGCGGTGACGATGCTGCCGGGCAGCAACACGGTCAGCACCGGCACCCGATCGGCGAACGCGGACCGCAGGGGGTGGCGGCAGGCCGCCGCCGGGTCACGGCGGCGGCGTGCTCCGGGTGGGTGTCAGCCCTGGACGCCGAGGCGCTCCAGGATCAGCTCACGCAGGGTCTTCGCGTCGGCCTGGCCCCGGGTGGTCTTCATGACCGCGCCGACCAGCGCGCCGACCGCCGCGACCTTGCCACTGCGGATCTTGTCGGCGATGCCGGGGTTCGCGGCGATCGCCTCGTCCACGGCGGCGGTGAGCGCGCCGGTGTCCGACACGACCTCCAGGCCCCGACTGGTCATGATCTCGGTGGGCGAGCCCTCACCGTCGACCACGCCCTCCAACACCGTGCGGGCCATCTTGTCGTTGAGCTTGCCGGCGTCGACCAACCCCTGCAGCTCGGCGACCTGGGCGGGGGTGGCACCGATCTCGGCCAGCTCCACGCCGCTCTCGTTGGCCCGGCGGGACAACTCACCCAGCCACCACTTGCGGGCCGCGGCCGGGGTGGTGCCGGCGGCCACGGTGGCCTCGATCAGCTCGACCGCGCCCGCGTTCAGCACCGACTGCATGTCCAGGTCGGAGAGGCCCCACTGCTCCTGGAGCCGACGCCGGTGCACCCGGGGCAGCTCCGGCAGGGCGGCCTTCAGCTCGGCGACCCACGCCGGGTCCGGGGCGATCGGCACCAGGTCCGGCTCGGGGAAGTACCGGTAGTCGGTGGCCGTCTCCTTCGAGCGACCCGGGGTGGTGTCGCCGGTGTCCTCGTGGAAGTGGCGGGTCTCCTGGGTGATCCGGCCGCCCGCGTCGAGCACCGACGCCTGCCGCAGCATCTCCGAGCGGACCGCGCGCTCCACCGACCGCAGCGAGTTGACGTTCTTGGTCTCGGTACGGGTGCCCCACTCCTCGCCCGGCAGGTTGAGCGAGGTGTTCACGTCACAGCGCAGCGAACCCTCCTCCATCCGCACGTCCGAGACGCCGAGGGTGCGGATCACGTCGCGCAGCTCGGCGACGTACGCCTTGGCCACGTCGGGGGCGAGCGCACCGGTGCCCGTGATCGGCTTGGTGACGATCTCGACAAGCGGAATGCCGGCCCGGTTGTAGTCGACGAGCGACTCCGTCGCGCCGTGGATGCGGCCGGTGGCGCCACCGACGTGCAGCGTCTTGCCGGTGTCCTCCTCGAGGTGCACCCGCTCGATCTCGATCCGCACGGTCTCGCCGCCCACCTCGACGTCCAGGTAACCGTCGACGCAGATCGGCTCGTCGTACTGGCTGATCTGGAAGTTCTTCGGCATGTCCGGGTAGAAGTAGTTCTTCCGGGCGAACCGGCACCACTCGGCGATCGAGCAGTTCAATGCCAGGCCGATCCGGATGATCGCCTCGATGGCCGCCTTGTTGGCCACCGGCAGCGAACCGGGCAGACCCAGGCACACCGGGCAGACCCGGGTGTTCGGCTCGCCGCCGAAATCGGTCGGGCAACCGCAGAACATCTTGGTGTTCGTGCCCAGCTCGACGTGGGTCTCCAGGCCGATCACCGGTTCGAAGCGCGCAACGACCTCGTCGTACGCGGGCAGTGTCGTGGTCATGAGACGCTCCAGGCGCGATCCGGGACAGAACCTGTCCAGCCTAATGGGGTTGTCCGATCAATCCTCGGCCGGGTTTCGTCAGGCGCGCGTGGCGTCGTTGGCGGCGGGGTACGAAGCGACAATGACGAATACGGGGAGAGAGCCAGGAGTGCAGGTCCGGCCGGTGCTCGTCGGAGTGGTCGCGGTGTGGGCGGTGGCCGTCGTGGTGACCCTGATCAGCTGGTTCGCCTCCGGGGAGGATCGCCAGCCGGACACGGCCGCCGAGCTGGTGATCGGCATGGTGTTGCCCGGGGTGGTGGCGGTGGCGATCGCGTACGCCCTGGCGCATTTGGTGAACCGGCGGCGCCGGAATCAGGGGCGGCCGTGACCACCGAGGAACGTGGCGCAGCCGATGGGCAGGTGACGCAGAGGCGGGACCCCAGCACGTACGTTGTCGCCGCGTTGGTAGTGGTCCTCTTCGCCGCGCTGGGCACCGCCGCATTTGTCGGCCGCGGCACCGTGAAGTCCGATGACCTGCTCGTGACGTTCGCGTGGATGCTGGTCCCGCCGCTGGTCGGCGCGGTCGTCGCCCTCGCCTTCGGCCGTCGGCTGATCAGGCGGATGCCGCAGACGGCCGGCACCGCTCCGGCGACGAAGCGGCGGGTCGAGCGGGCGCTACGCGACGGGTCCACCGACGACCCGCAACTCGACGCGCTCGCCCGTAAGGAGGCCCAACTCCGCATCAGTCAACGCTGGCTGCTGTGGCTGTTCGCCGCAGGCGTCCTCACCCAACTGCTGACCCTGGTGAGCGCGGTCCGCCCGTCCACCCGCTTGCTGGCCGTCCTGCTGATCCTGCTCTGGGGAGGTGCCGCCTGGTTCCGCTGGCGTGGTCTGCGGGAGGCCCGCCGCTACCTCGCCGAGCCGCCGAGCCGGCCCTGATCGACACCCCACCTGCCCGGACGCGCGATCGGCGCCGAGGGACAGATCCCTCGGCGCCGATGCGATGACTTCCGTTCTAGAGCGTCGGCGGGGTGAACGTGCCGACGGCGGACTCCAACGCGGCGGCGACCCGGTACATCCGGTCGTCGGCCATCGTCGGGGCCATCACCTGCAGACCGACCGGCAGCCCCTCGGAGAGCCCACAGGGCACCGAGATGCCCGGCCCGCCGTACAGGTTGGTCGGAATCGTGTACAGGTCGGCCAGGTACATCTGGTACGGGTCGGCGGTCCGCGCGCCCATCGGGAACGCCACCGACGGAGTGGTCGGCGAGATCAGCGCGTCGACCCGCTCGAACGCGGCGGTGAAGTCCCGGGTGATGAGCGTCCGGACCTTCTGCGCCTGCCCGTAGTACGCGTCGTAGTAACCCGACGACAGCGCGTACGTGCCGATCATGATGCGGCGCTTGACCTCCGGGCCGAAGCCGGCCTCCCGGGTCAGCGACATGACCTCCTCCAGCGACCGGTTGCCGTCGTCGCCGACCCGCAGGCCGAACCGGACACCGTCGAACCGGGCCAGGTTGGAGGAGCACTCGCTCGGGGCGATCAGGTAGTAAGCCGGCAGGGCGTACGCGAACGTCGGGCAGGACACCTCGACGACCTCGGCGCCCATCTTGGTCAGCGCGTCCACCGACTCCCGGAAGGCGGCCATCACACCCGGCTCGGCGCCCTCGCCGACGAACTCGCTCACGATGCCGAGCCGCACACCGGTCAGGTCACCTGTCGCGCCGAGCTTCGCCGCGGCCACCACGTCCGGCACCGGCAGCGGGATCGAGGTGGAGTCACGCGGGTCGTGCCCGCCGATCACCTGGTGCAGCAGGGCCGCGTCGAGCACCGTACGGGCACACGGGCCGGGGGTGTCGAGCGACGAGGAGAAGGCCACCAGCCCGTACCGGGAGGTGCCACCGTAGGTGGGCTTGGCGCCCACGGTGCCGGTGACCGCGCCGGGCTGACGGATCGAGCCGCCGGTGTCCGAGCCGATCGCCAGCGGCGCCTCGTACGCGGCCAGCGCGGCGGCGCTGCCACCACCCGAGCCACCGGGGATCCGGCTCAGGTCCCACGGGTTGTGCGTCGGGCCGTACGCCGAGTATTCGGTGGAGGAGCCCATCGCGAACTCGTCCATGTTGGTCTTGCCGAGCATCACCGTGCCGGCGTCCCGCAGCCGCTGCACGATCGTCGCGTCGTACGGCGGGCGCCAGCCCTCCAGGATCTTCGACCCCACGGTGGTGGGCACGCCCCGGGTGGCGAGCACGTCCTTGACCGCGACCGGCACACCCGCGAGCGGGCCCAGCTCCTCGCCGGCAGCCCGGCGCGCGTCCACGGCGCGGGCCGCGGCCAGCGCGCCGTCGGTGTCGACGTGCAGGAAGGCGTGCACGCGGTCGTCGACCGCGGCGATCCGGTCCAGGTGCGCCTGGGTCACCTCGACGGCGGAGGTCTCGCCCCCGGCGACCAGGGCCGCGATCTCCGTCGCGGTCATGCTGATGAGATCGCTCATGCTCATGAGGCCACATCCTCGGTCAGGATCCGCGGTACGCGGAAGCGCTGGTCCTCGGCGTCGGGCGCGCCCGACAGCGCTTCCTCCGGGGTCAGGCACGGCGTGACGACGTCCTCGCGGAAGATGTTGGTCAGCGGCACCGAGTGCGAGGTCGGCGGGATGTCCGCGGCAGCGACCTCGCCGACCTGGGCGACCGCCTGGAGGATCACGTCGAGCTGGCCGGCGAACGTGTCCAACTCCTCCTCGGTGACGGCGAGCCGCGACAGGCGCGCCAGGTGCGCGACCTCCTCGCGGGAGATGGCGGCCATCCGTGCCCCCTTCTGAATTCTTGCTGGTCGGGCGGTGTGCCGGCCGCGCGACGGGTGGAGCGTGACACGCGGTGACCGGAGCGAGTCTATTGTTCCGCTCCGGTGCCGCGTCCCCGACTCCCCCTCTGCCGGCCGTCGTGCCGTGTCGGCGGGCGGGTCAGCGGATGGGACGGCGAGCGACATCCGGCTGCGGGTGCCCGCCGGTCGGGCGGACCGGCCGGTACCGGGCCAGCCAGGTGACCAACTCCTCGGCCGGCATCGGCCGGGCGTAGAACCAGCCCTGAGCGGCGTCACAGCCGGCGGCGTGCAGCATCCGCCAGGTCCGCTCGTCCTCGACCCCCTCGGCGACCACCCGCAGCCCCAGAGCGCCGGCCAGCTCGATCATCGACCGGACGATCGCCGCGTCGTCGGCGTCGTCGGCCATGCCGAGAACGAACGACCGGTCCACCTTCACCTCGGACAACGGCAGGCGGCGCAGGTGCTGCAGGGAGGAGTAACCGGTGCCGAAGTCGTCCAGGGCGATGGCCACCCCGATCCGGTGCAGCCGGGAGATGGTGGCCAGCACCCGGCGCGGGTCGGCCATCAACGCACCCTCGGTGATCTCGACCTGCAGTCGCTCGGCCGGCACCCCGTAGCGGGCCAGCCGGTCGGCGATCTGATCGGCGATCTCACCGGTGTGCAGGTCGCGCACGCTCACGTTCAGCGCCGCGCGGAGGCTGATCCCGGCCGCCGACCACTTGGCGAGTTGCTCCACCACATCGTCGACGACACGACGGGTGAGCAGGCGCATCACGGCGCTCTGCTCGGCGACCCGGATGAGTTCCTCCGGGTCGACCATGCCCCGCCGGGGGTGCCGCCACCGCAGCAGGGCCTCGACGCCGACCACCTCGCCGGTCGCGATGGCGATCTGCGGCTGGTAGTACATGGTGATTTCCCCGGCGTCGTCGGCCGGCTCATCGTCCGCGTGCGCCCACCCGGTCGCTTCGGGTGGCTGCCCAGGCGTACCCGGCCCGACGTCCCGCCGCGCCCCGGTGCGACCCTTACCCACCGCGCTCCCGTTCGGGGACCGCCGGCCGTTCCCGCCCCCGGCGCGCCGATCCCGGGCCGAGCCGGAACGGGTGCCGGCGAGCGTGGCACGGGCGTTGCGGCCCCGGATCGGGTCGGCTCCGGTGGCGATCCGGTTGATCAGCTCATCGGAGTGCACCAGCTCGGCGTCGGTGCGCCGACGGCGTGCCCACCACCGAGCAGCTCCCGGCGGCGCCGTGGCGACCGCCGGCGCCGGGTCCGCCGCTGGCGCGGGCTGGCCCGGCGCTGGGCTGGGCAGCGCCGCCCCGTCACCGCCGCGCACCTCCGCAGCCACGGCGAGGGGTACGTCGGCCGTCCGCTCGGCGTCGCTCGGCACGCCGTGCCGGCCGTTTCCGTCCGCCCGCGCAGCCGCCTCCTCGCCCTGGCCCTGACCTGCCGGCTCGGCGTTGAACGGGCCCTCGGTCGAGGGGCTGGCCTCCAGTACGCGGCGCAGGTCGGCGAGGAGGCCGAGTCGCTCGGCGGAGTTGTGGTCGGACTCCGGCGCGTACACGGCCACCGTGTCGTTGCGGTGCTTGGCGTCGTACATCGCCACGTCGGCGTGGCGCATCAGGGTGGCGAAGTCCTCGCCGTGCTCGGGGAAGAGGGCGATCCCGATCGACCCGCCCACGTCCAACGGCAGCCCGTCGAGCGGCACCGGCTCGGCCAGCGCCTGGACCACCTGGTCGGCCAACTCCCGCGCCTGACCGACGTCGGTCAGCCCGGTCATCACGATCGCGAACTCGTCACCGCCGAGCCGGGCGATCATCTGTGGTCGGGGCTGCACGTCGGTGAGCCGAGCGCTGACCTCGACCAGCAGCCGGTCGCCCACGGCGTGCCCGAGGGCGTCGTTGACGTTCTTGAAGCGGTCCAGGTCGATCAGCAGCAGCGCCAGCTGCCCGTCGGGTTCGCCGCGGGCGGTCCGCTCGGCATGCACGTGCAACTGCTCCGCCACCTCGGCCAACAGGGCCTTGCGGTTGGGCAGCCCGGTCAGCGGGTCGGCGGCGGCGAGGTGCTGCTGCTCGTTCGTCAACCGCGCCATCCGGTAGACCGCGAAGAGCGGCACCAGCACCAGCGGGATCAGCGCGGCGCTGACCCGCGCCGCGGCGACCAGCACCGGAGCGAGCAGCAGCAGTGAGCCGGTGGAGAGCAACTCGAAGCCGAGGCCCTGACGGACGGTGGGCCACCAGCGATCCCCGAAACGCAGCCGCACCGCCCAGCTGACCAACCCGTAGTTGACGGCGAACCAGGCCAGCGCCGCGCCACCGATGGCGGCCACGTCGGTCCAGTGCAACCGCCCGCCGGAGAAGATCGTGCCGGACCCGAGCTGGATCACCCCGTACGCGGCGGCGAGGGCACACGCGTACTGGCCGACGTTGAACGCCGTGCGCCACGCGGCGTGCCCCATCCGCCAACCCGAGACGACCACCCCCAGCGCCTGCACCACCACCGCCGGGCCGAGACCCCAGCCGAGCAGGATCGCGAAGGTGAAGCAGGTGGACGGGAACACCGCCGACGTCTGCCGACGCCCCGGCGGAACGAACGGGCGCGCGTCGCAGACCACGGCGAGCGCGGCCATCGTCCAGAACGCCACAGGCAGCCCGGGCAGTTCGTCGGGGAGCCTCGCGAGTGGAACGGCGGCGGTCAGCGCGGCGACCGCCAGGATGCCGGCGACGAAGGCGGCGAACGGCGCGACCCGTCCCGCGGGCAGCGAGTTGCGTGGGTCGGCGACCTCCACCACACCTCCCGACCGACCAACGGCGTGCCGGTGCGCCCGCCGTGACCCAATGAAACGCCCTCGGCCCCCAGTTTCCCGGTATGACAGTCACGAATCGGTAGTAGTCGTAATTAAGTTGGTATACGCGGTCAGTCGCCGTGCCGGCCGCCGGCGGGGTCAGCCGCCGAGCTGGGCGACCTCCCGGGCGGCGTCCGGGCCGGCTTCCAGCAGCAGCCGGAACCCGTCCTCGTCGAGCACCGGCACCTTGAGACTGGTGGCCTTGTCGGCCTTGGACCCGGGGTTGTCCCCCACCACCACGAAGCTCGTCTTCTTGGAGACCGACCCGCTGACCTTGCCGCCCCGGCTCTGCACGGCCTCGGCGGCCTGGTCGCGCGAGAACCCGGCGAGTGTGCCGGTCACCACCACCGTCAACCCCTCCAACGGGCGCGGCCCCTCGTCGACCGCCTCCTCGGCCATCCGTACGCCGGCCTCGGCCCACTTGCGGACGACCTCGCGGTGCCAGTCCACAGCGAACCACTCGCGGATGCTGGCGGCGATGGTCGGCCCGACACCGTCGACCGAGGACAGCTCCTCCTCGGTGGCGGCGTCGATGGCGTCCATCGAGCGGAAGTGCCGGGCGAGCGCCTGGGCGGCGGTCGGGCCGACGTGCCGGATGGAGAGCGCCACCAGCACCCGCCACAGGTCCCGTTCCCGGGCGACCGCGAGATTGTCCAACAACTTGGTGGCGTTGCTGCCCAGGCTGCCATCCTTGTTGACGAAGAACGGCGAACGGGACAACTGCTCGGCGTCGAGCTGGAAGAGGTTGCCCTCGTCGCTGATGATCTCCGCGTCGAGCAGGGCGGCGGCACCCTTGTAGCCGAGCACCTCGATGTCGAACCCGCCCCGGCCGGCGAGGTGGAACACCCGCTCCCGCAACTGGGCCGGACAGCTGCGGGTGTTGGGGCAACGGATGTCCACGTCGCCCTCCTTCGACGGGGCGAGCGGGGTGCCGCAGGCGGGGCAGCTGGTCGGCATGACGAACGGCCGGGCATCGGCGGGCCGCAGGTCGACCACCGGGCCGAGCACCTCGGGAATCACGTCGCCGGCCTTGCGCAGCACCACCGTGTCGCCGATCAGCACGCCCTTGCGCTCCACCTCGCGGGCGTTGTGCAGGGTGGCGAGCGCGACGGTGGAGCCGGCCACGCGCACCGGTTCGAGCACGGCGAACGGAGTGACCCGGCCGGTGCGCCCCACGTTGACGTCGATGTCGAGCAGCTTGGTGGTGACCTCCTCCGGCGGGTACTTGAAGGCGATCGCCCAGCGCGGGGCACGACTTGTCGACCCGAGCCGACCCTGGATGGAGACCGGATCGACCTTGACCACCACGCCGTCGATCTCGTGCTCGACGTCGTGCCGGTGCTCGGCGTAGTACGCGATGAACTCCGCCACGCCGGCCAGGTCCGGGACGACCCGCCACCGGTCGCTGGTCGGCAGCCCCCACGACTTCAGAGCCGCGTACGACTCGGACTGCGCCGTGGGCTGGAACCCACGACGGGCGCCGATGCCGTGCACCACCAGGCGCAGCGGCCGGGTGGCGGTGACACGTGGATCCTTCTGTCGCAGGCTGCCGGCGGCGGCGTTGCGAGGGTTGGCGAAGGGCGCCTTGCCCTGCTCCACCAGACCCGCGTTGAGATCGGCGAACGCGGCGATCGGGAAGTAGATCTCGCCCCGGACCTCCACCAGCTCGGGAACGTCCGGGAATTCGCCGGACGGGACGAGCTGGCCGGGCACGTCCCGGATGCTGCGCACGTTGGCGGTGACGTCCTCACCGGTGCGCCCGTCGCCCCGGGTGGCGGCCCGGACCAGCCGGCCGTTCTCGTAGGTCAGGTTGATCGCCAGCCCGTCGACCTTCAACTCGCACAGGTAGGGCACCGGGCCGCCCGCGTCGCGTTCGACCCGCTCGGCCCAGGCCGCCAACTCCTCGTCGGCGAAGGCGTTGTCGAGCGAGAGCATCCGTTCGGCGTGGGTGACAGCTGTGAAGTCGGTGGAGAACGTGCCGCCCACCCGTTGGGTCGGCGAGTCGGGCGTCCGCAGCGCCGGAAACTCCGCCTCCAACGCCTCCAGCTCGCGCAACTGCCTGTCGAAGTCGGCGTCGGGAATGGTCGGCGCGTCCAGGACGTAGTAACGGTATTGGTGCTCGGTCAACTCCTGGCTGAGCGCGGCATGCCGCTCCCGGGCCTGCGGCGTCGGCTCAGCCCCGGCCGCCGCCTCCTGCGCCGGGCTGACCTGCTGACCGATCTGCTCCTCGGACACACCGCCACCTTCGGACACGCCTGCGACCTCCCTGATCACGCTACTCCGGCACGGTATCGGGCCGGTGGGACAATCCGCCGCCCGCCCGCGCCCGGAGCGATCTCGCCCTCAGCGCGTTCGGTGCTGACCGTGGGGTCCCCCGGGGCGGTGGGCGGCTGCGGTGTGGTTGGCGGGCGGCACGGGCGGTGGCGTGCGAGGATCGCCGGACGATGGCGGCCCGTGGGCCGCCGGGACACGGAGGTACGGATGCCCGAGGCACTGCTCTGGGCGGTGGCGATCCTGCTAGCGGTGGCCGCCGGCTGGGCGTGGAACAGTTGGCGGCACCGGGTGACCACCCGGCGTCCGGGCACCCGGCCGGGTCGGGGCGGCACCGGTGGTCGTCGTTCCACCCCGCCACGGCCCCGTGGCGCCGAACGGCCGTCCACCACACCCCGCTCGCGCGACACCGACCGGCACGGCGACACCCCGGCGCCCGGTGAGATCTGGTGGGCCGACGTGCCGTACGCCGACGGCAGCGGGTCGAAGGTGCGCCCGTGTCTGGTGCTGCGCGCCGACTCCCGGGGCGCAGACGTCCTGAAGATCACCAGCCAGGACAAGAGCGACCGGGACGACCACGTCCGGATCCCCACCCGGGACTGGGACCCCGGCGCGGAGCACGACAGCTACCTCAGCCTCACCGAGCCGATCCGACTCAGCTCGGCCGCCTTCGCCGACCACGCCGGCCGCTGCGACGCCGACCTGTGGCGAAAAGTCCGCAGCCTGCGTCACCTCCCCACCTCCTGACCACCTCCTGACCAGCCGGGCCGCCCCGGACCGTCCTCGTGGCCGCCCGCCGGCCATGGTCGACTCGGGTTCTTGAAAGTCGCGGTGTCCCAGAGCTTCGGATACCCCGGTTTTCAAGACCCGAGTCGATCACCCCGACTGGCGCCACAGGGTCAGTCCCAGGCCGCGCCCAGCGCGGCCAGCTGGTCGGCGTACTCGATGCGGTTGGCCCACTCGCGCGGCCAGGCGGTCATGCCGACGGCCGCGCCCACGAAGGCGCCGGCCAGTGCGGCGATCGAGTCGGAGTCGCCGGCGGTGGTCGCGCCCCGGGCCAGCGCCGAGACCGGATCGTCGGCGTGCCGTACGGCGCAGAGCACAGCGGTGGCCAGCGCCTCCTCGGCCACCCAGCCCTCCCCGGTGGCCAGACACGGGTCACCGCCGTCGTCCGGCTGCGCCAGGGTGTTGGTCAGCCGGCCCAGCACCGCCAGGCACTCGTCCCAGCCCTGCGCGATGAACTCCCCCGGAGAGCCGGAACCCGCGCGTTGCCAGAGGTCGCCCAGCCACCGCTCCCGGTAGACCAGGCGCTGGGACAGCGCCCGCTCGGTGAGCACCACGGGAAGTTCGGGCAGCGAAACCCCCGCACGCAGCGCGAAGACCGCGTACGCGGTGAGTTCGCTGGCGGCCAGGCCGGTCGGGTGGCCGTGGGTCAGCCCGGCCTGCAACTGGGCCAACCCCGCGAGCGTGTCGAGGTCCGTGTCGAGCAACCCGACCGGGGTGACCCGCATGTTGGCCCCGCAGCCCTTCGAGCCGAGCACTGTCGCCTCCTGCCAGCGCACCCCACGGCTCAGCTCGGCGCAGGCTTGCAGGCAGGTCATCCCCGGAGCACGGTTGTTGTCCGGACTGACCGCCCAGGCCAGGAAGCGTCGCCGCAGCAGTGGCTCCACCGCCTCCGGCGTGAACGACGGCGCCTCGCGCAGCGCCCAACCCACAGCCAACGCCATCTGGGTGTCGTCGGTGACCAGGGCCGGCTCGCCGGACAGCTCACGCGGACCGGTCGGGCCGAACCGTCGCTCGATCTCGGCGACGGTCAGGAACTCGGTCGGCTTGCCCAGCGCGTCGCCGTAGGCGAGGCCGAAGAGCGAGCCGGAGGCACGCAGCGCAGAGGTGTGGATCACGGCGGCCATCATGCCCGGCCGCCGCAACCCACCGGGTGTGCTCAGTCCCAGCAGAGGCAGAACGGGTGGCCGGCCGGGTCGGCGTAGACCCGGAAGCCCTCGCCCTCACCTGGCAGCCGCCGAGCCCCGAGCGCGAGCGCCGCCTTCTCGGCGGCCTCGATGTCGTCCACCGTCACGTCGAGGTGGAACTGCTGTGGACGCTCGGGATCCGGCCAGGCCGGGGGCCGCAGGTTGAGCGCCTGCTGGAAGGCGAGGCGCGGCTGGTGACCGGGCGGACCGCCCAGCACCACCCAGTCGTCATCGGAGGCGCCCTCGGCGAGAGGTACGCCGAGCAGCTCGGCGTAGAACGCCGCCAACGCCCGTGGGTCCGGGCAGTCGATCACCACTGAACGCAGCTGTCCAATCATGACCGTCATCCTGCCCACCCCGTACGACAGGAAACCTCAGTCCTCGGCGAAGCGCCGGCCGGCGTCCCGGCACGCGGCGAGCACGGCCCGGGCGTACTGCGGGGTCGCGCCGGCGAGGCCGCAGGCCGGGGTGACCACCACCTGCTCGGCGAGCTGCCGACGGGGAAAGCCGAGGCGGTCCCAGAGCTGGCGTACCCGATCGGCGATCTGGGCGGAGGTCGGCGCGCCACCGGCCGACGGCGGTCGGGTCGGCGCGGCCCCGGCCAACAACCCGAGGCCGGCGTCGAGCGCCTCCCCCAGCGGGTCCAGGTCGGTGACGAGGTCCAGGTCGAGGGCGACCGCGACGGCGCCGGTGGAGCGGATCAGCTCCAGCGGCACGTCCGGGGCGCAGCAGTGTACGAGCGTCGGCACGCCTACCGCCTCGACGATCGTGCGCAGCAGGGCGGCGGCGTCCACCGACTCGACAGCCCGGTACGCGCCCAGCCCGCTCTCGGTCGGCACCCGCCCGGCCAGCACGGTCGGCAGTGACGGTTCGTCCAGTTGCAGGAGCACCGACGCCTGGGGCAGCCGGCGGGCGACCGCCGCGACGTGCGCGCGCAACCCTTCGGCGAGGGAGCCGGTCAGGTCGCGGACCGCGCCGGGATCGCGCAACAGCCGACCACCGATCGGCAACTCCAGGGTGGCGGCCAGCGTGAGCGGACCGGCCGCCTGCACCTTGATCGGCCCGGCGTACCCCTCGGCCTGCTCGGCGAGCTGGTCCAGGTCGCGTTCCATCAGGTCACGGGCCCGACGCAGGTCACGGCCCGGGCGTGGGGCGACCCGCCAGCGACCCGCGTACACCTCGACCGGCAGTTCGACGAGCAGCCCGAGGGACCTGCCGATCATGTCCGCGCCGGGGCCACGGGCCGGCAGCTCGGGCAGATGGGGCAGCTCGGGAAGCTCACCGAGGACCACCCGCTGAGCCTCGCCGATGTCGGTGCCGGGCAGCGAACCAATTCCGGTTGCCGCGCCGGCCGGCCAGGGCCACGCCTGATCTGTCACGGGCGAAGGCTATCCCGCGAACAACCGGGCGGTGCGGTCAGCCGGTGATGGTCGCGGAACCGAGGACCACGTCGCCGGCCGGGTCCGGTCGGTACGCCACCACTGCCTGACCGGCGGCGACGCCACGCACCGGTCGGCGCAGCTCGGCGTGCAGCCGGTCACCGTCGAGCGCGACGGTCGCCGGCACCACGTCACCGTGCGCGCGCAACTGCACCTCGCACTCGACAGGCACGTCCGGGCGTGCGCCGCCGCTCCAGACCGGGCGTACGGCGTGCACGTCGGACACCTCGAGCGCCTCGGCCGGGCCGACCGTCACCGTGTTGGTCTTCGGGGTGATGGAGAGCACGTAGCGGGGTCGGCCGTCCGGGGCGGGCCGGTCCAGGTGCAGCCCGCGACGCTGCCCCACCGTGTACGCGTACGCACCGCTGTGACTGCCGACGACCGCGCCGGTGGACGCGTCCACCACATCGCCGGGCGCCTCACCGAGCCGACCGGCGAGGAAGCCGCGGGTGTCCCCGTCGGCGATGAAGCAGATGTCGTGCGAGTCCGGCTTGTCGGCCACCGCCAGGCCACGCTCGGCGGCCTCCGCGCGGACCTGCGCCTTTGTCGAGTCACCGAGCGGGAAGATCGACCGGTCGAGCTGCTCGCGGGTGAGCACCGCGAGCACGTACGACTGGTCCTTGGCCAGGTCGACACTGCGCCGCAGCAGCCCGTCCGCGCCGAGGCGGGCGTGGTGCCCGGTGACCACCGCATCGAAGCCCAGGGCCACCGCCCGGTCCAGCACCGCCGCGAACTTGATCTTCTCGTTGCACCGCAGGCAGGGGTTCGGCGTACGGCCGGCAGCGTACTCGGCCACGAAGTCGTCGACCACGTCCTCGTGGAAGCGGTCGGCCATGTCCCACACGTAGAACGGGATGCCGATCACGTCGGCCGCCCGCCGGGCGTCCCGGGAATCCTCCAGGGTGCAGCAGCCGCGTGCCCCGGTCCGGTAGGTCTGCGGGTTGCGCGCCAGGGCCAGGTGCACGCCTGTCACGTCATGCCCGGCCGCCACCGCCCGCGCCGCAGCCACGGCCGAGTCAACCCCGCCCGACATCGCCGCCAGAACCCTCACCAGCGCACTCCCTTCCCCTCCGCCAGCCTACCCACCCACCCCGGCACCAACTCCGCTGGCGGCGCAGTGACCTCTTCCACCCCGAGCCGCCGTCGATCAAGGAGTTGTGGTGGGTGACAAAAGCCAACATTGACCATCTTCCCGGCACCACAACTCCATGATCGACCGCGGAGGGGGGCGGGGGCGGGGCGGGGTGGGGTGGGGTGGGGTGGGGTGGGGGTTTAGCGGGGGGTGCGGAGGGCGGCGGCTCGGCGGGCTCGGTCTACCGCTGCCGGGAGGGCCGCGATCAGGGCGTCCACGTCGGTCTGGGTGCTGGTGTGGCCCAGGGTGAACCGCAGGGAGGAGCGGGCGCGGTCGTCGTCGGCGCCCATCGCGAGCAGTACGTGCGAGGGCTGGGCCACGCCGGCCGAACAGGCGGAGCCGGTCGAGCAGGCGATCCCCTGCGCGTCGAGCAGGAGCAGCAGCGCGTCGCCCTCGCAGCCGGGGAAGGAGAAGTGGGCGTTGCCGGGCAGCCGGTCGGTCGGATCACCGTTGTAGATCACCTCGGGCACCGCCTGGCGAACCCGCTCGATCAGGTCGTCGCGGAGCGCGGCCACCCGGGCCGCGTACTCCTGTTGGCCCTTCACGGCCGTCTCGACGGCGACCGCGAAGGCGACGATGCCGGCGGTGTCCAGGGTGCCGGAGCGGATGTCGCGTTCCTGGCCGCCGCCGTGCAGCAGCGGCGTGGCCGGCACGTCCCGGGCGAGCAGCAGCGCGCCCACCCCGGTCGGGCCGCCCAACTTGTGCCCGGTGACGGTCAGCGCGGCGACCCCGCTGGCGCCGAAGTCGACGGGCACCTGACCGACCGCCTGGATGGCGTCGGTGTGGAAGGGCACACCGTGTTCGGCGGCGACGGCGGCCAGCTCGGCCACCGGCTGGACGGTGCCCACCTCGTTGTTCGCCCACATCGCGGTGACCACGGCCACCTGGTCGGCGTGCGCGGCCAACTCGGCGCGCAGGGCCTGCGGGTCCAGCCGACCGACGGCGTCCACCGGCAGCCAGCCGACCTCGGCGCCCTCGTGCTCGGCCAGCCAGTCGACCGCGTCCAACACCGCGTGGTGCTCGACGGCGCTGGAGACCACCCGGCGGCGGTCGGGGGCGGCCCCACGGCGGGCCCAGAAGATGCCCTTGACCGCGAGGTTGTCGCTCTCGGTGCCACCACCCGTGAAGATCACCTCAGAGGGCCGGGCGCCCAGCACCGCGGCCACCCGCTCGCGTGACTCTTCGACCCGGCGGCGGGCACGGCGACCCGCCGCGTGCAGGGAGGACGCGTTGCCGACCTCGCGGGCGACAGCGACGTACGCCTCCAGTGCCTCGTCGAGCATCGGAGTCGTCGCCGCGTGATCCAGGTAAGCCATCGTCGTTCAGCGTACGGCCGACACCTTGGGGACCGGATGCCGGAGGGGGACCGCACGCGACGGCCGGGGTGGAACTCCACCCCGGCCGGATACGCGCGGGCCCGGTCAGACGGGCACCGCGGTGACGACGATGTTGTCGCGGTACTTGCGCGCCTTCGCGTCGAACGGCCCACCACAGGTGATCAGGGTCAGTCGCGGCTTGCCGTCGCGGGCGAAGTACCGGTCCAGTGGGATCTTGGTCTTGGCGTACTCCTCCCGGGCGACGACCCGGTAGCGCCGAGCCTCGCCGTCACTGCCGGTCGCGGTCAACGTGTCACCCTGGTCCAGCTCCCGCAGCCGGAAGAACGCCCCCTTGCCCTGCTTGGCGCTGTCCACGTGACCGGCGATGACCACCGAACCGGCACCCGCCTCCAGGCCGGGGCCGTAGCGGTACCAGCCGATCTGGTCGACGCTCGGCGGCACCTCGAACTCGTTGGTCCGCTCGTTGATGCCTACCGCGTTGACGGTGGCGGTGACGCCGATCTCCGGGATCAGCAGCCGTACCGGCGGGATGGTCGTCGGGCCGGCGGGCAGCTCACCGGCGGCCACCGGCACCGACGGGACGCTGGCGGTGGTCGGCGCGGCGCTGGCCAGCGTGCTCGCCTCGTCGGCTCCCACGGTCCCGGCCGGTTGGTTGGCGCACGCCACCAGGGCGGCGCCGGTGAGCGCGGCAACGCCGGCGGCCAGGGCCGCCAGCGCGCCGCGGTTGCGCACCGTCACTTGCGGCCGGTCCGCGCGGTCGCCATCCGCACCCCACCACCAAGCAGCAGGAGTACGCCGGCACCGGTGAGCACGTACCACCAGGTGTCGACGCCCGTGCCGGCCTGACCGCCGTCACCGCTGGGCACGCCGCCGGGAGCGGAGTGCAGGCCGGTGATGGTCTGGGCCACCACGTCGAGGGTCTTGCCCTCGGCGGAGCCGATCGCGTAGACGATCGTGGCGGTGCCCTCCTTGAGGTTGAGGTCCGCCGGGCCGATGGCCACGGTGTCGGTACCGGCCAGCACCACGTCCGCCTTCACGTTGCCCGCGTCGACGTCGCCCTTCGCCTCGTTCGGGTTGGTGAGGTCCTCGAAGACCGGGGTGCCACCGGCGCGGACGTCGACCGCCGGAGCGGCGGCGGTGTGCCGGACGATGAGCCGCGCCTTGCCGGCGTCGACCTTCGAGACGTCGTTCACGAACGGGGTGATCTTCGGCTGGCCGGCGGCGTCGAGGTGGGCCGCGATGCTGATGTTCGCACCGCCCGGCACCGCGGCGTTGTCGACCTTGAGGATCGCGCTGCCGATCGGCTCGCCCGGCTTGGTGAGCGCGATGTCGTAGTCGCCCTCCTCCAGGTTCAGCGGGCCGGCGACGTCGCCGGGCTTGAAGTTGTCAAGCGTCTTCTTGCCGTTGACGTAGACGTCGACAGGGGTGTCCGGGATGCCGTGCACGACGGAGACCTTCGACGTGGCGGCGTACGCGGGGCCGGCGGTGAACGCTCCGACGCCGGCGAAGGCCAGCGCGGCGACCGCGCCGCCCGCGGCGACCCGACGGAAGTACGAGAGCTGCATGTCTGCCTCCTGATAGTTGGTGCTGATTCGTCAGGCCTGGCTTGCAGAACTGGTTACGCCGGCTCCCGGACGGGTGGATGCGTACCTGTCGCACTTTTCTTTTTCGCTCCCACCTGCATCCGGAGCGGGGTCGGGGGACGAAGAGCAGGTGAGATGACATCGACCGGGGAAGTGGGGCGGAGACTGTGGCGGCTACAGTCGGGCATGCCCCATCGAAGGCGAGCCGCCCGATGACGGCGCCACGACCGGAACCGGACCCTCCGGTGGACGACCTCGACCGCAGGTTCCACGCCGGCGACGACGTGGCGCTCCGTGAGGCCTACGACCGCTACGGTCGTGCCGTGCTCCACCTGGCCACGTCCATGCTGGCGAACCGCAGCGACGCCGAGGACGTCACCCAGGCGACGTTCGTCGCCGCCTGGCTGGGCCGCGACACGTTCGACCCGGCCAAGGGGTCGCTGATCGGTTGGTTGCTCGGCATCGGCCGGCGGAAGGTCATCGACCGGATGCGCGCCTCGGCCCGGGAGACCCGGGTGGTGGAGACGGTCCGACAGCTACCCGAGCAGGCGCAGACCGACCCCGACCCGGACCGCGTGGTGGACCGGTTGGTGATCGCCGACGAGTTGGCTCGTCTTCCGGACGACCAGCGACGGATGTTGGAGCTGGCCTTCTACGACGACCTGACACACCAGCAGATAGCCACGGTGACCGGCGTGCCGTTGGGCACCGTGAAGAGTCACATCCGACGCGGCATGGCGAGCTTGAAACGCAGATGGGAGGTGGACGGTGCAGCACCTGGACCACGACCGGCTGGTATTTCTGGCGCTCGGTGAGAGCGAGGCGGACAACGGGGAGAGCACCCACCTCGGCACCTGCGCGCACTGCCGTACCGAGTTGGCGACACTTGAGCGGGTGGCGGGGCTCGGCACCGAGACACGGGGCCTGGCTGACCTGCCCGACCCGCCGGAGCACGTCTGGCAGGGCATCGAAGCCCAGGTCAGGGCCGCGGAGCCCGGGCCGGCACGGGCCGAGACCCGGGTGCCTGGGCAGGCCAGCACCAGAACGGCCGAGCCGGTCCCGGACGCGGCGGCCGGGCCGACGGTGACCCGGCTGGATTCGGTTCGTCGGTCCCGGCGGGGCTCTGGTTTGTCGCGCTGGGTGGCCACCGCGGTGACCGCCGCCGCGGCGGCCGCGGTCGGCGTGGTCGGCACCGTCTCCGTGCTCCGACCCGACGATCCGACGCCCACCCCGACGCCTGTGGTGGTGGCGAGCGCGCCGCTGGCGGCGTACGGGGCGACGCCCCCTGCGGCCAAGGGTGACGCCCGGGTTCTCCAGGACGGCCAACTACATCTGCATGTGGCGAATCTCCCGCGCGTCCCGGGGTACTACGAGGTCTGGCTCATCAATCCGACGACGATGGAGATGTTCTCGGTCGGCACCCTGGGTGGCGGCTCGGACGCCCTGCTGCCCCTGCCCCCGAATGTCGACCTCACGAGCTACTCGGTCGTCGACGTCTCCGCCGAGCGGTACGACAACAACACCCGCCACTCCGGCGACAGCCTGTTGAGGGGCACCCTGACGGGCTGATCGGCGGGCCGGCTCAGCTCCCCGGCTCGCCGATCAGCTCCCCACACGGCGGTGGCCGCCCGTTCGCACGGGCGGCCACTGACGTGTCGCTTGGTTACTTGCGCTTGCGGATCTCCTCGGCGGCCTGCGGGACGATCTTGAACAGGTCGCCCACCACCCCGAAGTCGGCCAGCTCGAAGATCGGCGCCTCGCCGTCCTTGTTGACAGCGACGATGGTCTTCGAGGTCTGCATGCCGGCCCGGTGCTGGATGGCACCGGAGATGCCGAGCGCGACGTAGAGCTGCGGGGAGACCGTCTTGCCGGTCTGGCCCACCTGGAACTGGTGCGGGTAGAAGCCGGAGTCGACGGCCGCGCGGGACGCGCCGACGGCGCCGCCGAGCAGGTCGGCCAGCTCCTCGACCAGCTTGAAGTTGTCGGCGTTGCCGACACCCCGGCCGCCGGAGACGACCACGCCGGCCTCGGTCAGCTCGGGGCGGGAGCCCTTCTGCTCGGCGACCCGCTCGACGACAGTGGTCAGCTTGTCGGTGTCGGTGACCGACACACTGAGCTGCTCGATCGTCGGGGTGGCCGCCGCCGGGGCGGGGGTGACCGAGTTGGGCCGGACGGTGACCAGCGGCAGGCCCTTGGTGACCTTGGACTTGACGATGGCGGAGCCGGCGAAGGCGACCTGGGTCGCGGTGCCGTCGGCGTCCAGGCCGACCACGTCGGTCAGGATGCCGTTGTCGAGCTTGATGGCGAGCCGGGCGGCGATCTCCTTGCCCTCCTGGGCCGAGGCCAGCAGCACGGCGGCCGGCTGCACCCGCTTGACCAACTCGGCCAGCACTGTCGCCTTGGGGGCCACCAGGTAACCGTCGATCTCGTCACCCTCGGCGGCGTAGATCTTTTCCGCGCCGTACTCGCCCAGCTTGCCGCTCAGCGCCTCGGCGGCGCCAGCGCCGCCGAGCACCACCGCGCTCGGGGTGCCCAGCTCACGCGCGAGGGTGAGCATTTCCAGGGTGACCTTCTTGACGCCGAATTCCTTTGTGGCTTCGACGACGACGAGAACCTCAGACATGTCAGAACCCCCCTCTCACACGAACTTCTCGGTGGCGAGGAACTCGACAAGCTTGACGCCGCCCTCGCCCTCATCAGTGATCTTGGCGCCGCCGGAGCGCGGGGGGCGCTTGGTGTGCTCGACGACGGCGCTGGTGGCGCCGTCGAAGCCCACCTCGTCGGGCGCGACACCGAGGTCGGCCAGCGAGAGCGTCTGCACCGGCTTCTTCTTGGCGGCCATGATGCCCTTGAAGGAGGGGTAGCGCGGCTCGTTGATCGTGTCCCACACGGAGACCACGGCCGGGGTGGAGGCGGTGACCACCTCGTAGCCCTCCTCGGTCTGCCGCTCGACGGTAAGCGTCGCGCCGTCGACGGTGAGCTTGCGGGCACCGGTGAGCGCCGCGACGCCCAGCCGCTCGGCGATCATGTGCGGCATGACCTGGACCCGGCCGTCGGTGGACTCGGCACCGCAGATGACCAGGTCGGCATTGAGCTGACCGAGCGCGGCGGCGAGCACCTTCGAGGTGGCGACGGCGCACGAGCCGTGCAGGGCGTCGTCCAGCACGTGCACGGCCTTGTCCGGGCCCATGGAGAGCGCCTTGCGGATCGACTCGGTCGCCCGGTCCGGACCCATGGTCAGGATGGTGACCTCGCCGCCGTGCGCCTCCTTGATCTTCAGGGCCTCCTCGATGGCGTACTCGTCCATCTCGTTGATCACGTTGTTCGCCGAACCGCGGTCGACGGTGTTGTCGTCATTGCGCAGGTTGCGGTCCGCGCCCGAATCAGGCACCTGCTTGACGAGTACGACGATGTTCATCGCGCTTCGACGACCCTCCTGTGTGGTGGTGCGATTCGCTCGCCCGGTCTGGGGCGCAGCGTCGCGCGTCGGTCGACGTCAGGTCAACCGAGGGCGGTTGTGCGGTTGCCCACGACGCAATGTTACCTGCCAGTAGGTTGCGCTCCCGCAGCACTCAGGGTGACACAGCTCACCGACGCGCGGCCGGTCAGGCCGGCTCGGCCAACGCGACCCGGATCTGGTCGATGGCCACCGCCTCGGCGGGCGCCACCCCGTCGTGCGCCCGGGCCACCTGGTCCGCCGCGGCCAACACCAGTTCGCGGTACGCGTCCACGTCGCGCGGGCACTTCTCGCGCAGGATCCGCACCGCCCGCCCCAGCGCCGGCAGCACCACCGACTCGATCTCCAGCTGCGAGTCGCGGGGAAGCCGCGGCAACGGGCCGGTGGTCAGCGCCTCCTTGACCGTGCCACTGGCGGCGGCCAACGCGCCGGACGCGGCGATGCTCTCCCGGATCACCCCCAGCACGCCCGGGTCGGCGTTGGAGACCAGGAAGACAGCGCCGAAGGCACCGGTCTTGAGGGTCAGCCGCTCCTCGTCCGTCAACCGCTGCTCCATGATCACGGAGTGTAGACGTACGGGGTGGTGGTGGTGACCGCGACGAGGCCGAGTCGCTGGAGGATGGGCCGGCTGTCCTCGGAACAGTCGACCTGCACCAGCGTGCGACCCCGCTGGTCGGCCAGCCGCGCCCGATAGTTGACCAAGGCCCGGTAGATGCCCTTGTGACGCCACTGCGGCAGGGTCGAGCCACCCCACAGGGTGGCGAAGCCGGTGTTCGCCGGAAAACGCACCCAGCCGGCGCTCACCACCGTGTCGTCCGCCTCGGCCACCACCACGGTGATCGAGTTCGGATCGGCGTCGATCTCCTTGGCCAGACCCCCCACGAGGTGCGAGCGGTCCTCCTGCCAGACCTCCTCCTCCATCGCGGCGATCCGCTCCAGGTCGGCGCGAGAGGTCACCTCACGAAGGCGTACCCCCTCGGGGGTGACCGGCAGCGCGGCGGCCAGCGGGGCGACCGGCCCGACCACGACGGTCTCCCGGTCCTCCGGCACGAAGCCGGCGGCGCGCAGCCGGTCCGCCAGGTCCGCCGGTTCGTCGTGCCCGTTGAGCTTCCACTCGACCGACTGGCCACGCTCGCGGAACAGCTGCACCTGCCGGGCGATCAGCGCGTCCAGCGCGTCGCCGGTCAACCCGCCCAGGTCGCGGTAGGTGAGGAACCCTCCGGCGTCGAGCCCGACGATGCGGACCAACGGCCCGTCCCGCTCCACCGTCACCCCGGCCGGCACCGGGTCGGGGATCTCCGGGCGGAGCTGGTTGTCGTAGGCGGCACGAAGCGTCATCACGTCGAGATCTGTCACCGGCCCAGGCTATGTGGGGTGGGAAGCGAATAATCGGCGCTATGTGGGAGGCGATCAGGCGATGGTTCGACCCGGCGGAGCTGGGTTCGGTCGGTGAACCGCCGGACTACCGGTTCTCCCTGGCCAACGAGCGGACCTTCCTCGCCTGGCTGCGCACCGGGTTGGCGCTGGTCGGTGGCGGGTTGGCCGCCGCGCAGTTCCTGCCGCCGCTGCCGATGAGCCACCTGCGGGAGGTGATCGCCGTGGCGTTGCTGCTGCTCGGCGCGACGGTCGCGATCCGCGCGGTGGACCACTGGGCGCGTACCGAACGGGCCATCCGGCTCGGTCAGGAGCTGCCCGCGTCCCGGTTCCCCGCCATCCTGGCCCTCGCCGTCGGCGTCGGCGCGTTACTGCTGGTGGTCGCCGTCCTGCTGCGGGCGGTCGGCGGGCGGTGAGCAGCGGACGCGACCCGGGGCTGCAACCGGAGCGGACCCGGCTGGCCTGGCGGCGCACGCTGCTCACGGTGACAGTGGTGAGCGTGCTCGCCGTCCGGCTGGCGTCGAGCGGCGGTCCGTTCGGAGCAGTGGTCGCCGGCGCGGCCGTCCTGGTCTGGGGAGGCGTGCTCGTGCTCTGCTGGCCCCGGAGCACCGGCACCGGGGCGGCCCGCACCGGCGGCCGGACGTTGCCGCTGGTCGCGCTGGGCACCGTCGGACTCGCGCTGCTCGGCGTGGTGGTGACCGTTCGCGGACTGTGGTGACGCGACGCGGTGCGCCATGATAGGTGGATGGCCCGGCTTGGCGTACTCCTCTTCCTGGTGCAGATTGTCCTCGCCGTCTGCGCGCTGATCAGTTGCCTCTCCGCCGAGGAGGGTCAGATCCGTGCCCTGCCCCGGATCGCCTGGGTGCTGATCATCCTGATCTTTCCCCTGGTCGGCTCGATCGCCTGGTTCATCGTCGGCCGGGAGCCCAGCTCCGCGGCCCGCGGGGCGCGGCCCGCAGGCGGTGGCTCCAGCGAACGGCAGCCGCGCCGCCCGCTCGCTCCCGACGACGACCCCGAGTTCCTCCGCTCGGTGCAGGACCGTTCCCGCCAGCAGGACCAGGAACTCTTCCGCCGCTGGGAGGAGGACCTGCGCCGGCGTGAGGACGACCTGCGCCGCCGCGACGGTGACCCGCCCCGTGAGGGTGACCGGCCGGAGGTGTGAACACCAGCCCGGCCGCGCCGATGCCGGTGGCCGGCCCGGTGGGCGACACAATCGGCGGAGTGCAGGTCAGCCTGCTCGGCCCGTTGCAGGTCCGTGTCGATCCGACTGCGGGTCACACTCGACGCTTGAGACCGCGTACGGCCAGCGGCGCGAAGATCACCGCGATGCCGGCGCCCCACAGCAGCGTCTGGAGCGCCGGCCCGGCCACCGGCCCGCCGACCAGCAGCCCCCGCAGCGCGTCGGCCACCACGGTCACCGGGTTGACCTCCACCCAGTTCTGCAACCAGCCCGGCATCCGGTCGGTCGGGACGAAGATGTTGCTGGTGAAGGTCAGCGGGAAGATCACCATGAAGCCGAAGATCTGCACCTTGTCCGGTTCGCTCACCAGCACCCCGACCAGCACCGAAATCCAGGACGCGGCAAGCGTGAACGCCAGCAGCAGCGCGAACGCCCCCACCACGCCGAGCACGCCGTTGCCGACCCGGAAGCCGAGGATCGAACCGACGCCGAGCAGCAGTGCGATCGACCACGCCTGCTTGACGGTGTCGGCGAGGATCCGACCGGCCAGCGGCGCCCACCGGGCGATGGGTAACGCCCGCAGCCGGTCGAAGACGCCCTTGGTGAGGTCGTTGTTCAACCCGAACCCCGTCGTCATGGTGGCGAATAGCGCGTTCTGGACCATGATGCCGGGCAGCATGAAGGTGAGGTACTCGCCGGACGAGCCGGCGATGGCGGTGCCGAAGACGTAGGTGAACAGCAGCACGAACATCACCGGCTGGATGCTCAGGTCGAGCAGCTCCATCGGGTTGTGTTTGATCTGCACCAGGCTGCGCCAGGCCAGTGTGAAGGTGTGCCGCAGCCCGGCGGCGACGCCGAGTCGACGGGCCGGGGCGAGGGCGGGGCTGAGGGTCACGGCGGTCATGCCGGTGTCCTTTCCAGGTCGGTGTCGGCCGGGGCGTCCTCGGCCCGATGGCCGGTGAGGGTGAGGAAGACCTCGTCCAGGCTGGCGCCGCGCAGCGCCAGCTCCGCGACCGCGATCTCGGCGGCGTCGAGGCGGCTGACCACTGCGGGCAGGACGCCGGGATCGTTCACGGCAACGGTGACGGCGCTCTGGGCCACCTCGGGGACCGCACCGGACACCTCACCGACGATGGCGCTCACCATGCCCAGGTCGCTGCTGTCCGCGGGGCGCACGGTGAGGGTCTGACCGCCGGTCCTGGCCTTCAGCTCCTCCGGCGTGCCCTGGGCGATCACCCGCCCGTGGTCGACGACGGCGATCTCGTCGGCGAGCTGGTCGGCCTCCTCCAGATACTGCGTGGTGAGCAGCACCGTGACCCCGTCCGCGACGAGCGTGCGGACGAGGTCCCACAGGTCGTTGCGGCTGCGCGGGTCCAGGCCGGTGGTCGGCTCGTCGAGGAACAGCACCTGCGGCCGACCGACCAGGCTGGCGGCGAGGTCCAGCCGTCGCCGCATCCCGCCGGAGAACGTCTTCACCGCCCGGTCGGCGGCATCGCCGAGCCCGAAGTCGTCGAGCAGTTGCCGGGCCCTTCGCTTGGCGTCGGCCCGAGTGAGCCCGAGCAGCCGCCCGATGAGGAGCAGGTTCTCCGCGCCGGTCAGGGTCTCGTCGACCGAGGCGTACTGGCCGGTGAGGCCGATCAGCTGACGCACGCGGTGGGCGTCGCGGACCACGTCGAACCCGCCCACCGTGGCGTGTCCCTCGTCGGCGCGCAGCAGGGTGGCGAGCACCCGTACCGCTGTGGTCTTGCCGGCGCCGTTCGGCCCGAGCAGACCGAAGACCGTCCCCGTGGGGACCGCCAGGTCAACTCCGGCGAGGGCAGTGGTGGCGCCGAAACGCCGCACCAGACCCTCGGCGCGGATCGCGTGGTCCATCGCAACTCCTGTCGTCTGCGGGTGATGACACCACCATGGGCGACAGGGCTGACATCCCGCTGTTCCCGCGCTGACGTTACGACGATCGACGCTGACATTCCGTGTATTTAGCTGCGAGAAGACACCGCGCCGCCGCCCGCGAGGGGCGACGGCGGCGGCGGGTGCGAGTCAGGCCAGGTTCGACGACCGGGGGTACGCGTCGGTCGGGTCGGTGAGCACGTTCACCAGGTACGGCACTCCGGAGTCGAAAGCCCGCTGGAGCGCCGGGCCCAGGTCGGCCGCCTTGGCGACCGTCTCCCCCGCCCCGCCGAGCGCGCTGACCACCGTGTCGTACCGCAGCTCAGGCTGCAGGTCGGCGGCCACGTCGTAGCCGTACATGGCCCGCATCGGGTGCTTCTCCAACCCCCAGATGCCGTTGTTGCCGACGACGATCACCACCGGGAGCTTCTGGCGGACCAGCGACTCGACGTCCATCAGCGAGAACCCGGCCGCGCCGTCGCCCATCAGCACGCAGATCTGCCGGTCCGGGTGACTGACCCGGGCGCCCATCGCGTAACCCATGCCGGTGCCCAGGCAGCCGTACGGGCCCGGGTCCAGCCAGGTGCCGGGCTGGGCCGGCTCCAGGTACCGCCCGGCGTACGACACGAAGTCGCCGCCGTCGCCGATGGTGATCGCGTCCGGGGCGAGCGCCCGACGCAGCTCGCCGTAGATCCGGGCCGGGCGGATCGGGTCGGTCTCGGCGGCCATCTCCGCGGCGTCCCGAGCCTTCGCGGCGTCCTCGGCGACGCGCAGGTCGGCGATCCAGTCGGCGTGGTCGGCCCGGTCGCCGGAGTGGTCGGCCAGCGCGGAGAGGATCAGACGCAGGTCACCGGCGGGGGCGGCGGCCGGCTGCACGTGCGTCGCCCGCTGGCTGGGCGCGTCGACGATGTGCACCACCTTGGCGTCACCGAAGTCACCGAAGCTGAGCCGGAAGTCCAGCGGGGTGCCCACCACCACGACCACGTCGGCGCCGGAGAGCGCGGCCCGGCGGGCCTTGGCGAACGCGAGTGGGTGCTGCGGCGGGAGCGAGCCGCGACCCATGCCGTTGGTGAAGACCGGCACCTGCAACGCCTCGGCCGCCTCGCGCAGGGCGGCGACGGCGTCGCCCGCGTACACGTCGGAGCCGGCGATGATGACCGGCCGCTGCGCCCCGGCGATGAGCAGCGCGGCGCGGCCCACCTCCTCCGGGTCCGGCGCGATCGGGTCGACACCCGTCACGGTGGGCAGCTCGGCCTCGGCGACCGAGAAGACCGTCTCCAGGGGAAAGTCGAGGAAGGCCGGGCCGCGGTGCGGGGTGAGCGCCGCGTTGAGCGCCGCACCGACCGCGCGCGGGATGTCGTCGGTGCTGAACACCGTCTCGGCGTGCTTGGTGACCGGGCTGACCAGCGGCAGGTGGTCCATCTCCTGCAGGCTGCCCGAGCCCCAGCGGAACGCGGGCGCTCGGCCCCCGAGCACCAGCACCGGCGAGGCGTTGAAGAACGCGCTGGTCATGCCGGAGATGCCGTTGGTGACGCCGGGCCCGGCGGTGAGCACGGCGAGGCCGGGACGGCGCTGGAGCTTGGCCACCGCCTCGGCGGCGAAGACCGCGGACTGCTCGTGTCGGACGTCGTAGATCGGGAAGTCGGTCTTGTACGCGGCGTCGTAGAGCGGGAAGACGTGCCCGCCGGACAGCGTGAACATCTCCCGTACGCCGTGCGCGCGTAGTGCCGCGAGCGCCAACTCGCCGCCGTGACCCTCGATCCGCTCCGTCATGTCGCTCCCATCGTCCGTGGCCGGGATCACAGGTTACCGGCCAGTCACTTGACCCCTCGACCGTGGCCCCGGCCAGTGGACGTTGCCGAGGTCAGAGGGCGGTGGGCCGGGAAGCGACGGATCAGCGGCCGGTGAAGCCCGGCTTACGCTTCTCGACGAAGGCCGCCATGCCCTCGCGCCGGTCGTCGGTGGCGAACAGCGCCGCGAAGAGCTGACTCTCCCAGGCCAGACCCGAGTTCAGATCCATGTCCAGGCCGCCGTCGACCGCCAGCTTCGCCGCGCGCAGCGCCTGCACCGGCCCGCTGAGGTACGGAGTGATCAGCGCGACGGCCGCGTCGTACACCTCGGCGGCCGGGGCGACCCGGTCGGCCAGGCCGATCCGCAGCGCCTCCTGCGCGTCCACCATCCGCCCCGACATGATGAGGTCCTTGGCGCGGGCCGGGCCGACCAGGCGGGCCAGCCGCTGGGTGCCGCCCGCACCCGGGATGATGCCCAGCTTGATCTCCGGCTGGCCGAGCTTGGCGTCCTCGGCGACCACCCGCCAGTCACACGCCAGCGCCAGCTCGCAGCCGCCACCGAGGGCGTACCCGGTGATCGCGGCGACCACCGGCTTGGGGATCCGGGCGATCGCGCCGAGCGCGCTGGACAGGTTCGCGGCCCGCTCGGCCATGTCCACGTAGGACATCTCGGCCATCTGCTTGATGTCCGCGCCGGCGGCGAAGACCTTCTCCCCGCCGTACACGATGACGGCGCGAACCTCGGGATCGGCGGTGGCCGCCGTGGCGGCGGCGCGCAACTCCTCCTGCACCTGGGTGTTGAGCGCGTTCATCGGCGGCCGCTCCAGCCGGATCGTGCCGATGCCGTCAGTGGTCTCCAGCCGAACGAACTCGCCCACGCTGCCCTCACTTCCTCGTCGAAGTCGCGTGCCAACCTTACGACCCGGCTCGTTTGGGTAAGTAGTGTGGTGTCAGCCCCGCGGGCGGGAGTCCAGCCATGATCACTTATTACGACGACAGGTCGGTACAGGTCACCTCCACCACCGTTCGCGTCGACGGTCGCAGCTACGCGCTGGCCGACATCACCGTGATCTGGCACCGCCGTGGCACCCGTTCCTGGCGCGTTCTGGTGGGGCGGGGCGCGATCGGCGCCGCGCTCGCCGGCCCGCTGGTCGCGGCGGTGCTCGGCATCGGCGTGGCCGTCTGGCTGCACCGCTCCCCCACCGTGACGATCGCGATCGTCGGCGCGTCGGTGCTGGTCGGCTTGGCCGTCGGGCCGGTCGCCGACTTCCTCTTCGAACACCTGGACCGCTCGTACGCGCGGGGCAGCCGCCAACTGGAGATCTGGGCCCGTTGGCGGGGTCAGCCGGTGCGGCTGCTGCGCACAGGTGACGCGTTGCGCTTCGGGCAGATCTATCGGGCGGTGCAACGCGCGGTCGAGCACAGCCAGCCGGCCCGTCCCGGCACGCGCCGCTAGCCGCCGCAGACCTTGGACAGTTTCCGTTAGCCGGAACGGAAACTGCCCAAGATTGCCGAGGCGAGGGTTGCCCGCCGGTGGTTAGGCTTAGTGATGACCCTCTATTACCGGGACGACGCGGTGCAGGTGACCTCCGAGTCGATCCGGGCGGGCGGTCACGTGATCGCCCTGTCCGACGTGACGTTCGTCTGGCACGCACGGGGGCAGAAAACCCTCGCCGTCCGTGGCCGCGTGCTGGGGCGCGGTGTCCTGGTGCTGCTGCTCTCGCTACCGCCGCTGGTCGCCGTGGTCTGCGTGCTGTCACTGGCGTGGTCGGCACAGGACCGGGGCAACTGGCAGCTGGCGTTGATCATTCTCGCCGCCTGCGCGGTGGGGGCGCTGGTGGCGCTGCCGTTCCTGGAGATTCCCCTCGGCTGGCTGGACCGCTCCTACGAGCGTGGCAGCCACGTGCACGAGTTGTGGGTGCAGCACCACGGCCGGGAGGATCTGCTGGTACGCACCCCGGACGCGCTACGGTTCGGGCAGATCTACCGGGCCGTGCAGCGCGCCGTCGAACAGCAGGGGGACCATCGATGACCACCCGCCGCGGCGAGGCCGTCGCCCTGGCCGGCCTGCTCGCCGCGGCCGGTGTCACCCACCCGCCGCACTCTTCGTCGCCGTCCTGCCGGCGAACGTGAAGATGGCCGTGGACTGGCGACACCGACGCCCGACGAAGCGCGCCATCGCGTACGGCCGGGTGCCGTTGCAGGCGCCGCTGATCTGGTGGGCGCTGCGGGTGGGCCGCGCCGACACCGCCGGTCGACGGTCCCGCTGACCAGCGCCGTCGGGCGGTTGTGGCACGGCCGACGCACACTTGACCCCATGGCGATTCCCCTCCCCACCCCGGCCGCCGTGGTCGGCCTGACCCGTTCCGCTCTCGACCAGGCGCTCGGCTCGGCCGTCTCGATGGCCGCCGTGCCCGCCCGCGCGTTCGCGGTGCTCGACGGGGTGGAGGCGCTGTTGGCCCGGATCAACGGCGTGGTCGACCGGATCGAGACGACCCTGGAGCGGACCGACCAGGTGCTCACCGATGCCGAGGGCGCGGTTCGCGAGGTGGCCGTCATCAGCGCCGCCGCGACCACCGCCATCGACACGGCCACCGAGGTGGCCACCGCCGCCGCAGTGGTGGTCGCCGAGGCCGACCGGGTCTCCCGCGCCGCGGCCACGGTGGTCGCCGAGGCCGACCGGGTCGCGGGCCGCGCCGCCGCCACCGTGGGCACCGCTGCGGAGGCCGCCGCCACGGCGGCCGAACTGCTGGCGGCGTACGAGCCGGCGCTGCGCCGGGCCGCGCCGATGGCCGGGCGGTTCGTCGAGGAGTTGAGTCACGAGGAGATCAGCGCGGCGATCCACCTGATCGACGAGTTGCCCAAGCTCAGGGAACACCTGACGGCGGACATCCTGCCGATCCTGGCCACGCTGGACCGGGTCGGCCCCGACCTGCACGACCTGCTGGACGTGACCCGCGACCTCAAGCTCGCCGTGGCCGGCATCCCCGGGCTCGGCATGCTGCGCCGACGCGGCGAGAAGCTCGCCGACGAGCCCGTCGGCTGAACGCCCGGACGGGCCGGACGGCGTGCGGCGCGCTCAGGCTGGTACGTACAGCTCGTCGATCTCGGCGCGTTGCGGTAGCGCCACCGACGCGCCGAGCTTGCGGACGCAGGCAGCGCCGGCCGCCGACGCCCAGCGCACCGCGTCGACCAGGTCGCGCCCCTCGCCCCAGCCGACGGCCAGCGCGGCGGTGAACGCGTCACCGGCGGCGGTGGAGTCGACCGCGTCGACAGGTACCGCCGGCACGTGCACCTCGGTGCCGTCCCGGTCGACGTACCAGGCGCCCTCACCGCCGAGAGTGAGCACGGCCCGGGGGGCCAGATCGAGCAGCGCCCGGGGCTCCTCCCGACCTCGGCCGGCGAGCGCCTGCGCCTCGCCCTCGTTGACGACCAGCAGGTCCACGGCGGCGAGCAGTTCGGGTGGGAGGTCCCGCGCGGGGGCGGCGTTCAGGATGACCCTGGTGCCGGCGTCGCGGGCGGCCACCGCGGCGGCGGTCACGGTCTGCACCGGGATCTCCAGTTGGGCGACCAGGACGTCCGCCGCGCGCACCGTGGCCAACTCCTCCTCGCTGAGGCCGACCAGGGCGTCGTTCGCGCCGGGGGTGACCACGATTGCGTTCTCCCCCTGGGCGTTGACCATCACCAGCGCCACCCCGGAGGCGCCGTAGACCACACGCAGCTGGCTGGTGTCCACGCCGGCCGCGGTGATGCGGGCCTTGAGGGTGACGCCGAAGGCGTCCGAGCCGATCGCGCCGAGGAAGACGCAGGACGCGCCGGCCCGGACCGCGGCCACGGCCTGGTTGGCGCCCTTACCGCCGGGCACCATCACGAAGTCGGTGCCGAGCATGGTCTCGCCCTGTCGCGGCAGCGCGGGCGCCATCGCGACCAGGTCCATGTTGGCACTGCCCACCACGGCGACCCGGGTCTGCGGCACTGTCGTCTCCGCCTCTCCGACGCTCAGGCGGCGCGAGCCGTGAAACGGTCGCCGGACCGCTCGACCACCAGTGGCAGCCCGAAGGTCTTGGAGAGGTTGTCACCGGTCAGCGTCTCGGCGAGCAGGCCCTGGGCGACCACCCCACCCTCGCGCAGCAGCAGCGCGTGCGTGAACCCGGGCGGGATCTCCTCCACGTGGTGGGTGACCAGCACCATCGCCGGGGCGTCCGGGTCGTACGCCAGCTCGGCCAGCCGGGCGACCAGGTCTTCCCGACCACCCAGGTCGAGCCCGGCGGCGGGCTCGTCGAGCAGCAGCAACTCCGGGTCGGTCATCAGGGCACGGGCGATCTGCACCCGCTTGCGCTCGCCCTCGGAGAGGGTGCCGTAACGGCGCTCGGTGAGGCCACCGACGCCGAGTTGGCTCAGCAGTGCCCGCGCCCGCGTCTCGTCGCCACGGTCGTAGTTCTCCCGCCAGCGGCCGACCACCGACCAGGCGGCGGTCACCACCACGTCGCTGACCCGCTCGTCGGCGGGGAGTCGCTCGGCGAGCGCGGCGGTGGTGAGCCCGATCCGGGTACGCAACTCGTTGACGTCGGTGCGGCCGATCCGTTCGCCGAGGACGTGCGCGACACCCGTGGTGGGGTGCAGCCGGCCGGCGGCGAGGTTGAGCAGTGTGGTCTTGCCGGCGCCGTTGGAGCCGAGCACGACCCACCGCTCGTCCAGTTCGACGCGCCAGGTCAGGTCCTGCAGGAGGGCGGTGCCAGAGCGGCGTACGCCGACGCCGTCGAGGCTGACCACCAGATCCGGGTCCACGAAAGCGGCGGCAGGCGCGGCGCCGGCAGCGCCGGGGATCAGGTCACCAGTCACCGCACCATCCAACCACGCAGCGCCTGGGCGCCCCCCATGGGCGGCGCCTCAGCCATAGGGTGAAGCGCCGTGTCGTTGATCACCAAGCCCGAAGGACGGCCCATGCCCCGTCGACGTACGGAGCCGCGCGGATGAGCGCGGTCATCGAGATCGAGGGTCTGCGCAAGACCTTCCACAGCATGCGCAGCGGCCGAAGGGTGGCGGTGGACGGGTTCGACCTGCTGGTCGAGGCGGGCCAGGTCCACGGCTTCCTGGGCCCGAACGGTTCGGGCAAGACCACCACCCTGCGGGCCCTGCTCGGGCTGGTACGCGCCGACGGCGGCCGGATGAGCGTGCTCGGCGAACCGTCGCCGGAGCTGCTGACCCGGGTGGCGGGCCAGGTCGGCGCCATCGTGGAGAGCCCGCAGTTCTTCGGCAACTTCACCGGTCACCGCACCCTGCGGTTGTTGGCCCGCGCTGGTGGGGTGCCGGTTTCCCGGGTGGACGAGGTGCTGGATCTGGTGGGCCTGCAGGACCGGGGCGATGACCGGGTGAAGGGCTACTCGCTGGGCATGAAGCAACGGCTCGCGGTGGCGTCCGCGCTGCTGAAGGACCCGCGGTTGCTCATCCTGGACGAGCCCGCGAACGGGCTGGACCCGGCGGGCATCCGGGAGATGCGGGACCTGATGCGGTCGCTGGCGGCCAGCGGGGTGACCGTGCTGGTGTCCAGTCACATCCTGGGCGAGATCCAGTTGATCTGCGACCACGTCACGATCATTTCCCGGGGGCGGCGGGTCGCGACCGGTCGGGTGGACGAGGTGCTGGCGGGCCACGATCGGCACGAGTTCCTGGTCCGGGTGGCCGAGCCGGAGCGGGCCGTCGAGTTGCTGCACGCGGCCGAGCTGACGGCGGTCGTGGACGGCGCGGCGGTGGTGGTGGGCGGGGTGAGCGACCCGACGGTGATCAGTCGGGTCCTCGGTGAGCAGGGTCTGTGGGTGGGCGAGCTGACGCCGCTGCGGCCGGATCTGGAGAGCGTCTTCCTGGAGCTGACCGGCGCGTACGAGCATCCGTCGGTGCCCCGGCAGGGCGGCGACTCGTCGCCGCCGCAGGGTGAAGCCGTGATCGACCTCGATCGGGGAGTGGACGCGTGAACCTGGTGCGTGCCGAGTTGGAGCGACTGTCCGCGCGTCGCTTCGTGCAGCTCATGGTGGTCCTGTTGGTGTTGGCGTTCGCTGTCACGGCGGCGACCACGATGGCCGGCTCCCACAAGCCGAGTGCCAGCGAACTGAGTTCGGCGCGGGAGCAGGCCGCCGACGCGCGGCGCGGCCTGGAGGCCACCCACCAGGAGTGCCTGGATCGCCAGAACGGCACCCTTCCGACCGACACGGACAAGCTCTTCCCCAGCGACTGTTCGGCGATCGACCCGATCCGGCAGGACCGGCTGCCGATCGCCGCCGACTATCTACCGGGTGTGTTCAACTTCGCCGACCAGGCCCGGCCGCTGCTGTACTTCCTCATCGCGTTCCTGGTGCTGTTCGGGTTCCTGGTCGGCGCCTCCTACATCGGCGCGGACCTGACCTCGGGTGGCGTGGTGAATCTGCTGTTGTGGCGACCGCGCCGGTTGACGGTGCTCGCGGCGAAGTTGGGCACCCTGCTCGGCACGGTGTTGGTCCTGGCCCTGCTGGCGTCGGTGGCCTACCTCGCCACGTTCTGGGTGATCGGGCAGACCGCCGGGTTGCCGGGCCGGCTGGACGGCGACTTCTGGCGATCACTCGGCGCGGTGCACGGCCGTGGCCTGGTGTTGGTGCTGCTGTCCGCCGCCCTGGGCTTCGCGATCGCCACGCTGGGTCGGCACACGTCGGCGGCGCTCGGCGCGGTGGCGGCGTACGCGGTGGTGTGGGAGTTGGGTGGCCGGCTGGTGCTGGAGATCGTCGACGCCCGGCGGCCCGATCAGCTGATGCTCTCCAGTCACATCGGGGCGTGGCTCGGCGGTAGGGCGCGGTTCTTCGACCCCGAACTCTGTCGGGGCAGCGCGGGGACCGGTTACTGCGAGGGCTTCTACACCCTGACCTGGCCGACGGCGCTGCTGGTGCTGTTGGTGCTCACCGGCGGCCTGACCGCGGCGGCGTTCGCCGTGTTCCGTCGCCGCGACCTGATCTGACTGGGGGTCCGTCGGGTCGCCCCGGTCGGGGCGGCCCGACGGACCGGGCCACCGCCAGCGCGCGGCAAGAGGTTGCACCCTGTGGGCGTACGGTGAAATATTTCTTCACATGACCGCCGTAGCGGGCTCAGCCGACGGTGGAGCCGAACACCTCGTCGCGCACCGCGTCCAGGGCGGTGCGCAGCGCGCCGTGCAGGATCGGCTCCTCGGTCAGCCCGGTCGGCACCACGCGCGGCTGGACCAGGGTGATCGCCGCGACCTCCTGCTGCACCCGGTCGGCAAGAGCCGCGCCACCGGCCTGCCCCACCTCGCCGGCGAGCACGACAAGCGGTGGGTCCAGCACCACGCAGGTGCTGGCCACGCCGAGCGCGAGCCGACGGGCCAGCTCGTCGAGCATCGGACCGCCGTCGGCGCCGGCCGCGACGGCCGCACGGACCGCCTCGGCGGCGTCGGCGTCCGGGTAGCCGTGCTCGGCGGCCACCGCGCGCACCGAGTCCGCACCGACCAACTGCTGGAAGGCCGGCTTGGCGCGCCGGGAGACGTCGCGCGGGATGGGCGCGCCGGGCACCGGCAGGTAGCCGATCTCGCCGGCCGCACCGCTGCTGCCGTGGTGCAGCCGGCCGCCCAGCATGATCGCCAGGCCGACGCCGGCACCCACCCAGACCAGCACGAAATCCGCCAGCCCCTGGGCGGCGCCGGACTGCGCCTCGGCCACCGCGGCCAGGTTGACGTCGTTCTCGAAGACCACAGGCGTGTGCAGGTCGTCCCGCAGCGCGGCGAGCAGACCGCTGTGCCAGCGGGGCAGGTTGAACGCGAAGGTGATGTCGCCGGTGCCGGGGTCGACCAGGCCCGGGGTGCCGAGCACGATCCGTCGTACGCTGCTCAGCTGCGCCTGGGCGCTGCTCGCGGCCTGCACGACGGCGTTGTGCACCACGCCCACCGGGTCGTCGGTGTCCCGGGTCGACTGCTCCACCCGGCCGATGACCGCACCTGTGATGTCGGCGCAGGCGGCCACCACCCGGTCCGGTCCGACATCCACGCCAACCACGTGCGCGCTGCCCGGGCGGACCGCGTAGAGCTGGGCGTTCGGACCACGCCCGCCGGCCTGCTCGCCGACGCGCGCGACGAGGCCGCGCTCCTCCAACCGCTCGACCAGTTGCGAGGCGGTGACCTTCGACAGCCCGGTCAGCTCGCCGAGGCGAGCGCGGGTCAGCGGGCCGCGTTCCAGGAGCAGTTCCAGCGCGGCACGGTCGTTGAGCGCCCGCAACAGGCGGGGGGTGCCGGGCAGCCGGGTCGCACTCATGACACGTCCTCTAGTTTTAGTAAACTTTGCTAACTGTAAACCAACCTGCGAACGGGTAGCCGTAGCGTAACGGCCACTCGGCGGTGGGACGCTCGGCCGAGTCGGCAGGGCCAAGACCACCACCGGTACGACGTTTCGTACCCGCGGGGCACCGAAGGGGGAAGATCACGTGGGGTTGGATCCAGGACTGCGCCGGCTGGCGCTGGGCACGCTCCTCGCCGCGTACCCGGGACCGGTCCCGCCGGACTGGGCGGTCGACCTGCTGGCCGACGGGTTGGCCGGGCACACCCTGTTCGGCACCAACGTGCACGACCCCGCGCAGGTGGCGGCGAGCACCGCCGCGCTGCGCGCCGGCCGGCCGGACGCGCTGATCGCCATCGACGAGGAGGGCGGCGACGTGACCCGGCTGGCGCACGCCACCGGCAGCCCGTACCCCGGCAACGCCGCCCTCGGGGCGATCGGCGACGTGGCGCTCACCCGACGGGTCTACCAGTCGATCGGCGCGGAGCTGGCCGCGCTCGGCATCACCGTCAACCTCGCCCCCACTGTCGACGTCAACACCGCCGACGACAACCCGGTGATCGGCACGCGATCCTTCGGCGCGGATCCGGTGCGGGTGGCCGCCCACTCGGCCGCCGCCGTGGCGGGGCTACAGGCCGCCGGCGTGGCCGCCTGCGCCAAGCACTTCCCCGGGCACGGCGCCACCGTCACCGACTCCCACCACGAACTGCCCACAGTGGACGCTCCGCTGAGCCTGCTCCGTCAGCGGGACCTGCCGCCGTTCGCGGCCGTCGTCGCCGCCGGGGCGCGCGCCGTGATGACCGCGCACATCCGGGTGCCGGCGCTCACCGGCGCCGACCCGGCCACCTTCAGCCGGGCCGTCCTGGTCGACCTGCTGCGCACCGAGTACGGCTTCACCGGCACCGTCATCACCGACGCGCTGGAGATGAAGGGTGCCGCGGTGGCGGCCGGCGGCGTCGGGCCGGCCGCGGTCCGGGCGCTCAGCGCGGGCGCCGACCTGCTCTGCATCGGCGCGACTGTCGATGCCGAGCTGGTCGAGCGGGTGGCCGCCGAGATCGTCGACGCGCTCGCCGACGGCCGGCTCACCCAGGCGCGGGTCGAGGAGGCCGCCGGCCGCGCCGCCGACCTCGCCGCCTGGACCCGGGCCACCAGCGGGTCGCCGGCCACTGGGGACACCGAGCTGGGGTACGCGGCAGCGCGCCGAGCGGTCCGGGTGGACGGCCTGCTCACCGGCCTGGATCAGCCACTTGTGGTGCAGTTGCACACCGAGTCGACGATTGCCGAGGGTCGGGTGCCGTGGGGCCTCGGGCCACACCTGCACGGGGTGCCGGAGATCCGGGTGATCGCCACCGAGACCGACCCGGCGACACTGCGCGGGTTGGCCGGCGACCGCCCCATCGTGTTTGTCGGACGACACCTGCACCGGCTGCCCGGCGGCCCGGAGCTGATCGCCGACCTGGCGGCGGCGCACCCGGTGACAGTTGTGGAGATGGGCTGGCCGGCGCAGTGGCGGCCGGCGGGCGTCCGCGCCTTCGTCACCACCTACGGCGCGAGTCACGCCAACGGTCGCGCGGCGGCCGAGGTGCTGGGCCTGGCCGGCTGAGCCACCACGTCCTCCGGCCGGGCTCCAGGGCTCGGCCGGAGGGCGCGCTCTCTCGCACCGCCGCACAGTGTCCACAGTCACTCGTCGCACCTTCTTGAACATGTTCAATGTCCGCTCTAGTCTGACGACGTCGGTAGTTGAACACGTTCAAGAAGGGCGTCCACATGGACATCAAGGTCTGGATGTACCTGATCTACCTCGCGGTCAGCGTCGGCCTGACCATCTGGGTGGCCCGAGCGCTGTCCCGCAACGGGCAGGTCTTCCTGGAGGAGGTGTTCGCCGAGGAACGTCTCGCCCGAGCGGTCAACAGCCTCCTGGTGGTCGGCTTCTATCTGCTCAACCTCGGCTACGTCACGGTGGCGATGAAGCACTCCGACCCGGTGGAATCGACAAGCCAGGCCATGGAGGAACTGTCTCTCAAGATCGGCTTGGTGCTGCTGGTGCTCGGCGCGCTGCACTTCTTCAACGTCTTCGCACTCGGCCGCTACCGCCGCAACCGACTCCGCCAGCTCGCCACCCACCCTCCGATCCCCCCGATCGGCCGACTCCCCATGCCGTCCGCCCCACCCGGATCGCAGTTGGTCGGCGCGTACCCGGCAGGGCCACAGCCGACCGGCGGATACCCGGCCGGACCCCATCCGGCCGGACCGCAGCCGGCCGGACCGCAGCCCGGCACCGGTCCGGCGAGCAACCCGCCGACCCGATGACCGTGCCCCCGACCGGTGGCATCGGTCGGCTCCCGGATCCCACCGCGCACCCCGGCGGTGGGATCCGGGGGTTCACCGTCCTGTTCGACGCGGCCTGCCCGCTGTGCCGCGCCGCCCGCCGGTGGTTGACGTCCCGCGCCCAGCTCGTACCCCTGGAGTTCGTGCCGGCCGGGTCCGCCGAGGCCCGGCGGCGCTTTCCCGACCTGGACCACGACGCGACGCTGCGCGACCTCACCGTGATCGCCGACACCGGCGAGGTGTACGCGGGCGACGGCGCCTGGTTCGCCTGTCTCTGGGCGCTGGCCGACCACCGGTCCACGGCCGAGCGGTTGGCCCGACCGCACCTGCTGCCCCTCGCCCGGCAGACGGTGGCCGCCGCCTCGGCGATCCGGGAGCGGATCCGGGACCCGCGGGCCGAGCCGACCGACCAACCGCCGGGATACGGTGACCCCGATGACCGAGCAGCCTGCGCAGACGACCACTGCGGGTGACCCTGCCACCGCCCGAGGCGAGCAGACCCGGCAGCTGATCCGGGACACCGCGATGCGGCTGTTCCGCGAACGCGGATACGCCCAGACCACCATGCGGGCGATCGCGCAGGAGGCCGGCGTGGCGGTCGGCAACGCCTACTACTACTTCGGCTCCAAGGACCACCTGATCCAGGAGTTCTACGCCCAGGCCCAGGTCGAGCACCGGGCCGCCGCGCAGCCCGTGCTCGATCGGGAGGAGGCGTTCGGCCCCCGGCTCGCCGGAGTGCTGCACGCGGGGATCGACGTGTTGACGCCCTCACACGGGTTCGCGGCGACCTTCTTCAAGACGGCGGCCGAGCCCACCTCCCCGCTGAGCCCCTTCTCCGCCGAGTCCTCCGGCCCCCGACAGGCCGCCATCGAGCTGTTCGGCGAGGTGTTGACGGGCTCGACGGCCAAGGTCGACGCCGAGCTGCGCCCACAGTTGCCCGAGCTGCTCTGGCTCGCGTACATGGGCGTGATCCTCTACTGGGTGCACGACCGCTCGCCGGGTCAGACCAAGACCCGCCAGCTGATCGACGGGGCAGTACCGCTGATCGACCGGCTCGTGGCGCTGTCCCGGCTTCGGGTCCTCCGCCCGGTGACCCGACAGGTGCTCGACCTGATTCGCACGCTCCGTCACTAACCCGATTGGTGCCAGCGATCAGCGAAGCAGCAGGTCAAGTCCACTATTCGACACTCCGAACCGACAGCTCCAACCTTGCCTCGAGCCTGTTCGATACGTAGCGTGATCGACGCGTAGCGGCTCGCCCACGGCAGAGCCGCTACACCCGGAACCGGGGCCTGGGGGGAGGTTGCGGACCGTGGATCCGGCCCGGGATCCACGGTCCGCGCCCAACGCTTGCTCAGCGCGGATAGACCCCGTACGCGCGCCAGCCCCGGTCCGGGAAACCGGCCGCTTCGGCGACCCGGGCCGAGGCGTGATTGTCCCGCTCGTGCAGGTAGGTGGGCACCGCCCCCTCGTCGAGCACCCGGCGCGCCGCCTGGGCCGCCAGTCGACGGGCGAAGCCACGCCCCTGGGCGGCCGGCACGGTGCCGACAGCCAACTCGTGCCCGTACGCGTCGTGCCGTTTGATCCCGGCGCCGGCCAGGTAGGCGCCGTCCGGGTCACGGACCACCAGCACCGGCCGGTCGAAGAGTCGCAGCCACGGCGGCAGGCCGGGAGCTGTCGACTCGGTCCACTCCCCCACCTCGGGCAGCGGTGCGGGCGCCAGGCTCCACCGGAAGAGGCCGTCGTGCACGCAGAACTCGGGCCGGCCGACGGCTTCCGGCAGTGCGGCGAGCAGCCGAGCCGGCGTACGGCGAGCCAACGCGCGGACCGCCGCCACGCGATCCGGCGCCACCGAGAGCACCGCGCTCCGCCCGGTGTCCACGGCGAGCGCGGGGCGCAGCCGGCCGTCCCAGGCCGGTTCGGCCCGCCGCTGCGAGGCCACCACGTGCAAGCCCGGCCCGGCCGGCCACTGGCCGAGCCAGGTGGCCAGGTGCAGGTGCAGTCGCCGGTCGAGCATGCGCACCTCCCCGTCACCCGACCCGTCGTGGATCACCGTACGCCGGACGGCAGGGCCGGGCGCAGGATACGTCAGGGCCGAGTGGGCCGGGGTGCGGGAACCGACCTGATGAATTGACCGTCATATGTATTTCCATATCTGGACACCTTTGTTTGGGACGGTGAACGCATGCCGATTCAGCCGAGCGACCACTACCAGCAGGACCCCGAGCGACTGTGGCGGGCGGCGGAGGCAGTTGGAGGCAATCCGCCGCAGCCGCGCTACCGGAACCCCCGCGCGGTCGGCGGCCACGCCCTGTCGTGGGCCGGTTTGAACAAGCTGCCCGTCGGCAGCTCCAGTCGGCACCGCCTGAACACCCACTGACGCACCATCTTTGGCCTAAACTTGGTGCCTTAGCCACGGCTGATCTGGTGTATCGTCACGTCATGACTCGCATCACCGTGGACGTGAACGACGAGTGGCTGGACGCCGCAAAGGATGTGCTTGGCACCGAAACCAAAGTTGCCACCATCAATGCGGCCCTGCACGCGTTCGCCGTACGCCGGCAGGCTCGCGAGATTGTTGCCGCCTTTGATCAGGTGGAGATGGACTTCTCCGGGTCCGTCGACGCCTGGCGCTACGGTGGCGGTCGCGACCTGGACTCGCTCGTCGAGCAGGCGCGTGACGCCGAGGCAGCCTGATGGCTGGTCAGATCCTCTATCTCGCGGACACCTCGGTCTACGTCTTGCAGGGGCGTCACGCGTCGGTCCGGCGGCGCTTCGAGTCGCTTCTGGCCGAGGGGCGGCTCGCCGCCTGCCACATGACCAGCCTGGAATACCTCAACAACGCACCGCACCCGAAGGGGTACGAGATCCTCTGGCAGGCGCTGCGTGGCGGTCGTTGGATGGACGTGTCGACAGCGGCGATGGACCGCGCCATGGCGGTTCATCGCCTCCTCGCGGCCGAGAGCCAGCACCGCAACTTCCGGCTGCCCGACCTGATCATCGCGGCGACCGCCGAGGAACACGGCGCGACCGTCCTGCACTACGACGCCGACTACGACCGCATCGCCGCTGTCACCGGCCAACCCAGCGAGTGGGTGGCACCGAAGGGCAGCCTCTGACGTTCGCCCGGGGCGACACACCGGAGGAGGTCCAGCGGCGGCTTTCGCACACCTGTCGGGTAATTTCTTGTGGTCCGCCATCCCGGCCTACGACAGGAGAAGCTCCGCGCATGGGCAAGAAGACGATCCACGTCTCCGACTTCACCGGCACGGTTCTGCAGCAGGACGACGAGGTGGTCCGCGTCGTCGTGCTGGAGCACCCGGACCTGGTCGCCGGGCCCGTGCAGTTGGACGCCACCCCGGGCGAGGTGGAACACATCGACGACGCCGCGCTGGACGTGGCGGTGGTGGAGATCCACGACCGGCACGGTGGCGGCGAGCCCCGTCGGGTGGTGTTGACCGCCAGCGAGTTCGACGCGATGGCCACCGACGTGCCGATGGCGCAGCTGTTGAAGACGGCCGAGCGGGTCCGTCCACCCAAGGCCCGCAAGAGCGTCGAGAAGATCGACTACGGCACGCTGGAGCACGCCGGCAAGCCACACCGGGGCCGGGTCACCGAGGAGGAGGCCCGCCTGGTGCGCGAGCACCTCGACGAGGTCAACAAGCGCCTCGCCGACGCGGGCGTACGCCAGATCGACTCGGCCGATCCGGAGCACGCCCTGCGTTACGGCTTTCCTGAGGTCTCCTGACTCCGGGTTCTCACTCCTTCCCGACGGCGGCGGCGAGGGCGCTGGCCAGGTCGGCCTCGACCGTCGCCTTGTCCAGGCCGAGGTTGGTGAGCACGCCGGCGCCGTCCTCGTGCTCCAGCAGGGCGAGCAGGATGTGCTCGGTGCCGATGTAGTTGTGCCCGAGGCGCAGCGCCTCCCGGAAGGTCAGCTCCAACGCCTTCTTGCCGCGGGCGTCGTACGGGATGAGGTCCGGAACCTGCTCGGCCCGCGGTGGGAGGACGGCACCGACCGCCTCCCGTACCGCCTCGGGGGTGGCGCCGCGACCGGCCATCACCCTGGCGGCCAGCCCCTCCGGCTCGGCCAGCAGGCCCAGCACCAGGTGCTCGGGGCCGATCTCGGCGTTGCCGCTGGCACGGGCCTCCTCCTGCGAGGCGATCACCACGTTGCGGGCGCGAGGGGTGAACCGGCCGAAGCCGGCGTTGGGGTCGAGCGCACCCGCGTCGGTCGCCTTCGGCACGAAGCGCTTCTGGGCGGCCTGCTTGGTGACCCCCATGCTGCGGCCGATGTCGGTCCAGGAGGCGCCCGAGCGCCGGGCCTGGTCGACGAAGTGTCCGATCAGGTGATCGGCGACCTCGCCGAGGTGATCGGCGGCGATGACCGCGTCGGTGAGTTGGTCGAGCGCATCGGTGTGCGCCGTCTTGATCGCCTGGATCAGGTCGTCGAGCTTGACGGTGTTACCGATCTGGAGAGGTTCTGTCATGCGTCAACCTTAGGTTGACGCGTCCGTGACGTCAACCCAGAGTTGACGATCTCAGGCTGCGTACTCCGGCAGGAGCTGCGCGACGGCCGCCGGCGAGGGCATCGCGGCGATCTCCTCGGCGACCGCGCGGGCCGCGTCGCGCTGCTCGGCCTGGCCATGCCGCGGAAGCAGGAGGTGAGCCTGCTCGGCGATGGCGCTCGCGTCCACCTGGCCGGGAAGGAGCCGCAGTGCGACGCCGGCGGCGGCGAGCGCGTCGGCGTTGGCGAACTGGTCGGCGCCCTGCGGCAACATCAACTGGGGTACGCCCGCCGCGAGCGCGCCGAGCGTGGTGCCGCTGCCCCCGTGGTGCACCACCAGGTCGACGAGCGGCAGCAGCTCCGCCTGGGACACCCAGGACTGCACGCTGACGTGATCAGGGATCTCGCCCAGTTGTTCCAGGGGCACCCGGCCCGCCGCGACCACCACCTGCGCGTCCAGCGTCGCCAGACCGGCGAGGGCCGTGCGCAGCAGCTCCGGCGTGCCGAACGCGGTGCCGAGGGTCAGATAGACCAACGGTCGGGACGTCCGGTGGTTCACCCGTTCGGGCAGTGGGGTCGGTGTCGAGAAGGCGACAGGTCGCAGCTCGATCCGACGTTCGGTGGCGAGGAAGCTCCTGTCCTGCAGCGAGGGCGGCCAGATGTCCAGGTGCGGCCGGCCGACGACCTCGGCGTTCCTGGTGGGGAGTTCCAGGCCGATGCCCTCCGGAAACATCCGACCGAACCCGTGCCACAGGCCAGGGATCCCGGCCCGATGAGCCGCCACGGCCGCCCCCGGCAGCCCCCACTCGTGCACCACCAGGTCGGGCCGCAGCCGCGCCAGCTCCGGTGCGAGATCCTCGGCGTACACCTCGTAGAAGGCGTCGCCGGGGCGGAACGGCCGCAGGCCGTGCGCGGCGAGTGGCGCGTGCACCTCCGGACCGGCGGCGAAGTGGACCTCGTGCCCGGCCTCCCGGGCGGCCATCGCCAGCGGGATCAGCGGATAGGTGTGACCGACCGACGCAAGACTTGCGAACAGCACACGCATGGCGTCGGACCCTACCTGCCGCACCATGGGCCCAGCCGGGTCCGCCGGCCCGTATACGGTGGCTCCGGTCGAGCGCGGGTCACCGGCGGGAGGGGCGGTCATGCGTCTGCACGTGGGGTGCGCGATGTGGAGCCACCGGTCGTGGCCAGGCCACCGGCTGCCGCCCACGGAGCGCCTGCGGCACTACGCCAGCTGGTGCGACGCCGTGGAGGGCAACACCACGTTCTACGCGACCCCGGCCCGGGACACCGTCGCCTCCTGGGCCGCGCAGACGGACCCCGCCTTCCGGTTCGTCCTCAAGCTCCCCAAGGTCATCACGCACGAACGCCGGCTCACCGACGTCGGCGAACCGCTGCGCGCCTTCCTGGACGCCATCGAGCCGCTCGGCCCCCGCGCCCACGCCCTCTGGATCCAGCTACCCGGCTCGTTCGCACCCGCCGACGTCCCGACCCTGAGCCGCTTCCTCGATCAGCTTCCGCAGTCCCACAGGTACGCGGTGGAGGTCCGCCATCCCGCGTTCTTCACCGACGCCCGCGCGGCCCGACTGCTCGGGACGACCCTCGCCGCCGCCAGCGCCGAGTGGATCCCCTTCGACACGACAGCCTTCTTCGCCAGCCGGCCGACCAGCGACGCGGAGCGGGACGCCTGGACCAAGAAGCCGCGCGTGCCGCTCCGGTCCCTCGCGCTGACCGACCGGCCGATCGTCCGCTACCTCGGTCGCGACGACCCGACACGCACGGTCGACGGGTGGCAGCACTGGATCGACGTGACAGTCACCTGGCTGCGCGAGGGGCGCTCGCCGACGATGTTCGTCCACACCCCGGACAACGCCGACGCGCCGGCGCTCGCCCGCCGGTTCCACGACGAGGTACGGGCACGCGTACCCGGGCTCGACGCGTTGCCCGAGCCGATCCCGGTCGAGCCGCTGACGCTGTTCTGACCGGACCGGTCAGCCCTGCGGGTCGAGCAGGTCGTCGAGGTGCGCCGCGGTGCTGATCAGCGAGAGGTGGCTGAACGCCTGCGGGAAGTTGCCGATCTGCTCACCGGTCGGCGCGATCTCCTCGGAGAAGAGGCCGAGCGGGTTGCTGTAGGTGAGCATCTTCTCGAAGGTCAACCGGGCGTCGTCGATCCGGCCGGCCAGGGCGAGCGCCTGTACGTACCAGAAGGTGCACATGTTGAAGGTGCCCTCGGTGCCGGCGAGACCGTCCGGCGAGGCTTGCGGGTCGTAACGGTAGACCAGGCTGTCGGAGACCAGGCCGGTGTCCATCGCCCGCAGCGTCGACTCCCACATCGGGTCGGTCGGCGAGATGAAGTTCAGCCCCGGCATCGCCAGCAGCGAGGCGTCCAGGATGTCGGAGCCGTAGTGCTGCACGAACGCGCCACGTTCCTGGTTGAACCCACGGGTCATCACCTGCTGGTAGATGGCGTCCCGTTGCGCGGACCAGCGGGCGATGTCGCCGGGGCGGCCCCGGCGGCCCGCGATGCGGATGGCCCGGTCCAGCGCGACCCAGGACAACACCCGACCGTAGGTGAAGTCCTGCCGACCCGACCGGGTCTCCCAGATGCCGTCCTCGGGCTGGTCCCAGTGCTCACAGAGCCAGTCCATCAGGCCGGCCGTCTTGCGCCACCCCTCGTACGGCGGGATCAGCCCGTTGCGGTCCGCGAGATCCAACGCGACGAGCGCCTCGCCGTAGATGTCGAGTTGGAGTTGGCCCGCCGCACCGTTGCCGATCCGCACCGGCGCGGAGCCGCGATAGCCCTCCAGGTGACCCAACACCTCCTCGGGAAGGTCCGGTGAGCCGTCGATGCGGTACATGATCTGCAGCGGCAGGTTGCCGTCCCGGGCCTCACGGATGCGCGCGTCGAGCCAGAGCAGATATTTCTGGGCCTCGTCGGTGAAGCCCAGGCGCAGCAGCGCGTGCACCGAGAACGACGCGTCCCGGATCCAGGTGTAGCGGTAGTCCCAGTTCCGCTGCCCACCGATCTGCTCCGGCAGCCCCGCGGTGGGCGCGGCGACCAGGGCACCGGTCGGCGCGTACGTCATCAGCTTGAGGGTCATCGCCGAGCGCTCGACCACCTCCCGCCAGCGGCCCTTGTAGCGGGAACCGCCCACCCACCGCCGCCAGTGGTCGCGGGTCTCGGCGAGTAGTTCGCACGCCTCGTCCGTACTGAGTGCGCGGGGCGCGTGCGGGCTGGCCGTCTCCAGGACAACACCGCCGATGTCACCGGCGTGCAGCGTGAACGACGCGGACACGCCGTCGGCGTCACGTCGAATGTCCCTCGTGTCGAACTCGCGGAGCGAGTTCTTGAAGGCGGCGAGGGTGAGGCTCATCGTCGCGCTGCGGAAGACGTCACCCTCCGGGTGCACCTCCAGCTCGTACGGATCGCGCCCGTAGTTGAACCGTGGGTGGCAGTGGAAACGGAACCGCATGCTTCCCCGGACCATCCGGACCAGCCGGATCAACCGGTGCCGGTCGGTGGCCTGCGCACCGGTGACGGGCATGAAGTCCAACAGCTCACCGACTCCGTCGGCGCTGTGGAAGCGGGTGATCAGGATCGGCGTACCGGGCAGGTAGAGCTGCTTGCTCGCGTAGTCGACACCGTCGGGCGAGAGCTGGAAGTGGCCGCCCTTGCGGCGGTCCAGCAGCGCGCCGAAGATGCTCGGCGAGTCGAAGCGGGGCGCGCAGAACCAGTCGACCGTACCGTCCGTGCTGATCAGCGCCGCGGTCTGTAGATCACCGATCAGACCGTGGTTCTCGACTGCCGGGTAGCTCTCCACGCCGTCCCCCGCCATCCGTGCCGGGCAATGGCGGCGACTACCCGGAAATTGACGGAAGATGCGACCCCGCCGCTCGACACGGTCACGGCCCCTGACTCATTGCGGAAGCAAAACTTCCGCAATCGTCGATAGCGTCAACACCAACGACATCGACGAGAGGACACCTGATGAGCCTGCGAGGCTTTGCCACCCTGAACATCTGGGCGGACGACGTGGCAGCGGCAACGGCCTGGTACGCGGACTTCCTCGGCGTCGAGGCGTACTTCATGCGCCCCGGCCCCGACGGACGCCCGGCCTACACCGAGTTCCGCATCGGGGACTACCAGGCCGAGCTGGGCATCATCGACCGCAGGTTCGCACCGGCCGGCGCGGCGACCGGGCCGGGCGGCGTGGTCATGCACTGGTACGTGGACGACCTCGACGCGACAGTCGAGCGACTGTTGGCGATGGGTGCCACCGAGTACCAGCCGATCACCCCGCACGGGGGCGAGGGGTTCATCACCGCGGCGGTGGTCGACCCGTTCGGCAACGTGCTGGGCGTCATGAAGAACCCGCACTACGTCGAGGTCCTCGCCGCACTGAAGGCGACCTGACCTGGGCGTCCCCGACGGCGCCGACGCGCGGCCGGCGGCTCAGCGATAGCGGCGGAGGTGCCGGGGCGGTTCAGTCCCACTCGTCCCGGTCCGCCGTCCGCCGCACCAACGCTGCCGCCTCGTTGGCGTTCAGCCCGCTGGCCATCAGCAGGTCGTGTGCCGACGTGCGAAAGTCACCCGCGGCGATCATGCCCGAGTAGCCCAGCCGGTGCGTGTGCGGGCGGGTGGGATCCGAGGCGGCGGGCCCCTGCGCCTTTCCGACCAACTCGATGGCGGAAAGGATCTGCTGGCGCGCCTGTTGCGGCTCGGCCCGCGCGCGGATCGCGCAGCGCAGCGTCTGCACGCTGTCGGCCAGCAGGTCGATGGCCCCGGGAAACTCCTCCGGCACCGGTTCACCGTCCCGCAGGGCCCTGGTGAGCCTCCTCGCGATCGCGCGCATGCTGTACAGGGTGCGTTCCATGTGTCGGACGGCATCGGTGTAGTAGGCCAGGGATGGGCGCTCCCGCCAGCGCAGTGGCGCCAGTCGCACCACCTCCTGTGCGGCGCCGAGCCCCTCGTCGAGCACGGTCAGCCGGGAGCCGAGGCCGCGTAACGCGTCAAGGCTCCGCTGGGCGCCGTCAAGATCCCGAAGGCGTAGCGCCGCGGCCAGCTCGTGCATGGCGGTGATGGCCGGGTCGAGGACGGGTTCGGCCAGCCGCCGCACGGTCCGCTGCGGGTGGATGGGCACCAGCAACAGACCGACCGCCAACCCGACCACGCCGCCGACCGCGGCGTCGACGAAGCGAGGGACGGACAGGTCACGCACGGGCGGTTCCAGGGTGGCGATCAGCACGGCGGTGCCGCCGGCCTGCGTGAGCAGGGAGCCACCGCCCTTGAGCAGGATGGCGACGATGATCGCCAGCACGACGACCACCCCGGTCTGCCAGGCCCCGATGCCGAACAACGGCATGAGCGCGTCTCCGACGGCGAGCCCGAGAACGACCCCGACCAGCAGCTCGATGGTGCGCCGCAGGCGCGAGCCCATCGAGGCGGCCACGATGCCGACCGCGGTGGTGGGCGCGAGCACCGGGGCGGGATTGTCCAGGAACTCGTACCCCACGAACCAGGCGATCGTCGCCGCGACGCCGGCCTGCACGGCGAGCAGCCCGAAGAGGCGAAACCGCCAGGCGCGGGAGCGCAAGCCGTGCCGCACCCGGCCGCGCAGGCCGGCCCAGGTTCGGTCGACCCGGGACCCGCGGTGCGGGGGCGGGTCGTGGTCAGCTGCCGGCTCCTGGTTGGCGGGCATCCGCGCCGCTTACCCAGCGAAGGCGTACCTATCCGGCGGGTGAGCCGAATCGTCTGGCGTCCGGTCAGTGGGCGGGGTTCGGCGTGTGCGGGAGTTTGCCGAGTTGACGCCAGTTCGTCTCGGCGACGTCGACACCGTAGTGCTTGGCGGCGGCAAGGATGTTCTGAAAGGCCAGGTCACGGTCCTTGTCGGTGACGCCCTGCACCTGGTCGAACCGGGCGATGGCATTGCGGACGTGGCCCGCATCGGTCATCGGCTCCTTGCGCTTGTCGGGGAACGCGAAGACGCTCTCCGGCAGCTCGCGCTTGTCCTTGTCCGACAGGGTGCCGTGCTGCTCGTGGGGCTTCCAGGTTGACTTCATCGCCCAGCATTACCCGCGCGCTCTCCGGCAGCACCTCCGAAGCCGACATTTTCCGGGCGAGCCGAGCCGACCGGCACAGCGTGGGGGCACCCGGCGTCGACATCGACGGCGAGTGCCCCCACAACCGGGGTGGAGATCAGCTCAGCGAGCTGCTGCCCCCGGGCTGGACCACACCGTTCACGGTGAGCTTGTACGGTGCGTACTGCCGCACCTGCTCGGTCGGCTCGTCGTACGCCACGACGGCGACGACCTTCGGGAAGGCGTCCAGCACGGCCAGCTCAAGCTTGCCGATGGTGACCTCGGAGCGGCCGTTCTTCTCGAACTGCCAGGCGATCGAGTGCTTCTCGTCGATGCCGACGAGTCGCAGGTTCCAGTTGTTGATCTGGGTCGGCCGGATCTCGGTGGGCGAGTCGAACGGTGCCAGGCTGGCACCGTCGCTGAGCAGGGTCCCGCCGACGGTGATGTCGTCGAGCAGCAGGCCGCCCTCGTTGGTGCCGCCATCGCTGACGTACTGGAAACCGAGCAGCACGGTCTTCCCGGCGTACGCCGACAGGTCGTACGAGCGGGCCTCGAAGCCGCTCGTCGTGCCGTTGAGCGCCGGCCCGCGCGGCCCGTCGACAGTCTTGTCGCCGGGGATCGCGGTGTACGTGGCGCCGCCGTCGGTCGACACGGTGACGTAGCCGTAGTCGTAGCCGAGCTCCGCGCCGTACTTGGCCTGGAACCGCAGCGTCGGGTCGGCGGTCGGCACGGCGACCGAGGTGACGGCCGTCGAGTCGAGGCTGTTGGCGTTGCCGGAGAAGAGCACCGCGTTGCCCGGCCGGTCCGGGTCCTGGTTGGTGGTCGTCCAGGACAGCGGAAGCGCGGGCAGGGTCTTGGCGCCCTGGAACTTCACCGATCGCAGGTCACGACCGCTGAGCACCTTGCCCTTGGCCGCGCCCAGCTGCACGTAGTCGGCACCGTTCGGCGCGACGCCCGGCGTACCGTTGGCCGCCGCGCTGGCCAGGTTGACCGTGGAGCGCAGGCTCGGCGTGGTGACCCGGCTCTTGGCGACGCCGAGGGTGATGCCGAGCTTCGACTCGCCGACGAGCTTGTCGAGCAGCGTCATCGACTGGAAATCGTGGATGACCTGGTAGACGTCGTGGACCCCGACCGTCTCCAGCTCGGCGTCCAGGCTCGCGAGGCCCTGCCGGGCACCGTCGCGGTGCAACCGGGACATGAACTCGGCGCCGTAGCGGTCGTACAGGAAGAGCATCAACGAGTACGCGTTGCCGTAGTCGGCGAGGACCGCGTTCGGGTTGGGGCTCTCGTCCCAGAGGGTGAGGGAGTTCTCCGGGCCGCCGCAGTCCCGCGGATTGGTGTTGTACGGCGTCTGGACCGTGCCGAACCCCTGGTAGCAGTAGAGGTGACCGTCGGCGCCCCGGTCGAAGACCGTGGCCTTCGAGTCGCTGTACCCGGTCAACGACATGGCGAAGTCGGAGAGACCCTCGTTGATCCAGTTACCCTCGAACGGGTCCGCGTAGTAGTGCGCGAGGTGCTGCCACTCGTGCGCGAACGTGCCCTCGTAGCTGTTCGGCCGGGCGCCCCGGCTGGTGCACAGGTCGCTGGTCGGCTCGTCCGGCGGGTTCGCCGTCATGCGGTGCAGCCAGTCGAACGCGTCGACTGTCATCACGTTGCGGTCGAGCAGCTCGTTGAACTGCGCGGAGAAGAACCCGGCGATGTACGTCGGTGCCGCCGGGAACGTGTAGTAGTTGTCGTCCCGCACGTTGTCGACGAGGGTGACGGTCTTGTTGCCGGCACCGGTGTAGACCCCACCGTTGCCGTTGGCGTCCGCACCGATCTGGGCGTTGGTGCCGTCCCGGTCCGGCGGGGTGCTGAAGGCGTTGGTCTCCTTCGGGTACATGTTCGTGTCGAACTCGTCGACGAGGTGCTTCACCTGCGCGTCGGTGATCTGCGTCGAGGTCGGCACCTGGGCGCGGCAGTCACCGGCCGGGAAGGACAGGTCGTTGGCGACCCAGACCTCGATGTGCTCACCGACCGCCCGCAGCGTGTAGTCCTTGCGGTAGACGGAGCCCTGGACGTCGTCGAGGCCGAGCCACTGACGGACCGTGCCGACCGGTGGCGTCTCGACCGACTGCGCCTGCCGCCGCGCGCCCGTGCGCGGCTGGTACCGCGAGGGCGTCGCGATCGGTCGACCGTCCAGCGTGAAGTCCTTCCGGGTGAGCTCACGCATGTCACTCGGCGGGGCGACCTTCGGCGCGGCGGCTTGCGCCGACGCCGGTGACGTCACGGCCACGACGGTGAGAGCCGGTAGGACGAGGACAGCGGCGAGCGCCCCAACCATGCGGGTGCGAGCCATGGAACCTCCTTCGGGTGTGCAACCCGGTTCCCGTGAGTCCGGTCGGGTGTCGACCGCTCACGATGATCACTTGAACCGGGACACGGTAGCCCGAGGCAACCTTCACCTTCGACGGGTTGGGAAAGCGATACATATCACCGAGCAGGAGCGGCAATCCGCAACATTCGGCTGCTCCGAGTCCTTGGCCAGGCCCGACGCACTGGCCAGTGTGGACACGAGAGCCCGAGCGCTTTGAAAAACGTTTAAGGAATTGTCGAGCACGGGCGGTGGGGGCGCCGGACCTGCGACAACTACGGCTACCAGAAATAGCCGGGGCCAGGCCCGTGTCGGCCTGGCCCCGGGGTCTGGTCGGGTCAGCTACGCAGCGTCCACCGCTGGTTCGTGCCGCCGTTGCAGGACCAGAGGATGAGCTTGGTGCCGTTGGCGGTGGCGGCGCCGTTGGCGTCGAGGCAGAGCCCGGACTGGGCGTTCGTCACGGTGCCGTTGCTGTTGACGTTCCACTGCTGGTTGAGCCCACCGTGGCAGTCCCAGATGATGACCGCGGTGCCGTTGGCCGTGCCGGCACCGGAGGCGTCCAGGCACTTGTTGCCGTACACGGTCAACTGCTTGCTGGCGGTCTGGGTCCAGCGCTGGTTGGCGCCGGTGGAGCAGTCCCAGAGTTGGGCCTGAGTGCCGTTGGTGGTCGAGGAGTTCGGCACCTCGGCACACCGACCGGACTGGGCACCCACGAGCTGTCCGTTCCCCGTACCGCCGCCGCCCTGCTGCTGCCGGACGATCGCTGTCGACTCGGCCGACCGGTTGCCCTGTGCGTCGACGACGTAGAGCCGGTACTCGCCCTGGGTGGTCGGCACGGCGATGGACGTGGCGGTGCCGGCCGCCCTGGTCATCGTCGCCCCGGCGGTGAAGGTGGTCGTGCCGAACGGAGCCAGCCAGACCGACTTGGTGGCGTCACCAATGCTCCGGATCGGAATCGACGCGGTGGCACTGGCGACGAATGTGCTGGCCGGCAGCACGTAGTTCGGTGCGGAGAAATTGCTCGCCGGAATGATGTCCCGGTACGCGTCCTCAAGGCCGGAATTCGCGGCGATGCCGTACGCCACCGCCGGCCAGACGTAGTCGGACGAGACGATGATGTCTGCGACAGTGCTGTTCGGCAGGTTCTTGTTCGAGACCTTGTTGATCGGGCCGTAGATCTGCGTGATGCTCAGATCGTGTTTCCGCCCGAAGTCGTCTGAGTTGATCATCCAGGTGACGTTCTTGTCGATACTCAGCACGTTGTCGCGGAACGTGATGAACGCCGATCCCTCATCCGGGTGCAGCCCGTACTTGTGGCCCGACGGAACACCCTGGAGGTAGTTGTTGGTGATGGTGGTCCCGGGCTGACTTCCCAACGTGTAGATGGGGGCCGTGTCACTGAGGCGCTGCACCGTGTCGATGATGTGGTTGTAGCTGATGGTGTTGTTTCGTGCCGTCGTGGTGGGCCGGTTGGGCACGATCGAGCCCGATGATCCGTCGAAGTTCCACCAGCCCCAGCCGAGCGTGATGCCGGACCACGGGGTCTTCTCGATCCGGTTGTGCTGGATGGTGAGGGTGTCGGCGAAGTACGCCGAGATGGCGCTGTGCCCGTTGAACAGGACCGCGCTGTCGTAGAGGTAGTTGTTCTTGATGTCGATGTTCTTCGGCAGCCCCTCGACCTGCGCGGAGTACTTCTCCCGGTTGGTCGAGGTGCCGTCTCCGATGTAGACGTGCTGCGGATGGCCCACGAGGATCGCTGAACCGGCGATGTCGTTTGTGTGGTTGCCGATCAACTGTGCGCCCTGCACGTCGTTGACCATGCTGATTCCGTCGGCACCTGTGTGTTGGATCCGGTTGCGTTGAAAGAGGATCCCGTCGGCGTTCTGCACCTGGACGATGCCGGGAACCACGTCGACGTTGCGGTAGTGGTAGACGTGGAAGTTGCCCTTGGCGTACACGTTCGCGCTCAGGTTGCCCTGCTGCGCCTGCTTGAGGACCGAGCCCGCGACGTTTACCAGGTTCCAGTCGGAGTGCTGCACCGTCAGGCCGGAGAACGTGATGTTGCGCGCGTGGCTGCTCGTCGAGGTGCCGGCAACCCGCAGCAGTGTGGTGACGTTGTTCGGAGCGTAGACCGTCGCGGTCGACATGTTCTCGGCGCTGGCCTTGTAGTAGTAGACCGTCCGGGTGCCCTTGTCGAAGTAGAACTCACCGGGGGCGTCCAGGAACTCGTAGGCGTTCATCAGCTTGTGGGTTCCGCCGACCTGCGCGTTGCCGTTGAACGACCCCTGGGCGATGGCCGCACCGGGTTGCTGGAAGAGGGCGACCCGGTTCGCGCCGTCGGAACTCGTGGTCACCTGGCGAACGCCCACGATGGCCGTGGTCCAGGTCGTGCCCGTCTCGATCTCGATGTCGTCCTGGTTGCGGGCGACGGCCGGGAAATCGTTCAGGCTGTATTTCGCGCCGTCACACTGCGACCCCGACTCCCAGGCCCACGCGGCCTGGTTGGCGGTGATGTTGTACGTCCCGTAACAGCCCCCAGAGCTGATCGTCTTCGATGCCATGTAGGCGCGCTTGTCATTGACGTAGAGCGCCCGCAGCTTGTTGGCGCGGTCGAGCGGCGCCTTCCAGATGTTGCCGCTGTGCTGGCTCCACCCGGTCACCTGGACGCCGCCGTCGAGGACCGGCGTCTCGCCGGGATAGGCAGCGTAGGCGACCCGGAAACCGTTGTTTCCGGAGTCGCTGGCACCGAACTCGACGGTGCTGGTGACCGGGTATCTCCCGCCGCGGAGATAAACGTTGATGTCACCGCTCATGGTCGAATTTATCGTGCGAACCACGTCCCGCGCGCGTTCAACCGTCTTGAACGGTGATTGCAGGGTTCCCGGGTTGGCGTCGTTACCGTCCGGGGCGACGTAGTAGGTCGCCTGGACCGCGGCCGAGGCCGGCACCTGGTTTGTCAGCACGGCCGGCAGCGTGGCGGCGACAAGCGCCGCCACCGCCAACACTGACATTCGAGCGGTGGATATGGCTGACTTCACGTCTGTTCCTCTCACTGGTCGTCGATGTGGTGCCCAAAGTGCGTATCGAGCGACGAGTACGGAACAGCGACGCCACTAAGGGCCGGCGGGGACTTCCGTCGCCCCGACCGCACTCTTTGTTAACCGCCCCGAAATTCTTACTGGGAGCGTAGGTTACACGTCTGACGAATGCAACCGGCAATTGGGGGGCGTCTATGTAGAAATACTCCCGGATCGGGCAGATCAGCCACCCTGGCCGCAGACCCCTACCCGCGTCGTCCGACGAATCCGCAGCGACGGGGCGCCAACGGCGAGCTGACCAACCACAGGCCGGGGCCGGGTCGACGATCGACCCGGCCCCGGCCTCCGCTCACCTGATGGAGAAGTCCGCCAGGCGCAGCGGGGAGTCGAACACCAGGTACACGTCGTGGGTGCCGGTGGCCCGGGCCAACCCGGTGCTGGTGCTGACGTACCGGTAGTCGTCGCCGGTGCTGGCCACGGTGGCCGTGCCCAGCAGTCGGCCGGTGGGCGACCCCGACCGGATCTGAATGGTGCCGGCGCCCGCGCCGGCCTTGGCGACAGTCGCGGTGAAGGTGCGTGCGCCGGCACGCAGCGCGGAACCGTCGAAGGAGATCCACTGGCCGGCGGCGGTGGCGCCGACCGCCGTACCGCTGGGCTTCGACTCGTCGACGAGCCGGACCCCCGCGTACCTGTCGAAGTTCTCCGCCCTGGTGGGACGGGACAGGTCGCGGGCCGGGATCGTCTCGCCGCGGACCCGGACCGCCGCGCGGGCCCGGATGTCCCCGGCGGACGCCCCGACCATCAGGTCGTGGACGGACGACTCGACCACCCACCGGCTGCGGGTGACGTCCCAGTGCGCCAGGTCCGCGGCGGGCAGGCGCAGAGTCACGGTACGGGTCTGCCCGGGCGCGAGTTTCACCTGCTGGAACGCCTTGAGCTGGCGGATCGGCGTGGTGTCCCGCGAGGTGCGCTGGTGGGTGTAGAGCTGAACGACCTCGGACCCGGCCCGACTGCCGACGTTCGTCACGTCGACACTGGCCGTGATGGTGCCGTCGGCCGCGACCGACTGGGCACCGGCACGCAGTTGGCCGTACCGGAAACGGGTGTACGACAGCCCGTGGCCGAACGGGTAGAGCGGCTTCGCGGTGCTGTACAGGTAGGTCTGCCTGGACGAGATGATGTCGTACTCCAGCAGGTCCGGTGGCAGTTGCGAGTCCGAGCGGTACCAGGTCTGGGTGAGCCGGCCGGACGGGTTGCGGTCGCCGAAGAGGACGTCGGCGACGGCGTGACCGGTCTCCGCGCCCGCGTGGGTGGTCCAGACGATGGCCGGTACGTTCTCCTGCTCCCATCGGATGGTGACCGGGTAGCTGGTCTGGAGCACGAGCACGGTGCGCGGGTTGGCCCTGGTCACTGCCTTGACCAGCGCCTCCTGGCCGGCGCTCAGCGCCGTGGAGGTCCGGTCGTGCGCCTCGCGGCCGTTGATGAACGGGTTGCTGCCGACCACCAACACGGCGGTGTCGGCCGCCTTGGCCGCCGCCACGGCCCTGTCGATTCCGCTGCTGATCACCTCGCGACTGAAGTGGGTCGCGGCGGCCGGGGTCGATGCGCCGAGCTTGAGGGCGCCATCGTCGCCGACCGTCACGTACGTGTCGGCGCCGAACCAACTCTCAGTGGTCTCGTACCCGGCGTAGCGCAGCACCACAGTGCCGTCGGCCTGCGGCTCCAGCTTGAACTGCTGCTGGACGTACCAGCCGTTGGGCTGCTCGTCGCGGGTGACGAACGGCCCCCAGTTGTAGCCGAGGTAGCGGCCGTTGGCGGCGTTGCGCAGCGTCACCACGTCCTGCCCCCAGTCGACCACGTCGAACTGGGCGACGAGCGCCGGGGTGGCGCCGGTCCCGAGGACCGGGTCGGCGTCGGTGGTGCCGGTGGCCGAGACGTACCGGCCGGTCGCCGCTACCTTCAGGGCGATCCGGTCCGCCCCGTCGAGCCCACTCACACTTGCCGAGTTGCCGAGCCGTTCGCGAATGCCGTCGAGCGCCGTCACCTGGTACGGCAGGTCACCGCCGTACCAGTCGGAGTACAGGGTGTCGGCCAGCGGACCGAGCACCGCCACCTTGCGGGTCCGGGCCGGGTCCAGCGGCAGCGCCTGCCGCTCGTTCTTCAGCAACACCATCGCCTCGCCGGCGGCCTGCCGGGCGAGTCGCTGGTGTTCGGGGCTGTTGATGACGTCCGGGGTGATGCCGCCGTACCGACCGCCGCCCGGGTCGAACTCACCCAGTCGGAACCTGACGTTCAGGATCTCGCGGATCCGGGCGTCGATGTCGGCCTCGGTGAGCAGGCCGGTCGCCAGCGCCTGCTTGATGGCGGTGATCGTCGGCTGCGCGTTCGTGTCGTCGGTGATGAAGCTGTTCAGGCCGGCCTTGATGATCGCGGCGTTGCCCTCGGCCTGGGTGGCGTAGTACCCCTGGGAGGCGACGAGGTTGTTCGGCGCCCAGGCGTCCGTGACGTTCATCAGCGGTTGGTCGGTCCAGTCGCGTACCACAGTGGCCAGGTCCGGGTCCACAGTGGCCGGACGGCCGTTGACCAGGTTGTACGCGGCCATCATGCCGGTCGCCGCGTCGGCGGCGATGGCCGGTCTGAAGGCGGCACGGTCGTACTCGTTGAGCACTCTGGGCGGCACGTTCGAGGAGGTCACGTCGCGCCGGACCTCGTTGTTGTAGGCCAGGTAGTGCTTGAGGGTCGGTGCGCTCTTCAGGTGGTTCGGGTCACCGCCTGTCATTCCCGAGCCGTACGCGGTGGAGATCTCGGCGGTGAGCAGCGGGTCCTCGGAGTAGCCCTCCTCGTTGCGGCCCCAGCGGGGGTCGCGCAGCAGGTTGACCACCGGGGCCCAGAGGTTGAGCCCCCAGACCCGGGGATTCTGCGCGTGGTAGCCGCGCGCCTCGTCGCCGACGGCCGAACCGACCTGCCGGATCAGGTCGGTGTTCCAGGTGCTCGCCATGCCCACCGGCTGGGGGAAGGCGGTGCCGCGAGCCTTGACCACCGCGCCGTTGTTGTCGATGTCGGTGGACCAGGCCACCCCGTGCAGCGCCTCGGTGCCGGTCTTGAACAGGCCGATGCCCAGCCGGGGAACGGCCGGCTGGTACTGGTGCAGCCAGGAGATCTTCTCGTCCTGGGTGAGGCGGCCGAGCAGGTCGTCGACCCGGGCGTCCACGGGTAGGCGGGGATCTCGGAACGGGTACGTGGGCTCGGCGAGCGCGGTGCCGGGAACGGCCGGTAGGGCTAGCAGGGCGAGCGCGAGCGCGGTGATTCCGCGCCGAAGGCGCCAGTTCCGCATGCGTTTCTCCTCATGTCGTACGACAGACGCCCAGCGGGCGCCCAGACCGACGTGACCAGGCTCGACACCCGGCTGACGGGCCTGAACGACGAATCGTCGAAGCGCTTCGACGACCCGGCCGCGTCACCACGGCCATGATTGTTGTGATCCGCGCAACTATAGATGTGCGCCAATGACCCGGCAATACCTGCTCGCCCTACCGGCCACCGCTGGGCCGCCCTCGGTAACGCCGCCAGAAGGAGAAAGGTCCTATGATTTCCAGCGGGAGGACCAATGACGCGGGGCACGGTACGTCGATGCTGGGGATAGCCGCGTCGCAATGGCGTGTACGGCTGCGCCGGTCGCTGGCCCTGCTCTCGATGATCGCCGTCGCGGTCGCCGGGTTCACCCTGCTCACCGGGGCCGCGGTGACCTCCCGGCTGGACGCGGTGGGCACCGTCACCGCCAACTACCGCCCGGTCTACGACCTGCTGGTACGCCCCCAGGACGCGGTGCTGCCACTGGAGCAGGAGCGCAACCTGGTCCAGTCGGGCCAGTTGGCCGGCATGCGTGGCGGCATCACCCACGATCAGTGGCACGAGATCCAGTCGGTGCGCGGCGTGTCGGTCGCGGCGCCGGTCGCGATGATCGGGTACGTGATGCGCACCGTGCCGGTGACTGTCGACCTGTCGGATCACCTCGACCCGACCGCCGAGCGTCAGGTGTTGCGGGTCCAGCCGACCTGGGCGACGGACGCGGGGCTGAGCCAGATTCCGGACGGGCCGGCGTTCCTCTACGTGACGCGTAACCGGCTGGAGGTGGTGCCCAACAGTGAGCTGACGAGCGGCGGGGGCCTGCCACCGCCGGAAGAGGTCGACGCCGACGGAAAGCGGGTGAAGATCTGCCCAGTGGCGGTGGCCGTCGGCACGCAGGACTGGCTCGCACCGACGGACCTTCGAGCCCGGTCGTCGTTGACCTGCGTCGGTGGCCCAGGTTCGACGGATCGTGAGGGAAAGCCGATGCGGCCGACAGTCACGTTGGCGTGGACGGTGCCGTTCCTGATGGCCGCTGTCGACCCGGAGTCGGAGGCCGCGCTGGCGGGGCTGGACCAGGCGGTCACCTCGGGCCGCTACTTCAGCTCGGCGGAAGCGCCGACGTCACGGCGACTGGACGGAATGCCGTACCCCTACTCGGTGCTCCCGATCCTCGTCGCGGACCGGCCCCAGGTCGACAGGACGCTCACCATCAGCGTGCAGCGCCTGGACGCTGATGTGCCCGAACTGGTCCGGAAATCCGCCGACGACCAGCGGCTGCGCGCCGCTCTGGTCAACGAGCCCGGCACGCCCGTCGCCCAACGGGCGATGTCGTTCGAAGAGCCGTACCAGAACATGCTCGACCGGATGCTCCGCCCCGACGACCTGGGCGTCGAGTACGACCTGGCAACGGCGAACACCAGGTGGCTCGACCAGTTCTGGACCGTCGGACCGCCGAAGAGGGTGCGGGCCGGGGACGGTCTGCGGGCCCTGCCGGATCCGTACGACCTGAAGATCTGGGGTCAGGGCGCCGACGACGGCGGGTCGTCCCGGCACGTGCCGATGGAGTTCGCCGACACCAGTGTGCGCAGCGCCGTCGCCGTGCATCGGAACCTGTCCCACGGGTACGACGAGCAGCCAGGAGACGTGGGCATGCCCGATGCCGCGCTGGGCGCGGTGGGCACCTTCGACCCCGGCAAGGTCTCGCTCGGCAGCGCACTGTCGGCGGTGCCCATGGACACGTACTTCAACCCGGGTGCCGAGGGCGCCGACGACGCGTCGCGGCAGGCGCTGGGCGGCCAACGCCTGGCTCCGAACTCGAATGTCACAGGGCTGCTCAGCCAACCACCGCTGATGCTCACCACCATGGCCTCCCTCCCCGCCATCTTCGACCCCGGCGCGTACAGCACCGAGCCCAGCTACCCGGAATACCAGCTCAACACCAGCGCACCGATCAGTGTGGTGCGAGTCCGGCTGGCCGGAGACGTCGGCATCGACACGGTTTCCCGCGAGCGAGTCCGGGTGATCGCCGAGGAGATCGCGCAGCGCACCGGCCTCCAGGTCGACATCACACTGGGATCGTCACCCACCGCGATGACCGTGCAGTACCCGGCGGGCAACTACGGCCGGCCCGACCTCGCCCTGGCCGAGCCCTGGGTGCAGAAGGGCGTCGCATCGGTGCTGGTCCGCGCGGCCGACCGCAAGAGCGTGCTGCTGTCCGTCCTGGTGCTCGCGGTGTGCGCGCTGGCAGTGCTCAACGCCAACACCGCCGCCATCCGCGCCAGACGCACCGAGTTCGGCATCCTCACCTGTCTCGGCTGGGGCCGGCGGCACCTCCTCCAGCTGATGTTCATCGAGATCGCCGGCATCGGTCTCGCCGCAGGCATCGCGGGCACCGGGCTGGCGCTCGGGATCGCGTTCGGTCTCGGGCTGAACATCGCGTGGAGCCATACCCTGCTCGCCGTACCCGCTGCGGTGGCCCTTGCCCTGCTCGCCGGCGGCTGGCCGGCCTGGCGGGCCGCCCGGCCGGACCCCGGCGAGATCATCCGCCCCGCCGTCTCGGGTTTCGCCATCCGCCGGCAGGCGCCGCGCCGGTTGGCCACCCTCGCCCTGGCCAACCTCGCCCGCACACCCGGTCGGACCGCGCTCGGCGCGCTGAGCCTGATGATCGGCGTGGCCGCGCTGACCATGTTGTTGGCGATCACGTTCGCGTTCCGGGGGGCGATCACCGGCACCCTGCTCGGTGATGCCATCACCCTCCAGGCCCGCACCGTCGATCACATCGCCGTGGCGGTCACGATCGTGCTGGGCATCGTGTCGGTCGCCGACGTGCTCTATCTCAACATCTCCGAGCGCGCGGCCGAGTTCGCCCTGTTCGGTGCCGTCGGCTGGACCGACGCCATGCTGAACCGGCTGGTCATCATCGAGGGCATTGGCATGGGCGCCATCGGCGGCATCCTCGGCGCCGCTGCCGGCCTGGGCGCGGCGGCGGTCTTCGCCGGGGGCGTCACCGCTCCGATCCTCTGGTGTTCCGGGGCCGCACTGGTGTTCGGCGTCGCCGTCTCGACCCTGTCCGTGGTGGTGCCGATCGCCGTGCTCCGCCGACTGCCCACCGCCCACCTGCTCGCCGAGGGGTGAGCGGCAAAGGAGTAGGTCCGATGGAACGGACGTCAGCTGCGACGTCGAGCACGGTCACCATGCCGCTGGTGTGTCTCACCCGGGTACGGAAGTCCTTCCCGCTGCCCGACGGCGTACCGCTGGTCGCGGTGAACGACGTCAGCCTCGCGATCGGCGCCGGCACCGCGATCGCGTTGACCGGGCCGAGCGGCTCGGGCAAGTCGACGCTCCTGCACCTGATCGGCGCCATCGAACGGAGTGACGGTGGCACCATCGAGGTCGGCGGCCAGGAGGTGACCGGCCTGTCCGGCCGGGGGTTGGCGGCCTACCGGCGACGGGTCGGCTTCGTGTTCCAACGGTTCCACCTGCTGCCCACGCTCACCGCCCTGGACAACGTCATGGCACCGCTGATCCCGTTCCGCACCGATTTCGACAAGGTCGCTCGGGCACACGAACTGCTGGCGACGGTGGGGCTCGCCGACCGGGCCGCCGCCCTGCCGTCGCGGCTCTCCGGCGGGCAGCAGCAACGGGTCGCCATCGCCCGTGCGCTGATCAACCGACCTGCCCTGTTGCTCGCCGACGAACCCACAGGCAACCTCGACAGTCAGACCGGCACCGCGATCGTCGACCTGTTGCTGCGGCTGCGCGACGAGCAGGGCACGACAGTCATCATGGCCACCCACGACACCGCCATCGCCGCGCGCTGCGACCGAACCGTCCAGATGCGGGACGGGCGCCTCAACTCATAGCTGACGGTTCACCAGCGGTAGAGCACGCTCAGGGTCAGCGCGGCCACCACTGTGGCGAAGAATACGGCCGGGCCCACCAGCTGACGGGAGCCGACGCGCAGGTGCGCGATGAGCGCGCCGATGAAGTACAGCACCAGCCCAGCGGCGGCGAGAGTGCCCAGCAGCGGTACGGCGAAGCCGGCCAGCAGCCCCAGCGAGCCTGCCGCCAGCGCTGTGCCCAACCACGGTAACCACGACCGTGGCACCCGCTTCATGTCGGCCTGGGCCTTCGGGTAGTCGTGGCCGATCAGGTAGGTGACGGCGGCGATGCCGGTGAAGACCGCCGCGAGAATGGTGACCGTGACATAGGCAGCGAACATGGTTCCTCCGTTGTGGTTGCTCGCTCCCTGGACGATCTGCCGCGGTGGAACGTGACGACTCCCGGGCGCCTCCGCGATCAGCTCGCCGGACGCAGCGCGGCGAACCGTACGCCGGTGGCCTTTTCGGACAGTTCCCACAGACGGCGGCCGTGCTCCGGGTCGGTCGCGGCAGCGGCGAGTTTCCCCGGCGCGGGGTGGCCGCGTAGCTCGCCCGGCCCGCCGGGGGCGACGAGTTGGCCGGGCTGCGCCCCGGGGTCGGTGGCGGCATACAGCTGCGGCCAGACGCCGCGGTCGACCGGCTGGGCCAGGAGTGGGTTGCCGATCCGGCCCAGCAGCAACCTCCAGATCGGCGTGGTGGCGCCGCTCTGCAGGTTGGTCGCGGTGTAGCCGGGGTGGGCGAGAAAGCTGCCCAGCGGGCTGGCCACGGCGCTGAGCCGCCGGTGCAGCTCGCAGCCGAAGATGGCGTTGGCCAGCTTGGACGTGTTGTAGAAGCCCATCGGGGAGTAGCCGCGCTCGCCGGTCGGGTCGGCGAAGCGCACCCTCGCCTGCCGGTGGTTGACCGAGGTGACAGTGACCACCCGTGGGTCCCGGCCGGCCAGCAGGAGGTCGAGCAGGAGCCCGGTGAGAGCGAAGTGCCCGAGGTGGTTCGTGGCGAACTGCACCTCGTGCCCCTGCGGGCTGAGGGTACGCGGCACGGCCATCACCCCCGCGTTGTTGATCAGCACGTCCACCCGACGGTGGTCGGCGTGCATCCCCTCGGCGAACGCCCGGACCGAGTCGAGGTCGGCGAGGTCGATCCGCCGGACTTCCAGGTCGACGCCGGGCCGGGCGGCGTCGATGTCGGCCGCCACCAGCCGGCCCCTCTCCTCGTCGCGGACGGCCAGGACGACGCGGGCACCGCGGACGGCGAGCTCCCGGGTGGTGACCAGGCCGAGGCCCGCCGTGGCACCGGTGACGACGAAGGTACGGCCGCTCAGGTCGGGAATCTGGGCAGTGGACCAGCCATTGACAGTCATGCGACCCACTGTGCTAGCGGTGGCACTGAGTGTCAAGCACTGCGCGGAATGCCAACATGGGCATGGCGTAGCACCTGATGACGTAGCATCGGCGGATGAGATCTCGTGCGGACAACAGCCTGGCCGAACGCAAACGCCAGCTCGTTGCCGACGAACTCCGCGACGCCGCCCTGATGCTGCTCGCCACCAAGGGCTTCGACCTGGTGACCGTCGACGACATCGTGGCGGCGGCCGGCATGTCGCGGCGTACCTTCTTCCGGTACTTCGCGTCCAAAGAGGACGTGGTCGTTCGGTTCCTGGCCGACACCAGCACGGACATCATCGCCGAACTCACCTCCCGGCCACCCGCCGAGCCACCGTCGGTCGCGCTGCGCCACGCCCTCTGGGTGCCGCTCGCCGCCTGCAACGACCACCCGGAGCACTCCGAGCGAGCCCGGGTCGTCGTCCGTCTCATCCTGGACACCCCCGCCCTGCACGCCCGCTGGCTGGAACGCCAGATCGAGTGGCGCGCCGAGCTGGCCGCCGAGCTGGCCAACCGCATCGGCCACGACCCGAACACCGACCCCTACCCGCGAATGGCCGCCGGAATGGCCCTGCTGGCCCTCGACACCGTGCTCCAGCGGTGGCAGCCGGGCGACGACGAGCAGCACCTGGCCGAGCTGATGGACCAGGCGTTCGCCGTGGTGGCGCCGGCCCTCGACGCGCCTACCGCGTCATACCGTGCCGAATCCCCATCGCCGTTGAGCTGACGGTGGTCCGCGGCCACCGGCGTAACGCTCCTGGAATGCACGGTCAACGGTCAGCCCGGTCTGGTGGCTCAGCTCGACGACGCCACCGTGTCGGTGATGGCGTTCGACATCACCGGCGGCCGGATCGACCACATCTGGGCCGTCCTCAACCCCGACAAGCTGCGCTCCTGCAGCATCGGCTGTCTGGCCCCTCGGGGCTGAGGTTGGCTACGGTGCGCCAGCATGGAACCTCGGCGCGCAGGCGTACGCCATGGTGATGCCGCAGAACCCGACGTACGCCGCCCAGGTCAGCGCCGGTCGGCGGCGCAGATCGAGGTGGAGGGCATCCGCATCGCCGACCTCGCGGCCAGCTTCGGTCGGCCGGCCGATCGACTGGCGGACCCACGCCCAGCTCCCCCGCCGCGACGTGAGTCAGCCCGTTCAACGTGGCTCATTCATCGGCCAGAACGTCCGCGAGATCATCCGCGGCCGCTGAAAGGCCGTCGGTCAGTCCCACCCCGACGGTGTTGATGATCACTTCGTCGACGCCGGCGTCGCGATAACGGCGGATGCCGTCGCGGATCTGCTCGGGAGTGCCATGGAGGAACGTGCCGGACCGAACGAGGAGGCGCGCCCCGACCGACGGTTGTGTGTGGTGCACCCGAAGCCCGGCCCGGCGCAGCATGTCGACGTAGTGCGGGGCTGAGAGGTGGTTCCGCGTCGCGTTCAGCACGACCTGGCAGAGGTCACGGCCCGGCCGGTCGACGGCAGCGTGCACCACAGTGGCTACGCGCGGGCGCGGCCGGTCGGCGGCGCCTTCGGCGAGCGCGGGGGCGAGGACGTCGCGGACGTACTCCGGCGGAGTCAGCCAGGTGATCGCGACGTCCGCGATCTCGCCGGCGAGCCGGGCCATCGCCGGGCGGAGTACGCCCAGTCCGAGCGCCACCGGGGGATGCTTCAGCGGGACCAACGCCCCGTGCATGGCGTGGTAGCGGCCGGCCCGGTCGACCTCACGACCGTCGAGCAGGTCGCGCAGTATGGTCAGATACTCGCGCATCGCGGTCAACGGGCTTGCGTAAGCGCTGCCGCGCAGTGTGCCGACGAACTCGCCGGTGCCCGGACCAACGCCGAACACCAGGCCGTGGCCGGTAATCGCGGCGAGCGAGCGGGCCTCCAGGGCGGCCTCGAACGGGTGGCGCAGCGCAGCCAGGGTGACGCTCGTCCCGACCGGAACACGCTGGCCGTGGCCGGCAGCGTAAGCGAAAGCCTGATGTACCTCTATCCCGAGAGTCTGCCCCTGCCAGAGGCGCTCGGCGCGGGTACCGGCCACCAGCGCGGCAAACGGCAGCACGTCGTCCGCCTCGGAGGGAGCCGTCGGGATCAGAATCGAGGTCGTCATACCGGCTCCTGCTCGGTCTCCGGGTGGTATCCCGCCGCCTGCAGATTGAAGAGGTAGGCGTAGTGCCCGCCCCCGGCGAGCAACTCGCCGTGCGTGCCCTGCTCAACCAGGCGGCCATCCTCGATCACGACGATCTTGTCGGCGATCCGGACCGTGGAGAAGCGGTGCGCGATCAGCAGGCAGGTGGCCCCGCCGGCGATCTCGCGGAGCCGGTGGAACAGCTCGGCCTCGGCCTCGGCGTCGATGGAGGCGGTCGGCTCGTCCAGCACCATCAGCTGCGCCGAGCGCATGAACGATCGAGCCAGCGCGACCTTCTGCCACTGGCCACCGGAGAGCTGGACACCGTTCTCGAAGTGCCGGCCGAGCATGGTCTCGTAGCGGGCCGGCATGCCTTCGACAACGCGTGACGCGCCGCTGGCCCGCGCCGCAGTGTCAATGCGGTCGTCATCGTCGAGCCAATCGACGTTGCCGAAACCGATGTTGTTGCGGACCGTCATCTCGTACTTGATGTAGTCCTGGAAGATCACGCCCATATTGCGGCGAAGGTCGTCCAGGTCGTAGTTCTCGATCGGCACACCGTCGAGCAGGATCTGCCCCCCGTCCGGCTCGTAGAGCCGGGTCAACAGTTTGACGAGGGTGGTCTTGCCAGCGCCGTTCTGGCCGACCAGGGCCGTGCAGGTGCCCGCATCGAGCGTGAAGGTGACCCCGTCGAGCACGCGTTCGGTGGTGCCCGGGTACGTGAAGGTGACGTCGCGGAACTCGATGCCCCGGGTGAGCCTCGCCGGGAACGGCACGTCGCCGCCCTTGATGTGCCTCTCCGGCATGTCGAACAGGGCAAAGAGGTTGCCGACGAACAGGGCGTTCTGGAACAGCATCGCCACGCCCAGCAGCATCGTGTGTGCGGACACCTGCACCACGCCGATGGCCTGGAGGTACCCGGCCAGCTGACCTATTTGACCCGTCGAGATGGTGCTGGTCATCGCATAGATGATCGCGCCGGAAGAGGCCAGGACGCTGATCAGGCCCAGCGCACCGAGCGCCATCGACTGACGGCGGGTGATCTGCCGGTCGATCCGCAGGAACTCGCGAACCAGGATGCGGTAGCGCTCGATCAGGTACGGCGCCAACCCGAAGAGGCGGACCTCTTTGAACGTGTGGTCCGTGGTGGTGAGGTACTGCAAATACAGCAACCTGCGGCGGTCGTGGGCGCGGCCGTACTCGATCTCGTACATCTTCTTGCCGTACAGCATCTGTGCCGCCGCCGATGGGATCGGCGAGAGCAGGATGAACAGGGCCACCCACGGATTCCAGGACACCAGCACGGCGGCGACCGAGATGATCGTGATGGTCTCCCGGACGAACTGCAGCGTGTCGGTGAACAGCTGATGCACCCGTGAGCCGCCGGCTTCCTGGTACGCCCGCTGCAGCTTGTCGTACGACTCCGAGTTTTCGTAGTCCTGCAGCTCCATCCGCGTGCCCTTGAGCATCACCTGCTCACTGATCGCTGTGGTGAGCTGCAGTCGCAGCACGGAGTCGAGGTACTGATGGACGACACCGAACAGGTGTCCAGCGACCGAGGCCATCAGGATCAGCACGCCGATCAGCACCACGTCGCGAGCGTCGCCGGCGAGCGTGCCGGCCCCGATGGCGTCCGCCACCGACTGCACGGCGGCGGCGGTGAGCGCCAGCTGCAGGGCCGGCACCACCGAGATGGCGAACGTGGTCAGCATGAGCAGGCTCACCCGGCCCGGGCTGAGCCGCCACAGCAGGCCGCCGATCCGAACCCAATGACTCAGCCGCATCCGGGGCTTGTCGTCGTCGATGACGCTCTCCTCGCTCATCCCGTCGGCCGGCCCCGAAGCGACCGCAAGACCTGCCGCCAGATGGCGTAGCAGCGCGCCTCCCGGCCTAGGTCGACCGGCATCAACCGGTTGATCTGCATGTGCGCCAGGCTGCCCAGTACGGTGGCGTACCCACCGGCCAGCAGGCCGACCGCGTCCGCCTCGGCGACTGCCCTCGCCGCCTCCGCAGCGGCCTCCGCCTGTGCATCGAGGACTGGTCGAAGCAGCGCACGGTGGGCGCGTCCCCGCTCGTCCGGCCGCCGATCCCAGGGCATCAGCAGCTCACAGAGGTAGGCTCGGTGCTCCCGGTATCGGCGACGGGCCTCGGCCGAGTCGTCGCCGCGCGGCATCAGCCTGCTCCGCTCGGCCACGTCGACCCCGAACTGCTCGTACAGGGCGTCCACCGCCGCCACCGCGACCAACTCCGGGTCCAGGCCATGACCGGCGCCGAGCAGCGCGACCAAGCCGGCGGTGGTGTCACTGTTGGCCCAGAAAAACCGCTCGACCGCGTCGAACGTGTGTGGGCCGCCGTACCTGTCGATCTCCGGGCGGTAGCTGTCCACGGTGAACGCGGCCCCGCTGCCGGCGTCGACCACGCCACGCGCCCAGGCCATGAGTCGGAGGAGCAGCGCGGGCGCGGCGTCATCGCTCGCCGCTCGCAGCCGGATCCGCAGATGTGGCGCGGGATCGCCGTACCGCAGGTAGAACCAGCGGTCCAGCAGCCCCTCGTGTCGCAGATCGGCGACCAGGTCGCGGAGCGGCCCACCGATGATTGCGTCGTGCTGCGGATAGGTCGAATAGAGCTTGAGGTACGCCCATCGCTGCCCGGGCAGGTGCAGGCGCGGCAGCTCGGTCGTGGACTGCACGGTCGGCGGTAGCGGCGTACGGACGACGTCCTCGGGCCGGCGCACGATCAGTGGCACCACGATCTCGTCCAGATACGTCGCCCCACCCGTGTTGGCCAACCACTGCTCCCCGAAGGCTGGCAGCATCTCCTGCACGGTCACCTGGCCGGGGCCCTTGCGGACCTCGTCGAGCAGCTCGGCGGCGCCCATCCGGTGGTCGAGGTCGATGAGGAGACGGTTGTCGTCCTCGGTCAGATAGACGTACCTGGGCACCCGCCAGCGTTCGCGCCAACAGGCCAGCGCAACGGTCGCGTCTGGGTCGAGAGCAGCGAGTTGCGACTGCCGTACCGTCCACTGCGCCGGCCGCAGCACAGCTCTGCCACGGGCGATCCGAGGCAGGAACGGCATGGACGTCAGCGGGCCCCAGCCGAAGCCGCCCGGCATTACGTACCCGTCGTTGGAGACCTCCAGCAGGAAGCGGGCCACATTCGGGGCGACCTGTGGGCTGAGCATGTGCGTCTGGGTCACCGCCACCTCCCGACCCAGGCGCTTCGACCAGAGGTACAGCCGGTTCTCAGCCGCACCGAGATAGATGTCGTCCAGTGTGAGGAGGTTCTCGGTGCTGACCGCTGGAGTGGTGTTCAGCGGGATCTCGTACTCGCGGATCTGCGGGCGCAGCGCCACGTTCGTGGCGCGGCCCACCGACGGAAGGTAGGCCATTTCCGCGTACGCCACTTCTGGGTTGAGCTGTTCTTCTCGGCGGGCGTAGTCGCGCAGCTCCGCTACCTGGTGCTCGGGCAGCAAGTCGAAGAACCGGCCGTAGGTGCGCCCACCGAATGCCAGGGCCTCGTCCCGAAGCACCACCCGCCAGTCGCCGTCATCCACGTTGCCGTGCACCTGGAGCTGGACGTACGCGTCCAGCGTGGGGTAGAGCGCCAGCCTGGGGTCGGTCGGCCCGGGAGCCAGCCGATCCAGCCAGGCGTCGGTGAGCTGCACCTCGCGCGCACCGCTCCACCACGCTTCAGCGGCGAACTCGGCGAGCACCCGGTCCGCGGCGCTGGTGTCCACCGGGCGGGTCATTGTCGGCAGTGGATACGTTCGCGGCGGTGCCGTGTAGGTCGGCGGCGCGTCCAGCCCGCGGTCGGGATCGAGCACCTCGAGCACCGGCACGAGCGCGTTGGCGCCGTACCGGTCGGTGAACGCCTCCCGGTAGCGGGCCAGGTGGTAGTTGTGCCCGGGCACCGCTGCGGTGAGCCGCATCAGGCAGTCGATCGCCTCGGCGACCGCCGCGCCGACCTCGGCGGTGAGGGTGCCTCCGTGCAGGTCGAGCATCGAGTCGAGCTGGAAGGTGGGTGTCGCCAGCCCGGGCACCAAGCTCTGGTGCAGTCGTCCGAGTTCGACCAGCTCATCGGTGCCGCCGACGGCAGCGCGGCAGCTCACCTCGACGCTCTCGGCCAATGTCGCCGCAACCCCGGCGGCGGGAACGACACCATGCAGGCGCTTGATCAGGTGCTCCTCCGGCCGGGCTGCGGTGAGCGGTGGCCGCAGGTCGCTGGTCAGGAAGTTGAGATCCCACAGCTGCCCGACCATGCCGGCGACCTGGCCCGGTCCGGCTTCCGGGAACTCCGCTTCCAGCTCGGCGATCAACTGGGCGTACGGGATCGGCGTGCGCACCAGCCGCATTGCCGCCTCGACCGCGACCGTGGCGCGCACACTAATCAGGCGATCGTCGTTCTGGCCGTAGACGTCCGCGAACGGCAGCACCGCTCGGCCGCCGCTGACGAAGACGCTCGAATTGAGGGTCACCTGTAGCTGCGGGCGCACCTCCTCGTCCGCCTCGAGCTGCTTGATCAGGGCGAGCAGCAGGCTCATGTCCGCGCGCACCCGACTGCCCCCCAGCGCTTGCGGGCCGAGCCGAGCGGTCGTGGTGGCACCGAATCGGCCGATCGCCACTCCTGAGAACGCTCCGAACGGCGTCGGCCGTGTGCACATCCGGGTCAGGTACCGCAATAACCGGGAGTGGACGCGGGTGGCCCGTTTGCCCGTGAGGTCCGCACCGAGGCGGTCGAGCGCGGCCACGAGATCGGCGCTGGCCACGGTCAGTGCGCGGCGGATCGCCGGGTCCGCGGCCAGTTCCCGAAGCCGGTCCTGGGTTCGGGCGACATCGGCGTCCGCGGTCAACTTCAGGAAGAGCGCACCCGGGTGGGCCGGCGCACGCAGCAGGAAGAAGTCGAGGTGCTCGTAACGGGCGGTCATTGAACTCACCGAGCCAGGAACGCGCGAAACCACGCCGGGCGACGCTGGGCGGTCGCGGCTAGCAGACTGAGCGCCACACCGGGTGCGCCATTGAGCAGCGAAGGGCTGTCCACCAGGTTGCCCGGCCGGTCCTCGTCGGCGAAGACCAGTGGTCGATCCGGCGCGGCGTAGTCCATGACCTCGGCAAGTAGGACAGGTACGAATTCCCTCGCAAGTTCACTGTTGGTAGTGGCGGCGAACTCCAGACATATCACCAACAGCCCAGCCAGCCCGTGACACAGCGTGGGTGAGAGCACCGGAAACTCGCGGGTGCGCTGCAGTACCGCCTCGTACCCCTCGACAGCGACCGTGCGCACCTCGTCGTCGCCCAACGCGTCCGCGACCGTGAGCAGGGCGGCCGAGACACCGGCGGTCCCGTAGCACCAGGCGAGCTGATCGCGCAGGACGGTGTCGCCGGTACGCGCCGGAGGGATACCCACCGGCACATCACCCGTCCACAGTGGTCCGTGGGAGTCGTTTTTGCGTACCTCAAGGACCCAGCGCGTCATCTCGCGCAGCACCTCCTCGTGACCGGGCCGCCGCAGGCCGGCCCGCCACGCCCCGGCGAGCGCCGCGATCACACCCGGCACACCGTGTGACATGCCGAGGTTGAGGTATCCGCCCTCGTAACCGCTGCGGTCGCGGACCTGCTCCGGCAACATCTCTGGCGCAATCAGGAAGCGCCACGGCAACACTGGGTCGTCCGGCGTCCCTCCCAGCCAGATCAGGTGGTCGACCAGGATCTCGGCGGCCTGGCCGAGGCGCTCGCCGGGGTCCGCCACCCCGCTGATGTACGCGAGAGCGCCCGCAGCGCCAGAGATCATGTCGTAGTGCTGGTCGGCGACGCCGCGCTCCACCCGCGGCAGGTCCCAGCTGGTGACCCGTTCGGCGAGCTGCTCGTGTAGGCGGACCAGGCTCGGCCCGAACCGAGGCTCGGCCTCGACCGCCTCGCTCAGCACGAGCGCCAATCCGCTCATTCCGGCGAAGACTCCTGGGCCGTCCAGCGGCTCGGCCCGCGTCGCGCCGAACGCCTCGCGCAGCAACCCGAACGCCGACTGGCGTAGCGCCTCCCGCCGGGCGCCGACCGCTTGCCGGGCCGCGTGCAGCGGCAGCAGTGCCAGGCCAGCGTGCCCCTGCCCAAAACTCGGGTAGTACCAGCCCATCGGATGTTCGGCCTGCTCGGCGGAGGTCACGATCAGATCCAGCACCCGGTCACCGTCGTCGATTCGCTCGGCGACCTCGCCGGCTAGGTGCCGAGCACGCTCGGCCAATTCGGCGGGAATCGCGCCGTGCCACGTCCGCACCGGCTTCTCAATCTTCACGTCCACGGTTTCCTCCTCGCCGACAGTTCGCTCGTCGCTCGACTGCTCCGATAGCCTGCTCCCGGGGGGGGTGCTGCCATGTCTAAGCCTCATGGCAGCACCCCTCGTCGCAGGTCAGTCGTCGCGCGCCGCGCAGCCCACGGTGCAGGAGAGGAGGGTGCACAGGCAGGAGAAGTTTGAGCAGATCGGCGTCCGAGTACAGGCGAGCCGGGTCACGATGCTCGTGATCGAGGCTTGCGCATGCGGAGCTTCGCTGTTGGGTCGGACGACCTGGGCGTCGAGGTCGAATGCGCTCATGCTTAGGTCCCTTCTCTTCACGAGGCCCCACCTCGTGGTGGCGGCCTTCTCCAATCAGCGTGCCGCAGCGCCCGAGGCTTCGTAATTGTCACTTCCGACAGTCTGGGATTCAGCCCTGTCATGGATGAACACGTAGGCCGCCAGACATACCTGCATGCGTGAGTCAAGGCCGAGCTTCATCATTATTTTGGCGAGATGCGCCCGAACGGTCCGCTCGGTGATGAACAACTGATCGGCGATCACCTGATTCTGCTCACCCTCCGCCAACAGCGTGAAGACCTGCATCTCGCGGTCGGTGAGGGTGGCAGTCTTGGACAACGCGCCAACCCATCTGCAACACGCGAACTTGTCTACTGAACCCATTTTTCCCCCGTAATCGACAGTGTGGCCCACGATAGCGACAGCAACACCCGAGCGGGGACCCCAACCGGCGGCCGGTGTCCGCTGCGGTAGGTCCTAGGGATGCCATTCCGCGGGAGGGCCACGTTGCGGTGGGTGTGGTCGAGCATCGATACGCAATGAGCTACCGAATCATGCAGAGGTGGCATATTCGACTGTTCGAGGCTGCTGACCTTGTTCGGAACAGACCCGGACGCCGGGTTCTGACCGGTACTGCGATGCTTTTCGTTCGCCGGAACTGACCTCGATTGCCGCGAGACACCGGGAGCCGGCCTGGCTGCCCTACCGGGACGGAACGCTCGGAGGAAAGTCGTCGTCGCGTCCGGTCTGGCATAGCCCGGCGGCAACGGCGACGGCCTCGACGGCGTCGACCAGGGTGGTGGTCTCCGGTAGGACGAGTTCGCCTGGCCAGCCCAGGACGTCATGGGCGGCGTACCAGCCGCTCATGTGCTCGGCGGTGAACTCACCGGCCTGCGGGCGCGTGAGGTGCCGGCGCAGGGTCTCGGGCAGGGACACGTCGAGATAGCAGAACAGCGACCGGCCGCGGTTACCAACCGTCACTCCGCCGAGCTTGTCATCGCTAGTCATGTTACTGCGTTGAGCTGCGCAAACGCCGTCTAGCGTTGATCGGGGCTTGTCACTGGTAGTCAACACTTGGGAAGGGTTTTCGGGGGGTAAACGGGGGCACCTTGCCCGGTGCCATCAGTGAACGGATGCTGGCGCAGGTTGGTGCCCTGGGCTAGCGACAAACCTGCACGGCTTGACCGTGACGCTGCCTGGATTGAGCTGCGCCGATGCGTGCGTTGACCTGGTGTCGAGCTGCCAAGGTGGTTGCAGGTTGGCGGTTCCAAACGGTGCTTCGTGCGCTGACGGCCGGCCCGTTGCCAGCGCTCGCACCACGCCCTGGGCACGTTGGGTGGGTGGTCTGTCATGGCGGTGGACGTGTTGTCTTGAGGTCTCGGGTCGACGGTCGGTGCTCGTTAGACGGAACAGCCCAGGGCGCGGGATCGCCGCGATCTGAATGAACGTAGCGGCAAGTTGGATGCCCTGGGCATGTGGCGGGGATGCCGTAGCCGCCGGCGGCGTTGGCCGGTTACCGGGAGGCAGAGCTCGGTCTTCCAACACGACCTCGTGCGCACCTGCAGGTCTGACAAGATTTCGCCGACGTCGCGCAGAGCCGGGTAAGTCCGCTCGCGCATCCATCACTCCCAGGCCGTGACATCAGATGGCACACCCTGAGGGATGCCGCCGACAGGGGTTGTCCCGCCGGCTTCGTGATGTCGATCGGACGCGCCCGCGGCAAACTGAGGATCCCCGCCGTGTTTTCGTCGCGCGGTCATTGCCGGATCGCGCAGCAGGGCCAGAAACATTCTGGCTGTCTCGGGGATGAGTGTGCCCTATAGCAGCGAAGCTGGCACGTAACTCAATCGATGGTCTTCGTTAATCAAAGCATGCTGTGATCGCTCCGAGCGGACTTGCGCGGTGGACAGCACCGTTGCCTGCCTGCCTGCCCGCCCACCACCCGCGTTCTTACGAGACCTCGGCGGCCTCCCGGGCGGCACCAACGACGGAGGACCTGTGAGAAGAAGCGGCGACCTGCGGCCCCGGCCGAAATCCGCTGTGTTGGCCCGCGTGCGGATCAGTACCGCGATGATCGTGGTGGCAGCCCTGATCGGCGGCGGGCTGGCGGCACCGGCCCAGGCCGTTCCGGACCGGGCGCCGGCCACGCTGCCCGCCCAGGTTCCGATGGGCCCACTCGGCAGCATGACCGTCGAGGCCGCGGACGATGACATCATCTTCACCCTGGACCTGGGGGAGACGGTCGATGTCGCCCGGGTACGCGAGGCGGCTTCGGAATTCCAAGGCCGCGGCCCGGCGTTCGGGTCGACATTCCAGGCGGAGACCCAGGCGAATCCGCCCGGTGCCACGTACCCGGGTATGGACACGTGGCCCGACTTCGACGGCACGATCAGCGTGACGGAGGCCGAACTGTCTCTCACGGTCACCAGGCCGGAGGTCCAGACCGATGCCGGCTGGCTGGCACAGATTCTCGCCACCGGCGCCGGCGTCACAGCGCTGATCGTTTCGCGGGCGCTCTGCGTCGGGGCACTGGTGGCCATCACCAGCCCGGCCGTGCTTCCCGTCGCGAAGCCCGTCTGCGCCTTCGTGGGCACGTTCCTGGGCAACCTCACCCGCGGCGGCATCCTGATCGCGGTGGACGGCGGCACGCTCGATGGCAGCGTCTGGGGACATCTGATCGTCGCGGGAATCATCCAGGCCGCCGGTGCGGCCGCGTGGGAATCCGGCATCGGACTCTGGGCCGAGAAGTCCCTGCCCGGCATCCTCATCTGGGCCGGGAACGGCACCATCGCGCTGGCCGCGAAGGTGGGCCGTTGGTTCGCGTCTTTCCGGCCCGCGCTGATCCGGGCAGGGACCTGGCTCAGAGAGCACGTGACCGATGTTCGCAGGGCCGTCGACGAGGTCGGCATGGCCGATGTGCCGCTGAGGGTCATGCCGCTGGGCGACTCGATCACGTACGGCGTGAGCAGTTCGACCGGGTCGGGATACCGCTCGGATCTCCACAGCGCTTTGACCGCTCAGGGCGGGCGGGTCGAGTTCGTCGGCTCGCAGCGCTCCGGCCCGGCACCGAACGCCAACGAGGGGCACTCCGGCTGGCGCATCGCGGACATCGCCGGCATCGCGGACTCCGTGCTGAGCACTTACCGGCCCAATGTGGTGCTGCTGCACATCGGCACCAACGACATGCACCAGAACGGCGAACCAGCCGGCGCCCCGGGCCGGCTCGGCAGCCTGATCGACCAGATCTTCCGGGCGGTGCCACAGGTGACGTTGTTGGTCTCGACCATCGTCCCGTCCGGCAACTCGGCCACCCAGGCCCGGATCGCCGCCTTCAACCAGGCGGTGCCCGGCCTGGTGGCGACGAGGCGGGCGGACGGCAAACACGTGTATCTGGTCAGCATGAGCGCGGTGACCACATCCGACCTGGCCGACGGAATTCATCCCAACGACGCCGGCTACCGGAAGATGAGCGCGGCGTTCTACCGCGGTGTTCTCGCCGTGGCCGACGCCGGCTGGATCGTGGCACCCGGCGCCGTGACCCCGACAGCCGCCCCGGTCCGGGCGTGGAACTCGCAAGGCGTGATAGCGCCCGGCACGATGAGCCGCGATTCCTACCCGGGCAGCCTGTCGCTCGGCAGCGGCGACAAGGTCCTGTTCGGCGATGTCGACGGTGACGGCCGAGACGACTACCTCGTCAGCCACTCCGACGGCTCGGTGAACGTGTGGCTCAACGGCGGCGCCGGCCTGGACGGCACGATCGCCTGGATCGGACACGGTTCCAGCGGCTTCCCGTACGCTCCGGGCTTCCTGTGGCAGACCGCCGATATGAACGTCGACGGCCGGGCCGACCTGGTGCAGATCAACCCCAACACCGGCTCCCTGGGCCTGTATGTCAACGGCGGCACCGACTCGCAAGGCCGGTACATCTGGAACTCGGCAGGGCAGATCGTCCCCAGTCTCGATGCTCCCGGCAGCCAGGTCCGCTTGGCCGACATCAACGATGACGGCCGGCCCGACTACCTCTGGGTCCGGCCGGACAGCTCGGTGCTCGCCTGGCTCATCGGCCGGACGGGGGCGGGGGTATGGGGCTGGTTCAAGCAAGGCGAGATCGCCGCCGGCGTCAGCTCTCCGGGCAACCAGATCCGCTTCGCCGACCTCAACGGTGACGGCAAGGCCGACTACCTCGACATCGGGCCGGACAGTTCGATACGGGCCTGGCTCAACGGAGCGACGGACACGGACTTTCATATCGTCCCGCCCAACCTGAGATGGTCCTCGCAAGGGGTGGTGGCCCCCGGCGTCGGTTCCCCCGGCAGCCAGATCCAGCTCGCCGACCTGGACGGCGACCGCAAGGCGGACTATCTCGACGTCGACCCGGTCACCGGCGGCATCCGGATGTGGAAGAACTCCGGCGCGGCCCCCGGCGGCGGGTGGCAATGGGCCTCGCGGGGCTCGGTCGCCACCGGCAACCACGCCCGGGTCGTGTACGCCGACCTCAACGGCGATCGCCGGGTGGACTATCTGGAGGTCAGCGCGGACAGCTCGGTCAAGGCCTGGCTGAACGGCGGCTCCCAGGGCAACGGCGCCTGGGCGTGGAACTTCGTCGGCACGGTCGCCACCGGTGTCGGCGTGCCCGGCAGCAATGTGCGGTTCGCCGACATCAGCGGGGACGGCAAGGCCGACTACCTGGCCGTCGACGCCGACAGCTCGGTCGAGGGGTGGATCAACGGCGGGCCGGGCAACGGTGGTGGTTGGGTCTTCAACTCGCAGGGCATCGTGGCCACCGGCGTCGGGTCCCCGGGCGGCCAGATCCGTTTCGCCGACGTCAACGGGGACGGCAAGGCCGACTACCTCGATGTGGCGCCGGACAGCTCGGTCGAAGCCTGGCTGAGCGTCGGCGCATCCAGCGGCGGCGGTTGGCGGTGGACCTCGATCGACACGGTCGCCGTCGGCGTCCACGTGGCTGGCACCAGCGTGCGGTTCGCGCCGCTCTACGGGACGGCACGGGCCGACTACATCGCCCTCGGTGACAACGGCACCATCGACGTCTGGCAGAACGGTGGTCGTAACGGCAACGGCAACTGGCTGTGGCTGAACGGCGGCAAGGTCGCCGGCGGTGTCGGCAGCCCCGGCAACCAGATCCAGCTCGCCGACATCAACGGCGACGGCCGGGCCGACTATCTCGACGTCAACCCTGCCACCGGCGCCACGCGAGCCTGGACCAACGCCAGCTGACAACAGGAAACGCCCGGCGGCTCGTTGCGAGCCGCCGGGCGTTCTCGTCGGTGGGGCTGGAGCGACTGGAGATCACCGGCCTGCTCGGTTGGCTTTACGACGCGGTGATGGGCCCGGTGCTCGACCGCCTGTCCGCGCCCGATGGGACCGAGGCCGTACGACTGTGGCTGTGTCCCGGCGGCATGCTCGGACAGTTTCCCTGCACGCGGCAGGACACGTACGGGCCTCCGGCACCGAGCCGGTCCGAACGGTTCTCGATCGAGCGGTCGTCTCGTACACGCCGACCGCACGCGCGTTGCGCCATGCGCGCTCACGTACGGCGAGCGGACGGCTGGTGGACCGGGCGCTCATCGTCGCGATGCCCACCACCCCGGGCGCACGCGAACTGCCGTTCGCCGCGCAGGAGGCCCAGCTCGTCGCCGGCAGCTTCGCAGAGCACACCATTCTCTCGGACGGGACCGCCTCCGGCCGGGCTGTGCACGAGGTGCTCGCCGCCTGCGACGTGGCGGATTTCGCGTGTCACGGTGTCGTCGACACGCTGCGCCCGTCACAGAGCCGGCTTCTACTGGCCGACCACCTCAGCGATCCATTCACCGTCGCCCGGGTCCTCCACCCCCACCAGGAACGATGAGCGGCGGGCTCGCCGGGGGAATGGCGAGCCCGCCGCCGCATCACGGCGGCTGGGAGCAGGCCGCCGATCACCCACCCACGCAGCCCTCATGGCGGTACGCAGGCGGGGAGAACACCGAGACAGTTCGTTCCAGGACGGGCCGAGCCAGCGGCCCAAGCCGTGGAGTGGCGCGCCGTCCATCGATCCCTCCATCTGCAGCTCCCTGTTAGTCATCCCGACACCGGCATCGACACGCGCCGGTGACCTGGGGTGAACTGAACGTAGGGGCGGTCCGTACGGAGGACCGGGAAAATCCGTACCGGGTCCGGCGGCCTTCAGCGGGCAGGGTGATGGTGTGCGAGGGATGACGGACGACATGACCATCGGCCAGCGCGTCGCCTTCTACCGGCGTCGACGAGGCCTCTCCCAGGAGGTGCTAGCCGGTCTGGTCGGCAAGACCCAGGAGTGGTTACGCAAGGTCGAGACGAACCGGGCCGACCTCGACCGGCTGTCGGTCATACGCGCGATCGCCAAAGCCCTCGACGTATCCCTCGGCGATCTGATCGGTGCACCGAGCCTGTTCGAGTGGTCGGACGACTCAGGGCGCGAGACCATCCCGGCCTTGCGGGCCGCACTTCACGACTATCGTCACCTCGCGCCGACGCTGGCCAGCACGGGGGACGTCGAGGCCCCCGCCCTGCGCGAGATCGAGAACGACGTCGCCGAAATCTGGACCGCCTACCAGCACTCGCGATACGGCACCCTCGCCCGCCGGCTGCCCTACCTCATCCACGACTGCCTCACCGCCACCGAGGCGTACGACGGAGACGATGGCCAGCGCGCGCACGCGATGACCGCCTACGCCCACCAGCTGGCCGCGTTGTTCCTCACCAAGCTCGGCGAAGGTGACCTCGCGTGGACCGCCGCCAGCCGTGGGCTGGCCGCCGCCAACGCCAGCCACGACCACGTCGTCATCGGCTCGCTCAGCCGCTCCGCCGCGCACTCGCTGGCGTCCATCGGCGAATATGCGCAGGCTCGTGGCCTCGCCGCCACGGCGGCGCAGTTCCTGGAACCACGGCTCGCCAAACCCACTCCGCAGCTGCTGTCGGTCTACGGCAGCCTGCACCTCGTCTGCGCGCTGGCCGCCGCCCGAGACGACGACCGCGCCTCCGCCGACACCCACATCGCCGAGGCCGATGCCGCCGCACGGCGGCTCGGCGCCGATGGCAACCACGTCTGGACCGCCTTCGGGCCGACCAACGTGTCGATCCACAAGACGACCGTGGCGATGGAACTCGGCGACGTGCAGCGCGCCATCGCCATCGGCGCCACACTCGACACCAGCACCGTGCCCGTCGAGCGGCAGGTTCGGCACGCCATCGAAACCGCCCGGGCCCTTGCCCGGCGGAACCGCATCGACGACGCGCTCACGGCGCTCCTGGAGGCCGAGGTCATCGGCCCCGACCAGGTGCGCTACCACCAACTCTCCCGCGACCTCGTCCGCGACATCCTCACCCGCCCCCGGCCACCCCGACTGGCCGTCAAACTCAGCGACCGGATGGGCGTCCGGTCGGGAGGGCCGCGCTGGTAGCCGGGCTCAAATTAGTCGGCTCGTGTAGCCAGCCGCCACCAGGCGCTCGAACGCCGTCCGCACCTCGTCCGGAATCTCCTGCGGGATCGCGAACCCGCGCCCCGCGTACACCTCGATCCGCTGCGTGTCGCCCACCAGCATGTCCACCACCCGCCGCGGATCACCGATGCTGCTCACGTAGTCGTCCAGTTCGAGTGGGTTCGACGCGCAGACCACATCGATTTCCGGCCACATCAGCCTGCAGGTGGCGTAGGCCCGACGCTGTTGGTAGGGCCGCGACATGATCAGCACCGACTTCACCGGGATCCGGTGTTCGGTCAGGAGCTGACGCGAGTACTCCAGGTTCTGGGCGGTGTTCGTGGCACGCGGCTCCACGAGAATCGCTTCCGCGGATACACCCTGCTCGATGGCGTACTCGCGGTAGTGCACTGCTTCTCCACGCGGGAACCGCTCGACGGTCGTTGGGGCGTTCGCGCCGGTGAACACGATCCTTGGGAACAGGCCCTCGTGAAACAAGCGCGTCGCGATGACGGCCACGCCGAGATCGTGACTGCCCAACCCAATCCCCACGTCGCACGGGCGCAACTCGTGGCGCATGTCGTGGTAGCGCCACAGCGTCTCCACATCGGCCCGAATCGCGTCAGGGATCGCCTCGGCAGATGCCGCTGCATGCCGGTTCATCAGCACCTACCAGGTCCGGTCCGCGCTGGTTCCCTCATGCCGCCAGCGTAGGGCTAGCAGGGCAGCACGCCGCCGCTGACTCCCAGCACCACGCCGCTGGCTGAGAGGCCAACCCTGACCCCTGCCGACTGGTGCCAGATCCGCTCAAATGTGAGACCGTCTATGTAACTAAAAGTGCCTAGGCGGCTGCGTATAGCGATGTGGGTGGTTCCGTTGGAACAGCTTCCGTTGTGGGGACCGAGCACCGACGAAAATCCAAGACTGAAGCCAGTCCTGGCACGACCAGCGACACTCCGCCTCCTGATCACAGTGAAGGCGGCACCCAACCCCTCCGCGCGGTACGGCGAGACGGTCTGCGTCGGGGCACTGGGCATGGACCCGCCCTGGACGGGTTGGATTCGCCTCTACCCGGTCCACTATCGAGACCTCGACGACGACGGCAAGTTCCACAAGTACGACATCATCCACGTCGACGCACTGCCAGCCAGTCAGGACCAGCGGCGCGAGAGCTGGAAGCCGATCGTGGACACCATCACCACCGAGCGGCACATCGCCAGCCGACAGTCGCGTCGAAACCTCCTCGATCCGCTCGTCGAAGACTCCATGTGCTGGCTCAACAAACAGGCCCGCGACGACCGGAGCGCACGATCGATCGCGCTGATTCGCGTGGCCGACATCTCGTCTCTTCAGGTCAAGCGCCATCCCGGCTGGTCGGCGGAAGATCGCAAGAAGATCGCTGGCTACCTCAACCAGCTCGACCTACTGGAACCGGCCAAGCGCAGCCCGCTTCAAGCACCACGCTTCACTGGTGCCTACCGCTATCGCTGCGCAGACCGTCAATGCCGCGGTCACCAACAGACACTCTGGGACTGGGAGTTCGTCGCCCTACAACGTCGTCTAGACCAGCTCACCGACGCGGAGGCCGCGGAACAGCTGAGAAACAAGTTCCTCACCCAGCTCTGCGCCGCCGACCGCGACGTCGCCTTCTACGTAGGCAACCAAGCGGCAAGACCGCAGTCCTTCAGCATTGGCGGTGTCTACGCACCGAGACGGCCCACCTCGCGATACCGATTGCACCTCAACCGATGATGTCGGCCAGCACGTCGGCATGGCACGAATCCTCGACGCGGCACCAGCACGCCAACTGCTTCCCCGTGAGCTCCCGCCGCGCCCGGTCAACAAGGGCCGGCTGCCCCACAAGCCACTGCCGATAGAGACGTAACGCCTCCGCCCGATCATGCTTCCGCAGGCTGAACGGATTGGCCCAGGGAGAACGCCGCAGCCCGAACCCCTGCCGCCCCACATACACGGCTCCGGGCGGCACCATCGGGTGATAGAGATCCCCCTGCACGCGAACCCGCAGCTGTCCCCCCACACCACCAGCGTAATCGCCAACGACTGGATGCTCGAAGAAGCGCGGCGGACGCCTCGGCGGTCGGATGCGCCAATGCCCTGACGCCCTGTACCGGATGGCCACCTCACAAATGACGATGAGCGCGGGCATCCACGAAACAACGACGTGTCCCGGCAACGCCGGCCCGGTCCAACGGCTCCCGAGCACCCAGCGAGCGACCGCCCACCACCGAAGCACACGAAAAAGGCCCTGCCCCAGTGTGAACCACCAGGTCAGGGCCTTGATCGTTGGTGCGCCGCCAGGGACTCGAACCCCGAACCCGCGGATTAAGAGTCCGCTGCTCTGCCAGTTGAGCTAGCGGCGCTCGTCGGCAACGGAGAGAACATTAGCACCCCTGGAACGTGGGCTCCAATTCGGTTACCCGGGTCCCCCCTTCGGTCGAGCTTTGCCGGCAAAAAGCCCCAAACCGACCACCGTCGCCAAGATCGGGGCGTGAGTTGCGGCGGTGATGCGGCACGATGTCCGCCAGGTACGCGAGAACAGAGGTGGGCATGGCACGGTTCACGCGAGCCGGGGCGGTGGTGGGCGCCCTGACTCTGGCGGCGTCGCTGGCACTGACCGGATGCGGCGGCGACGAGAAGAAGCCGGAGTTCGTTGGCGGGGCGTCCTCGGACGCGAGCGCCGCCCCTGGCTCAGCCGCACCTTCGACGCCGAGCACACCGAGCGGGCCGCCGCTCACGTTGAGCCCGGCGAACGGCACGAAGAACAGGCCGGTGAGCACGGAGATCAGCGCGAAGCTCCCGGACGGCGGGAAGGTGTCCGCGGTGACCCTGACGGCGGACGGCGGCGGCTCGATCCAGGGCAAGCTACGTACCGATGGTTCGTCCTGGGTGCCGTCCACCCCGTTGAAGTGGGGCACCCGCTACACGGCCACGGTGACGGCGAGCGCGTCGGACGGCACGGGCAGTCAGGGCACCAGCAGCTTCACCACGATGGCCAAGCCGAAGTCGACAATCGGGTCGGGCCTGTACCTCTTCGACGACAAGAGTTACGGGGTGGCCATGCCGGTGGTCACCGAGTTCCACCCGGGCATTCCGAAGAAGGACCGGGCGGCGGTCCAGAAGCGGATGTTCGTCCAGACCGACCCGCCGCAGCCGGGCGCGTGGCACTGGGTCAGCAACGGCACGCAGGCCTACTACCGGGCCCCGGAGTACTGGAAGCCGGGCACGACCATCACGGTGCGGATCGCGTTGGCGGGGGTGCCGCTGAGCAACGGCAAGTATGGCGACATCGACCGCAAGGCCACCGCGAAGATCGGCCGGTCGTTCGAGATGAAGGTCGACAACGCCAACAAGAAGATGACGGTTTACGAGAACGGCACGGCGGTGCGCACCATTCCGGTGAGCCTGGGCAAGAAGAGCACGCCGTCGTCGAGCGGCACGCTTGTCGTGATGGAGAAGAAGGAAGCCACGGTCTTCGACACCCGCGACGATCCGGACCCGGCCAACCGCTACGTGACCGACATCCAGTTCGCCCAGCGGCTCACCTGGGGTGGCGAGTACATCCACGCCGCGCCCTGGTCGGAGCACGTGCAGGGGCGGCAGAACGTCTCGCACGGCTGCGTGAACGTGTCGATGGCGAACGCCAGGTGGTTGTTCGACAAGACCCGGATCGGTGATCCGATCACGATCAAGGGCACCGAGCGCAGGATCGCCGCCGGCAACGGTTGGACGGCGTGGAGCCTGAGCTGGTCGGAGTTCATCAAGGGCAGCGCGTTGCCGGTGCCCAGTGGTGGAGCCGGCCCGGCGGTCTGAGCCGTCGGCTCGTTGCGCCGGCCCTGCCGTTGGCGGGGCCGGCGTACTCTTGCACTCCCGCCGTGCGATGACGGCGCGGCGACCCCCGCAATCCCGGCACGAAGACGAACCAGGCTCACGAAACGCCGGATAGTAGCAGAATTCGGGCACTATTGATGGCGTGTTTCGGTTCACCCTCGGCAACCGGGGCCGGCTCTGGCGCGTCAGTAGGAGACGATGGGGCAGCGACCACGACTGTGAGGGAATTCATGCGAGCTAGCCAGGACCAGCTGATCAGGCCCGGTGGGCGACGCCGCGTGCTCGCGGCGGGACTTCTCGCCGTGGCGTTGGCCTTCACCTCCGCCTGCACCGATGACGGCGGTAAGCCGTCCTCGTGGCACGGCGGTGGCGAGAACCCGGCGCCGAAGGCCGCGGCGACGATCAGTGAGCCGGCGGCCGACGCCAAGGACGTGCCGGCGTCCACAGGCATCACCTTCACCACGAAGGACGCCACGGAGACCACGGTCGAGCTGAAGGACGCCGCCGGCAAGGCGGTCGAGGGCGCCGTCGCCAAGGACGGCAAGTCCTGGCTGCCGACCGGCGCGCTGGCGTACGGCACGAGCTACACGGCGACCGTGACCGCCACCGGCGACGACGGGCGTCCGGCCACCGCGACCAGCACCTTCACCACCATGGCCAAGCCCGGCAATCAGGTACGCGTGAGCAGCTTCCTCGGCGACAACCAGGTGGTCGGTGTGGGGATGCCGCTGATCGTGAAGTTCAGTCGGGGCATCCCGGAGGACTACCGCGACGACGTGCAGCGCCGGATGACTGTCACCTCGACGCCGGTCCAGGCGGGGATCTGGCACTGGGTCAGCCCCACCGAGATCCGGTACCGGCCGAAGGAGTTCTGGAAGCCCAACAGCAAGGTCTCCTACCGGGTGCAGGCGGGCGGCCTGCCGATGGGTGAGGGCTGGTACGGCCGCGCCGACCTCTCGGTGGACGTCAAGATCGGCGCGTCGGTGGTCATGACTGTCGACAACAAGACCAAGCGGATGACGGTGACCCGCAACGGCGCCGTGGTCAAGACCATCCCGGTCAGCCTGGGCAAGAAGAGCACCCCGTCGTCCAGCGGCACGATGGTCGTGATCGAGAAGTTGCGCAAGACGGTCTTCGACACGTTCGAGGAGCTGGGCCCGGAGGACGGCTACCGCACCAAGATTGACTTCGCGCAGCGCCTCACCTGGGGCGGGGAGTTCATCCACGCGGCACCCTGGTCCGAAGGCCAGCAGGGCACCACGAACGTGTCGCACGGCTGCGTGAACGTGTCGATGGCCAACGGCGACTGGCTCTTCAAGAACACCCAGATCGGCGACCCGATCACGGTCAAGGGCACCGAACGCAAGCTGCAGAACGGCAACGGCTGGACCGACTGGAACATGAGCTGGGACGAGTACGTCAAGGGCAGCGCCCTCCCGTACGAGCCTCCGGCCGACCCGGACGCCACGCCGACCCCGGACGGGACTGTCACCCCGTCCCCCACGCCGACCGCCTGAGCCGAACGACGAAAGCCCCCTCCTCGGAGGGGGCTTTCGCGTGGGCCCCTGTCTCGCCCCCACAACGACTCAGGCCCCCTCCGAAGAGGGGGCCTGAGTGGTGAAACCAGTGGGGTGACTGATGGGAATTGAACCCACGACAACCGGGACCACAACCCGGTGCTCTGCCAACTGAGCTACAGCCACCATGCCGCCGTCGCCCGGTCGATCGCTCCGGGCGGGGTGCGGACCAATAATAGCCACACCACGGCGCGCCTCGTCCAGCGGGTTCCCTGCTGCCCGCGAGGAGTTGCCGCGGTCAGAGTTCGGCGGCGATCGCCTTGGCGGTCTCGACATCCGGGCCGGGCAGCGGAACGAAGATGGTGCGCCGGTAGTACTCCAACTCCCGGATGCTCTCCCGGATGTCGGCAAGCGCCCGGTGCGCGAGGCCCTTCTGCGGCTGGCCGAAGTACACACGGGGGTACCAGCGACGGCAGAGTTCCTTGATCGACGAGACGTCGATCATCCGATAGTGCAGGTGCGCGTCGAGGCGGGGCATGTCCCGGGCGATGAAGCCCCGGTCGGTGGCGATCGAGTTGCCGCACAGCGGAGCCGTACGCGGATCCTTCACGAAGGTGCGGACGTAATCCAGGACCAGGTCTTCGGCCTCGGCGAGGGTGACCACCGAACGGCGGACCTCCTCGGTGAGGCCGGACTTGGCGTGCATGGTCTGCACGATCTCCGGCATCCCCTCCAGTGCCGCCTCGTCGGCGTGGATAACCACGTCGACACCGTCACCCAGCACGTTGAGGTCGGGATCGGTGACCAGTGCCGCAACCTCGATCAGTTTGTCCCTGCCGAGGTCCAACCCAGTCATCTCACAGTCGATCCAGACGAGGAGATCAGCCACCGGGACAGCCTACGCGCAGCCCACGCCCCGCGGCTGCGCGCTCTCGGCGGACCGGCCCGCTAGGGTTTCGGGGTGCCAGCAGAACCCGTCGCACCGCCCGCCGTCACCGAAGACGATCCCGGCGGCCGTACGGTCCGTCGCCTGGTCGCGGTGGTGGCCCTCGTCGCTGTGCTGCCAGCGCTCTACCTGCCCGGCCTCGTGCACAACTTCTTCGATCTCAAGATCTACATGTCCGCGATGGACTGGTGGCGCGTCGGTCACCCGCTCTACGACTACGTTCAACCCGACCGGGTGCAGGGCGAGCTGTACTTCACCTACCCGCCGTTCAGCGCGCTGCTGCTGTGGCCGTTCGGTCTGCTGCGGCTCGGCGCCACCGTGGCGATCTTCACGGCGCTCACCGTGCTGGCCGTCGTGCTGACCACCAGGTGGCTGGTGGTGCCGGTGATCGCCCGACACGCCCTGCCCCGAACGTTCACCCTGGTCGCCGCCGTGCTGCTGGTGCTGGCTGTGGAGAGCATCCGCGAGACGATCACCTTCGGGCAGATCAACATGCTGCTGGTCGTGCTGATCCTGGCCGATCTGCTCTTCGCGGTGCCGCAGGCGCGACGCTGGGCCGGGGTGGGTGTGGGGCTGGCGACGGCGCTCAAGCTCTTTCCCGGCATCTTCATCGTGTATTTGCTGGCCACCCGGCGGTGGCGGGCCGCGGCGGTGGCGAGCGCGACCGCGGCGGCGGCGACCCTGCTCGCGGCGGCGATCGCCCCCCGCGACTCGTGGCGGTTCTGGACGCACGAGCTGTGGACCACCGAGCGGGTGGGACGCACCGACATCGTCGGCAACCAGTCGCTGTTCGGTCTGCTCAGCCGGTTCACCGAGCCGGAGAAGCCGGACCGGCTGCTCTGGCTGCTGGTGGTCGCCGTGGTCGCCGCCTACGGGCTGTGGCGCGCCGCCCGCGCGGCGCGGGCGGGTGACCCGTTGACGGGCCTGACGTTGACCGGGTTGGTCGGTTCCCTGGCGAGCCCGATCACCTGGACCCACCACATCTACTGGTTCGTGCCCGCGGTGGTGCTGCTCGCCGACGCGGCGCTGAGCGCCGACCGCCCCGACGAGGCACGCCGACGTCGGTGGCTGGGCGGGCTCGCGCTGGGCATCACCGCCGTGACCATCTACGGCGTGGTGACGTTCCAGGCCTGGGGCGCGGAACCGGTCCGCACTCACGACCCGGTGGACTTCGTCGTGCAGAACACCTACGTGCTGCTCAGTCTGCTGCTGTTGGCGGCGTTGCCGGTGCGTCCGAAGCTCGGTGTGGAAAATCGCACCAATTGGACAGACCTCCCGAGTAGCCACATTCGGGGCTAACCTGTCCTCATCTACCTCAAGCGTCGCTCGGGTAGCACCGATCCCCCGGTGAGAGTGGCCCTCCGCGTCGGCAGCGTGGAGGGCCACTCGCCGTTCCACCGCGCCGTCACCCGGCAGGGTCGCCACCGGCCGGGCCGCCGCCAACCGGTGGGACCGCCACCGGCCGGTCGGTGGGCTCGTCCGGGTCGGCCGGCGGCCAGGCGAGACTCAGCCTCACCTCGGGTGGGTGGGGCAGCCGGACCGGCTCGCCCAGGTCGGCGAGGGTGGCCGCGCGCGCGGCGCCGATCGCCGGCCGGGGAGGTTCCGCGGCTCCGGCGCCGACCGGGGCGAGTTGTCGCACCGGCAACGGCGGGGTCGAGTCGGGTTGCCGGGGGCGGCCCAGGCCACTCAGCGAGGTGACCCCGAGGCGGCCGGCGAGCACCGGAACCTGGTCCGGCTCGACCACGAAGATCACTTCGCGCGGGCGCAGCTGTCGCAGCAGGAGCAGCACCGCGCACGCCACCAGCAGCACGCCGACGGTCAGCAGACCCCAGGTGGCCGGACCGGTCCACCCGGCCCGCAACTCCGCGCGCAGGTCCAGGGCCAGGTCGGCACCGCCGTCGGGGCGCATCACCACAAGGCTCATGGGTTCGCCGGCGAGGTCGTCCGCGCTCCACTCCAGCGAGCCGATCCCCTCGCGTACCCAGAAGGGCCGGCCCAGCGGCGTGACCGGCTCGTCGGCCGTCGCGGCGCCCGGGTTGGCGGTGGCCGGTCCGGCCGGATCGAGCCGGACCGGCAGCGGGCCCCGGGCCAGCGCCACCCGCCGGACCGTGGCGTGCGGCACCGCCGCCAGCCAGCCACGCACCTCGGCGGTGGGCGCCAACCCGACGAAGGCCGGGCCGCCCGTGGTGCGGGCGTCCAGTCGAAGCCGCGTCTGCGCGGTACGCGCGAAGGGCGCCTCCTGGCGCAGCAACCTGTCGAGGTCGGTGATCACGACCGCGTGACCGGACGTGCGGACCGTTTCGAAGCGGGCGGCGAAGGCCCCGCCGGGGTCGGCGTGTCGGGTCACCAGCCACAACCCGCCGCCGGCGAACAGCGCCGGAATCCCCACGACCAACAGCAGCACCCCGGCGATCACCCGCACGAACCGCATCCGCACCGCCCCCCTCCGTAGCCAAACACCCGGCCGACCTTACCGACGTACACCGTCTGATCAGGGGATATCCACGGCACGGCCGGTACCGGCTGCGGAAAGCGCACTGGCCCGCCGGTTGATCCGGCGGGCCAGCGGGTGAGGCAGGGGTCAGGCCTTGGCGACCGGCTCCCGGCGGCTACGCGCGAACGCCAGCCCGCCCAGCACCAGGCCGGCCAGACCGGCGACGAGACCGGCCACACCGAGGCCGACCGCGAGCCCGTTGCCGTCCTCGTCGTCATCGTCGGGCGCCGCGACGGCGGCTGCGGAGGCCGGTGCGGCCGAACCCTCCGGCGCTGCGGCGGCCAGGGTGAGCACCGGGGCCGGGTGCTCCGGCTCCTCGGCACCCGGCGCCGGCTCGTCGATCCACCGCGAGATGTTGCCGTCCGAGTAGGTCTGGAGGACCTTGAAGACCATCGAGTCGACCTTCGGCAGCGGCCCCAGCGAGACGGGGAACTCCTGGAACTGACCAGGCTTCACCGCCGCGTCACCGGAGGCCGTCCAGGTGATCTTGGAAACCGCTTCGGTGAGCTGACTGCCGTGCACCTCGATCGGCGGGTCCACCTTGCGCTTCTCCGTGGCGACCGTCCAGCCGGGCACCGGCATCGTCGACACCGAGCCGACCGGGGCGTTCTCCGGCAACACCACCTCCAGCTTGGTGGTGGAGGCGCTGTCGCTCTCGTTGGGCACCCGGAACGCCACGCGGGCGTAGCCGCCCTGGGTCGCCTCCTTCGGGTTCACCGTGACGTGCGCGGACGCCGGTCCGGCGAAGCCGAGCACAGCGGTGGCGGCGGCGGTGAACGCCAGGGCGGCAGCGGCGGTAGCGGTACGCCGGAATCGGCTCATGGGTTTCGCGAACCTCTCTAACGGACGGGCACGGTGGCGGTCACCGTGGCCTGGTCGATGTCGGTCGTGCGGGCGGTGATCTTCAGTTGCCACTCGCCGGCGGTCGGCAGGCTGATGTCGCCGTAGGCGTGACTGTCCGTCAACCGCAGCAACGGCACCTCGATCGGCTCGATCCCGGCCGAGGGCAGCGCGGCGGTGGCCTTCCACTCCGCGACCAGCAGTGGCTGGTTGTTCTTGTCGTACGCGTACAGGTGCACCGAGTTGTTGCCCCGCTCGGCCGGGCTCACCTCGACCTCCACCGACAGGAGTGGGCTGGACAGCCTGGTGCTGAAGAGGCCGGCCTCGGCACCGGCGGACGGGCCGGCCGCGGCGGTGCGGGCGGGCGTGGTCTGCACGAGCGTCGCGGACACAGCCAGCACCACCACGGTGACGGCCAACTCCGCCAGGACCGCCCGGCGCACCGGTGCCGGGCGCTGCGCCGCGACCCGGCTGCGCACCAACTGCCGGGAGTACGCGGCCACGCCGATGACGAGCGCGAACAGACCGATCTTGGCGAGCAGTAGACGCCCGTACGTGGTGTCGAAGAGCGCCCGCGGGGTGGCCACCTCGATCAACGCCTGGACGGTGCCGGCCAGCAGCAGCGCCGAGACCGCGAGCGCCGCCCAGCGCGACCAGATCGGCAGGATCGCGCCCAACTCCCGTTCGTCGGCCTGCCGCAGCAGGAAGACGGCGAGCATGAGCAGGCCGCCCAGCCAGACGGCCATGCTGCCCAGGTGGACCGCGTCGACCATCACCGAGACCGCCGGCGCCGGGGAGGCCGCCGGGTGCCCGGCCAGCGGCCAGGTCAGCAGGGCGGCGCCGCCGAGCACCGCCAGGATGGTCGCGTCCGCCCGGCCGGCGGGCCGGGTCAGCAGCGGGCGGAGCAGGAAGACGGACGCGGCCAGCAGGCCGAGCCGGATCAGGTGGGCGGCGCCGAAGGTGCTGCCGAAGACACTGCCGAACCCCTCGCCGGTGACGTCGAAGAGACCACCACCGGCGGTGTAGGGCACCTGCAACCACAGGTCGGCGAGGGTGGCGACGGCCACCAGACCGAGGCCGGCCCAGGCCAGCCGGGTCGGCCCCCGCCGGGAGAGCCGTCGTGGCCAGAGCGCGGCGAGCACCAGCACCGGCCCCACCAGCAGCACCAGGCCGGCGTAGCCGAGGAAACGGGCCACCTTCACCGCCGTCTCGACCACCGGGTTGGCGCGGCTGTCCGTGCCGGAGTCGACGGGTGGGGTCGAGGGCGCGCCGACCGAGTAGGTGAACGCCCCGGAGACCGGGTGGCTGTCGGCGGAGATCACCCGGAAGCTGACCAGGTAGGTGCCGCGCGCGCCGGCCGGATCCACCGGGATGGTCACGACCCCGCCGCTGAACGACGGTTCGCCCCGGTTGGCCCGGGACCCGTCCGGCGCGATGACCCGGATCTTGTCGGGCACCTTGCGGACCGACTCGCTGAACGTGAGGACCACCTCGGACGGCCCGCTCGGCACGATGGACGCGGCGGCCGGACTGCTGCTCTCCAGCACCGCGTGGGCGCTGGCGGAGGTGGCCGGCGCGATCAACAAGGCGACGACGGTGACCAGGAGGCCGGCGGCTGCGGCCAGCCGGGCAGCCCAACGGCGGGGGGCGACAGTCATGCCGGACATGGTCGCCGATAGGTGTCCCCTTCGGCGACCCGAGGGGGGTGGGCGCGTCGGTGGTCGCACGTCATGAACTGGTAGTCGGCCCGGGGCGGGGAAAAGTTCCCGACGTGGCGCAGACCATCCAAGGGGCGAACGACCCGGACGCGCCGCCGGCTGCCGCGTAACCTGGTGTGTCGTGATCCCTGTCCCGCGTGACTCCGGTGCCGCCCATCCGGCCGCCCCGGTCGACGAGGTCGCCCGGGACCCGGCAACCGACTGGGCGCTTACCGCCCGCGACGGTGACCCCACCGCCCAGGCGGCGTTCGTTCGGCTGACCCAGGCCGAGGTCTGGCGGTTCGCCGCCGCCCTGGTCGACCCGGACAGCGCCGACGACCTGACCCAGGAAACCTACCTGCGGGCGTTTCGGGCCCTGCCCGCGTTCGAGGGTCGCTCCAGCGCCCGCACCTGGCTGCTCGGCATCGCCCGGCGGGCCTGCGCCGACCACCTGCGCACGGTCATCAGGCGTCGGCGGCTCGACGAGCGCCTGGCGGCGAACGCGTACACCGACCGACCGCACCCGGACCCGGCCGGCCAGCTCGGCGCCGCCGACCTGGTCCGCCGCCTCGGCCCCGAGCGGCGCTCCGCGTTCGTGCTCACCCAACTGCTCGGCCTGTCGTACGCCGAGGCCGCCGCCGTCGAAGGGGTGCCGGTGGGCACCATCCGGTCCCGGGTCGCCCGGGCACGTGACGACCTGGTCGAGGCGGTCGGCGACGCCCTGACCGGCTGAACGCGGAACTTCCGGCGCGGACGGGACGACAAATGAACGTGACAGCACCTTCCACCCGAGGCGGCCGTTGGCCTGTGGCCCGCCCCTGGCTCGGCGTCGCGGCCCGACTCGGCCTCGCCGCCGTCTGGCTGGTCGCCGGCGCGTCGAAGGTCAGCGACCTCGCCGCCTCCGGGCGGGCGGTCAACGCCTACCAGGTGCTGCCGTACGACGTGGCGACAGTTGTCGGGGCGGCCCTGCCCTTCGTCGAGCTGGCGTTGGGCGTGCTGCTGCTGCTCGGGCTGGCCACCCGGCTCGTCGCCGGGGTCTCCGCCGCGCTGCTGGTGGTCTTCATCGCGGGGATCGCCTCGGCCTGGGCGCGTGGGCTGGCCATCGACTGCGGCTGCTTCGGCAGCGGCGGGCAGCTGGCCGCGGGGCAGGCACCCAGTTATCTCCCGGAGATCCTCCGAGACCTGGGATTCTTGGTTCTGGCCGGGTTTCTGCTGATCTGGCCGCGTACGCCGGTATCGGTGGACGGGTGGTTGTCCGGCGAACCCGTTGTGGAGGACGAGGATGAGTAGTCGCAAGGGGCAGCGGGACGCCGCCCGGGTGGTCCGCGAGCAGTTGGCCCGTGAGCGGCGTCGCCGCCGCACGATCTGGGTCTCCGCCGCAGCGGTCGTCGTCCTGGTCATCGCCGGAGTCGTCGGCTGGGCCGTCTGGTCCAACCAGCGCTCCGACGACTTCACCACCCCACCCGGCGCCAACGCGGCCGGCACCGGCATCGTCACCGGCGGCGGCCCGGTCACCGTCGACGTCTACGAGGACTTCCTCTGCCCGATCTGCAGGCAGTTCGAGCAGAGCAGCGGGTCGACACTCGAACAGTTGGTGACCGAGAACAAGGCGACCGTGGTCTACCACCCCGTCGCGTTCCTGAACCGCTTCTCCACCACCGACTACTCCACCCGCTCCTCGGCCGCCTCCGGCTGCGCCGCGGCGGGCGGCAAGTACCACGAGTACGCCAAGGCGCTCTTCGCCCAGCAGCCGCCGGAGGGCAGCGCCGGGCTCACCGACGACAAGCTCATCGACATCGGCACCAGCGTGGGCCTCGACCGGGGCTCCTTCGGCAGCTGCGTGAAGGACGACACGTACCGGGCGTGGACCGAACACGTCACCGAGGACGCCAGCCGGAGCAACGTCACCGGCACGCCCACCGTCAAGATCAACGGCCAGCCCCTGGAAAACCCCACCCCGGACGCTCTCACCGCAGCCGTGGCGGCGGCCGGCAAGTGATCCGTACCCTGGTGGGCCGCGCCGGCCTGGTCGCCGCCGCGGCCGGCCTGGTGACCCTGATCAGCGCGGCGCCCGCCGCCGCGCACGGCACGGACGCACCGGACGGCACCGACTACCGCACCCGGACCACAGGCGTCGCACCGGCGCGGCCAGGGCTTGAGGTACGCGTCATCGAGGCCGGCGCCCGACTGGAGCTGACCAACAACACCGGCCGCGCCATCGAGGTCATCGGCTACTCCGGTGAGCCGTACCTACGCGTCGGCCCGGACGGGGTCTTCGAGAACAGCCACTCCCCCGCCACGTACCTGAACCGCACCATCACCGGCGACACCGCGCTCCCGGCCGAGGCGGACCCGGCCGCCGCACCGTCGTGGCGGCGGATCGCCGACGGCACCACCGCGCGGTGGCACGACCAACGCGCCCTGTGGCAGGAGTCGACGCCACCGGCCCCGGTACGCGCCGCACCGGACCGCGAGCACCGGGTCCGAGACTGGACGATCCCGCTGCGCGACGGCACCGACCCGGTGGTGATCGGCGGCACCCTCGACTGGGTGCCACCGCCGGACGCGTACACCTGGTGGGCGGTGACCATCGTGGGGCTGCTCGCGGTGGGCGCGCTCGGCCTGCTCGCCGCCACCGCACCGGCCGGCGCCCGCGCGCTGTCCGCGCTGGGCGTGTTGCTGATCGTCGGCGGCGCGCTGGCCGTCGCGTACCCGGTGGGACGGGAACTGGACGCCGGCGCCCAGGGCGTGGGTCGGGTGCTGCTCGGGCTGCTGTCCGGGCAGATCTGGTCCCTGCTCACCGGCCTCGGCGCGATCGCCGCCGGCTGGTACGCGCTGAGCCGCCGCCCGGCCGCCGACTTCGTTGTCGCGCTTTCCGGGGCCTGCCTGGCGCTCTTCGCCGGAGCGGCGAACGCCGCCGTCTTCGCCCGCTCCATCGCCCCGGTGCCCTGGTCGCCCACGACCGCCCGCGTGCTGGTGGCGCTCTTCCTGATCACCGGCGCCGGCGCGACAGCCGCCGGCGTCCTGCGCCTGCACGCCACCTCCCGCACCACCGCGGCGGCACCTCGGGTCGAGGCCGCCGAGAGTGGGTCTACGGCTGCGGGGTGAAGCCGTAGGGGAGTTCCAGGCGGTGCTTTGCCAGCAGGGGGGCGTCGCTCAGCAGACTGCGGGTGGGGGCGTCGGCGACGATCCGGCCGTTGTCCAGGATCACCGAGCGCTCGCACAGCTCCGCCGCGTACGGCAAATCGTGCGTGACCATCAGCAGGGTCACCGGCAGGCCGCGCAGGATCTCGGCGAGCTCACGACGGGCCGCCGGGTCCAGGTTCGACGACGGCTCGTCGAGCACCAGGATCTCCGGGTGCATGGCGAGCACGGTGGCCACCGCCACCCGGCGGCGCTGCCCGAACGACAGGTGCTGTGGGGTCCGGTTCCGGTGCTCACTCATCCCCACCGCGGCGAGCGCCTCGTCCACCCGGGCGGCCAGCTCGGCCCCGCGCAGACCCAGGTTCGCCGGCCCGAACGCCACGTCCTCCGCCACCGTGGGCAGGAACAACTGGTCGTCCGGGTCCTGGAAGACGATGCCCACCCGGCGACGCACCTCGGCCAGCGTGCCCCGATCCGGCGTGACCGTCAGCCCACCGACGCTCACGCTCCCCTCGGTCGGGGTGAGGATGCCGTTGAGGTGCAGCACAAGTGTGGTCTTGCCGGCGCCGTTGGGCCCGAGCAACGCCACCCGGTCGCCACGCGGCACGTTCAGGTCGACCCCCTGCAGGGCGACGTGCCCGTCCGGGTACGCGTAACGAACGCCCCGAACGTCCAGCGAGACAGCGGTCTGCACGACACCGATCATGACAGCACGACGGCGGTGGCGGCGATGGAGGCCGCCAACACCGGCACGGTCGCCGCGACCAGCCACTGACCGGCGCTCGCCGCGCCCTCGCCCTGCCACACCGCGGGCATCCGCCCGGTGTAACCCCGGGACAGCATCGCCAGATAGACCCGCTCGCCGCGCTCGAAGGCGCGCAGGAACAACGCCCCGATCCCGGCGGCGAAGCCGCGCAGCTGCCAGAGGAAGCGCGGGTCGTCGCCCCGGGAGATCCGGGCCACCCGCATCCGCCGTGCCTCGCCGACCAGCACGTCGAGGTAGCGCAGCATGAACGTGGCGATCTGGGTGAGCACCTGCGGGCAGTGCAGCCGGTCCAGCCCCACGATCAGGTCCCGGGTGGTGGTGGTCGCGGCGAGCAGCAGCGAGGCGAGCACCCCCAGGGTGCCCTTGGCCAGGATGTTCCAGGCGCCGTGCAGCCCGTCCTCGGACAGCCGCAGGCCCAGCACCTCGACCCGGTCGCCGCTACCGAGGAACGGCAGGGCCACGGCGAACAGCACGAACGGCAGCTCGATCAACGCTCGGCTGAGCAACCACCGTGGTCCCACCCGGGCCAGCGCCGCCACCGCCGCCACCAGCACGGCGTACGCGCCGAAGGCCCAGAACGCCTCGCGTGGGGTGGCCACCACGGCGATGGTGAAGACCACCATCGCCACGATCTTGACCTCGGGCGGGAGCCGGTGCACCGGCGAGTCCGACTCGCGGTACAGCACGTGCCCGTGACCGGCTCCCATTCGCGTACCCCCGCTCAGCTGGCCGTGCCGGCGCGCGCCGCCGCAGCGTCACCCTCGGCGGGCGTGGCACCCTCGGCGGACGTCGTCGCGTCACCGTCGGTCGGCGTGCTGCCTCGACGGCGCAGCAGCCAGAACCCGCCGGCCCCGATCGCGAAGGTGACAAGCACGCCGAGCACCCCGGAGAGGCCGGTGGAGACGAAGCTGTTCCGCACGCCCCGTACCCCGTAGTCGGCGAGCGGGCTGTCGGCCAACTCGTGGTCGCGGGCCTGCTGGGCCGGGCAACTCCCCCCGACGATGTTGTCGTCGGCGTCGACGGTGCAGCCCTTCAGCAGGGACGAGTCCAGCCCATCCGGGTGCGACGAGGCGTAGTTGCTCACCACACCGGCGAGCAGCAGGGCGACCAGCAGGCCGCCGGCCAGGAAGGCCCAGGAACGGTTCTTCATCGGACACCTCCGGTGACCGGGACGGCGGGGGCGGTGGGCGTGCGCAGGGAACGCAGCGCGTACACCAGGTCGGGGCGCACCTTCGCGACGGTGAGCACCGTGGTCGCGGTGATCAGGCCCTCGCCGATGCCGATCAGCAGGTGGACGCCGGCCATCGTGCCGGCCAGGCCACCCAGGTTGCTGCCCAGGTCGGTGGTGCCACCCAGCCAGTACTCCAGGACGAAGCCCTGCGACGCCACCACCACGCTGAGCGTCGCGGCGACGAACGCGGTCACGGCCAGACCGGCCCGCGTCCGGGGCAGCACCCGCAACAGCAGCGCGATCAGCGCGTACGCCGCCGCGGTGCCGAGCAGCGCCATGTTCGTGATGTTGAGGCCGAGCATCGCCACGCCGCCGTCACCGAAGATCAGTGCCTGCACGACAAGCACCACTGCCACGCAGAGCGCTCCGACCCAGGGGCCGACCAGCATGGCGGCGAGCGCGCCACCGAGCAGGTGGCCACTGACACCGGCGGTGAAGATCGGGAAGTTGAGCATCTGGACGGCGAAGATGAACGCCGCCACCAGGCCGGCCATCGGGGCCAACCGGTCGTCCAGGTCGCGCCGGCCGCGCAGAACGCAGGCGGTGAGCGCGGCAAGAGCGAGCGCAGCGAAGATCGCTGCCACGGGACCGTCGATGATCCCGTTCGAGATGTGCATCGCCAGTGTCTCCACGCGACCTCCCACGCGTCAGCGGGCCCGACCGGGCCGGCGTGGGTCAGCCTATTTCCCAAGCATCGTTGTTGCCAGACTCTGGCAACAACGGATGGCCTTGATCACTCCAGACCAGGCTCCCACCGCCCACCAGCCGACCCGCCGACGTGTCTCGCCGACGGCAGCGCCCGCCGGCTCGGCGGTAGGGTCGGGCCATGACCGCGCCCGACCGTCTCTCCCCCGGTGACCCCGCGCCCGAGTTCACCCTCGACACCGACACCGGCGCCCAGCTCTCCCTCGCCGACCTGCGCGGCCGCAAGGTAGTCCTGTACGCCTACCCGGCCGCGATGACCCCCGGCTGCACCAAACAGGCCTGCGACTTCCGCGACTCGCTCGCCTCACTCCAGGCCGCCGGCTACGAGGTCGTCGGCATCTCCCCGGACAAGCCGGAGAAGCTGGCGAAGTTCCGCGAGCGCGACGCGATCACCTTCCCGCTGGTGTCGGACCCGGACAAGGCGGTGTTGATCTCCTACGGCGCGTACGGCGAGAAGCAGCTGTACGGCAAGACCGTCACCGGCGTGATCCGCTCGACGTTCGTGATCGACGCCGACGGCAAGATCGAGCGGGCGCTCTACAACGTCAAGGCCACCGGGCACGTCGCCAAGCTCCGCCGCGACCTCGGCCTGGACTGACTGTCGCACCGGTTCGCTACGGTCCGTCAGTGGTCCGATACAAGTACACACCCGAAGCGCTGGCCGCCGCTGCCGCCGTCGCCCGCAACATCACCGAGGTGATGCGGTTGCTCGGCGTCCGCGTCAGCGGTGGCTCGCACGCGCACATCAGCCGGCAGCTCAAGAGGTTCGGCATCGACACGTCGCATTTCACCGGTCAGGCACACAATCGAGGCGTGCGTTGGCGGCGGATGTCCCCGACAGAATTGCTGGTAGTGCTGCCGCCCGACTCTCGCCGAATTCCAGGGATCCGCCTCAGACGTGCCTTGGCGACAATCGGCCTCCCCGAGAGCTGCGAGGTGTGCGGCACCGGTTCAACGTGGCAAGGCGCCAGGCTGACGCTGCACGTGGACCACATCAATGGCGATTTTCTCGACAACCGGCCGCGCAACCTTCGTCTGCTTTGCCCCAACTGCCACAGCCAGACATCCACATACGCTGGTCAGCGACGGCCTGCACTCGTCGAGCCCGAGGTGGTCTACGATCCTGATGCGGTTACTCCGACCGGCTTCCCGATAGGCAGGCGACTGCCGAGTCGGCAGGAGTGGCCGTGGACGCTTGTGGAGTTCAGCTTCAAGGGGCCGTAGCCCAACGGCAGGAGGCATGCGGTTTAGGTCCGCACCAGTGCGGGTTCGAATCCCGTCGGCCCCACATCACCATTGATATGCGACGGATCCTGGCTCGGTCAGAGCCAGGATTGGTTGTCGGACGCGTCACTGTCGCGGGTCGTGGGCCTGCTCGTCGGGTCAGGATGGCGAGCGTGAGTCTGCGCTTCGTCCTCGACCCGGACCTGACCCCGCGGCTACGTGCCGAGATCGTCGACCTCTGGGTGGACGTCAGCAACGCCGGCGGCGCGGTCGGCTTCGTGCCACCGGTCTCCGCCGCCGACGTGCACGTCATCGCCGATCCGACCTTCGCCGGCATCGTCGACGGACCGGACCGGCTGCTGGTCGCCTACGCCGGGGGCCGGCTGGCGGCCATGCTGGTCTTCAGCGACAACCGTTTCCCGCTCAAGGCGCACTGGTGTGTGTTGAAGCGGGTGATGGTCCACCCGGACACCCAGGGCAGCGGATACGGCTCGGCACTGATGGTGGAGGCCGTCCGGCTGGGCAGGGCGTTCGGCCACGAGGCGCTGCACGTCACGGTGCGCGACGGGCTGGGGCTGGACAAGTTCTACTGTCGTCTCGGGTTTCAGGAGATCGGCCGGCTGCCGGGCGCGCTGCGGGTGGCCCCCGGCGACGACCGGGACGAGATCCTGATGTGGCTCGATCTGACGGCGGCCGACTGAGCGGTCAGCCCGCGCACCACCTGGCGTTCGCGCGGGCCGAGCTGGTGGTCGGCGCGTCGGTGGCCGGCGCGCTGGCCCTTGCCACCTCGACCGGACGACGGGTCGGCGTCGGTGTGACGGCGGGTCGCTTGTTCGGCGGTCGGGTCGACGCGGACGGACGCCGGGTGGCCGCGCCGGCGCCCGGTGCGTACATCCGGACCGTGCTGTTCTGCACCTGGCCGGGCGCCATCCGAATGCCACCGACGGTGACCCGGTTGCCGTACACGTCGCTGATCCGCAGGTTGAACGGGCCCGGCCCGGCGCCGGAGGCGATCAACCAGTAGTTGTAGTCCTGCCGGGCGGCCGACTGCCAGGGCGCGCTGTCACCCTGCCGGACCTCGACGGACCGTAGCGGGTTGCCGTGGTTGCCGACGCGGACGGCGAACCACCACTGCGACGCGCCCTCCTTGAGCCGGAAGGTGAGCGGTCCGGGCAGCGGCGGGTTGACCACCGCGCGGTAGGTGACCGGGACGAGGCCCTGGACCGGGTCGGCGATCCGGGCGAACGCCTCGCGGGACAGGTCGAGGTGGCCGGGCTCGCACTCCGGGCACTGGTCCATGATGAGCACCCGGACGGTGCCCTTCGGGCCGACGACGTCGAGGAATCCGCCGCAGGCGGCGCCGGCGGAGTATTCCGTCGGTCCGAGCGCGACGTAGAGCCGGTTGGCCGGGGCAGCCGGGTTCGAGCAGTTGCCCCCAGCGCCCTTGGAGTCGTAGAAGGTCGCCTTGCCGCTGTGCGTGGCGTTGCCGGTGGGCGGCGCGGCGGCGAGCGTCCGGCCGGCGGCGCAGGCCGGGGTGGAGCCGGAGCGCAGGGTGAGGGTGAGCCCGAGCGCCGCCGCGAGGACTGTGACGCCGGTGGCGACCAGCCAGGGCTTCGCGCCGGACGACGGCGCGGGCCGGTCCTCGGGAGGATGGTCCAGGTCGATGTTGATGTCGACAGCGCTTCCGTCCGTCACGACCGCGATGCTGCCGGACTCGGGCGCGTACCGACAAGCGGGCTAAGCCAAAGCTAAGACAGCGTCGACGGACGGTGATCGTGGGGTGCGGATTGCCGGTCGGCGGGTCGCTGAACTTGGTCACACTGAGACGCGGAGCACCTTTGCGTCGTGGCGGGCGATGCGGGCGAGCCGTTTGGGGCACGCGGCGACGGGCGCGAGCGGGCGACGGGCGATGAATCGGCGCAGCTGGGCGGCGTCCACGGGAGGTTGATTACACCTCTGCACGCGCACCGGCGGAGAGGAGCACGGATGGTCCGCCGCCCGATTCGGAACCCACGTCGGGCGATGGTGGCCGGACGAGGGTACGCGATAAGAAACCACGTTCAGTAGCATCGCGCCCATGCCACGTCGTGAACAAACAGCGGAGCACTGGACGGAACCGAGTTACGGCGCCGCCGGCGGGCCTGAACCGACCGAGGAGACGACGCCGGCCGCCGCACCACCGCGCCGCCGCCGCTGGCGCCGGATCGCCCTGTTCAGCCTGCTGATCCTGCTGGTACTGGGCGGCAGCGGCATGGTGGCCGGCGGTCTCTACCTGCGATCGGTCGAGTCGGGTATCGAGCGGGTCGACGCCTTCGACGGCGTGCCCGAGGAGTCCCGCCCACAGGCGGGTGTCGACGGTGCCATGAACATCATGATTCTGGGCAGCGACTCACGCGACCCGGAGAAGACGAGCGGCTCGCGTACCGACACGATCATCCTGGCCCACCTGCCGAAGGACCGGAAGAGCGCCCAGCTGATCTCGATCCCGCGTGACACCTGGGTTTCGGTGCCGAAGTCGAAGGACGGCAACAACGGTGGCCGGGACGCCAAGGTGAACGCCGCGTACGCCTGGGGTGGGGTCCCCCTGATGGTGCAGACGGTGGAGAAGTTCACGGGTGTCCGGGTGGACCACGTGACGTTGATCGACTTTGCCGGCTTCAAGGAGATCATCGACGCGCTGGGTGGCATCGACATCAACTCGGAGAAGAGCTTCACCTCGATCCACGAGCCGTTCCGCAAGTTCAAGCAGGGCGTGCAGCGGATGGACGGCGAGGCGGCTCTGGACTACTCCCGCCAGCGCAAGCAGTTCGCCGATGGTGACTTCGCGCGGATCCGCCACCAGCAGCAGGTGATCCGCGCCATCATCGACAAGGCCTCCTCGGGGGGCATCCTCACCAACCCCGGCAAGTTGAACAGCTTCCTCAAGGCCACCTCGAACTCGGTCTCGGTGGACAAGGAGCTGTCGCTGTTGGACATGGCGACGCAGATGCGCGGTGTTCGCGGCGGAAACATGACCTTCGTGACCAGCCCCACCAAGGGCACCGGCCGGGTCGGCTCGGAGAGCGTGGTGTTGGCCGACAACGGCCGAGCCAAGACGTTCTACGACGCGGTCCGTCGGGACTCGGTCGGCGAGATCGTCAGCCTCGGCAAGAAGTGACCCGGGGCCGGCGCGGGAACCGCCGGTAGTCGAAACACCAGACGGGCGGCGGCCTCACGGCCGCCGCCCGTCGCTGTAGGTCGGTGGGTCAGTACGCCCCGCGCCGGGCCAGCACCACGCTGGCCGTCTTCCAGAGGATGGCGAGGTCGTACACCAGCGACCAGTTGTCCACGTAGTGCAGATCCAGTCGGACCGCGTCGTCCCAGGTGAGGTCGGAGCGGCCGGAGATCTGCCAGAGGCCGGTGATGCCCGGCCGCACCAGCAGCCGCCGGCGGACGTCACCGCGGTAGTCGTCGTCCTCGGTGGGCAGCGGACGCGGGCCGACGAGCGACATCTGCCCGCGCAGCACGTTGATCAGCTGGGGCAGTTCGTCAAGTGAGAGCGCCCGCAGGTGCCGACCGATCGGGGTGACCCGAGGGTCGTCCTTCATCTTGAAGAGCAGGCCGTCGCTCTCGTTCCGATGCTGCAGGGCTGCCAGCCGCTGCTCGGCGTCGGTGTACATCGTCCGGAACTTCCAGACCTTGAACGCGCGACCCTCGTGGCCGATCCGGGTCTGCCGGAACATCACCGGGCCGGGGTCGTTGAACTTGATGGCCAGGGCGATGGCGAGCAGCACCGGGCTCAGCAGCACCAGCCCGACCAGCGCGGTCGCCCGGTCCAGAACGCTCTTGGCCAGCAGTGAGAGACCGGAGATGGTCGGCTCGTCCACGTTGAGCAGGGGAAGGCCCTCGATGGGCCGGACGTGGATGCGGGGGCCGGTGACGTCGGTGACCTGAGGAACCACCACCAGGTTCAGGCCGGTGCCCTCCAACTGCCAGGCGAGCTTGCGAAGCTCGTACGACTCCAGGCTGGCCGGGCCGCAGACCGCGATGGTGTCCGCGCCGAGTTGCTGGACCAACGGCACCAGGTCCCAGCCCACGTACACCGGCACCGGGGCGTTCACCCGCTCGCCTGGGCGGGGGTGGTGTGGCAGGTGGATGGCGATCGGGTGCAGCCCGGCCCCGTAGTTACGGGTCACCACCTCGTGCACCGCGAGCGCGTCGGCGAGACGGCCGACCAGCAGCACCTTCTGCGATGCCCGGCCGGTACGTCGGATCCGGCGCAGCACCACACGGGCGCCGAACCGAACCACGAGCGTGTAGAGCAGCAGGCAGATGATGATGGCCGCGACCGTCGCCCGGGACAGGTCCTTCTTGAAGCCGAGCGCCAGGAACGACACCGCGGCGGCCATCGCGAGGTTGGCCCGGGCGACCCGCTTGAGCTCTTCGGTGCCCAGCCCGAGCGCACGCTGGTCGTACGCTCCGGCGGCGACGAGCATGAGCAGCCAGCCCACCGGAACGCCGACGAAGGCGGCGAGGCTGAAGGAGCTGACGTTGCCGAGCACACGCTGGTCCCAGAAACCGGCGTCCGCGTCGGCCAGCAGGGCGACGACCGTCCGGCTGGCGGCCAGGGCCGCGAGTATGTCGAGCAGGACCAGCCAGGCCACGTAGTGGCGCCGCCAGTTGGCCCGAGGTGCGACCGGACGTGCGAATACCGACCGGGCCATGCCGTTGGAGGGGGGCGTGATCACCCCCAGGTCAGGGTCGAAACTCGGTCGCTGCTGTGACGTGACAACCGCGAGGAACTCGGTGTGTGCGGACACGACCTTCCTTTCCCATGTCGCCCCCGTCGGGAGATCGCGACGTGCACCCTATGCGTCGGGAAGGCGTCCTGCCTAGTGGCGGTTCGGGTGCTCCTGCCATGGCCTGATCAGTTCTTTCGACGCGTCGCAACGGGCTGAAACTCCCGCCTCGGCGCGTCAGAACTCCGCTGTGGCCCCAGGGCCTGGGCACAAAGCGGAGCAAGAGGTCGTGAATGGATGGTGCTGTCCGGCGAGCCGCTCCGCTGCGGCTCGCCGACGGTGGATCACCGCCCGGCGGCGGTGACCGCCCATTTACCGAGTTCACTCACCGCGCGCACCGTCACGATGCACAACGCGAGGCCCGGAACGCGTGGGCGGATGTACTTCTTGATCATCTTGCGCCAGGCGAGGAGGCCGGCGATGCGCCGCCGGCTGATGCTGCCACTGTGCCTGTGGAATCGAACGATCGGGTCGTCGAGTCGTTGCAGGTGCACCCCGTTGCTGAGGGCGCGCAGCACCAGCTCGACATCCACCTTGATCGACATCTGCTCGTCGTACCCGCCGAGCTCAAGCAGCAGCAGGCGGTCGATGGTCATGCCGGAGTGCTTGAAGGGCAGCCGGGGCCGGGTCAACACGGACCAGAGCATCCGACGGGCATCGGGGAACGAGGGGAGCCTGATCACCTTCGCCGAATCGCCGACGATCTCCTCGTAGTCGGTGTAGACCCAGCGCGCGCCCGTCCGAGCAAGGAAGTCGTGCAGCTTGGCCAGGCCGTCGGGTGCCAACTCGTCGTCCGAGTCGAGCACGGTGACCACTCTGCCGCGGGCGACCCGCAGGGCTGCGTTGCGCGCCGCGCTGATCCCCGTCGGGTCCTGGCGGACGACGCGGATCCGACGGTCGGAGAGCAGGCCCGCGGCGGCCAAGCCGTCCCGTACGGCGACTGCCGAGCCGTCGTCGACGACGATCAGCTCGAAGTCACTGAAAGTGCCGGCGAGCACACTCCGGATGGACTTCACCAGGAGCTCGGGCCGGTCCCGGACGGCGATGCACACCGAGAAGGCGGGGGTCACCTGCTCCACCGCCCGCATCTGCGGGAGCGTCGCGGCGTCGACAGCCGGCATCGCCGGCACCGTCGGCCCGTCGATCATCGGAGGCTTGGTGTCCTGTTCGGACGAGAGGGTGTTGCCAGCGGAGTCATGCCGCAAGGAGGGGGGCGAGTATGCGGGGTGGTTCGTCACGGAAGGAAGCCGCCTCGGAGCCCGCCAGAGCTGCCCAGGCCCTTCAGAAGACCACCCCGGTCGGTCCACGTGACACGACGATTCAACACGCCCACCTTCGCCACCCCCATGAAAAGCCACCATTCGCAGCGATTTTCAGCGACGCGTTCGCAGGACCGTTCCCTCGATCGACGACAATGAAGATCCATCGCGCAACATGACGGAGTATAGCGATCGCCGCACCAGCGCACCATCACCTGGCGGCGACCTCGATCTCGACCGGGAAAAGCTGACCCAGCAAGCGGATTCGCTGCCCAACGCCTGGATTGACACAGGGTGAACACTCCGTCGGAGCAAGCAAGCCGAGTAGCACCGTCCGGCGGAATCGGCTCAACCGAACATCCACTCTTTTCCCCGGTACGGATTGTTCCTTGTGGGTGAATGACCAATGAGGGCGATCATCAACCGGGGAAAGTCAGCGTTTATATTCCGATGTGTCCGATCCGCGAAATTGGTGACGAGTGGTCACCGGTCACGCCGACGGATGAGCAGCACGGCGAGGATCACCAGGGCGACGAGCAACACGCCGGCGCATCCGACCAGCACGAGCACGAGGGTGCCGGACTGCTCCCGCGACGCGTCCTCCAACCGCTGACGCTCGGTGGCGTTCTGCCGGTAGGCCTGGGCGAGAAGGTTGTCGGGCGCCGCGGTGGCCGCCTTCTGGAGCTGAGTGACGGCACCGGACGAGTCACCGCGGAAGTACGCGTCCAACCCGCTGCGGTAGACCTTGTCGGCGTCGCCGAGCGTGTTCGCGACACCGGCCTCGCCCAGCAGCGCGCTGATCGTCGACGCCGGCAGGATCGCTCGGTTCGCGCGGTCCGGCGCTGCCTGGTCCTGGTAGATGAGGCCGGCGACCCGGCCGGCGGAATCGAGGGCGACGCCCCCGTGCGAGGCGGGCCCGAGGTCCTCGTTGACGAGATAGATCGAGACCGGCCCGCGCTGGCTGGTTCCGGTGATCGTCACCGTCCTCGACTGGGGACGGTACGCGGCGTTACGGAAGACGACGTCGGAGGTCGCGTAGGCGAGGATGCGCACCGGCGAGCCCTCGGCGAGGCTCGCCGAGGGGTTGAGTTCCACCGCCGGCAGATTGCCCCGGGCGAGCTTGATCAGCGCGGTGTTGCCGCTGTCCTCGGGCAGGCTCCGGACGACCTCGGCCTTGATGGCCGGCTCCTCCACCGCGTTCCCCTTGGCCCTGTTGAGCTGACCGTAGACCGCACTCGTCGGCTCGGTTCCCGGCTCGACGCCCGTGAAGCGCACCTTCGGAAGGTTGGTCGCGACGTACGCGGAGATCTGCCCGGCGGGAAGTTGCTTTCCCTGCACGAGCGTCCTGGCCAACGCGTCGACGGCGAGCCAACGGGCACGCGCTTCGGCGGGCTTGACGCAGGATCCGTTGGTGACGGCGTGGCCGTCCGGAGTCAGCAGGAAACCACTGCACCGACGGATGAAGGAGACAGGCTGAGGGTGCACCAGGGCGTTCGTCCTGGCGTCCCGGACGTAGCCGGTGAAGACCGCTTCGACGAAGACCAGCGATGGCGCGGCGACGGCGAGGGCCTTCTCCTCCGGGCTGTACAGGGAGGCCTGGGCCCACGGCTTCAACGGCGGCTCGACCGGCGCGACGGTGGAGGACCCCGTGGTGGAGGCGCCGGTCGGCGGGACGTACGAATCGGGCTGCTCGTTGCCGGCGATCGCCCAGATTCCCACGCCGCTCGCCACGGCCACCACCAGCACGACCGCGGCGAGCCCGACCCAGAGCCCGGTACGTCGCGGTGGCGGCTCCGACGGCTTGATCCGCCGGACCGGGGCGCGGAACGGGTCGTACGGCGGTGGGTCCGCCGGGGCGGCGGACACCGGTGCGGGTGACTGGGGTGCGTCGTCGTTGGGCGGAGGCACCGGGGCGGGCGGCACGGTGGGCAGCGCACCGGAGTGCAGCGCCCATGGCGCGATCGGCGCTCCGGAGGTTGGCTGCGGCGCACCGGAGACGGGCTGTGGCACACCGGAGACGGGCTGTGGCGGCGCGGAGACCGGATGCGGCGGGCCGGACACCGACTGCGGAGGCCCGGACGGCTGGCGCGGCACCCCGCTGACCGGCTTCGTGGAGTCGTCCTGCTTCGGCGAGCCAGCCTGCTCGGTCGGCACCGGGTGATATTCCTGGCCCAGCGCGCGGAACAACTTCTCGGCCCCCGGGCCCGCCTCAGCCGGGTAGGCCGCCCACGGCTCGTCGGCGAAGAAGTCGGCGTAGGTGAAGGCCTGGCCGCCCGGCCGTTGCGACATGGCGTTGGCGGTTCCGGCGAAGGCTTCCCGCCAGCCGGGTGTGTTCGCCGCCACGGCGTTCAGCACGGCGACGGTCACGAACCGGCCCTGCTCATCGATCGCGGCCCAGGCCTTGCCCACGGGGCAGGTGCCCAAGATGTGGGTGAACCGGTACGGGCCAACCGACTGCATGCGCACTCCTCTGCTCGACCGCCGTGCGGATCCTACAGAGGGGACGCTCGCCTGGTCGCCCGCCGGTCGACCAACCGACCACCGCGCGGATCGGGTGGCCCGACGCGAACGGTTGCCCTGTGAAAGTTTTCATGCATAGAGTCATCGCGTGAATGAAGGAGCTGTCGGGGCGTCGGTCGAGCAGGTCCTCGACCTGTTCGACGGGGTGCGACTCACCCCTACCCAGCGCCGGATCGCGCACTGTCTGGTGCAGCACGCCCCCACCGTGGCCTACCTGTCCGCCGCCGAGGTCGCCGAGCTGGCCGGGGTCAGCCAACCGTCGGTCACCCGGTTCGCCGTGGCGCTCGGCCACGACGGCTACCCGGCGCTGCGCCGCCGTCTGCGCGACCTGACCACCGCGACGCCGGTCGGCTCGACGGACGCCGGCAACGAGCTCCAGCAGGCGGTACGCGCCGAGATGGGCAACCTGGACCGACTGGCCGGTCAGCTCGCCGACCGGGACCGGATCGCCGAGACCGGGCGGCTGCTCGCCGAGAGTCGCCCACTGCCGGTGCTCGGCCTGCGCGCCGCCGCGCCGCTGGCCGCGTACTTCGCCTACTTCGCGGCCAAGGTGCACCCGGACGTACGGGTCCTCGACGACGGTGGCAGCCTGCTCACCGACCGTTTGGAGCAGGCCGCCGAGGCCGGGGCGTCGGCAGTTCTCGCCTTCGTGCTGCCCCGCTACCCCCGGGAGACCCTGGACGCTCTGCGCGACGCCCGCGACGCCGGGTTGACAGTGGTGGCGATCACCGACTCGCCGGTCAGCCCGGCCACCGAGCACGCCCACGTGGTGCTCGCCGCCGCGGTCGGCGCGCAGCTCGTCTTCGACCTGCACACCGCCCCGATGACCCTGGCCATGGTGCTGTTGCAGGCGATCTGCGATGCCGCGCCGGCCGACACCCAGCGCCGACTGGAGGCGTTCGAAGCCTCCGCGGCCCGCCGACAGTTGTTCCTCGGTTGACCGGAGGAGAACCAGAGATGACCCAGCCCATTCGTGCCGCACGGGGCAGCCAGCTCACCACCCGCGGGTGGCAGCAGGAGGCCGCCCTGCGGATGTTGATGAACAACCTCGACCCCGAGGTGGCCGAACGCCCCGACGACCTGGTGGTCTACGGCGGCACCGGCAAGGCGGCGCGGGACTGGCCGTCGTACCACGCGTTGGTCCGCACGCTGACCGACCTGCGTGAGGACGAGACGATGCTTGTGCAGTCGGGCCGCCCGGTCGGGGTGATGCGCACCCACGAGTGGGCGCCCCGGGTGCTGCTGGCCAACTCGAACCTGGTCGGCGACTGGGCGACCTGGCCGGAGTTCCGCCGATTGGAACAGCTCGGCCTGACCATGTACGGGCAGATGACTGCCGGTTCGTGGATCTACATCGGCACCCAGGGCATCCTCCAGGGCACCTACGAGACGTTCGCCGCGGTGGCCGCGATAAGGTTCGACAGCACCCTCGCCGGCACGTTGACCCTGACCGCCGGCTGCGGCGGGATGGGCGGCGCCCAGCCACTCGCGGTCACCATGAACGGCGGCGTCTGCCTGATCGTGGACGTGGACCGCAGCCGGCTCGACCGCCGGGTGCACGACCGCTACCTGGATGAGGTCGCCGACTCCCTGGACGACGCGATCGCCCGGGTCCGGGCGGCGAAGCGGGAGCGCCGGGCGCTGAGCGTGGGCGTGGTCGGCAACGCCGCCGAGGTCTTCCCGGATCTGCTGAACCGGGGCGTCGAGATCGACATCTTGACCGACCAGACCAGCGCGCACGACCCACTGGCGTACCTGCCGGTGGGGGTGGAGCTGGCCGAGGCCCGGGACTACGCCGCCGCGAAGCCGGCCGAGTTCACCGATCGGGCCCGGGCGTCGATGGCGAGGCACGTGGAGGCGATGGTGGGCTTCCTCGACGCCGGTGCCGAGGTGTTCGACTACGGCAACTCGATCCGGGGTGAGGCGCAGCTCGGCGGCTACCAGCGCGCCTTCGACTTCCCGGGCTTCGTGCCCGCGTACATCCGGCCGTTGTTCTGTGAGGGCAGGGGTCCGTTCCGGTGGGCGGCGCTCTCCGGCGACCCGGCCGACATCGCGGCCACCGATCGGGCCATCCTCGACCTGTTCCCGGAGAACGAGTCGCTGGCCCGTTGGATCAAGCTGGCCGGTGAGCGGGTCGCCTTCCAGGGCCTGCCGGCCCGGATCTGCTGGCTCGGCCAGGGCGAACGGGACCGGGCGGGCGTGCGGTTCAACGACATGGTCGCCTCCGGCGAACTCTCCGCCCCGGTGGTGATCGGCCGGGACCACCTGGACACCGGCAGCGTCGCGAGCCCGTACCGGGAGACCGAGGGGATGGCCGACGGCTCCGACGCGATCGCCGACTGGCCGCTGCTCAACGCCCTGGTCAACACGGCCAGTGGGGCCTCCTGGGTGTCCATCCACCACGGCGGCGGGGTGGGCATCGGGCGGTCGATCCACGCCGGGCAGGTGTGCGTGGCCGACGGCACCGCCCTCGCCGGTCAGAAGATCGAACGGGTGCTCACCAACGACCCGGCGATGGGCGTCATCAGGCACGTCGACGCCGGCTACGACAGCGCCCGCGAGGTCGCCGACCGCACCGGGGTCCGGGTGCCCATGACCGAGGGCGGGCCCGCGTGAGCGCGAGGAGTGCAGCGCAGCGGAGCCCCGCAGTCGCGAACATAAGAGGTGCTGAGTGAGCCACGACCTTTCCGCCCGGTTCCGGGCGCTGTGGGACGAGATCGCGCCGGTCGGGCGGGACGCCGACAGCGGCGGTTACCTGCGGTACGCGTTGACCGAGCCGGAGCGGGAGCTGCGCGCCTGGTTCCGCGCGCAGGCCGAGCGCCGTGCCATGCCGGTCACCGAGGACGGCAACGGCAACCTCTTCGCCCACTGGGGCGACCCGGGGGCGTCCGACGCGGTGCTCACCGGCAGTCACTTCGACTCGGTGCCGCACGGCGGGGCGTACGACGGGCCGCTCGGCATCGTGAGCGCGTTCCTCGCCGTGGACGAGCTGCGCGCCGCCGGTGTCACCCCCGGCCGGCCGCTGGTGCTGGGTGCCTTCGTCGAGGAGGAGGGCGCCCGCTTCGGCGTACCGTGTCTGGGGTCGCGGCTGCTCACCGGGGCGCTGTCGGCCGAACGCGCGGCCGGCCTGCGCGACGCGGCCGGGGTGAGCTTCGCCGAGGCGCTCGGTGACCGGCCGGCGGGCGCCCGCCCGGAGTTGCTGGGCCGGTTCGGCGCCTTCGTGGAGTTGCACGTCGAGCAGGGCCGCGCGCTCGTCGACACGGACGCGCCGGTCGCGGTGGCCAGCGCGATCTGGCCGCACGGTCGGTGGCGCTTCGACGTCGTCGGCGAGGGCAACCACGCGGGCACCACCCGGATGGCCGACCGCCGCGACCCGATGCTGACCTACGCGTTCACGGTGCTGGCGGCCAACAAGGAGGCCCGGCTGCGGGGCGCGCACGCCACAGTGGGTCGGGTCGCCGTCGAGCCCAACGCCACGAACGCGATCCCGTCGAAGGTGACCGGCTGGCTGGACGCGCGGGCCGCCGACCCGGAGACGCTGACCGGGCTGGTCGACGCGGTGCGCGGCAAGCTCGCCGAGCGGGCCCGCCGCGACGGTACGACGGTGACCGTCACCGAGGAGTCGGCCACGCCTGTGGTCGCCTTCGACGGCGGGCTGGCCGACCGGCTCGCGACGCTGCTCGACGCGCCGGTGCTGCCCACCGGCGCGGGGCACGACGCCGGGGTGCTCGCCGCGCACCTGCCCACCGCGATGCTCTTCGTGCGCAACCCGACAGGCGTCTCGCACTCCCCCGCCGAGGCCGCGACCGACGACGACTGCGCGGCCGGGGTACGGGCGCTGGCCCGGGTGCTCCAGGAGCTGACATGCCTGTGACACCGACCCGCTGGCTGGCCGAGTACGCCTGGCTGCCCGAGCACGCCGAACCCACACCGGACGTGCTGATCGAGGTCGACGGCGGCCGGATCGCGGCGGTGACGCCGCTGACCCCCGGCAGCAGGCCACCGGCCGGCGTGGAGGTGTACGCCGACGCGGTGCCGCTGCCCGGCCTGACCCTGCCGGGCCTGGCCAATGTGCACTCGCACGCCTTCCACCGGGCGCTGCGTGGGCGCACCCACGGCGGGCGGGGTGACTTCTGGACCTGGCGCGACCAGATGTACGCCGTCGCGGACCGGCTGGACCCGGACACCTACCTCGCCCTGGCCCGGGCCGTCTACGCCGAGATGGCGCTCGCCGGGATCACCGGCGTGGGCGAGTTCCACTACCTGCACCACCGGCCGGACGGCGGCGCGTACGACGACCCGAACGCGATGGGCGCGGCGTTGGTGGAGGCCGCCGCGCACGCCGGGATCCGACTCACGGTGCTGGACGCCTGTTACCTGACCTCCAGCGTGGACGGTCGACAGCTCGCCGGGCCGCAGCGCCGCTTCGGCGACGGTGACGCGGGCCGCTGGGCCGAGCGGGCGGCGGCGTTCCAGCCGGCGGACTCGCACGCCCGGGTCGGCGCGGCCGTGCACTCGGTGCGGGCCGTCCCGGCCGATCAGTTGCGCACGGTCGCCGACTGGGCCCGGGAGCGGCAGGCGCCGCTGCACGTGCACCTCTCCGAGCAGCCCGCCGAGAACGACGAGTGCCGGGCCGTGCACGGGCGTACGCCCACCGCGCTGCTCGCCGAGCACGGCGTGCTGGGGCCGCACACCACAGCCGTGCACGCCACCCACCCCACCGGCGCGGACCTGACAGTGCTCGGTGACAGCCGGACCGGGGTGTGCCTCTGCCCGACCACCGAGCGGGACCTGGCCGACGGCATCGGCCCGGCCCGGCGGATGGCCGACGCGGGCATCCGGTTGAGCCTCGGCAGCGACAGCCACGCCGTGATCGACCTGTTCGAGGAGGCCCGGGCGGTGGAGCTGGACGAGCGGCTGCGTACCCGCCGGCGCGGCCACTTCGCGCCGCTCGACCTGCTGACGGCGGCCAGCGTCGCCGGGCACGCCGCGCTGGGCTGGGCCGACGCCGGGAGGATCGCGGTGGGCGCCCGCGCCGACCTGGTGACGGTACGCCTGGACAGCGCCCGCACCGCCGGGGTGCCACCGGTCGGCGCGTTCTTCGCGGCCGGCGCGGCGGACGTCGAGCAGGTCGTGGTGGACGGCCGGGTGGTGGTGGCCGAGGGCCGACACCTGACCGTCGACGTGCCGGCCGAGCTGTCGGCCGCGATCGAGGCGGTGATCCCCTCATGAGCAGTCTGCTTGTCGACAACATCGGGGAGTTGGTCACCAACGGTGCCGGCGAGGGCCCGCTCGGCATCCGCCGCGACGCCGCCGTGCTGGTCGAGGAGGGCCGGGTGGTCTGGGTCGGGCCGTCCGCGTACGCGCCGGCCGCCGACCGTCACGTCGACGCCGGCGGGGCCGCCGTGCTGCCCGGTTTCGTGGACAGCCACGCCCACCTGGTCTTCGCCGGGGACCGGGCCGCCGAGTTCGCCGCCCGGATGGCCGGTCAGCCCTACACCGGCGGCGGCATCCGGACCACTGTCGGCGCCACCCGGGCCGCGACCGACGAGGAGCTGCGGGTCACCGTGCGCCGGCTGCGCGCGGAGGCGCTGCGCCAGGGCACCACGACCATGGAGATCAAGAGTGGGTACGGCCTGACCGTCGCCGACGAGGCCCGCTCGCTGCGGATCGCCGCCGAGACCAGCACCGAGACCACCTTCCTGGGCGCGCACGTGGTGCCCGCCGAGTACGCCGACCGCCCCGACGACTACGTCGGGCTGGTCTGCGGGCCGATGCTGGCCGCCGCCGCCCCGCACGCCAAGTGGATCGACGTGTTCTGCGAGCGGGGCGCTTTCGACGTGGACCACGCCCGCGCCATCCTGGCCTGCGGTCAGGCCGCCGGGCTGGGCGTACGGTTGCACGCCAACCAGCTCGGCCCCGGCCCCGGGGTGCGGCTGGGCGTGGAGCTGGACGCGGCAAGCGTCGACCACTGCACCCACCTGAGCGACGCCGACGTGGCCGCGCTGGCCGGCACGGCGAACAGCGACGGGTCGGGCACCCGCACGGTGGCGACCCTGCTGCCCGGCGCGGAGTTCTCCACCCGCTCGCCGTACCCGGACGCCCGCCGGCTGCTCGACGCCGGTGTCACAGTGGCGTTGGCGACGGACTGCAACCCCGGTTCGTCGTACACCTCGTCGATGCCGTTCTGCGTGGCCCTCGCGGTCCGCGAGATGCGGATGACCCCGGCGGAGGCGGTCTGGGCCGCCACCGCCGGTGGCGCGCGGGCGCTGCGCCGCGACGACATCGGTGTCCTCACCCCCGGCGCGCGGGCCGACCTCGTCGTCCTCGACGCGCCGTCGCACCTGCACCTGGCCTACCGGCCCGGTGTCCCCCTGATCCGCCAGGTAATACGCAACGGAGTACCGCAATGACGCACGTGACCATCCAGCCCACCGGGATCACCGCCGACGACGTTCTCGCGGTGGCCCGCGGCACCGCCACGGTCGTCCTCGCCCCGGCCACCGTCGACGCGATGGCGACCAGCCGGGCCATCGTGGACGGCATCGAGTCGTCCGGCCGTCCCGTCTACGGGGTCTCCACCGGGTTCGGCGCGCTGGCCAACACCTTCATCGCCCCGGAACGGCGGGCCGAGCTGCAACACGCGCTGATCCGTTCGCACGCCGCCGGGGTGGGCGCTCCGATGCCGCGTGAGGTGGTCCGGGCCATGATGCTGCTGCGGGTCCGGTCCCTGGCCCTGGGCCGCTCCGGGGTCCGGCCGGTGGTCGCGGAGGCCCTGGTCGACCTGCTCAACCACGACATCACCCCGTGGGTGCCGGAGCACGGCTCGCTGGGCGCCTCCGGTGACCTGGCGCCGCTGGCGCACTGCGCGTTGGTGTTGCTCGGCGAGGGCTGGGTGCTCGGCCCGGCCGGTGAGCGGCAGGACGCCGCCGTCGCGCTGACCGCGGCCGGGCTCAAGCCGATCGAGCTGGCCGCCAAGGAGGGGCTGGCGCTGATCAACGGCACCGACGGCATGCTCGGCATGCTGCTGCTGGCCATCCACGACGCGGAGCACCTGTTCGCCATGGCCGACGTGACGGCGGCGCTGGCCATCGAGGCGATGCTCGGCTCGGAGCGGCCGTTCCTGCCCGAGCTGCACGCGATCCGGCCACACCCCGGTCAGGCGGCGTCGGCGGCGAACATCCACCGGCTGTTGCAGGACTCCCGGGTGATGGACTCACACCGCGACGACCTGGCGCACGCCGTGCAGGACGCGTACTCGATGCGCTGCGCGCCGCAGGTGGCCGGGGCGGCCCGCGACACCCTGGACTTCGTCCGCACGGTCGCGGCCCGCGAGCTGGTGTCCGTTGTGGACAACCCGGTGGTGCTGCCGGACGGCCGGGTCGAGTCGACAGGCAACTTCCACGGCGCGCCGCTCGGTTTCGCCGCGGACTTCCTCGCCATCGCCGCCGCCGAGGTGGGCGCGATCGCCGAGCGGCGGGTGGACCGGCTGCTCGACGTCACCCGGTCCCGGGAACTGCCGGCGTTCCTCTCCCCCGACGCCGGGGTCAACTCCGGGCTGATGATCGCCCAGTACACGGCGGCCGGGATCGTCGCCGAGAACCGTCGGCTGGCCGCCCCCGCGTCGGTGGACTCGTTGCCGACAAGTGGCATGCAGGAGGACCACGTCTCGATGGGCTGGGCGGCGGCCAAGAAGCTGCGTACGGTGCTGGACAACCTGACCAGCCTGCTCGCGGTGGAGCTGCTGGCCGGCGTACGCGGCCTGCAACTGCGGGCGCCGCTGCGGCCGTCCCCGGCCGGGCGGGCGGCCGTCGCCGCGCTCGGCGCGGCAGCCGGCGAGCCCGGCCCGGACGTGTTCCTCGCCCCGGTGATGGAGGCGGCCCGCGCGACGGTGTCCGACCGTGACCTGCGCACCGCGATCGAACGCGAGATCGGTCCGCTGGCCTGACCAACGGTGGCCCCGGCGCACGGCGTCGGGGCCCCGGACGGCCCGTCGGCGTGGGCTAGCTCTTGAGGACCATCCGTCGGATCTCCGTCCAGGAGGGTAGGTCGGCGCCCGCCACGACGTCACGCTTCGCACGGGACCAGAAGAGGACGAGAATGATCGCCTCGGACAACACAGTCGCCCATGCCGCGCCGGCCACGCCGAACAGCGGGATCGCGGTGGCCAGGCCGGCCAGGTAGGCGAACGAGCCCAGCCCCTGGTACAGCACCTTCTGCCGCACCAGTCCGCCGCTCATCAGCAGCGACTCGACACTTGCCGAGCCGAAGCGCAGGGGGATCGCCAGCGCGAGGATGGCCATCACCGGAACGGACGTCCGGTACTCCTCGCCGAAGATCAGCGGAATGGCGTAACGGCCGGCGATCGCGACGACGACGCCGAGGAGCAACCCGAGACTGATCATCCCGACCGTGCCGGCGCGGTACGCGATGAGGACCGCGCTGCGGTTGGAGCGGGACCACCTGTGCAGCTTCGCCAGGAAGTACTGCTGGTAGACGATGCGCGGCAGAAGGTAGATCGCGGTCAGCAGCGTCATGGGCACGGCGAGCACCGCGGCGGACTCCGCGCTCAGGAACTCCGCCGAGACCACGACGCCCAGCTGCATGCCGAGCTGGTAGAACAGGCTGCCCAGCAGGAACAGCCAGGTCGCGGCGACGAGATGGCGCGCCCGGGGTGGCCGCGTCGACCGGTGGGGCACCGGCGGGTGACCCTCCAGTTTCGCTCGCCCGTACCAGAACGGCGCGATCACCACGACACTCATGGCAACCGTGACGGCGGCCACGAGCGCGTACCCCAGCACCACCATGATCGCCGACAACCCGAAGGCCAGGGTCAGGACGGCCACGAGGAGCCGACCCACCTGCGGCGCCAGTTGCAGCGCCGCGAGCCGCCCGTAGGCGCCCTGCAGTTGGAGAGCGGACCCGGACAGCGCCATGGCGACCAGCGACAGGATGATCGGGGCGAGCCCGATCCGCAGGTCGCCGCCGTGGGGGTCGTGCCGGTCGAGCAACCCCCAGACGACGAGCGCGGCGACAAGCACACCGGACGTGACGACGACCAACGCGATGGACGGGCGCACCCAACGGAACGCCCGTTCGCCCTCGCGCCCGAACCGTTGCAACCAGAACTCGGCGACCCCGAAGATGGCCAGTGGCCCGGCCAACGTCACCAGGGAGATGACCGCCATGAAGGCACCGAAGTCGGCCTTGGGCAGGCTCCGGGCAAGCAGCACCTGGGTGAGGAACGCGAGCACGGTGACGCCAGCCTGGCTGACCCCGAGCAGTCCCAGCTGACGAAGGCGGCGGGCCATCCCGCTGCCGGACCGGCCGCCGGTCGCCGTGCCCGTCTGCACCTGGACTCCGGTCATCGTCCGACCGTCACGCGGTCGCTCGGGCCGGCACGTGCGATCGCAACGTCTCCAGCTCGGCATCCGTCCGCCGCATCCACGCCTCGCGGGCCGCCGCGACCCGCCCGGCCGCGGCCGGGTCCTCGGCGATGGCCCGCCGGACGCCCTCGACCAGGGCGTCGCTCTGGTTGGCGACGAGCGTGGCGAAGCTTCCGAACAGGGCCTCGGTCGTCTGGGTGCGGGACAGGACCAGCGGTCGACAGGCGCTCAGCGCCTCACAGGCGCCACTGGGCTGGGTGGCGTCCCGGTCGGTCAGTACGACGACCGCGCGCGCGGCGGCGACAGCCGCCTCGTAGTCGGGGAGGTCGAGAAAGCCCAGGGTGGTGAGGTTGGGCAGGCGCTCCGCGCGCTCACGCAGCGGCGGTGGCAACCGGTGCAGTGGTGCGGTGGTCGCGAAGGGGACGTCGGGCATGGCCTCGATCGCGTCGATGAGGACGTCCATCGGCTCGTCCGGGGCGACGGTGGCCACGACGAACACCCAGCCCCGTGGCGGTGCCGGCGGGATCTCCCGAAGTGGGTCGTGCACGACGAGCGTGCGCAGGCCCGGGAACTCCGCGCGGGCGATGGCATCGGCCTCCGCGGTGTGGGTCAGCACCAGTTGCGCGCCACGCAGGATCGAGGCGGTGCTGGGCACCCGACGCCACCACGACTGGAACTGCCCGTTGTGCGCGTCGACGATGTACGGGACCCGGCCAAGGTAGGGCGCCAGTGCGGACAGGTGCGGCTGCGCCTGCGCGACCACGAACGATGGCCGACGCGAGCGGATCAGCTTGAGGTCGTTGCTCGTGTGGGCGACGTAGTCGAAGGGCCGGAGGATCTTCGGTGTCGCCTTGGACGGCCGCCAGGCCACCTCCGCGCCCAACGCCTCGGCAAGCACGTCGGAACGACGCTGATAACGCTTCCACGAAATGAATAGGGGGGAACTCATCTGGGATCACCACTAGCATCGTTGGGCACACCGACCGGTGCGCTCGGAACGGGGAAGAACCTGACCAGAAGCAGGAGGGAGAGGAAGAACAACCACATGAAGTACGAGTATGAGGTTGGCTTCTGCGTCAGGGCGGAGACGATCGTCAGAACGTAGAGGATCGTGAGCATCCATCGAGCTTCGACTGCGATGGCCCGTTTCGTCACGCGCCAGAGGTTGATGAAGATAATCGCCATCAGGGCGAGCCCGAGCAATCCCCACACCACGAATATCCGCAACGGGTCGGCGTGGGTGTTCCATGGTTCGTAGCCGAGGCCGATGAGCCAGACGTCCCACGGCGCGTCCTGCCACACATCCACCACGCGGAACCAGATCTGCCCGCGACCGTGCAGGAACTCGTCGTTTGTGGGATTGAGCGAACCGACCTGCGTGAGCAGGAATAGCGCGCGATCCCACAGATAGGCTCCCCAGCGGATCGCCGCCAGGATCACCAGAACGAGGAGGATGCCGGCCCCCCAGACGGCCGTGCGAAACGGCAGGTCGGAGATCTGCCGGAGGAGTTCGGGGAGGCGGCGCAGCTCGAATGCGACGATCACCAACACCACACAGAGGATGGTGATCCGGTGCGTGCTGACGACCGCCGTCGCGGCCAGGAAGGCGACGACGCCGTACCGGACCAGCGCGCTGAGCCGCAGCCGGTCACCGGCGGCGTAGAGGATGAACACCGCGAAGAGCAGGAGCCGCCCGAGTGAGGCCGGATGGAAGTAGCCGCCGGACGCTCGCCCGACCTTGCCGCTCATGAGGTTGAAGAAGTAGGTGTACGGGACGACGCCGACGACCTGCAGCCAGGCGATCACCGAGTGCGCGACGGCACCGAGAACCACGAGCAGCAGCACCCACCGCAGCAGATCGAGGGAGAACCAGTGCGGCCTGAAGAACAGGACCGCCAACAACGCGATCGGCGCGAACCCGACCGCGAGTTGGGCGCCCTGCGTGATGACCCCACTCTTCGGCGCGACGTGCGGCCCGAAGATCTCGCGTACGTCGGCCGTGGCGAAGACCTGGACGAAGTCCTCGCGCGCGGATATCGCCAGGAGGCCGATGACGGAGAACATGCCGATAATCAGCACCGCGAGGATCGAAGGCGCCAGAGTGGTCGGAAATCGCTTCGCCGCGATGATCGTGGCGACGAAAGAACCCACCATCAGGAGGGCGCCAATCACTGTCACGATCATTCCGGCGTCCACGGTGTCGGCCGCGACCTTCTCGCCGAAAATGTCGAAGAATGACTTCACGCCGATAACTGCCATGGCGAGCGCGGCCATGATTTGGGCGGCAGCCCACGGATAACGCCCGAGTCGCCGGCCACTGCCCTCGGTCGGGGCCGTCGCCGCCTTTCGAGGCATTATGTCCATTTCATGATCCTCTCAGCGCTATCCCTCGGGGCACTATACGCGAGCGTCATAACCGATAGAGGCCGCCTCGGTCGGCGGTGAACCCACCCGATGACCCTTCCGACACCGGGTCGATTTCCCCCTCTTTCGCCCATCCTGCGGGGGTGGTCGCGTGACCGTGACCGGCCACTCTCAACCCGTTGCGACGCGTCGCGCGGTGTGCTGCCGCGCAGCTTCGGCGTCAGGGCGCGAGACGTGCCGCGACACGCTCGACGAGGTGGGGTCCGAGGGTGCGCGCGTAGGTCGCCGTCATGTGATGCGCGTCCCGGTAGACGACGACGTTACCGATCACCAACGGACACTGGGTCGCGGTGCAGAACAGATCGGTCAGGTCGACCATCTGCACCTTGCCGTCGGTCCGCTTCGCGGCCTCCTCAAGGGCGTCCCGGGTGCCGAGCGCGACCTGCCGGTCGACCGCGCACCGCGTCGGATCCCCGCCGTTGGCCGTGTCGTCCACCAGGCAGCCGAGGTCCGTCGCGCCGAGCGCCGGATTGTCCACCACCACGACGATCCTGGTTCCCCGCTCCAGCACCGGACGCCACGCCTCGACGTACCTGCGGATCTGGCCGGCCGCCGCCTGGGGGTTGGTGCTCCCATTGCGCTTGCCGGTCAGGATGACGAGGTCGTACTTCGTGCCGCCGCCGAGCCGCTCCGTCATCGCGTTTCGCCGCGCGTAGCACGAGTCGGACTGGTCCGCCGCATCCACCTTCGCCCAGATGCAGCCACGGGCGACGTAGGTGTCGACCGCCCAGTTCCGAGCGTCGAGCTGCCCCTCGATGGCGGGAATGAGCATGGCGGCGTGCGAGTCACCCACGAGCGCGACGCGTGTCGCGTCGGGCCGTTGCGAACCGACACGACACGACGTGAGCGTCGCGCCGGGCTCCTGGTCATAGCAGCGGTACGCGGAACCCGTGTCCTTCGTGAGCATCGACATCTCGGGGAACAACTCCTGGCCGAGGGCGCCGTCCTCGCAACGCTGCGCCTCGACCATCGCGTCCGCGCCGAGGCACGGCGTACCCATGGCCACCAACTGCTCGAGACGTGACTTGTTCGCCTGACTGCTCTGTTCGAGCAGCCGGTTACCGGCGACGACGACGGCCAGCACCAGCACCATCGACATCGCGGCGGCTGCGTACTGCGGCCACAGCCGCCGCCCACCGCTGAACAGGCCGAACCGCACCGGGTCCTCGACCAGACGCTTGGTCAGCGCGGCCAACACCACCACACAGGCGATGACGACGAGCTTCACCGGCCAGGTCATCTTGTCGCCGGTCGCCAGCTCGAAGATCACGATTGGCGGCCAGTGCCAGAGATAGATGGAGTACGACCAGTCGCCGAGCTTCTGCACGGGCGTCGACGCCATCGGCCGCAGTGGGGACCAGCGCGGGCTGGGGGCGCCGGCCCAGATGGCGGCGAGGGTGCCGGCGACGGGAAGCGCCGCGGCGTAGCCCGGGAACGGTGTCCCGGAGTGAAGGAAGAAGGCGGCGACGCCGATCAGGAGCAGCCCCAGCCAGGAGACCGCCGCCCGAGTGCTGTCACTCGCCGACCGTCCGAGCCCCGGCAGTGTCGCCAGCATCGCGCCGGCCCCGAACTCCCACGCCCGGGTGGGCGTCACAAAGTAGGCCGCGGCGCTGTTCGCGGACGTCTCGTAGACGGAGTAGGCGAAGGAGGCCACCAAAATCAGACCAAGCGTGACCCGGATCGCGCCGATCGGGTCCGTCCGCCGGACCCGACGGGCGACCAGGACGGCGAGGACGATCAGGAGCGGCCAGACCAGGTAGAACTGCTCCTCCACGGACAGCGACCAGTAGTGCTGTACCGGCGACCTGACGTTCTCCGCGGCGAGGTAGTCCACGGCGTCGTGCGCCAGTTGCCAGTTCTCGACGTAGACCGTCGCCGCCGCGATCTCGCGGAGTATCTGTGGCCAGTAGAGCTGCGGCACCCAGATGAAGACGGCCCCCGCGGTGGCGACGAGCACGAGCAGAGAGGCCGGCAGCAGACGCCGGATCCGGCGCGCCCAGAAGGTGCGGAGGCGAACCGAGCCGTTCTTCTCCACCTCCCGTACGAGGTGGGCGGTGATGAGGAAGCCACTGATCGCGAAGAAGACGTCGACGCCGACGTACCCACCCGGGATCCGGTGCGGCCAGAAGTGGAACAGCAGCACCAGGAGCACCGCGAGCGCCCGCAATGCCTGGATCTCCGGTCGCAGAAGCCCACGCGAGGTCTGCTTCGAATCCGTCACTGTGCCTCACCACGTCGGTAGGGGTAAGGGTGGCGCGCAGCGGCCACACCGCCACGGGTGGTGGCGACGGCGAGGGTATACGGTTCCTACGCCATTCCTCTATCCGGGGAGCCGTCCACGACCGGCTGCGTGGCTCCCTCGTCCCGACGACGGCGAGGTGGGCGTCAGTTCGGGTTTCCGGCGTGGGTCAACGTCTCCCAGGCGTAGAAGTAGGCGGGCGGGCCGGCGGGCCGGTTAGCCTCCACGACCCGCCTGGTGTTCGGCAGGTCGAGCTTCATCCTGGTGGTGTAGTGGTTGAAGGCGACCTCGGGTGACGGCGCCAACCCGACCACCAGTCGACCGCCGCACAGCCAGGGCGGCGCCGACCCGCCCGACTCGAGTCCAGCATGGAACTCCAGGCCGCTCGTCAACCGCTCGCGTGCCTCGGCGTACAGGTCGCGGCCCTGGATCCACGCCGTCTCGGCAACGTGCGCCGCCGCCGCGAGACCCCACCCGGTGTGCAGGAAATCGCGGCAGGTCTCCTGGGCGAGCCCGTCCACCAGCAGGGTCTGCCCGCCCCAGTAATCGGTGAGCCCCGCTTTCGTGAAGGCGCTGCCGGGCGGCGCGTACGGCATCGGCCCGTCGCCGCGCAGATAGACGTACGCCCGCAGGCGCAGACGCCACTTCTCGATCGCCTTGAGGAAGGAGGCCCGATCGTCGAGGAACACCGAGATGCCGACCGCCGCATCAAGCATGATCAACCCCCAGTTCCCCGCCCGGACGCCATTGGTCCCGCCGATCACCGCCGGCAGGTAGACCTTCCGGAGCATCCGTTCGGTACGGGCCAACGAGGCGGGATCCCAGCCGGTGTAGGTGTGCTTGATCAGCTCTGCGGTTCGCGCGAACGTCGCCCCGGCCCACCCGGCCTGCAGCGGCGCGTTGGAGTTGGTGTGCTTCTTGAGCACGCCCGACCAGGCGTCCAGGATGTCGATGGCCTTCTCCGCGTACCTGCGGTCACGGGTGAAGCACCACATCAGCGCATGCGTGTACGCGGCCACCGCGTCCTCGGCCTCCGCCGTGCAACCGGTATCCGGCTGCGAGTAGTAACCGCAGTTCACGGTGGACACCGGTCGAGGACGCCAGGAGAGCTCGGCGTACTGGCTGCGCTGCATGGCGAGCCAAGCCGAACGCCAGGGCTCCTCACCGGCTCGGACCTTGCCGCTCACGAAGTTCAACTGCGCGCTGTTGACCAGGACACCCGGGTGGGCGAAGCCACTGCGCGGATCGCGCGACTCGGTCAACGGTGGCGCCGGCGGAATGGGGTCGACGAGCCAGGCGGCTCGCGCCTGGCTCTCCGGCTCGTCGGCCGAGAAGGCCAGGAGACCACCGCTGATGGCCAGGAGGCCGAGGCCCATCAGTGCCGCCAGCACGCCGCGCCTACCGGCCCATGCCATCCCGTCTCCCCGACAAGCTGCGTACCCGGATGCTCCGGACTCCCGAGATCAGTACATGTCATCGACCGATCGCTTCGCCACCCGTCGATGACAACCGGACATGCCCGGTCTCAGTCTGTGGACGGCGGCAGCACCTTGGCGACCAGTTTGGCCAACTCGCGCAACGCCTTGCCCCGGTGACTGATGGCGTCCTTCTCCGCCGGGGTCAGCTCGGCGTTGGTCCGGTCCTGCCCGTCGCCCAGGAAGATCGGGTCGTAGCCGAACCCACCGTCACCGCGCGGGGCACGCAGCACCCGCCCGGACTGCCGCCCGTCGACGAGGTGTTCCTTGCCGCCGGGCAGCACCAACGCCACGGTGCAGACGAACGAGGCCGCCCGCTGCTCGTCGGGCACGTCGGCGATCTGGTCCAGCACCAGCCGAAGGTTGGCCCGGTCGTCGCCGTGCTGGCCGGACCAACGGGCGCTGAACACCCCAGGCATCCCGTTGAGCGCGTCGACCGCGAGCCCGGAGTCGTCGGCGATGGTCGGCAGCCCGCTCTGCCGGCAACCCTCCCGCGCCTTGATCAGCGCGTTCTCGCCGAAGGTCAGGCCGGTCTCCGGCAGCTCGGCGTACTGCTCGACGTCGTCCAGCCCGAGCAGGGCGATCCGGTGCGCGCCGAGCGCGCCGTCCAGGATTCGCTGCAACTCGACGAGCTTCTTGCGGTTACGAGTGGCGAGCAGGACCTTGTTCACGCTGACACACCTTTGTTCGCGACTGCGGGGCTCGCAAGCTCACTCCTCGCGCTCACGCTGACACACCTTTGTTCGCGACTGCGGGGCTCGCAAGCTCACTCCTCGCGCTCACGCTGAGAGCGCCTTCCGCTGGGCTTCGGCCAACTCGGCGCAACCGGCGACCGCCAGGTCGAGCAGGGCGTCGAGCTGGTCGCGGGCGAACACGCCCGCCTCGCCGGTGCCCTGCACCTCGACGAAGTCGCCCGCGCCTGTGCACACCACGTTCATGTCCACCTCGGCGGCGACGTCCTCCTCGTAGCAGAGGTCGAGCCGGGCCTCCCCCGCGATGATCCCCACGCTGACCGCGGCCACCGAACGGTGCATCACCTTCTCCGGCTTGCCTGCCAACGCCTTCCGGGCGGCGAGCCAGCCCACCGCGTCGTGCAGCGCGACGTACGCGCCGGTGATCGCTGCCGTGCGGGTGCCACCGTCGGCCTGGAGCACGTCGCAGTCGAGCACTATCGAGTTCTCGCCGAGCGCCTTGAGGTCGATGCTGGCCCGCAGGCTGCGGCCGATCAGCCGGGAGATCTCGTGGGTACGGCCACCGACCCGGCCCTTGACGCTCTCCCGGTCGGAGCGGGTGTTCGTGGCCCGGGGCAGCATCGCGTACTCGGCGGTCACCCAGCCGAGCCCGGAGCCCTTGCGCCAACGGGGCACCCCCTCGGTGACGCTCGCCGTGCAGAGCACCCGGGTGCCGCCGAACTCGACGAGCACCGAACCCTCCGGATGGGTGCTCCAGCCACGGGTCAGGGTCACCGGTCGAAGTTGAGAGGGCCCTCGCCCGTCAGGTCGCGCCATCCCTGCACCCTATGCGGTGCGGCGATCCACCTCGCTCGGGGTGCCCCGGGGAACGTCCGCGTCGTGCACATCGAGGAACCCGGCGACAGCGGCCGGCCAGCCGAACTCCTCGGCTCGCGCCCGGGCGGCCCGCCGCCGCTGCGCCTCCGGCCGGGCCGTCAGACGGGTCACCGCCGCCGCCATCGACACCCCCGATCCGTACGCCGCCAGCCCGGCCCCGCCAACCACCTCGGGCAGCGCGCTGGCCGCGTTGACCACCACCGGAGTACCGCAGGCCAGCGCCTCCAGGCCGGCGAGACCGAAGGTCTCCACCGGGCCGGGCGCCAGCACCACGTCCGCGCTGGCCAACAACGCGGCCACCGCGGCGCGGTCCGGCAGGAAGCCGGTGAACGTGACAGGCAGCCCCGCCGCCCGTCGGGCCAACGCGCCGCGCAACGGGCCGTCGCCGGCCATCACGAGCACCGCCGGTACGCCCGCCCGGCGCAGTTCGGCGAGGGTCTGCACGGCCAACTCCGGTCGCTTCTCCGGGGAGAGCCGCGCGCAGTGCACCAACAGCAACTCGGTGGAGTCGGCGTACCGCTCGCGGACCCGCGGGTCCGCCCGGTGCGGGGAGAAGGTGTCCAGGTCCACCCCGAGCGGCACGAGGTCCACGTTGTCGGCGCCGATCCGGTCGAACTCCTCGGCAGCCCACCGGGTGGTGCAGACGATCCGGTCGTACGCCCGACTGGTCGCCCGGTTGAGGCGGTCGGCGGTCGGGCGGCGCAGCATGTCCGGCACGCCCCACTGGCCGAGCAGACCGGTCAGCGACTCGTGCGACACCATCACCGACGGCACCCCGTGCGCCCGCGCCCACCGGCCCGTCCACCGCAGCGACGACCGGTCGGAGACCTCCAACCGGTCCGGTGCCAGGTCGGTGAGGAGCCGGGCCAACCGGCGTCGGCCGGCCAGCAACCGGTAGCCACCGCTGACCGGCAGCCGCGGCCCGGCCAGGGTGACCACCCGGCCCCACGGGTACGTCTCGTCGGCGGCCCGCTGACCGGGTATCACCAGCACCGGATCGTGCCCGGCCGCCCGGTAGCCCGCACCGAGATGCCGTAGCGCGGTCCGCAGGCCGCCGGAGCGTTCCGTGACGAAGTTGGCGAGCCGCACGATCCGCAGCCCGCCGGCCGACCCGGTCACGAAGCGGCCGGTACGCCGACCGTGGCGGCAACTGTGCGTACCGCGTGGTAGTGCCCGATCAACTCGTCGCCGACGGCGGCCCAGCTGCGGCGACTGACCGCGACCCTGGCGGCCAGCCCGTAGGCCCGCCGCCGGTCGGGGTCGGCGGCCAGCTCGGCCACCGCCGCGGCGAGCGCGTCGCCGTCGTTCGGCGGCGCCAGCAGCCCGGTCACGCCGTGGTCGACGAGGTCGACCGGGCCGCCGCTGGCCGGCGCCACGACCGGCACGCCGGAGGCCAGCGCCTCCTGGATGGTCTGGCCGAAGGTCTCGTGCGGTCCGGTGTGCACGAACAGGTCCAGGCTGGCGTAGAGCCTCGCCAGGTCCTCGCCCTGCTGCACACCCAGGAAGGTCACCCCGGGCAGCTCCCGCGCCAATTGGCGGCGGGTCGGGCCGTCGCCGGCCACCACCACCCGCACGCCGGGAAGTCGGGACGTCGCCGCCAGCAACTCCACCCGCTTCTCCGGCGCGAGCCGACCGACGTAGCCGACCAGCAGCTCACCGCCGGGCGCCAGCCGGTCCCGCAACGTCGCGCACCGCTTGGCCGGATCGAAGCGGACGGCGTCCACGCCGCGCCGCCACAGCCAGATCCGCAGTACCCCGTTGGCGATCAGGTCGGCGGCGGCCCGGGTCGAGGGAGCGAGGGTGCGCTGCGCGGAATTGTGGATCTCGCGGATCCGGCGCCACGCCGCCGCCTCACCCCAACTGACCCGGTACGCCCGCGCGTACGCCGCCACATCGGTCTGGTAGACGGCCACCGTGGGCAACAGGTGCCGGCTGGCCAGCGTGGCCGCCCGTGCGCCCAGGACGAACGGACTGGCCAGGTGGACCACGTCCGGTTCGGCCGACAGCAGCGCCCCGGCCAGTCGGGCGTTTGTCGGCACGCCCAGCCGGAAGCCCTGGTAGCGGGGCAGCGGCACGCTCGGAATGCGCACCACCGGGTACGGCAGCCGGTCGACGCCCTGCCGGCCACCGGGCGGGGAGGGCGCGATGACCACCGGCTCATGGCCCCGGTCGAGCAGGTGCTCCGCCGTCCGCACCACTGAGTGCGCGACGCCGTTCACATCCGGTGGGAACGACTCGGTCACGATGGCGATCCGCATGCCCACACCGTGCGGGTGCCACGGGTGCGCCAGACGACCGTCCGCTGACCGGCCGGCGAACAGTACGGCACAACACCGCGGCCCGGCCCCCGGGAACCGGACGCGTCGCGTCAGACGTCGTAGCTGGCGCCGGGCCGGACCACCTCGAGCGGCCCGGCGTACGCGGAGGCGGCCGACTCCAGCGTGTGCGCCTCGCTGCCCCAGGCGGGCACCAGGTGGGTGAGCAGCAGTCGGCCCACCGCGGCCTTGGTCGCCGCCTCGCCGGCCTCCCGACCGGTCAGGTGCAGATCCGGCGGATTGTCCATGCCGTCGAGGTAACTGGCCTCGCAGAGGAACACGTCGGCGTTCTGGGCCAGCCGCAACAGCGCCTCGCAGGGCGCGGTGTCCGACGAGTAGCACAGCGAACGGCCGTCGTGTTCCAGCCGCACGCCGTACGTCTCGACGGGGTGGTTGACCCGGTCGACGGTGATCGTGAACGGGCCGATCGGGAAGGTGCCCGGCTGGAGCGCGTAGAACTGGTACACGTCCTCCACCGAGCCGTCGTCGCCGTAGGCGGCGCTGAGCCGGTCCGGCGCACCGGCGGGCGCGTACACCGGCAGCGCCGGGTAGGGGCCGTCCGGGGCGTACCGGCGCACCACCACGTACAGCACGGCGTCGAACATGTGGTCGCAGTGCAGGTGGGTCAGCAGGATCGCGTCCGGGGCGTGCAACCCCGCGTACCGCTGGAGGCTGGACAGCGACCCCGAGCCGAAGTCGACCAGGAGCCGAAAGCCGTCGGCCTCGACGAGGTAGGCGGAGCAGGGCGACTCGGGGCCAGGGAAACTGCCGGCGCTGCCCAGAACGGTCAGTCGCATCGAGTGGTCTCGCTGTCACTATCAGTAGCACCTGTGCCGGCGATGGTCCCGGCCATGATCTCTACCGACGCGTACGCCACGCTGCGCAGCCTACGCTGGCGCGCCCGGCAGCAAGAATCATCCAACGGAAGTTGTCACGAACGTGACACCCGCTCGCGGTACGCCGGGCAGCCAACGGGCCGTCGACGGATGTCGACGGCCCGTAGTCGGGAGACCGGATCGGTCAGGCCCAGAGCTGCCCCTCCAGGGCTTCCTCGGCATCGGCGAGCGTGCCGCCGTACGCGCCGGTGGACAGGTACTTCCATCCGCCGTCGCAGACCACGAAGGCCACATCGGCCCGCCGGCCGTCGCGAACCGCCTCATGCGCCACCGCGAGCGCGGCGTGCAGGATGGCACCTGTGGAGAACCCGGCGAAGATGCCCTCCACCTCCACCAGCTGGCGAGTGCGTAACACCGCGTCGCGGGTGCCGACCGAGAACCGCCGGGACAGCACCGAGGCGTCGTAGAGCTCCGGCACGTACCCCTCGTCGATGTTGCGCAGGCCGTAGACCAACTCGCCGTAGCGCGGCTCGGCGGCCACGACCTGAATGCCCTCGACCTTTTCCCGCAGGTAACGCCCGGTGCCCATCAGGGTGCCGGTGGTGCCCAGCCCGGCCACGAAGTGCGTGATGCTGGGCAGGTCGTGCAGCAGCTCCGGCCCTGTCGTCTCGTAGTGCGCCCGCGCGTTGGCCTCGTTGCCGTACTGGTAGAGCATCACCCAGTCGGGGTGCTCGGCGGCGATCTGCTTGGCCGTGGCGACCGCCTGGTTGGAACCACCCGCCGCCGGCGAGAAGATGATCTCTGCCCCGTACATCCGGAGCAGCTGGACCCGCTCGGTGGAGACGTTCTCGGGCATCACACAGACCAGCCGGTAGCCGCGCAGCTTGGCCACCATCGCCAACGAGATGCCGGTGTTGCCACTCGTCGGCTCGAGGATGGTGTCACCCGCCCGGAGCCGGCCAGCCTCCTCCGCCGCCCGGACCATGAACAGCGCCGCGCGATCCTTGATGCTGCCGGTGGGGTTGCGGTCCTCCAGCTTGGCCCAGAGGCGCACCGGAGGGGCCCCGTCGGGCACCGTCGGGGAGAGTCGGGGCAAGCCGACCAGCGGCGTGCCCCCGCAGGCGTCGAGCAGGCTGTCGTACCGCGCCATGGCGGCCGACCTCAGCGAGCCGCGACGGCGTCGCCGGCCACCACGGCGGCGGCGCTGTGCGAACTGATCGCCGCCGCCGCGGCGCTGTGCGAACTGATCGCCGCCGCCGCGGCAAAGCCGAACGCGCCGCCGGCCACGGCCGGCAGGATGGTGACGCTGTCGCCGTCGGAGAGCTTCGCGTCCAGCGCGCCGAGGAAGCGGACGTCCTCGTCGTTGACGTAGACGTTCACGAAGCGGTGCAGCGTGCCCGCGTCGGTGATCAGCCGGCCGCGCAGGCCGCCGTGCCGCGAATCCAGGTCGGTGAGCAGATCGGCGAGCGTGTCGCCAGCACCGTCGACGACCTTGGCGCCGCCGGTGTAGCTGCGCAGGATGGTGGGGATGCGAACCTCAATAGCCATGATGTCGAACTCCTCGATCGGGTGTGCCTACGGTGACGGGACGAGACGGTTGCGGCGCTGACAGGTCAGCGACCGGAACACTCGTAATCGACCGTCGCCGGGCTCTGCCCGAACATGTAGGACTGGACGGCGTGCGGGTCGACGCCGGCCTCCACGACACGGACCGGCTCCTCGGTGACCACGCCGTCGACGATCCGGAACGACCGGATCTCCTCCGAGTCGGGCTCACGGGTCGAGACGAGCAGGTAGTGCGCCCCCGGCTCACCGGCGAAGGCGACGTCCGTCCGCGACGGGTACGCCTCGGTGGCGGTGTGCGAGTGGTAGATGACGACGGGCTCCTCGTCCCGGTCGTCCATCTCCCGCCACACGCGCAGGTGCTCCATCGAGTCGAACTCGTAGAAGGTCATCGACCTTGCCGCGTTGTCCATCGGGATGTGCCGGGTCGGGGTGTCGCTGCCGACGGGACCGGCGACCACGCCGCACGCCTCGTCGGGGTGATCCCGGCGCGCGTGGGCGACGATCGCGTCGATGATCGACCGGTCGATGCTCAGCACGTGCACCAGCCTAACGCCTGCCGAGCACGGGCCGAAGTGGTGCCGGTCACCCCTAGTCGATCAAGGCGTTGAGCAGCGACTCCTGTAGATACCCGAGATAGGCGTAGACCGACAGCTGGAACACCCGGCTGGAACCCGGGTCCTCAGCGACCGCGTCGTCCAACTCCTCGCCCAGATCCGTGCCGTCCTTGATCTCCAGGCGGACGCCCATCGCGAGCCGCGCGTCGTTCAGCGCCCGCAACCACGCCTCGGCGGCCTCGGCGTCCAGCCGCACCTCGCCGCCGGCGTCGTCCGGCAACGCGGCCAGGACCGCCCCCGCCTGATCGATCTTCGAGGTCTTCAGGTCGCCCTCGGTGTAGCGGCGAAACTCGGCGGTGTCCGGAGCGTCCTGCGGGTAGACCGCCGGAAAGAGCCGACCGACGACCGGGTCGGTGTGGTCGAAGCCATCGGTGAGCAGACCCACCACCTCGGAGGCGACCTTGCGCAGCACGCGCACCTCGTCGACGGCGAAGACTGCGACGTAGTGGCCGGCCTGGCGCCGAAACATGCTCATGATCTGTCCACCGTCGCCCACAGCCCGTACGCGTGCAGCTGCGACGCGTCGTGCTCCATCCGCTCCCGGGCGCCTGTGGAAACCACGGCACGGCCCTTGTGGTGCACGTCCAGCATCAGCTGTTCGGCCCTCTCCCGGCTGTAGCCGAAAAGCTTCTGAAGAACCCAGGTCACGTACGTCATCAGGTTGACCGGGTCGTCCCACACGATGGTCACCCACTGCCGGTCGGACGCCGGCACCTCGTCAGTGTCCGGCGTCTCGACCGGTACAACCTGCGGAGCCGCCATGCCCCCCATCGTGCCACCGGTTTCCCGGAACCGAGGAACCGGAACGCCGGCCCGGCGTGGATCACCCACCCCAGGCACTCCCGACCCGCCCCGCACACCGTCGGACTCGGGGTCCGGCCCGGACCCGGACCAACCGGTGGGCGCGCCGTCAGGCGAGCAGGATGCCGTGATCGACTGCATCGGAGAGCACCACGCCCAGCGAGAGGCGGATCACCTCGAACCGTCGGGAGATCTCCCTGGACAACCCCAGCTCGACCTCGCGCACCGCCCGCTGGGACCAGGCCCGCGCCGCGCTGTGGTCGTCGTTGCCGGGGGTACGCCACTGCTGCCAACACCCGCCGGAGAGCGCCACCGCGACCGGCGGGAGCACCTCGTCGCGGGACGCCGACGGATAGCTGGCGGCGGCGTCGATCGCCTCCGCGCCGGTCAACTCGGCCACCCCGGCCGTACTGGTGATCAACAGCACCTTGTCCAATTCGTGGCCGGGCCGGTGATCGGCCAGGCCGTACTGGACGGCGGCGGCGATCCGGCGTCGCACGCCCTCGGCCGGCGACGCGCCCAGCACCCGGGACGCGACGTCGGTCACGATGCCGCGCACCGCCTGGTCGCACTGCGCGGTGGCCAACAGCGACAACGCCGCCATCTCCCGGTCGAGGAGATCCGGGAGGCCGGCACAGCCGACTCCGAACACGATCTCCTGAACGGCCCGCAGGTGGATGTTCGCCAACTCCAGCGCGAGATGTTGGCGGATCCGTTGAGCGCACGAACGGGCGTGGCGGTCGAGCCGTTCGGACCAGTCACCCGGATCGGCCACCACCGCGACGCGGCCCTGCTGGCCCGGCAGGACCGGTGGGTCGACGCTGCCCCGCTGCAACCCCTCCCGCGACGCCCAACCCACAAACGCCCGCCGCAGATCGGCGGCGGTGTCGGCGTCGTCGACCGGGAACCACCGCGCGCCGGCCAGCGCCGGCACCGCGGCCAGGAGCGCCGCCCGATGTGCCTCCACCGTCACCGCGACCGCGTCCACCTCGGTCTCCGCACCTCCGACCGGCGGGACGGACGCCCCCGCGCCCTCCGTAGTCGCCGCGCCGTCGGCCAGCGGAGCCCAACCCGCCGCGCCAGGGGTGACCGCGAAGACGACCTCCACCGAGGTCGGGGCGACCTCGGCGAGCAGGTTCAACTCGGCGGCGGTGAAAGCCTGGTCGGCGGCGATCACGAAGAGCAGCGCGCCGGCTCGGCCCGCCGCTTCGAGCAGCACCCGCGTGCCGGACACGCCAAGTGTGGCGGTGTCCGGAACGTCGATCAGGGTGAAGTGCCGCAGCAGTGGCTCGGGCACGCTCAGCTCGACCCGCCGGGGCGGACGGGCCAACGCCGGACCGGCGGCGTCCCGGTCCGCGCCGTACGAGTGCGGCTGGCGGTAACCGGGCACGAACGCCGCACGGGTGGGCACCTTGGCGTTGCGCACCACCAACCAGCTGCCGGCCGGCACGGTGAGCATGACCGGGTCGAGCCCGAGCAGGGTGGCGAGCACGGCACGCCGCTCGGCGCCGGCCGGGCCGACGGCGACCACACCGAGCGGCTCGTCCGGGCCGGGGCCGGCCGCGCCGACCCGGGTGGGGAGCGGACCACAGATGGGTAGGTCGGTTGGGCCGGTCATGTCGTCCGGCGAGTCGACCGAGGGGAGAGGGCCCTGCTTCATCAGGTGCCTCCCGTTGCAGGTGACCGGCGGGCCGGTCGCGAAGATTCCGGTGCGTGAACCGGATGTCGGAAGACTACGGCCGGGCTGGTGACCTGTCGGAACACTCCGAATACTCACCAGTAATTGTGCGACTACTCAACTTCGCACGGTGACGCTACGGGCGCGGACGGATTCCGATCGATATGCTGCGCGAATGAGTCGATGGGGGTTCGTCGGCCGCACGGATGAGCTCAACCGCCTGTTGGAGGCGGTGACCGGCGAGGCCGGCCGCGGGCTCTTCTTCAGCGGCAGCGCTGGCATCGGCAAGAGTCGATTACTGCGCGAGGGCGTGGGCGCGTTGCCCACCGACCGGTTCGCGATCTGGTCCATCGCCGCCAGCGCCACCACCGCGGCGCTGCCGTTCGGCGGGCTGGTCCAGGTCCTCCCCGCCGAGCAGCCCCAGGGTCTCTCCCCCGCCGGCATCCTGCGGTGGGCGCTCAACGTGCTGCAACAGCAGGCGGCCGGCCGACGGATCGTGCTCGCCATCGACGACGCCCACCTGCTCGACCCACCCTCGGCCGCACTTGTGCACCTGGTCGCCCGCGCCGAGAACGCCACAGTGGTCGGCACCCTGCGCGACGGCGAGCAGATCCCGCTGCCGATCCGCGCACTCTGGACCGACGACCTGGTCGAGCACGTCGAGTTGACCCCGATGCCGCAGGCGGAGACCACCGACCTGTTGGCGGCGATCCTGGGCGGCCCGGTCGATGCCGGCTCCGCCGACCGGCTCGGTCGGCTGTCGGCCGGCAACCCGCTACTCCTGCGTGAGCTGGTGCACGCCGCCAACGGCAGCGCGGAGTTGAAGCGCACGTACGGGATCTGGAAGTGGACCGGGCGCCTGGAGCTGGCGCCCAGCCTGACCGACCTCATCGACACCCGCGTCGGCAAGCTCACCGACGGCGTCCGCGCGGTCGTCGAGCTGGTCGCGTTCGGCGAACCACTGGGCCTGCACCTCCTGCGGCAGGCCGCCGACCAGTCGGATGTGGAGACCGCCGAGGAACGCGGGCTGATCAGCGTGGTTCAGCACGACCGGCGCACCAACGTCCGGCTGGCGCACCCGCTCTACGGCGAGGTGATGCGCCGGCGCTGCCCGGTCAGCCGCACCCGCCGACTTCAGGCACACCTCGCCGAGTTGCTCGAACAGGTCGGCAAGCGTCGCCGCGACGACCTGCTACGGGTGGCCGTCTGGCGACTCGACTCGGGCACCGCACAGGATCCGGCCCTGCTGCTGGACGCCGCGGTGCAGGCGTTCACCCGCTACGACGTGCCGTTGGCGACCCGCCTGGCGCGGGCCGCGCTGAACGCCGACGGCGGCTACGACGCCGCAGAGTTGCTGGCCACCATCCTGATGTTCGCCGACCGACCCGACGAGGCGATCGACGTCCTCGACGCGGTCACTCCGGAGCCGGGCGACGAGCGGCGGCTCTGCCGCTGGCTGACCGTGCGCGGCATGGTCAGCTACTGGGGGCTGAGCCGGCAGTCCACGGTGGAGGAGATCGCGAGCCGGGTCGAGCAGCTCAGCGACTCCGCCGACAGGTCCCGGGCCCACGCCTTCGAGGCGATCATGCGCCTGCACCGACTCGACACCGCCACCGCGGTGCAGCTCAGCCGACAGGTACTGGACCGGCCGGCGGCCGGCGTCGCCGCCCGCGAGCTGGCCCGTTCCACAATCGCGTACGTCCAGGCCGCGCAGGGCGAGCTGACCCGCAGCGGTACGGCGATCGCCCAGGTGCACTCGGCCGCAGCGAGCTGGCGCACCGACATGCCGTACCTCCAGTTGGCCCTGGAGCTGGCCCGAGGCACCCGGCTCATGCTCACCGGCGACCTGGCCGGGATCGACGCGATCGTGGCCGACGAGTTCGCCGACCTCGCCGGCGCCGGCGACTTCCGCCTCGGCACCGGCTACCTGGCCATCCTCCAGGCGTACGCGGCCCGGCTGCGCGGGCAGAGCGACGCGGCCATGCGAACCTCCCTGGGCGCCTGCGCGGTGTTGGCCACGAGCCGGGTCTACGCCGGTCTGGCCCAGGCCGAACGCGCCCAGTCGGCGGCGCTGCGCGGTGACGCCGCGCAGGCGGTCGCGGCGATGGCCGAGGCCGACCGCACCCACGCACCCGGCATGGCGGTGCTCTATCCCTGGCTGGAGCAGGCTCGGGGCGCGTCGCTCGCCGCGTCGGGTGACCTGCCGGGCGCGATCAAACATCTCGGCGACCTGGTGGACCGGCTGCGCGCGGACGGCTTCGCCGGGCACGAGGTGCACGTCCTGCACGACCTCGTCCGACTGGACCAGGCGGGCATGGCGGTCGGGCCGACCTGCTCCGACGGTGGCCGGCGCACCGTCGCGCAGCGCCTCGCCGAGCTCTCCGAGCGGGTCGACGGGGCGCTCCCGCCGCTGCTGGCCCGGCACGCCCGCGCCGCGGTGACCGACTCCCCCACCGATCTGCTCGCGGTCGCCGACGACTACGCCTCCCTGGAGTTGATCGTGTACGCCGCCGAGGCCACCTCCCAGGCCGTCCAGCGGTTGCGCCGCCAACACTCGGCGGCGGCCAACGACGCCCGGGAGCGCCTCGCCGGGTTGCTCGGGCGCTGTGACCTGATCCGGACGCCGGCGCTCCAGGCCGGTGCGCCCGTGCTCACCGAGCGAGAGTGGCAGGTGGCCCGCCTCGCCGCGCACGGCGCCCCCAGCCGGGCCATCGCCGAACGGCTCTACCTGTCGGCGCGCACGGTGGAGAACCACCTCCAGCGGATCTACGCCAAGCTCGGCGTTACCGGCCGGGCCGAGCTGTGGGCGGCGTTGCGCTCTATCCCGGGCCACGACGGCGGCGACGCGAGCTGAACCTTAGGGTGGGGCGGTGAGCATCCACCGCCCCGCGCTCCTGACGGACCACTACGAGCTGACAATGGTCAGCGCGGCATTGAAGGACGGCACCGCCGACCGCCGGTGTGTCTTCGAGGTGTTCAGCCGCCGGTTGCCGAGCGGCCGCCGGTACGGCGTGGTCGCCGGGACGGCCCGGCTGATCGAGCTGATCCGCGACTTCCGGTTCGACCCCGCCGAGATCGAGTTCCTGCTGCGCACCGGCGTGGTCGACGAGACGGCGGCGGCGTGGCTCACCGACTACCGCTTCACCGGCGACGTCGACGGGTACGCCGAGGGCGAGCTGTTCTTCCCCGGTTCACCGATCCTCACCGTCTCCGGCGGTTTCGCCGAGTGTGTGGTGCTGGAGACGCTGGCGCTGTCCGTGCTCAACCACGACAGCGCGGTGGCTGCGGCGGCAGCCCGGATGGTGACCGCAGCGCGGGGCCGGGCACTTATCGAGATGGGGTCGCGTCGGGCGCACGAGGAGGCAGCGGTGGCCGCCGCGCGGGCCGCGTACCTGGCCGGGTTCCGGTTCACCTCCAACCTCGCCGCCGGTGCGCGCTACGGCATCCCGACGGCGGGCACGGCGGCGCACGCGTTCACCCTGCTGCACGACGACGAGCGGGCGGCGTTCGCCTCGCAGGTCGCCACGCTGGGCAAGGACACCACGCTCCTGGTCGACACGTACGACATCAGCCAGGGCATCCGCAACGCGATCGCGGTGGCCGGGCCGGAGCTGCGGGCGGTACGAATCGACTCCGGCGACCTCGCGGTGATCGCTCAACAGTCCCGGGAGCTGCTCGACTCGCTGGGCGCCACCGAAACCAAGATCATCGTCTCCGGTGACCTGGACGAGTACGCCATCGCCTCGCTGGCCGCCGAACCGGTGGACATGTACGGCGCCGGCACGGCCGTGGTCACCGGCTCCGGGGCGCCGACCGCCGGGCTTGTCTACAAGCTGGTCGAGGTCGAGGGACGGCCGGTGGTGAAGCGCTCCGAGCACAAGGCGACCATCGGCGGCCGGAAGGTCGCGGTCCGCCGGCACAAGCCGACCGGCACCGCCACCGAGGAGGTCATCGTTCCGCAGGGCGTTCCGGACCGGCAGCCCAACGACCGCCTACTCCAGCAGTCGTACGTGGTCGCCGGCGAGCCGGAGCCGCTGCCCACGCTCGACCAGTCCCGGGAGCACCTGCGTGAGTGTCTGATCTCCATCCCGTGGGAGGGGCTGAAGCTCTCGGCCGGTGACCCGGCCGTGCCAGTCACCGTCGTACCCGCTGGCTGAGTCGTCCCGAGCGCCACCGAACCGACCGTGCGGAGAGAGGTAACCCCCCGATGCCCAACGCGCTGATCATCGTGGACGTGCAGAACGACTTCTGCGAGGGCGGCTCGCTGGCCGTCGCTGGCGGCGCGGGGGTGGCGGCGGGCATCTCCCGGTTGCTGGCCTCGGAGCCGGAGCGGTGGGCGCACGTGGTCGCCACCAAGGACTACCACGTCGATCCGGGTGCCCACTTCGGCGATCCGCCGGACTTCGTGGAGTCCTGGCCCCGACACTGCGTGGTCGGCACCACCGGTTCGGAGTTCCACCCGGAACTGGACACCGCCCGGGTCGAGGCGATCTTCCACAAGGGCGAGCACGCGGCGGCGTACTCCGGTTTCGAGGGGCATGCCGACGACGGCGAGTGCCTGGCCGACTGGCTGCGCCGGCACGACGTGGACCGGGTCGACCTGGTCGGCATCGCCACGGACCACTGCGTCCGGGCGACAGCGCTGGACGCCGCCCGGGAGGGTTTCGCCACCACCGTGCTGCTCGAGTTGACCGCCGCCGTCGCCCCGGCGACCACCGACGTCGCCCTCCGCGCGATGGACGGCGCCGGGGTGATCATGCACGGCCAGCCTGTGATCAGGGCCGCATGAGGCGCTAATTGGTTGGCCAACGGCCCGCCCCCGGTCGAGGATGTCGCCGGAGGTACGGACCCACGTGAACATGAAGCCTTACCGGCGGGCGCTCGCCCTACCCGGCCTGCGGTCACTGCTGCTGGTCGCCGTCCTCGCCCGCATCCCGCTCACCGCGACGGGGGTGACGCTGACCTTCCACGTGGTGCTCGATCTTGATCGGGGCTACGGGGCGGCCGGCCTGGTGGGTGCTGCCGTCACCGTGGGCGCGGCGATCGGCGGGCCACTGCTCGGCCGACTAGTGGACCGGCGAGGACTGCGCCCGGTCCTGGTGCTCACCGGGATCGCCGAGGCGATCTTCTGGTCCACCGCGCCCTCGCTGACGTACCCCGTGCTCCTGCCGGCCGCCTTCGTGGCCGGCTCCCTGGCCCTGCCGATCTTCTCCGTGGTCCGGCAGTCGATCGCCGCGCTGGTCCCCGAGGACCAACGCCGCCCGGCCTACGCACTGGACTCGATGTCGGTCGAGCTGTCCTTCATGATCGGCCCGGCGTTGGCGGTGGCCCTGGTCACCGCGATCTCCGCGCAGACCACCATGTATCTGGTCGGTGGCGGCATCGTCGCCGCCGGGATCGCCCTGTGGCTGGTCAACCCACCGATCCGGGGCGCCGCCGAACCCACCGGGCCCCAGCGCCGGGTGCCACGCCGGGAGTGGCTGACACCCCGACTGCTCGCCGTGCTGGCGCTCAGCGCCGCCGCGACCCTGGTGCTCGGCGGCACCGACGTGGCGGTGGTCGCCGTCCTGCGGGCCAGCGGCGAAGTCGGCTGGACCGGCGCGGTCCTGGCCATCTGGGCGGTCGCCTCGCTGGTGGGCGGTTTCGCCTACGGGGCCGTCCACCGCTCGTTCTCTCCGCTGGCACTGACCGCCGCGCTGGCCCTGTGCACCATTCCGGTGGGGCTGGGCGGTGCGCACTGGTGGCTGCTGTGCCTGGCGCTGATCCCCGCCGGCGCGCTCTGCGCACCGACCATCGCGGCCGGCTCGGACGCCGTGAGCCGCCTGGTTCCGGCCGAGGTACGCGGTGAGGCGATGGGGCTGCACGGCTCCGCGGTCACCGTCGGCATCGCGGTCGGCGCACCGCTCGCCGGCGCGGTCATCGACGCCAGCGCGCCACTCTGGGGCTTCGTGGTGACCGGTGCGCTCGGCGCGCTGGTGACCCTTGTGGTGCTGCCGATCGAGCTGCGCCGCCGCCGCAACGACGACGCGGCCGCTCCATCGGCCGTCGAGGCAGACCTCACCCCGGCCGGCCGCTGACGGCCGCCCAGCGACCTCGGCGGCCGGTCCCAGGCGTGCCGAGGTAACTGCGGATAGCAGTGTCCGCCAGCCGGCAGGCATACCTGCTGTTGGCCGTGATGCCGCTCAGTCATCTTGATGACTGAGCGGCATCACGCTCATCAGAGGACATCGCCCCCGAAGCCCCGCCACGCCACGCCACGCCAGGCCAGGCCAGGCCAGGCCGGGCTCATGGTGGGCGGCGGGCAGCGGCCGGAGTGAGGCGAGACGTGACGATGGGCTGGACATGGCGACGGGCGCCGCTCCCGGTGTCCCGGGGGCGGCGCCCGTCGTACTGCTGGGCTTGAGCGTCAGTGCCGGTCGGCGTCGCTCGCGGTGTCCTCGCGGTAGCTGGCTCCGCCGTCCGACTCGCTGGTGAGCGGCTTGGCGCCACCCTCCGGCGGGCCGGCCAGGCTCTGGCCGGCGGCCAGCTCCGGGAACTTCATGTCGAACGCCGGCCGCTCGGAGCGGATCCGCGGCATGCGGTCGAAGTTACGCAGCGGCGGCGGGCTGCTGGTCGCCCACTCCAGCGAGTTGCCGTGACCCCAGGGGTCGTTCACCTCGACCACTGGGCCGGTCTTGTACGACTTCCAGCAGTTGTAGATGAACGGCAGCGTCGAGATACCGGTGATGAACGCGCCGATCGTGGAGATCGTGTTCAGCGTGGTGAAGCCGTCGATGGGCTGGTAGTCGGCGTACCGGCGGGGCATGCCCTCGGCACCGAGCCAGTGCTGCACCAGGAACGTGGTGTGGAAGCCGATCATGGTGAGCCAGAAGTGAATCTTGCCCAGGCGCTCGTCGAGCATCCGGCCGAACATCTTCGGGAACCAGAAGTAGATGCCCGCGAACACCGCGAACACGATGGTGCCGAAGAGCACGTAGTGGAAGTGCGCCACCACGAAGTACGAGTCCGACACGTGGAAGTCGATCGGCGGGCTGGCCAGCAGCACACCGGTGAGACCACCGAAGAGGAAGGTGACCAGGAAGCCGACCGCCCAGAGCATGGGCGTCTCGAAGCTGATCTGGCCCCGCCACATGGTGCCGATCCAGTTGAAGAACTTCATACCGGTCGGCACGGCGATCAGATAGCTCAGGAAGCTGAAGAACGGCAGCAGCACCTGGCCGGTGGCGAACATGTGGTGCGCCCAGACGCTCATGGAGAGCGCGGCGATCGCGACGGTCGCGGCGACCAGACCCTTGTAGCCGAAGATCGGCTTGCGGGAGAAGACCGGAATGATCTCGCTGATGATGCCGAAGAACGGCAGCGCGACGATGTAGACCTCGGGGTGCCCGAAGAACCAGAACAGGTGCTGCCAGAGCATTGGCCCACCGGTTGCCGCGTCGTACACGTGCGCGCCGAGGATGCGGTCCGCGGCGAGCGCGAAGAGCGCGGCGGCCAGCAGCGGGAAGACCAGGATCACCAGGAGGCTGGTGACCAGGATGTTCCACGTGAAGATCGGCATCCGGAACATGGTCATGCCGGGCGCGCGCAGGGTCAGCACCGTGGTGATCATGTTCACAGCGCCGAGGATGGTGCCCAGGCCGGAGATGGCCAGACCCATGATCCACATGTTGGCGCCGACACCGGGCGAGTGCTCGACGCTGCTCAGCGGCGCGTAGGCGAACCAGCCGAAGTCAGCGGCGCCACCCGGGGTGAGGAACCCGGCGGTCGCGATCGTGCCGCCGAACAGGTACAGCCAGTAGGCGAAGCTGTTCAGCCGGGGGAAGGAGACGTCGGGCGCGCCGATCTGGATCGGCACGATGTAGTTCGCGAACGCGAACACGATAGGCGTCGCGAAGAACAGCAGCATGATCGTGCCGTGCATCGTGAAGAGCTGGTTGTACTGCTCGGGCGACAGGAACTGCAGCCCGGGTCGGGCCAGCTCAGCCCGCATGATCAGGGCCATCAGGCCGCCGATCATGAAGAACGCGAACGCGGTGATCATGTACATGATCCCGATCTGCTTCGCGTCCGTGGTTCGCAGCAGCCGCGCGATGGCCGACCCCTTGACCGGCTCCCGGACCGGCCAGGGCCGGGTCACGACCGGCTTGGGTGCGACGGTGGTCACGAGTGGCCTCCGGTTCTCGGTTGTCCCGCTCGGCACACGCTGGTTATCGGCGGGCCGTCATCCGCAAGGAGGATAGTCCCCGGCAGGTCGCAGCGCCGCGTGGGGTGGCGTGACACGATCTCCAACGGGGCTACAGCGGGCCGAGCAGAAGTCGGTAGTGCTCCCCGAAGATTCGGTCGCCGCGTCCGCGCAGCAGCGGGTCGCGCAGCGCCGGCGGCACGTCCCTGGTCCGGTTGCGGTCCCGGGTCCGGTCCCGCACCCATCGGGTACGCGGACGGCGCCGACTTTCGTACGCCACGAGCGCCGCCTCCACGCTGTTGGCGGCGCGCAGCGACTCGGCCAGCACCACGGCGTCCTCCAACGCCATGGCCGCACCCTGGGACAGCGTGGGCGCGGTGGCGTGCGCGGCGTCGCCGACCAGCAGGACACGGCCCCGGTACCAGCGGCCCAGCTCGACCTCGTCGGTGATCCCGACGTGCACCTCGTCGAGGGCCGCCAGCACCTCCGGTACCGGGCCGCGGTAGTCGGCGAAGAGGTCCCGTAGCCGGGCCAGCGGGTCGGCTGGTTCCTCGGTGCCGGCCTCGTCGGCGTAGAGGTGCAGCCGCCCGGCGCCGATCGGCACCATGAGGAAGCCGGAACGCTGGCCGAGCAGTGCGGTCCATTCGGTGACCGGTGGACCGTCGCGCAGGACGGCCCGGTAGACCACCTGCCCGACCGGACGCGGCGGCCCACCGAGCGCGGCCAGCGCACGGACCGACGAGCGTGGCCCGTCGGCGCCGATGACCAGGTCGTACTCCGTGGTGGTGCCGTCGGTGAAGGTGACGCCTACCGCGCCCGGGAGCAGGTCCAGGGTGCGGACCTCGGCGCCGTGCCGGACGGCCCCGCCGGCGCCGCTGAGCAGCACCCGGTGCAGGTCGGCCCGGGGCAGCGCTCGGCACTCGCCGACGCCGGCCCAGAGTGCGTCGAGGTCGACCTCGCAGAGTTGTACGCCGGCGGCGTCGAAGAAGCGCTGGCGGCGGATCACCTGCCCGATCGGCCGGACCGGGTCGTGCAGGTCGAGCCGATGTAGGGCGCGGGCGGCGTTGCCGGGCAGGTAGAGGCCGGTCTCGGTGGACTCCCCCGGTGGCAGCCTGTCGGTGACGTCGGGCCGGAAACCCGCCATGCGCAGCGCCCGGGCTACGGCCAGGCCGGCAATGCCCGCGCCGACGACGAGGATGCGCAGGGGGGAGCCACCCATGGTGGTGTACGCCTCCGGAGGGGGAGCGGCACGCGTTGGAGGCAACACGCTACTCGGAGCGATCGGTGCACACCAGGCCCAATCGGCCCACACTCCGCAGCTCGTCGGCGACCCGCGCCGCTTGGCTGGCCGCCTGCCGGCAGCCGTCCGGCGGGGCATGGCAATCCTCACAATTCACCAGTTCGACGCGGACGGTTGCGCACCAGTTTCAGACATGTAAATGTGTCGTTGAGCGTGGGAGCGCTCCCGCACTGCCCCACCACATCCGGCGCCCGGCACGCGCCGAGTCAAGGAGTGTCATGAAACGTCAACTTCGGGCCCTGGCCGCCGCCGGGCTGCTGGTCGCCAGTTCGCTGGTGGCAGTGGCCATCGGCGGCAGCGCCTCCGCCGACACCCAGATCTGCGAGCAGTACGGCTCGACAGTCATCCAGGGCCGCTACGTGGTGCAGAACAACCGCTGGGGCACCACCGCCCAGCAGTGCATCAACGCCACAAACAACGGCTTCGAGATCACCACCCTGAACGGCAGCAGCCCCACCAACGGGGCGCCGACGGCGTACCCCTCGGTGTTCTTCGGTTGTCACTACACCAACTGCTCCCCCGGCACGAACCTGCCGATGCAGGTGAGCTCGATCAGCAGCGCCACCAGCAGCATCTCCTACCGCTACGTCAGCGGCGCGACCTACAACGCGTCGTACGACATCTGGCTGGACCCGTCGCCCAAGCGCGACGGGGTGAACCAGATGGAGATCATGATCTGGCTCAACCGGCAGGGGTCGATCCAGCCCATCGGCTCGGTCGTCGGCACGACGAACCTGGCCGGCCGCACCTGGCAGGTCTGGCGGGGCAGCAACGGCTCCAACAACGTCATCTCCTACGTCGCGTCGTCGGCGATCTCCAGCCTGAACTTCAGCGTGCTGGACTTCATCAACGACACCCGTAACCGGGGTGCGATCACCAACTCCTGGTACCTGACCAGCATCCAGGCTGGCTTCGAGCCGTGGCAGGGCGGCGCGGGCCTGGCGGTGACCTCGTTCTCGGCCAACGTCAACGGTGGCGGCCAGCCGCCCACCACCCCGCCCCCGGGCGGTGGCGCGAGCTGCGCGGTGAAGTACACGGCGAACTCGTGGAACAACGGCTTCACGGCCGACGTGCAGATCACCAACACCGGATCCAGCGCGATCAACGGTTGGACGCTTAGCTACAACCTGCCCGGCGGTCAGCAGGTCACCAGCGCCTGGAACGCCACGGTGAGCCAGAGCGGGTCGACGGTGACCGCCCGGAACGTCGGCCACAACGGGTCGGTCGCACCCGGCGGCACGGCCAGCTTCGGCTACCAGGGGTCGCTGAGCGGGTCGTACTCGTCACCGACCAACTTCTCGCTCAACGGGGCAACCTGCTCCCGCTCCTGAACTGACGGTGGGGGCGTGACCATGCGGTCGCGCCCCCACCACCCAGAAGATCCACTCGGGTTCCTTGAAGAACCGGTCCCACCAGTAAGGCTCGCCAGGACCGTGGAAGCGCAGGTGCGCAACCGTAGCCGACGGGAAACTCCAGCCCGTCGGGATCATCCAGGCGACGTAACACCGCCATCAGATTCGCGTCTCTCTCCACGAGACCTCCCGCACTGGCTGAAGGAATTCGCCGGTTCAGACCTCGCCGAGCGCGTCGATGTCCCGCATCTCCTCGGCCGTGAGCGAGAAGTGGAAGACATCGAAGTTGGCGGTGATCCGCTCCGGGGTCACCGACTTCGGGATCACCACGATCTCGTGGTCGATGTGCCAACGCAGCACCACCTGCGCCGGGGAGACGCCGTGCGCGCTGGCGATCCTGGTCAACACCGGGTCACTGAGGTCGCTGGTCTTGAACGGGCTGTACCCCTCCAGCACCACGCCCCGGTCCCGGTGCTCGGCGTGCCGCTGCCGGTCGTACAGCGACGGGCTCCACCGGATCTGGTTGACCGCCGGGTTCTCCTCGGTGGACTGGATCAGCTCGTCGATCTCCGCGGTGCTGTAGTTGCTCACCCCGACCGCGCGGGCGAGGTTCTCGTCGCGGGCGGCGAGCAGCTCGCGCCAGAGCGGGATGCTGTCCCCCGGCGACGACGGCGGCCAGTGGATCAGCCAGAGGTCGACGTGCTCGACGCCGAGCGCCTCCAGGCTGGCCTCCAGCGTCGCGCGCTCCCGGCCCACCCGGTCCGGCGGGAGTTTTGTGGTGATGAAGAGGTCCTCCCGGCGCAGCCCGCTCTCCCGCACCGCCCGGCCGACCTCCCGCTCGTTGCCGTACACGGTGGCGGTGTCGAGGTGCCGGTAGCCGGTGTCGAGCGCGGCCAGCACGGCGTCGTAGCCGGCCTGGCCGGTGGCCTGCCAGGTGCCGAAGCCGAGCAGGGGCATCCGCACGTCACCGGGGAGCAGGGCGGTGGGCTGGTCGGTGAGGTCCATGAGGTCCGTTGTACCCCGCCGCGCCCCCGGCCGCCGAGCGAACCGGACACTCCGGCATCCAGCGCACCGGTCCGGTTTGCCGGAGAATGCGTGTGTGACCGACCGGCTGGAGGAGTACCGGCGACGGCGGGACGCCGCCCGCACGCCGGAGCCGGTGCCACCGGAGAGCCCTCCGTCGGCCGGCCCCGACGCCGACGCCGACGCCGACGCCCGGGGCACCTACCGCTGCGAGAAGTGGCGCGACGACGAGGTGATCGTGACGCTCGGTGCTCGACGGCGTGCTGGTCCGCATCGACGGTGCCGGGCGGGTCCGCCCGGTCCGGCCGGCCAGCGGCAGCCGGGTCCCCGCCGGCGCCCAGTACCTGATCGTCGACCTGCTCTGGTTGGAGGGCGTGAGCAGCGTCGACGTGCCGTACGCGCAACGCCGGGAGCTGCTCGATGGGCTGGTCTTGGCCGGTACGCACTGGCAGACTCCGCCGTGGTTCCCGGGCGCGGGCGACGAGGCCCTGCGCGCCGGGCGGGAACAGGGCCTGCCGGGCGTGGTCGCCAAGCGACTGGACTCGGTCTACCAGCCGGGGCGGCGCAGCCGGCACTGGCTGAGCATCGACGCGGTGTGACGGCGAGGAGTGACGTGTACCTGACCCACCTGGACTGCCCGCGCTGCGGCAAGCAGTATGCCGCCGACCGGTTACAGAACCTCTGCGAGTGCGGATCGCCGCTGCTGGCCCGCTACGACCTGCCGGCCGTGGCGAAGGCGGTCACCCCGGAACGGTTTCCGCTGCGCCCGGCCGACCTGTGGCGCTACCGGGAGCTGCTGCCGGTCGCCGACCCTCGGCACGTCACCACGCTGGGCGAGGGCTGGACGCCGCTGCTGCGCGCCCCGGCGTACGGCGCCGAGATCGGCATCACGGACCTGATGGTCAAGGACGAGGGGCTGATCCCGACCGGCTCGTTCAAGGCCCGAGGCGCGGCGGTCGGGGTGAGTCGGGCCCGCGAGCTGGGCGTCGAGCGGATCGCGATGCCCACCAACGGCAACGCCGGGTCGGCCTGGGCCACGTACGCCGCGCGGGCCGGGATGGGCGCGACAATCGTCATGCCGCTGGAGGCACCGAGCATCTGCCGGCGCGAGTGCGTCGCCGCAGGCGCCGACCTGCGTCTGATCGACGGGCTGATCGGCGACGCCGGTCGGCGGGTGGCCGAGCTGATCGCGGAGTCGAACGGGGCGATCTTCGACGCCGGCACGCTGCGCGAGCCCTACCGGTTGGAGGGCAAGAAGACGATGGGGTACGAGATCGTCGAGCAGCTCGGCTGGCAGGCGCCCGACGTGATCATCTATCCGACCGGCGGCGGCGTCGGCCTGATCGGCATCCACAAGGCACTGCACGAGCTGCGCGAGCTGGGCTGGATCGGTGACAAGCTGCCCCGGCTGGTGGCGGTGCAGTCCACCGGCTGCGCGCCGATCGTGCGGGCGTTCGCCGCGGGCGAGGATCGGGCGCAGCCGTGGGCGGACGCCCACACGGTGGCGTTCGGCATCACCGTGCCGGCCCCGCTGGGCGACGAGTTGATCCTGGCGGCGCTGCGGGAGTCCTCCGGCACGGCCGTCGCCGTCGACGACGCGGACATCCTGGCCGACCTGCGGGACTTCGCCGCCCGGGAGGGGCTGCTGCTCTGCCCGGAGGGGGCGGCCTGCCTCACTGCGGCACGGCAGCTGCGCGCCGGCGGGTGGATCCGGGCCGGCGAGCGGGTGGTGGTGCTCAACACCGGCGCCGGGCTGAAGTATCCGGACACGGTCGACGTCTCCGGCGTACCCCTGATGGTGTGACGTGGCGGCACCCCGCGGACCGGGCGGTCCGCGGGGTGCCGTCGTGCCGGTCTACTGGTAGGTGATGTCCGAGGGCGAGTAGAGGCAGTTGACGCCGTCGGCGCCCTCGCCGATCTCGGTCGGCTCGCTGCCCTTCGGCACGCCCTTGTACTTCACGCAGATCGAGGTCTCCCGGTCCGGGTCGCCGACGATGGTGATCCGGCTGAACCGGGCGGTGTCGCCCCAGTTGGTGTTGATGCCGGCGATCGCGTCGGTGTTCTGGACGGTCACGTTGTCGATCACCACGTGCCGCTGGTACGAGGTGGAGCAGTTACCGCAGGCGCGGTAGAGCTTGCCGGCGTTCTCCACCCGGAAGTTCTTGATGTAGACGGTGCCCGAGCCGTTGTGCTGGAAGACCTTGTCGCTGGCGGAACGGGCCCCGCCGCCGTCGACGGTGTACGTGGTGCCGCCGCGGAAGGTCGCCGCGTCCTCGCCGACGTCCTCCCACCAGACGTTGATCAGGGTGCAGTTGCCCTCGCAGTGCACACCGTCGCCGGCCGGGGCCCCGATGATGACGTTGCGCAGGGTGGCGCCGGCGGCCAGCTCGAACATCGGGTCCTGGCTCTCGCTCTGCCCGCCGTCACCGATGCCGTAGTAGCGCTTGAGCCCACCGTCGAACGTGCCGGAGACCGGGATCGTGGCGTCGACCTTCTGGCTGCCGGTGGGCGTCGGCCAGTTGGTCGGCGGCGGAGTGGTAGTCGGTGGCGGTGTGGTCGGGGTGCCACCGCCGGACGAGTCGACCACCACGTCGTCGAAGCCGCCGCTGGCGTACGCGGTGACCAGGCCGATCCGGCCCGCACCGGCCAGGCTGTTGCTGCCGGACGCGATCTGGGTGCCGTTGACGAAGCCGCGGATGGTGCTGCCGCTGGTCTCGATGCGCAGGGTGTACCAGGTGCCGGCGCGGATGCCGAGCGAGGCGGAACCGATCGCCGTGACGGAGCTGCCGTTGACCGCCTGGAGTTCGGCCCGGCCGGAGCCGAGCAGGGCCAGCCGGTACATCTTGGTGCTGCTGGTGGAGCGGGCGGCGAGACCGACCAGGGCGCTGGACGAGCCGAAGGTCGTCGGCCGGACCCGGGCCTGCACGGAGTAGTTGGTCCAACTGGTCTGGCCGGCGAACTGCCGGGCCAGCTCGCTGCCGGCGTTGGACTGGTTGAGCACGCCCGAGCCGTCGACGGCCCAGGTGCCGCCGGACTTGGACCAGCCGGAGGTGTCGCCGTCGGTGAAGTCGTCGCTGAAGACGGTGGCCGCGAAGGCCGAGGTCATACCGGCGGCGAGGGCCGCCACGGTCACCGCGGCACCCACCGCCAGCAGGAGTGGTCGGCGGCCGGAGAGTCGTCTTTTCTGCACAGGTGTCCTCCTTGACGCATGTGGTGGTGATCCCTCGGCGGCCGTACCGAAACGTGTCGGCACGGCGTGCTGCGCTGAACGGGATCGGTGTGCGCCCCCGCCGGACGCCCGGATCCGCGGCGGGGTGAAGCGGGACGAAACCCTGGGGAAAGGGCTTTCCCGATACTCCGAGGCTAGGACTACGCAACCATCAACGTCAATGCCTGGCGCTTGCAGGTCTGTTGCAGGATTCCGGCCCTGACGGAAACGCCGACCGGTCAGTAGCTCTCCGGCTCCGTGATCCGCCAGGCCGCGTTGATCAGCCCGATGTGGGAGAGCGCCTGCGGTGTGTTGCCGAGCTGCGCCCCGGTGGTCAGGTCGATCTGCTCGCTGAACAGCCCCACATCGTTGCCGTACCCGACGACCCGCTCGAAGAGCGCCTCGGCCCGCTGCTGCTCACCCGTCATCACCAGGCACTCCACCAGCCAGAACGAGCACAGCAGGAAACCGGCCGGGTCGGTCGTCCAGCGCCGCAGCAGGCCGTCCTCGGTGCCCAACTCGCGCTCGACCATCGCGATGGTGGAGCGCATCCGTGGATCGGTGGCCGGCAGGAAGTGCGTGACCGGCAGGGCGAGCACCGAGGCATCCAGCTCCGCCGACCCGAACGCGCCGGTGAACGCCCCGATCCGGTCGTTCCACCCCTCGCGCAGCACGGTGTCGCGGATCTCGTCGCGCACCCGGGCCCAGCGGCCCGGGTCGGCCCGATCACCGAGCCGGTCGGCGAGCCCCACCGCCCGGTCCATGGTCAGCCAGCAGGACACCTTGGACGAGACGTAGTGGCGCTCCTCGTCACGGGTCTCCCAGATGCCCCGGTCCGGCAGGTGCCACGTCGCGGCCACCTGCTCGGTCAGCCCGAGCACCATCTCCCGCAACTCGTCCTCGAAGCTCGCGCCGAGGTAGTCGCGCAGCCGCCACACCGCCGACATCACCTCACCCGGCACGTCGAGCTGCCGCTGCCGCCAGGCGTCGTTCCCGACCCGCACGGGTCGACTGTCGCGGTAGCCGCGCAGGTGGTTGCAGTGGTGTTCGGAGAGGTCGCGCTCGCCCTCCAGCCCGAAGAGCACCGGAACGGGCTCATCGCCGACCTGGCCGATCGAGCGGGTCGCCCAGGCGAACAGCCGGGACGCCTCGTCGGGGCAGGCCGCCACCCACAGCGCCCGCATCGTCAACGAGAAGTCCCGCAGCCAGGAGTAGCGGTAGTCGTAGTTGCGGTCACCACCGATCTGCTCCGGCAGCGAGGAGGTCAGCGCGGCGGCGACCGCGCCACTGCGGGCGTACGTGAGGCCGGTCAGGACCGTCGAGCTGTGTTTGACGAGTTCGGGGTAGCGGCCGGAATACCCGTGCGTCTCCCGGAACGCCTGCCACGCCTGCGTGGTCTCGGAGAGGGTGGTCAGCGGGTCCATCCGGGCCGGCGGATCGCCGTACGCCTCGCCGAACGCGAGGTCCATCCCGACCACCTGACCCGCGGAGACCTCGAACTCGTGGGTCACCCGGTCCTTGCCCGCCCGCAGGTGCAGACCACCGGCGCGCAACACCAGCACCACCGGGCCGGCGCCGGCCAGCACCCCGCCGTCCGGCTGCTCATGCAGGTACGGCGTGAGCAGGCCGTACTCCGGACGAGGCGCGAAGTCGAGCGCCATCCGGACCCGCCCGGACAGCCCCTCGACCACCCTGACCAGCACGGCGGGCGAGTTCTTGCCCAGCTCGTGAGCGCGGGCGCCGACCTCGGCGGCGAGGGCGTCGGTGACCGCCACGCTGCCGTGCGGGGTGTGGTGCACCGTCCGCAGCACCAACGTGTCCGGCAGGTACGCGCGCTCCACCCGGTAACCCGGGCCGCCGACCCCGACCGGCGCCAACCGGAAGTGGCCAGCCCCGGGGTCGAGCAACCGCGCGAAAACGGACGACCCGTCGAACCGGTGCGGGCACCACCAGTCGACCGAGCCGTCCTTGCCGACCAGGGCACCGGAACGAGAGTCCGAGAGGAACCCGTAGTCGGAGATCTGCTGCTCCACCCGCCGGGGGTACCCGCATCGGCCCGGATCAGGCCGGGCGGCTCACTCGGTCGGTGGCTCGTCCTCGCCCGCCGCCTCGGCCGCGTCGGCCTCTTCCTTGGTCTTGTGCACGGCCTTGTCGGCGTGCTCCGGCGGCCCGTAGACCGTGTACAGCACCAGCGGGTTGGGGCCGGTGTTGACGAAGTTGTGCTTGGTGCCGGCCGGCACCACGACCAGGTCCCCCGCGACGACCTTCCGCTTGGCGCCGGCAACCCGGGCCTCGCCGACGCCGCTGACGAAGGTCAGGATCTGGTCGATGTCCTCGTGCACCTCCTCGCCGATCTCCCCATCGGCGGGGATGGTCATGATGACCAACTGGGTGTGCTCACCGGTCCACAGCACCCGCCGGAAATCCGGGCTCTTCTCGGCGACAGTCGCGATAGTGAAATGCTCCATGTCCCCGCTCATACCCCGTTGCGCGGCACGCCACGCCGGGACGATGTCTATCCCGCCAGACCGCTGACGTCGGGCTGTCGAGGCGCGGTTGACACCGCCATATCAAGGATGTCGAGTAGATCAACGCGCGACGCCAATGCCTCGCGGATGACGCACTTCCCAAGGTCGGCGGGTTTGGATCCGCGCGGATCGGGGATCGACAACCAGGACCGGCACGAACGGCCGGTCGAGCCAGGTCCCCGCCGGCGTACCGCCGAACGGCTGCGATGGTGGGAGACGGCCAGAGCGCGGCGACGTTGCGACCACGGTCCAACGGCGCCGCGCGCTCATACCCACCCCACCCCACCCCACCCCCACCCCCACCCCCACCCCACCCCACCCCACCCCACCCCGCCCCGCCCCGCCCCGCCCCGGTCGATCATGGAGTTGTGGTGGGGGACGTTTCACCAATACGCTCCTAAACCAGGCACCACAACTCCATGATCGACGCGGGCTCGGCGCGATGTTCTGGCTTGAGCGCCTTCAGCGGTGCAGCCAGGTGAGCAGGTCGGGCGGGGCCAGCGTCGCCGCCCTCGCCTCATACCGGGCCCGGGTGGCCTCGTCCAGCAGGTCGCGGCCCTGCCCCGAGCCTCCCCGGCGAAAGAACGCCTGCCGGTCGCGCAGCACGCCGAGCATGTCCGGTGCGAGCCGGTCGGCGCGCTCCCGCATCTGAGCGAAGGTGGCCGCCTCGACGAGCTCGGGCCAGCGCGCGGCGGGAACGGCGATGCCCCACCGGTCGGCGAGCCGGCGCATCTCTCCGCCCAGATCGGCCAGCAGGTCGTCGTAGTGCACCAGCTCGACGTTCGGCTCGTGCCGGCGGGCCCACGCGTCGCTCAGGTGCATCAGCACCCCGGGCAGCGAGTCCAGCTCGGCGCGGGGGTCCACCTCCCGGTCGACCCAGCTCGGCAACCAGTCCCGCACCGCGGCCCGCTCCCGGGGCAGCCCGGCCGGGGCGGGTTGGCCGGTCAGCGCGGCGATGCGTTCCCGGTCCAGGTTGGCGCCCTGGTGATAGAGGGAGACCGCCATGTCCAGCGGGTGCCGGGCCACCACCACGTAGTGCACCCGAGGGTGGAGCGGCACGCCGTCCAGCGGTGTGTGGGTCTTGATGAACCGCCGGTGCGGCTGGGCGGCCAGCCGGTCGTACACCGTGGCCTGGGGTTCAACCAACCAGTCCAACCACGGCGACAGCACGGTCAGCGGTGCCGGCAACTCCGGGGTGCCCAGCACCAGGAGCGCACAGATCATCTGCATCCAGGTGGTGCCGCTCTTGGACCGGGTGCTGATCACGATGTCGCCGTCGCGGAACGGGAAACCGGTCCACCGCGCGCTGTCCTCGTCGTCGGATCGGTATCGGTGAACCGGTGTGGGCATCGGGGGATGGTAGTCGGCGAGACGACAGCGCGGCAGCCGAATTCTGACTCGCACCCCTGTGACACATGCACATGTCTGGCTAGATTGAATTATGGTGCCCGCCCACGGGGGCCGGGCGGCGGCACCTGTCTACCGCCCCATCCTCGCCAACCGACGAGGCGAGCTTGAGGCCCTGAGCCACCTCGATCCCGCGTACGCCGCACTGGTCGCCCCGATCCTGGAGGTCGGCGCGGTCAACCGTTCCACAGTGGACGCCATCCGCCGACTGCCGGCCGGGCTGATGCCCGCCATCGACGTCAGCGCGCTGCCCGACATCCCCGAGGCGGAACTGAACCGTTGGGGCGTACCGGTGCTGCCGGTGATCGGGCTCGCGGAGAGCGACCACCGGCTGGTCGCGCACGGCGCGGCGGCGCGGGCGTACGGCCGGTGCGCGCTCATTCGGTTGCGGGCCGGCCAGGACCGGGTCGGGCCGGACGCGAGCACCACCGCCGTGGAACGGATCTGGCGGTTCACCGACCTCGCTCCCGAGGAGTGTGACCTGATGGTGGACGCGGGGGACGTGTGCTGCCCGGCGGACGTGCGGACCGCCGAGCCCCGGGTACGTCACCTGCTGGACTGGGCGCGCCGACACGCCTGGCGGTCGGTGACGGTGGCGGCGGGCGGCATGCCGCCGACGCTGTCCCGGTTGCCCACCGACGAGCCGGTCCAGCTGGATCGTTGGGACTGGCAGCTGTGGCGACGACTGGCCGACGCCGGGGTCGACTACGGCGACTACGGCGTCCAGCCGGCGGTGCCGGGCACCGGTGACCCCGGAGACCGGTTGCCGACCGTGCGATACACCGACGCCGGCAGTTGGTGGGTCTACCGCTGGGCGCGACGCGGCGGCCGCGGCGACGAACGGTTCGCCGACCTGTGCCGCACGTTGGTGTCGGCGCCGCACTGGCCAACCACCGGGGCGGCCTTCTCCTGGGGTGACCATGAGCTGCTGCGCCGGGCCCGCAGGGGCGCCGGCGCCGGCTCCACCGCCAACTGGGCGGCGTGGAGCACCTCGCACCACCTGGCCCACGTGCTCGCCACACTGTTGCATCCGGACGGCGACGGCGCGCCGAGGTGGCACCCCGGGCAGGGTCCGCCGCAGCGGGGGCGACCGCTGCGGTGAGGGCTGGGTCTACTGTTTCTCGGTGAAGCCGAACTGGATGATGCCCTCGTCGTCGACGGTGGCGTCCACCGACGCGTCACCGAGCAACTCGGCGGCGTCCTCGTCCAGGAAGATCCGGGCGCCCTGGTTGTCGACCACACGATCGCCCTGTGCCGGCTCGGGGACCAGCTCGACGGTGAGCGAACCGGCCTCGGTGTCGGCGGCGATACGCACGCCGCCGTCCTGGGCGACGTCCTGTTGGTTGGCGAGGTCACGAATGACGAGCACGGCGTTATCGGTCATGGTGAGCATGAATGGAACTCCTCGTGGATTCTCGGCTCGCGGTCGGATACCGCACGGACCGGACAGTCGGCCCGCGTACGAGCACACGCGGGAGGCGACAGAGGGGCGAACGGTCGTCGCCGTCGCATCGGATCGGGGCAGCTGACGGCCCCGTCACCCCCACCGTGCCCGCTGGTAGGCCATCCGTCAAATAGAGCCAGGTCAGTGGAGAGCGGCGGCCGGGGCCAGCCAGGCGCGAATCTCGTTGACCGCCGCCCGGCCGGCCCGGTTGGCCCCGATCGTGCTGGCCGAGGGGCCGTACCCGACCAGGTGAACCCGCGCGTCGGCGACCACGCGGGTGCCGTCCATCGTGATACCGCCGCCCGGCGCGCGCAGGCCCAGCGGGGCGAGATGGTCGATGGCCGCCCGGAAGCCGGTGCACCAGAGGATCACGTCCGCCGGCACGAACCGCCCGTCCGACCAGGCCACCCCGTCGGGTGTGATCCGGTCGAACACGGGTAGCCGGTCGAGGACGCCGCGCTCACGCAGTCGGCGTACCTCGGGGGTGACCGGCAGCCCGGTCACGCCCACCACGCTGCCCGGAGGTCGGCCGGCCCGGACCGCCTCGTCCACCCGGGCCACGGCGGCGCGGCCCAACTCCGGGCCGAACTCCTCGTCGTTGAACATCGGCGGCCGGCGGGTCACCCAGGTGGTGGCCGCCGCCACGGTGGAGACCTCGCCGAGCAGTTGCACGGCCGAGGTGCCGCCGCCGACCACCACCACGCGAAGGCCGGCGAACTCGGCCGGCCCCCGATAGTCGGCGGTGTGCAGCTGCCGTCCCCGGAACGTCGACCGGCCCGGGTAGTGCGGCCAGAACGGGCGCGTCCAGGTGCCTGTGGCGTTGAGCAGAGCCCGGGCGGTCCACGTGCCCCGATCGGTGTGCACATCCAGCCGTCCGTCGGGTCGGGAACGCACCACCCGGACCCGCACCGGCCGCCGCACCGGCAGGTCGAAAGCCCTCTCGTACGCGGCGAAGTAGGCGCTGACCTGCTCGGATGCCGGGCGTTGCGGCTCGGCGGGCGGCAGCGGCAGCCCGGGCAGGTCGTGGAAGCCGTGCACCCGGTCGAAGACCAACGTCGGCCAGCGGTGCTGCCAGGCGCCGCCGGGCCCGTTGTCGGCGTCGAGGATGACGAAGCCGCTGCCGGGCGCGAAGCCGGTGCGGTGCAGGTGGTAGCCGGCGCTCAGGCCGGCCTGCCCGGCGCCGACCACGACGACGTCCGCGGAGTGGGTGTCCACGTGGGCTACAACGCCGCGAACGTCGCCGCTGTGCCCGTCCTCGACCGTCGCGCCGATCACAGACGGCCATTCCAGCTTCGACCACCTGACCTGCACTTACGCTGAGTCAATGAGCGACTTCCGTCGGTACGCGGCCGAGCTCCTCGGCACCCTGCTGCTGGTGTTCTTCGGAGTGGGCAGCGCGGTCGCCGCGCGGGTCCAGGGCGGCGTGGTGGTGGTGGCGCTGGCCTTCGGGTTCGTGATGGTGGCCCTCGTCTACACGATCGGCCCGCTCTCCGGCAGCCACGTCAATCCGGCGGTGACGCTCGGTGTGCTGCTCTCCGGGAAGATCTCGGTGCTCGGGGCGGTGGCGTACTGGATCGCGCAGTTCGTCGGCGCCACCATCGCGGGCTTCGTGCTCTGGGCGCTCACCCGATGGGGTGACGTCGCGGACCAGACCGGGGCCCTCGGCACGAACGGCTACGGCGCGCACATCAACCGGGGCGGCGCCGCCGTGCTGGAGGTCGTGCTGACCTTCCTCTTCGTGCTGGTCGTGCTGGTGGTGACAAGTCGTAGCGAGAATCCGGGCACCGCCGGGCTGGCCATCGGGTTGGCCCTCGCCGCGACCCAACTGGTCGGCGTGACGCTGACCGGCGCGGCGGTCAACCCGGCCCGCGCGTTCGGCCCGGCGGTGTTCGAGGGCGGTGTGGCCCTGCGGCAGCTCTGGGTGTTCATCGTCTTCCCGCTGCTCGGCGGGGCGCTTGCCGCGCTTGTCGCGCCGATGGTCATGGGGGCGCAGCGGCACTACTGGGGTGGGCACGAAAAGTCCGTCGGCGGGCCGAAGTAGCCCGGACGGCCCCGGACACCGACTACGACGCGGGCACCGTGATCGTGCACGCCGCTGAGCGGCGGCCGGGAGGCGCGAACACGCCTCCCGGCCCGGCGAGCGCTCAGGCCGGACGGTCCGGTGGGGGGACCACCGCCGTCGGGTCGCCACGCTCGATGAGCGCGGCGATCTCAGCGGCCCGCAGCCCGCGCAGCGCCAGCACCTGGGTGCCCCAGCGGTGCAGGCGGCACGGGTGCGGGCTGGCATCGTTGCGGCAGACCACACCCCCGGACCACCGCCGGGGGGCGTGCACCACCACCGCCCGTACGGCGAACTGGGTGTCCTCGCCCGTCACGTACGGCGGCAGGGGAATGTCGCGAAGAACCTCCCCGGACGCTTCACCGGTGCCGGACGAAGCGGCACGACGGACGCGGTGGGCGGTGCTGCTACTCATCTCCGCTGCCTCCACACTGGATGGTCGGATGGGGACAGCAGAAAGTTACGACGCATCCGTCAGTCCGCGACGGACAAACTGTCCCGCGGTGCGAGCGTGCAGCGATCGACCAGTCAGTCAGCGCACCGCCACGGCCTGGAGGCCGACGTTGCCGCAGTGCGGCGTGAAGACCTTCTCGACGGTCCAGTTCAGCAGCAGTCGCGCGCCCTTCGGCACTGTGAAGCGGATGGTGAACTGGGCACTCTGACTGGTGTAGGGGTCTTCCAGTCGGGCGGTGCTGGCGGGCCCGCCGGTGGACAGCCGCGCTTCCAGTCGCCCCCGAGCCATCCAGATGCCGCCGTAGAGCTGGACCGTGCGCGGCTCGCCGCTGCCGGTGATGGCGAGGCTGAAACCGTTGCCGGCACCGCAGGTGTAGACGCCGTTGGAGCTGCCGTTCGTCGACCGCTCCGGTGTGCCGTCGGACCAGCGCACGTACTCCTGGTTGCCGTCCCAGCCGACCCGGTGGCCAGCCCCACCCCCGTCGATGATCTCCCCAGAGCCGGAGCGCTTGCGGATCGTCGACCTGCCGCCACGCTCCCCCCAGTGCACCCAGTCCTTGGTGCCCACGGCGGTGAGGTCGACGGCGGCGGGCATCTCCCCCCGGCTCACCGACAGCGCCGGCGAACCGGGCTTGGCCGGCGGCGGGGCGGGCGCGCTTGTCGACGGCGTCGGGTCCGGCGAGGGTGGGCGCTGGCGGGGACGCAGACCGGGAGTCGCCGGCCCCGCCTCGCCGGTGCGCCCGTCGGCGGCGGGGAGACCGGGGGAACGGCCGACCCCGGCGGGCACGCCGCCCGGACCCGCCCGGTCGTCGTCGGGCTCCGGACCGGACCGGGTGCCGAGGTACGAGATCAACACCACCAGGCAGACGAGTACGGCGACTCCCTCCACCGCCCAGCGTCGCCGCTGTCGGGCGCGGTGCAGCATGCCGCGGATCACCCCGGTGGTAATGGCAGGCGGACGATGCCTCGAAGGCGAGTCGCCAGCCCTCGAACCAGCCCGCGTGCGGTCTTCGTCCGCCACCGACCCCTCCAACTCCACCGCCCGGCCGTTCTGGACCGCCGCGGACCACACCATCCACTGTGGGCCGATTCACGTTTACCCGGGCGTGGACGACACGCTAGATCCGGACAGCCGGACGTGTCCAGCCCACAACGGGACGCTGTCGGACAACCCGGCCCGCCCGGACGGACGCTTCGGCAGACCACCAGCGCCCTTCGCGTCAACCGATCCGGAAGCCCAGCAGCTGCGCGATGACCACGGCCTGCTCGACGTCGATGACGGCGCCGGCCCGCTCGACGACCGTCGGGTCCAACGCGGTGAGGTCGCTGCCCCGCAGGTCGGCGCCGCCGAGCCGGACGTTGTTCAGCTGCGCGCCGGAAAGATCGACACCAGTGACCGTAGCACCGGTGAGGTTGGCCCTCGTGAGGTCCACCTCGCGCATACGCACGCCGGTCAACCGGACGCCGCGCAGGTCGGCGCCGGGCAGCGCGGCGAAGGACCAGTCGCCGCCGTCCACCGTCAACGGACGCAGGTCGCACTCACTGAAGGTGCTGCCGACGAGCTTGCAGCCGGTGAACTCGGCCTCGAAGAAGTTGCACCGCCGAAAGACGCAACGGGTGAAGGCGGAGTCGACATGTCGGGAGGCGTTGAACGCCACATTGCCGAACGTGCACCCGGTGAAGACCGCACCTCTGCTGACCGCCTCGGTGAGGTCCACCCCGAAGAACTCGCAACCCACGAAGTGCCGGTCGGTCAGCTCCTCGCCGTACCAGTCCTCGTTGCGGAAGGTCACGTCCTCGGTCAGCTCGGGCATCCGGCCAGGCTAGTGGGCGCCGCCGACAGCCGGCGGCCGGCGTGGCCGGTGCCGGCCCCCTTCCGCTGTCGAGGTACCGGCGAGTAGGTTCGGCCGCGTGAGTGTGGCTCGGAGCAAGGACCCGGATCAGATCGGTTTCGACCCGGCGCGACTGGCGCGGATCGACGAGCATTTCGGTCGGTACGTCGACGACGGCCGGCTCGCCGGCTGGCAGGTGGTGGTCACCCGTGGCGGCGAGGTGGCGCACTCCTCGACGTACGGGCTGCGCGACCGGGAGTCGGGCGCACCGGTCGAGCCAGACACGCTCTGGCGGATCTACTCGATGACCAAGCCGGTCACCTCGGTCGCGGCGATGATGCTGTGGGAGGAGGGCCGGTTCGAGCTGACCGACGAGATCGGCCGCTGGCTGCCCGAGTTCGCCGACCTGCGGGTCTACTCCAAGGGGTCGGTGCTCAAGCCGTACACCGTGCCGGCGGTCGAGCCGATCCGGGTCTGGCACCTGCTCACCCACACGGCCGGCCTGACGTACGGCTTCATGCAGACCTCGGTGGTCGACGGGCTCTACCGGGCCGCCGGCTACGACCTGTCCCCGCCGGCGGACGTCGACCTCGCCGCCGCCTGCGCGGCCTACGGCGAGCTGCCGCTGCTGTTCCAGCCCGGCTCGGCGTGGGGCTACTCCGTCGCCACCGACGTGCTCGGCCGGCTCGTCGAGGTGATCTCCGGGCAGAGCCTCGACGCGTTCTTCGCCGACCGGATCTTCGGCCCGCTGGGCATGACCGACACCCGCTGGTGGGTGGAGGGCGACGCGGCCGACCGGCTGGCCGCGCTCTACGCACCGGAGCCGCGCAGCGGCCGGGCCGTCCGCTACGACCGCCTCGGGTCGCTGGCGTTCAGCAAGCCGACGCTGCTGTCCGGCGGCGGCGGTCTGATCTCCAGCGCCGCCGACTACCACCGCTTCACGTCTTTGCTGCTGCGCGGCGGCGAGCTGGACGGCGTCCGGCTGCTCGGGCCGCGCACGGTGCGGTTCATGACCCGCAACCACCTGCCCGGTGGTCAGGACCTGGGCACCCTGTCCACCGGCGGCTTCGCCGAGACCACCCTGGACGGGATCGGCTTCGGCCTCGGCTTCGCGGTGGTCGACGACCCGGTCCCCAGCCGGGTGCCGAGCAGCGTCGGCGAGTTCTACTGGGGCGGGGTGGCCAGCACCGCGTTCTGGGTCGACCCGGCCGAGGAGATCACCGCGCTGCTGTTCGCGCAGCTGATGCCGTCGAGCACCTACCCGCTCCGCTCCCAGCTGCGCCAGCTCGTCTACGCCGCCCTCGTCGAGTGACCGGGCTGTGGCGCGACGCCGCGGACAATCCACCTGGCGGCGGATCGACCCTGCTCACCACACGTGGCACCCGCTTCATCGCCGCGTACTGACCATCGCGGCGAACGAGGTCGAGGCCGCCGAACCGACTCTCCCTCGCCGCCTGTAGAGCTGCCCCAGATAAGGGGCAGACGCAGAAGGCGGCACGCAAAGGGCGGCACGCAAAGGGCGGCACGCAGAGGACGGCACGCAGAGGACGGCACGCAGAAGGCGGCACGGCACCCGCAGAAGGCGGACGCGCCACCCTCCTCGTCCGCCCCATATCCGGGGCAGCTCTACAGCACGCCAACCCATCCGGCGGGGACGGGCGCGTTCCTGTCTTCGGGCGCTACCGGACCTGGGGTGGCGGTCATAGCCGCGTACTGATCTGGCGCCTCAGTCGGCGAGGCGGGCGGGGAAGCCGCCGGTGGCGATGGGGCCCCAGGCGTCGATGGTCACCCGGATCAGGGACTTGCCCTGGCGGACCATGGCCGCCCGGTAGTCGTCCCAGTCCGGGTGCTCGCCGGAGATGCTGCGGAAGTAGTCGACCAGCGGCTCCAGAGCCTCGGGCAGGTCCAGCACCTCGGCGGTGCCGTCGATCTGCACCCAGGGGCCGTTCCAGTCGTCGCTGAGCACGCAGGCCGAGACCCGGGGGTCGCGACGCAGGTTGCTCACCTTGGCCCGCTCGGGGTAGGTGGAGACGACCAGCCGCCCCTGCCCGTCGACCCCGGCGGACACCGGGGAGGACTGCGGGCGCCCGTCGGCCCGTGTGGTGATCAGCAGGACGCGGTGTCGCGGGCGGAGGAAGTCGAGCAGGCCATCCCGGTCGACCCGGGTGTTCCTTGCGATGCTGCGTGCCATTCCCCGTTCCTACCAGACCAGGGTGGGCGCGGCGGGTCAGCGGGGTCGGGCCGTGGCCCGGTGCACCGCCTGGGTGGGCACCCGGGGGCGGCCGGACGGACGCCAGGCCCGACCGTTGGCGTAGATCACCCGGAAACCGAGGTACGACGCGAGCGGCGCCCAGTGGGCGGAGCCCATCCGCAGCTCGGCGGCATTGTGTCGCTGGCCGTTGGCGAGCACGTCGAGGAGGACGGTTTCGAAGGCCGCCGATTCGACCCAGTCGACTTCGCGGGTGAAACCGCAGATCAGAGCCGCTCCGGTGACCTCCAGGAACTCGCGCAGCACCGCATCGGAGGCGCGCAGCACCGAGCAGCTGCCGAAATAGAGTCGCCGCCCCTCGGCGCGGCCGGCCATCAGCTCGGCGACCTCGTTCAACTCGACCGACTGCCAGTCGGTGAGGCAGAGCCGGCTCGGCTCGCCGTGCATGGCGAAGAAGCCGACCCGGTGGTCGGCGTACTGCTTGAGCAGCCAACGGTCCAGGAAGTAGAACAACTCGTCGCGGGTGGCCGCGTCCTTGTGGATGAAGCGGATCTTGCCCAGCCGCTCCAGCAGCTCCAGGGTGGGCAGCACCGAGCCCCGCTCGTTGAGGTCACGATGCCACTGACCCTCGACACAGAAGACGCCACCGCGTGCCACGCGCACCTCCGCCAGTCCGCCGCCCGGGGCTGACGTTACCGGCCGCCATTGCTCCCGGAACATCACCCTCGGTGGTGCATATTGCGACGTTCGGTGCGCTTGACCGTAGGAGGGCCGATCGGCGGGGAATGACTGTTTCGCAAATCAGCCTAATTCCCAGGCAACACCCAGGGACAGCGGATTGTGAGCACGATTCTCGTTAACCGCCGCCAACGGCACGGATCAGTGCGAGGGTGGAAATCACGGGACTTCTCGGTCGATGTCCTGGAGCCACCCCATTCGCTCTCCTATCGGGAGGACTTCTGTGCGCGTAAACACCTTGAAGCGTGCCGCCGTCGCATTCGCCCTGGCACTGCCCGGGGCCGCAATCGCCACGGTGATCGCCGCGCCGGCGGCGCACGCGGACGGCTGTTACACCTGGAACCGCACCCTGAGCCAAGGGCGTTCCGGAGGTGATGTCCGCCAGTTGCAGATTCGGGTCGCCGGGTGGGCCGGCTACCGGGACATCGTGGAGAACGATGGACGCTACGGGCCGAAGACCGCCGCCGCGGTCAAACGATTCCAGCAGGCGTACGGGCTGCGCGCCGACGGCATTGCCGGCCCACAGACCTTCGCCAAGCTGTACCAACTCCAGGACAACGACTGCACGCCCGCGCACTTCAGCTACAGCGAGTTGGACAACGGGTGCGGCGGGAGCGGCTGGAGCGGCGGCCCGCTGTCGGCGAACCAGACCAAGCAGAACGCGCTGCGCACCATGTGGAAGCTGGAGGCGCTGCGCAAGGGCCTCGGCGACAAGCCGCTCTACGTGTCGAGTGGCTACCGCAGCCGCGCCTGCAACAACCAGGTCGGCGGCGCGTCCGACAGCCAACACCTGTACGGCAACGCGGCCGACGTGACCTCACGGACGTCCTCGCTGTGCCAGGTCGCCCGAGGCGCCCGCAACAACGGCTTCAGTGGGATCTACGGGCCGGGCTACCCCGACCACGACGACCACGTGCACGTCGACTCGCGTCGGGAGAACAACAGCGACAGCAGTTCGAACACGACGAGCTGGTCCGCCCCGGACTGCGGGGTCGGTAACTGAGCCGCCCGCTCAGAGCGACGTCGGCCCGACGCGGAGGGGGAATCTTCGCGCCGGGCCGACGTCGTGTCGCCCCGGGTCGGGTGGGCGGAGGGGTAGCGCGCTCAGCTCGCCCGGGGCCAGCGCGGCGCGGTGACGGGGGGAGTCACCGGCCGGCCAGCAGCGGTGGGCCGTATCCCCTGGGGGACGACCCGCGCGGCCTGCTGCCGCGACGGCCCGGTCGCCGTGAACGGGAACGGCACGTGCACGAACGGATTACCGTGCCGGATCAACGCCTCGATCTGCCGCTCGTTGAGCCCGTGTGCCTCCAGCACCCGTCGCCCCCAGCGGTGCAGCCGGCACGGGTAGGAGGCGCCGTCGTTGCGGCACAGCGGCCCGGTGGGCCACTCCTCGGCGGTGTGCACGACCACCGCCCGGACCGCGAGCCGGACATCCTCCGGGGTCAGCGGCGCCGGCATTGGCACCTCACCCAGTACCTGGTCGATGGGATCCGTCGACTGCTCACCAACGCGCACGGCAGGCCTCCCGCAGTTCGGCAGCGGTACGGCGGACCTACCGCACCGACATCCTCGGCCATGGGTACGGCGGACACTTGACGAAAGTTCAATTCCGGTACGCGGTAAGCAGATCCTCTGCCGACAAGCCGGCGCGACCGCTCGTCAGACGAGGCCGGCGTCGTGCACGAGCAGCGCGACCTGGACCCGGTTGTTCAGCTCCAGTCGGGTCAGCAGCCGGGAGACGTACGCCTTCACCGTCGCCACGCTCATGAACAACTCCCCCGCGATCTCCGCGTTGGTGTGGCCCCGCCCCAGCGCGACCGCCACCTGCCGCTCCCGCTCGCTGAGCCCGGTGAGCAGCCGCAGCGCCCGTTCCCGGCGCGGGTCCGCGCCGACCGGGCCGGGGGCGGCGGCGGTCACGTGGGCGATCAACGTCCGGGTCACCGTCGGGGAGAGCGTCGCCTCGCCCGCCGCGACCCGGCGTACCGCGCGGACGATCTCCGCCGGTGGGGTGTCCTTCAGCAGGAAACCTGCCGCCCCGGCGCGGAGCGCCCGCAGCACCTGCTCGTCGGCGTCGAAGGTGGTCAACACCAGCACCTCCGGCGGGTGCGGCTGGGCACGCAGCGCCTCGGTGGCGGTCAGCCCGTCGACCCGGGGCATCCGGATGTCCATCAGCACCACGTCCGGGGCGTACGCGGCGACGGCCGCCGGCACCTCGCCACCGTCGGCCGCCTCGGCGACCACGGTCAGGTCCGGCAGACCGCCGAGGATCATCGAGAGCCCGGCCCGGACCAGCGCGTCGTCGTCCACGATCAACACGCGCACCGGCGGCCCGGCCGCGTCGGCGGGCCCGGTCGCGCCCGACGCGGGGCCGGCCGGGTCGGTCACGCCGGCCACGGCAGCCAGGCGGCCAGCCGGAAGTCACCGGTGTCGTCCCGACCGTAGGCGAGCCGCCCGCCGGCAAGGGTGACCCGTTCGCTGATGCCGACCAGCCCGGTGCCGGCACCCGGCAGCGTGCCGCCGACCGGTGCGCCGACCGGCCACCGGTTGCCGATCGCCACGGTCAGCCCGGTGCCCGGACCACCGGCCACGTCCACGGTGACGGCAGCGCCGGCGGCGTGCTTGCGGGCGTTGGTCAGCCCCTCCTGCACGATCCGGTACGCGGCCCGGCCCAGCGCCGCCGGCACCTGCTCGGGGCTGGCGACGGTGTCACTGACGTTCACTCGCACCCCGGCCGACCGCGACTCGGCGATCAGGGCCGGCAGGTCGGCGAGGGTGGGCTGGGGTGGCTCGGGGGCGTCGCCGGCACCGTCGTCCTCGGCGCGGAGCACCCCGATCACCTCGCGCAGGTCCTGCAAAGCGGCGTGCGCGCTGCCCCGGATCACCCCGGCCGCCCGGGCCACCTCGTCGGCCGGCGCGTCCGGGCGGAACTCCAACGCCCCGGCGTGCAGGCTGAGCAGCGAGATCCGGTGGGCCAGCACGTCGTGCATCTCCCGGGCGATCCGGGTGCGTTCGAGGTGGCGGGCCTGGGTGACCCGGAGTTGCTGCTCCGCCTCGGCCCGCTCGGCCCGCTCCCGCAACGACACGATCAACTGCCGGCGGGCCCGGACGAACATCCCCCAGGCCAGCACCGCCAACGTGAGCACCACGCCCCACGACACGGTGGCCCAGTACGGCCAGTTCGGGTCCGGGCGCGTCCAGCTGAAGACCAGGTTGGTGAGGAGGCCGGCACCGGTGATCGTTATCGCGACGGCGGTGCGTCGGTGCACCACCACGGTGAAGTAGAAGATCAGCAGCGGTACGGCCGCGGCCAGGGAGAACAGGTTCAACGGCAGGGTGGCCACCACCAGCCCGAGCGGCCACCGTCGCCGCACCCAGAGCAGCCCGCAGCAGACCAGCCCGAGCAGCGCGTCCACGCCGATCATCCAGTCGTGCGGCAGTGGTATCGCCGTCTCCGGGGCGGGCGACAGGGCGTCCATGGTGGCGAACAACACCCAGAGCAGCCCGACCATGAACGCGAGGCTGTCGACCACCCAGTCGCGGGTGGTGCGGCGCGGGTGCGCCCGGTCACGTTCGCCCGGCACGACCAGCTCCCCCGGCAGCAGCCAGGGGTGTTCCGGCACGGCGAGGCTGGTCACGCACCAATGCTAGGCAGCCGAAGGGCACCACGACCAGCTACCAAAGTCGAGACCCGAACGTCGACCTTGGTCGGCGTGGCACCGACCGCCGGCCGCAGCGGACGGCCGGGCGGCGCGGGCAGGCTCAACCGCATGATCACGGTAGAGAACCTCACCAAGCGATACGGGCCACACCCGGCCGTTGACGACGTGTCGTTCCAGTGCGAGCCGGGCACCGTCACCGGCTTCCTCGGCCCCAACGGCGCCGGCAAGTCCACCACCATGCGGATGATCTGCGGGCTCACCGCCCCGACCGCAGGCCGTGCCACCGTCTCCGGTCACCCGTACCGGGAGCTGCCCAACCCGGGACGGGAGGTCGGGGTGCTGCTGGACGCCTCCGCCCAGCACGCCGGGCGGACCGGCCGCGAGGCGTTGACGCTGTCCGCGTACACCATGGGTCTGGACCGGCGCGAGGTCGCCGCGAAGCTCGACCTGGTCGGGTTGAACGCGGTGGCGGCGAAGCGTCGGGTACGGGCGTACTCGCTGGGCATGCGCCAGCGGCTCGGGCTGGCGCATGCGCTCCTCGGCGACCCCCGGGTGCTGATCCTCGACGAGCCGGCCAACGGCCTGGACCCGGAGGGGATCTTCTGGATGCGCGGCCTGCTGCGCGACTTCGCCGACCGGGGCGGCACCGTGCTGCTCTCCTCGCACCTGCTGCGCGAGGTGGAGGCGGTCGCGGACCGGCTGGTGGTGATCGGGGGTGGCCGGATCGTGGCCCAGGGCGACAAGAACGAGCTGCTGGCCGGCGGCGGCACCGTGGTCCGGGCCCGCGACGACGCGGCGCTGCGCCGGGCCCTGGAGGTAGCCAACCTGAGCGCCGCCGACAGCTCGGAGGGGCTGCTCGTGCAGGCCGACGCCGAGGCGGTCGGTCAGGCCGCCGCCGATGCCGGCGTCGCGTTGGCCGAGCTGCGCCCCGCCAGCGGCGGCGGCCTCGAACAGCTCTTCCTCACCCTGACCGCCGGTGAATCGACAAAGGAGGCCGTCCGATGACCACCACCACCGCGCCCGCCGCGGGCGCCGTCGCGCCCCGGCACCACACTCCGGTACGCCGACCGTCGCTGCTCCGCCTCAGCACCGTGGAGCTGCGCAAGCTCGTCGACACCCGGGCCGGTCGCTGGCTGTTGATCACCATCGGCCTGGCCACCGCCGCGATCGTCACCCTGCAACTGATCTACGCCGAGGACGCCGACCAGACCTTCCTCAACTTCTTCGTCCCCTCGCTGCTGCCGGTGTCGGTGCTGCTGCCGGTGCTCGGCATCCTGTCGATCACCAGCGAGTGGTCGCAGCGGACCGCCCTCACCACGTACGCCCTGGTGCCCCGCCGGGAGCGGGTCGTCGCCGCGAAGCTGATCGCCGTGATGCTCACCGCGCTGGCCTCGGTGCTGACCAGCCTCGTCGTCGCCGCCGCCGGGACGCTTGTGGCGTCCGCCACCGGCGGTGCGGGCACCTGGCAGCTCGACGGGTCGCTGGTCCTGAACGCGGCGATCCTCCAGGTGACCAGCGTGTTGATGGGTGCCGCCTTCGGTCTGTTGCTGCTCAACCCGCCGCTGGCGATCGTCGGCTACCTGCTGCTGCCCACCCTGTGGGGAGTGCTGGGCGAGATGGTCAAGCCCCTGCGCGGTCCGTCCGAGTGGCTGGACACCAGCAAGACCATGGAACCGTTGTTCAGCAGCGACGCCGTCACCGGCGGGCAGTGGGGGCGGATGGCGGTGTCCCTTCTGGTCTGGATGGTCCTCCCGCTGGCCGCCGGCCTGTACCGGACGCTGCGCCGCGAGGTGTCCTGACCATGGACGTGGCCGACTACCGTCCGCGCACCGTCGTCAGCGGCGGCGCGACAGAGCTGGCCGTCATGTGGGGTGGCTTCCCGCTGGCCGGCGCCGGCCTCGGATGGCTCCTCGCGGCGACGACAGGTTGGCTGGCCCGGCTGCCCTGGGTGCCGTTCGGTGACCTGATCGAGTGGCTGGACCGGCTACCCGAGCCGCAGGCCACCGCCGGCGCGGTCGCGGTGGGCGTCCTGGGCGGCCTGGTCGTCGCCGGGATCGGCACCGCCGAACGGCTGATCGTCACCGTCGACGCGGCGCAGGTCCGGCTGCGCCGCTCCAACGAGAACCGGACCGTCGCGCGGGCCGACGCCCGGGTGGTGTTCCTCGCCGACAAGCACCTGGTGCTGCTGCACGCCGACGGGACGGAACTGGTCCGGGAGTCGACGGACCTGCCGGCCGCGAAACTGGCTGCGGCGTTCCGGGCGCACGGCTGGGGTTGGGCCGACGAGGACCCGCACCGGCCGGCGTACCGGCTGTGGGTTCCGGGCCTGCCCGGGTTGCCCGCCGGCGCGGACGCGCTGCTGCGGGCCCGGGAACGGGCGATCGGGCGGGACCGCCGCGACGACGCCCGTGAGCTGCGTCGCGAGCTGGGTCTGATCGGGGTGGTGCTGCGCGACGAGGGCAAGCGGCAGTACTGGCGGTTGACCGCCCGGGCCCTCGCCTCCGGGCCGGAGCAGCCGACTTCGGCCGAGCGGGAGCCGGACGGGCGGTAGCGTCTGTCCCAGCAGACCCTGGGAGCCGCGCGATGACCGAACAGCAGCCGTACCGGGTGGTGTCCCGACACCCCGGCTTCGAGCTGCGTCGGTACCCCGCCCACCTGGTGGCCGAGATGCAGATCCAGGCGTCCTTCACCCGGGCGCCGATCGAGGCGTTCCGGCCGCTGGCCGCGTACATCAACGGCGCCAATCGGGCCCGGCACCCGATTGGTTCCGCCGCGCCGGCGATGTCGGCGGCGGCCAGCGGCTCGGAGAAGATCGCCATGACCGTGCCGGTGGTCCAGATCGAGGGCGAGTGGCCGGGCGCGTACCTGATCCAGTTCGTCATGCCGGCCACCTTCACCACCGCCACCCTGCCCGAGCCGGTGGATCCCCGGGTGCGGATCCATGCGGTTCCGGCGCGGCTGGCGGCGGCGATGCGGTTCTCCGGACGGTGGACGGAGCAGGCGTTCAGCCAGCGGGCCACCATCCTCGGGCGGTCGGTGACCGCGGCCGGGCTGCAACCGACAGGCGCCATCCGGTACGTGCGCTTCGACCTGCCGTGGAAGCCGTGGTTCCTGCGCCGCAACGAGGTCGTGCTGCCGGTCGTCGAGTGACCTACCTGAGCTGTCGGCGGTCCTCGACGCTCGGTCGCGCCAGCAGCACGGCCATTCCCAGCCCGGAGAGCAGCCCGGCCAGGGAGATCAGCAGATCGGAGTCGGCGGTGCTGATCGGGCTGTTGCCGGCCAGCTCGGTGAGCGTCGCGCCGATCGGCAATATGGTCATCATGGTGATGGCCGTGGCCACCAGGAACACCACCGGGCCCACCAGCGCGATGAGCGCGACCAGGGCGTGGTGCCACCAGATCGGCCGGCCGCCCGGCCAGTCCCAGGCCAGCAGGGTGACTCCGGTGAGCAACACCGCCCCGAGAGCGGCCTCCGGGAGGAGTCGTTCGCCAGGAGCGACGGCACGGACCCACCCGACGCCGAGCAACGCCACCACGATGAGGCCGGCCGCCAGCCCGACCCGAGCCCGGCTCCGCGCCGGAGCCGCCGTCAGCGCGGCACCGACGGCCAGGGCCACCAGCAGCGCGGCGGTGGCCAGGGCGCCCTGGTTCAGCTCCGGCTCCCGGTCGGTCGGTGACTCCATCCCGGCCGCCACCAGCGTCAGCACCCCGGCCACGCAGGCCGCGCCGGTCAGCACCCGCCGGTCGGCCGCCGACGGCCTCCCGCGCTCCCCTGCCGAGTACGTGTCGGGATCCGACGCCGGCGGGGCGGCGCGCTCCCACCAGAGCAGGATCGCCGCGACCAGCCCGAGCACGGCGTAGCCGGCGACGGCGAGCCGCACCGTCGCGTCGACGCCGATCAGGTCGGCCCGGTCGATCGCCACGTCGGCGGCGACCCAGCAGCCGCCCAGCACCACCGCCGGGCCGCTCCACCGCACCTGCCCCCGCCCGGCCAGCACCAGCCCGGTCGGCACCGCCATGATCGCCATGAACCGCAGGTCGCGCGCCCAGTAGGAGTTGTTGCCCGGCAGGTGCTCCGACCACGGGCCGAGAGGCTCGGTCAACGGTTGCCACGTGGTCATGCCGTACGCCCAGAGCGCGACGGCGGCGGCGGAGAGGAGCAGCCCGACCGGGCGTGCGGATCGCATCCGTGGACGGTAACCGCCCGACCGCCCACGCGGGGGGAACGGTCATCCGACCAGGCCGACCGGCGACCGGGCCGGACGGTGTCGTAGCAGCCGCCACGTCGGCAGCACGCTGGACACCACGGCGAGTAGCAGGCACAGCCCCACCACCCCGGCGACCACCGGCCACGGCACCACCAGGTCGACGGGGGCGCCGACCTGCTCGGCGAGACCGGCACCGATGCTGAGCAGACCGACGAACGCGACAGCCCCACCCAGTAGCGCGCCGATCAGGACCACCAGGACGGACTCCGCCGTGACCAGCCAGATGACCTGCCGTCGGGTCGCCCCGGCCATCCGGATCAGCCGCAGATCCGCGGCACGGCCGGCGGCGGCCAGCAGCAGCGTGTTGGCCACCGCGATGGCCCCGTAGCCGGCGGACACCCCGATCAGCAACAGGGTGAAGAGCCAGACGAGGCGGTCCTCGGCGGCGTCCGCCTCGGCCGCCCAGCCCGGGACGTCGAGGATCCGAGCGCCGACCGGCGGATCGATCCGGTCCCGGAGGTACACCGTGGACGTCAGCGCCGACGGGTCGTGCGTCCGCACCACCGCCCGGGGCACGAGCAGGTCGCCGGGGATCGAGGTGTCGCTGACCACGGCGACGACGCGCAACGACACCGACGTCCCGTCGGCGAAGATCACCGGGTACGGCTCGGACGGCAGTCGGTTCGCCGAGGCGGTGACCACCACCGTGTCGTCGCCCCCCAGGTCGTTGAGCGAGCCGGCGACGACGGTGAGCACCCGGTTGGCGGCGGTGAAGCCCTCCGGATCCACACCGAGCGCGGTCATCGGCCGGTCCCGCGGCGACGTTCCGGGATCGGTGCGGTAGACGGTGGTCGGCAGCAGGGCGGTGCCGCCGGTCGCGGCGACGGCCCGGTCGGACAGGCCGGGCGCACGGTCGGGCACGACGATCCAGCCGGCGTTCACGTTGTCCGCCCGACCCGCCGCGTACGCGGCGGTGGTGGTGCGCACCATCCCGGACACCAGCACCGCGAACGCGACAGTGAGCAGCACCGGCGCGGCGATGGCGGCGGTTCGCCGGGTCGCGGTCAACGCCCCGCCCCGGACCAGCATCCCGATCGCGCCACCGGGACGACGCACCGGCGAGCGCAGCAACCACACCAGCGGCCCGATCACCACAGGGGCGAGCACGGTGGCGCCGGCCACCAGCGCCATCACCGCGTAGAGCGCGTACTGCGCCCCGACCCGAGCCTCGTCGGCGGTCGCCGTGCCAACACTGAGCGCGGCCCCCGCCGCGACGAGCAGCCCCCCGGTGGCGGCGCGCAGCCACCCGATCGGCCGCTGTTCCACCGCCGCATCACGTAACGCCTCCAACGGGCGCACCCGCGCCGCTCGGCGGGACGCCGACCAGACGGCCAGCAACGCGATCACCGGCCCGGCGGCGAGCGAGACGGCGATCGGCCAGAGTTCGTAGTGGACCCGGAAGGTCGACGGCTCGTAGCCGACGTCGACAAGCAGCCGACCCAGCAACGGGGCGAGCGCCGCGCCCACCAGCAGGCCGACGAGCCCCGCCGAGACGCCCACGACGAGCGCCTCCAGGTACACCATGCGGCGCACCTGGCGTCCGGTGGCGCCGACGGCGCGCAGCAGGCCCAGCTCACGGCGGCGCTGCGCGATGGTGAACGCGAAGGTGGAGGCCACCACGAACACGGTGACGAAGCCGGCGAGGGCCGCCGTGGCGGTGAGCACCTGCATGCCGATCCACCGGGTACGGGCGTCACCGCGCGGCTCCAGCGCACCACGGGCGTCGCCGGTCAACACCCGTCCGTCGCCGCCGACGACTCCGCGAGCCGCCACGGCGACCCGTTCGGGATCGGCGCCCGGCGCGAGCACCAGCCCGATGGCCCGTACGCCGGGCGCGAGCGCGGCGGCGACCTCGTCCGCGACATGGACGCCGGGGCCGTCTACCAGCCCGGAGACCGTGTACGACTCCGGGCCGACGGCGGTCAGCAGGGTGACCGGGGCGCCGGCGCGCAGCCCGAGCGCGCGGTCGACGACCACCTCGCCGGGCCTGCGGGGTGGCTCTCCGGCCGTGAGGCGCAGTCCGCCCAGCTGGGCGCTGGACCAGCCGTGCCCCTGGTAGGCGTCCTCCCGACGGGTGTCGGTTGCCGAGGGCCGGCCGTCGACGAGCGGCTGAGCGTAGAAGGTGCGGTCCGGCACCGCCGCCACGACGTCCGGCAGACCTGCCAGCCTGCCGACGAACTCGGCCGCCGCGCTGGCGGACCAGGGCCGGGTCGGCACGAACTCCTCCGCTGACGCGCCCGCTTCGGGGCTCTGCACCACGACCGCTGCCCGCGCCAGCCGGTCGGGCACCTGTGGTCGCCCGGAAGCGAGCAGCAGGGTCGCCGCCGCGACGAGCGTGACCCCGATGGCGACGGCCACGAACGCGCTGGCCGACCGCCGGACCCTCACCACGACGACTCCGCGACGGTCTCCCGCTCGGCGATCCGCGCGGCGACGGCGGCGGCGGCGATCGGGCCGGTCAGCTCGTCGACGACGCGGCCGTCGGCCAGCAGGAGGACCCGATCGGCGTACGCGGCGGCGGCGGGATCGTGGGTCACCATCACGACGGTCTGCCCGTGGTCGTCGACAAGCGCACGCAGCAGCCGAAGCACCTGCCGGGAGGACGCGCTGTCCAGCGCGCCGGTGGGTTCGTCGGCGAAGACCACCGCCGGACGGGTGATCAACGCTCGGGCCACGGCGACGCGCTGCTGCTCGCCGCCGGACAGCTCACTCGGCCGGTGCCCGGCCCGGTCGGCGAGTCCGACGGCGGCGAGAGCGGCGGCGACGTCCCGGGCCGGCGGGCGCCGGCGGGCCAGGCGCGACGGCAACTCGACGTTCTGCGCGGCGGTCAGCGTGGATACCAGGTTGAACGCCTGGAACACGAAGCCGATCCGGTCCCGCCGCAGCCGGGTCAGCTCGTCCTCACCGAGGTCGTTGAGGCGGATGCCGTCGATCGTGACGGTCCCCTCGGTCGGACGGTCCAGCCCCGCCGCGCAGTGCAACAGGGTGGACTTTCCCGAACCCGAGGGGCCCATCACCGCCGTGAACGTGCCGCCCGCGAAGCCGGTGGTCACGCCGTCGAGCGCCGTCACCCGCCGGGTTCCGGTGCCGTACACCGCGCGCAGCCCCGTCAGGGTCACCGTGTGTGTGGTCATGACCGATACGGTCCCGAATGCGGGGCTGCGGCGCGTCGTGCCAGGACTGGCACTTTCCGACCCTCCCCCGGGTGGAGTCGGCGGCCCGCAAGCGCCGGCGCGTCGTCCTCGGGGATGACCACCCACAGGCGGACGCGGCCGGCCCACCCGGCCGATACCGTTCGACGGGTGACCGCTCTCCTGCTGACCCGACGGATGCGACCGGTGGACCTGTACACCGTGGACGCCCTGCTGGCGGTGGCCGTGGGCGGGCTGCTCTGCCCGTACGCGGCGCTGGAGTCGCCGCTGCACGGTGGCGTACGCGAGCCGCTCTGGGTGTCCGTGCTGGTCGGGATGGCCCTCGGGCTGCCGTTGGCCGTCCGGCGACGGTGGCCGATGGCGGTGGCCGGCGTGATCAGCTCGATCACCACCGTCGCCCTGATCACCGGGGTGATACCGGACTTCGCGGCGGCCGCGCCGGCGTTCGCCATCGGCCTGTCCTTCTACACGGTGGCCGTGTCGACGCCCACGCGCCGGTCGATGCTCTGGGCTGCCGGTTGTCTCGCCCTGGTGAGCGTCGCCCTGGTGCTGACCGCGGGTGACCTCTGGTCGCGGACGGGCGCGGTCGTCTACGCCGCCGTCATGGTCGCGCCGGCCTGGGTGATCGGCTGGCTGGTCCGGGAGCGACGCGCCCTCGCCATCCGGCAGAGTGACCAGCTGGTCCGTCAGGCCGCCACCGAGGAGCGGTTGCGGGTGGCGCGCGAGCTGCACGACGTGGTCGCGCACACGCTGAGCCTCATCGTGGTGAAGGCGGCCGTCGCCAACCACGTCGCCGAGGCCGACCCGCGTGAGGCGGGCGCCGCTCTCCGGGTCATCGAGGAGACCGGCCGCACCGCGCTGACCGACGTGCGTCGCGTGCTCGGCGTCCTGCGGGAGGACAGCCCGTACGCGCCGACGCCCGGGCTGGACGAGTTGCCGGTCCTCGCCCGGCAGGCGGCGATCGGCGGGGTCGACGTGCGGCTCGACGTGCGGCGGGAGGAGCCGGCCGGCGCGGTGCCGGAGTCGGTGGGCCTCGCGGTGTACCGGATCGTGCAGGAGGCTGTGACGAACGTGGTGAAGCACGCGGCGCCGGCCGCCTGCCGGGCTACGGTGACCGTCCTGCCCGACGAGGTGCGGGTGGAGGTGACCGACGACGGCCAGCGGCCGGTCCTGCTCGGCGGGGAGGGGCACGGGTTGATCGGCATGCGGGAACGTGTGGCGTTGCACGGCGGGGAGTTCCGCGCCGGCCCACGCTCCGACTGTGGCTTCGCGGTGACGGCCAGCCTGCCCTACCGGGTGGCCGCGTGATCCGCGTGCTGATCGCCGACGACCAGGCGCTGCTGCGCGGCAGTTTCCGGCTGCTTGTCGATCTCAGCCCGGACTGCGAAACCGTCGGCGAGGCGGGCACCGGCGTGGAGGCTGTCGCGTTGACCGGGCAGCACCGGCCGGATGTGGTGCTGATGGACGTCCGGATGCCGGAGATGGACGGCATCGAGGCGACCCGGCGGATCTGCGCCGACCCGGCGACGGCCGGCACCCGGGTCATCATCCTGACCACGTTCGACCTCGACGAGTACGTCTACGGGGCGTTGCGCGCCGGAGCCAGCGGCTTCCTGCTCAAGGACACCCCACCGGCGGACCTGCTCACCGGGATCCGGGTGGTCGCCGCCGGGGAGGGGCTGCTCGCGCCGACGGTGACCCGCCGGCTGATCGACGAGTTCGCCCGGCAGCCGGAGCCGACCCGGCCCTTGCCCCGCCAGCTCGACGGGGTGACCGATCGGGAACGCGAGGTGCTCGCGCTGATCGCCCGGGGCCTGTCCAACACGGAGTTGGCCGCGCACCTCAACCTCAGCCAGGCCACCGTCAAAACGCACGTCGGGCGGCTGCTGACCAAGCTGGCGGTACGCGACCGGGCGCAACTGGTCATCGTCGCGTACGAGACGGGCCTGGTCGGGCCGGGCGGCCTACGCTGAGCCGGTCGGCCGCGAACCCAGGAGGAGCCATGAACCGCTACGTCGCCCTGCTGCGCGGGGTCAACGTCGGCGCCACCACCCGGCTGGCGATGGCCGACCTGCGCCGGATCGTCACCGGCCTCGGGCACGAGGACGTCAAGACGTACCTGCAGAGCGGCAACGTGGCCTTCGGCAGCACTGTGCGCGACGCGGAGAAGGTGGCCGCCGGCATCGCGCGGGCGCTCACCGCCGAGCTGGCGCTGACCGTGCCGGTGCTGGTGCGCAGCGGTCGGGAGTTGGCGGCGATCACCGACGGCAACCCGTACGCCGACCGGGAGGACGACCCGACGCGACTGTTGGTGGCCTTCCTCGCCACCGCGCCGAAGAAGTCCGCGGTGGACGCGCTGGCCGTGCCCGGTGGCGAGAACGTGTCGTTCACGGTGACCGGTCGGGAGGTGTTCCTGCACTACGTCGGCGGCGGTTACGGGAAGTCGAAGTTCACAAACGCGTACCTGGAGAAGAAACTCGGCGTGGTGGCCACCACCCGCAACTGGAAGTCGGTGCGGGCCCTGGCCGAGATGACCGCCCCCTGACCGGGGTGGGGGCCGCGACGCGACGACCCCCACCGACGCCGCTCAGAAGTGGTACGCGGTCTCGTACTCGGGCACCAGCACCCGGCTGCGCGGCGAGATCCGGCGCACCGCAGCGATCATCTCGTTCAACCGGGTGCGGTCGGTCGGGGCGACCGGCGGCGGGTTCTGCAACGCCGTCTCGAAGTTGTCGTAGTGCACCGGCACCACGACCTTCGGGTGGTCGAGGCCGGCCAGCAGCCGGGGCAGGTAGTCGCCGGTGGTGGTGGCGTTCTGCATGGCCACCATCGCCACGTCGGGCGCGAGGCCGGTGAGGTTCCGCTCGGCGACGTCGCTGGCCCCGGTGAAGTAGACCGACGGGCCGCCGTCGACTCGCAGCAGGTAGCCCAGCGTGTCGCCCTCCGGCAGGTCGGCGATGGTGGCCGGCTGCGGCGGCGGGCTCACCCGCACCCCGGGAAAGGCCACCGAGTACGACGGGTTGCGGCTGTGCAGCGAGCCGACCACCTCGACACTGTGGTCGCCGAAGTCCAGCACCTCCCCGCCCTTCACGGCGCTGAGCTGCGTCGCCGGCAACCCGTAGGCCAACCCCAGGTGGTACGCGGTAAGCGTGCCGAACACCCGCGCGCCGGTGCGCTTGGCGATGTACGGCACGTCCATGAAGTGGTCCCAGTGGGTGTGCGTGACCAGCACCGTCATGGCCCGGTCGACGCGCGGGTCGATCACGTCGGGGCGCACGGTCAACGGGGTCTCCGTCTTGAACGCGCCGGTGAACAGCCCGGTGTCGATCCGGCTGAGGAACGGGTCGACGAGAACCGTGCGGTCGCCGATGTCGACGCGCCAGCCGGCCGTACCCCACCAGCGGAAGCTGACCGCGCCCTTGCGGCGGGCGGTCGGCGCGGCTGCGGCGGCCGGCGTGGGTGCGGCGGCCGAGGGCGCGGCCTGGGCCGGGGTGGCGACGCCGGCGGCGAGACCACCGGCGGAGACCAGGGCGGTGGTGGCGGCGGCGTCGCGCAGGAAGCGTCGGCGGTCGAGATTGGGCATGCGGATCTACTCCCCGTGGTCGGGCGATGTGTCGACCACGAGCCAACCAGCGCCACCGGGCCGCGGTCCAAGATCGAGGGCCGCCGGCTTCGATACGCCACCGGATATCGGTGCTGGTCGGTGGGGGTGCGGCGGCGCTCGGACCGGCGGAAAATCAGTCGCCGCGCAGCGCCTCGACGGCCGTCCGGGCGGCCTCCCCCATCGCCAGGTCCACGTCGATGCGACGCGGGGTCAACTGTTCGGCACGGGCGAAGACGGCGATCGCGTACCGGCCGCCGTCGGGGTATTCGGCGACCCCGGCCTCCAGGTGGAACCCGGGCAGGGTTCCGGTCTTTCCGGAGACCCGGACGCCCGGCGGGAAACCGGCCGCCAGCCGGGTCCAGAAGATCTGCCGGGCCATCCAGGTGCGGACCGTCGCGCAGGCCGCCGCCGGCCCGGCCTCGTCCCGCCAGATCAGCGTGAGCAGCCGGGTGATCTCCCGGGCGGTGCTGGACGTGGTGTGCGCGGGGTCGAAGACCCGCATGGCCCGGACCCGGTCCACCGGCAGGGTGGGGAAGATCCGGGCGAACTCCGCCTCGGTCCGGGCGCCCACGTCGGCGAGCATCATCTCGACCAGCTCCCGAGGACCACCGAGCACACGGGTACGGGTCAGCCCCAGCTCGACGGCGAGCATCGGCAACAGGTCCGGGCCGACCCGGCGCAGCAGCAGGTCGGCGGCCGTGTTGTCGGTCACGGACATGGCGAAGTACGCGAGGTCGCGCAGCGACACCTCGGCGTCGTCGGCGCAGCCGGCCAGGCCCCACCCACCGAGCCGGTCGGCGGCGGTGACCACTACCCGCTCGGTCGGGTCCAGCTGACCGGCCTCGACCTGCCGGGCGAACTCCAACACCAGCAGGATCTTGAAGATCGAGGCGATCACCACCTGCTCGTCGGCCCGCACACCTACCTCACGAAGACCGCCGACCGGGCCGCCGCCCTCGACGGCGCTCAGGTCGACGGCGTCCAGGTCCACGACGTGCAGGCTGGCCGTCACCCCGACGGCGGCGAAGATGGCCTCGATGCGTTCCTCCACGTCCACGACAGCACGGTATCCAGCGTCGCCGTGGCGGCGCTGGCGTAGGGTCCCGGCCGTGGATCTGCTCCGGCACCTGCGGCACTTCGTGGTGGTCGCACACGAACTGCACTTCGGGCGGGCCGCGGAGCTGCTCGGGATGGCCCAGCCACCGCTGAGCCAGTCGATCCAGCGGCTGGAACGGGAGCTGACGGTCGAGCTGTTCGACAGGTCCCGTCGCCAGGTACGCCTCACCACCGCCGGTGAGCTGCTGCTCGGCGAGGCGGAGGAGCTACTCGCCGGGGAGGGTCGGCTCCGCAGCCTGATGGGGCAGATCCGCGCAGGTGAGCTGGGCGTACTCCGGGCCGGGGTGCCACCGGAGACGCCCGCCGTGACGCTGCGCTCGCTGCTGGACGGGCTCACCACCCGGGCGCCCGGCCTGGACGTGGAGCTGCACGAGCTGACCACGGCCGAGCAGGTGCGGATGCTCGCCGAGCGGACCCTGGACGTGGGGCTCGTGCATCACCCGGTGCCGGCGGAGGGGCTGCGTTTCGGCGCCCCGGTCGACGTACCCCTGGGGGTGCTGCTGCCGCGCACCTCGCCGCTGGCCCGCGGCCGTGCGGTGACGCTCGCGTCGCTCTCCGACCTTGATCTGGTGGCCGCGCCCCGCGCCACCGCCCCCGGCTGGCACGACCATCTGCTGGCGGTGTGCCGACAGCACGGTTGGCGCCCGACCCGGGTGCGCCCGGCCCGCAACCCGGAGTTCCTCTTCGGGTTGGTGCTGGCCGGAGGCGGGGTGGCGGTGGAACCGGCGGCGGTGGCCCGTCGGGAACCCCGGATGGCCTGGCGGCCGATCACCGACACGCCGCTGGCCAGGCGCACCTCGGCGGCCTGGCCGGAGCGGGCCGCGCACCCGGCGGCCGCGATGTTCGGCCAACTCGCCGCGGAGGTGCTGGCCGACGCCGAGCCCACCGCGACCGCGCCGCCCGCGACATCGGTGCCGGCGGAACGGCCGTGGCCGGTGCTGTTCGACACGACCGGGTGAACAGATCCGCCGTTGCGCTCGTCACCCGCGGTTGGGCGGTGAATCGTCCACCCACCCGGGTATGGATGACAGCTAACGAAGACGCGAAGGAGCCGCAGTGGCAATCACGATTCCCGACATCAGCCTGAACGACGGCAACACCATTCCGCAGCTCGGCTTCGGGGTGTTCCAGATCGAGCCGAAGGACACCGTCGCGGCGGTGACCACCGCGTTCGAGGTGGGCTACCGGCACGTCGACACCGCCCAGATGTACGGCAACGAGGCCGAGGTCGGCGAGGCGGTACGCGTGTCCGGCCTCGACCGGGGCTCGGTCTACGTGACCAGCAAGCTGAGCAACGCCTTCCACCGCCCCGACGACGCCCGCAGGGCGTTCGACTCGACGCTGGCGGCGCTGAAGATGGACTACATCGACCTGTTCCTGATCCACTGGCCGCTGCCGACCCTGTACGACGGCGACTACGTCTCGACCTGGAAGGTGCTGGAGGAGTTCCAGCGCGACGGCCGGGCCCGCTCGGTCGGCGTGTCGAACTTCCAGGTGCCGCACCTGCAGCGGCTGGCCGACGAGACGAGCGTCGTGCCTGTGGTCAACCAGATCGAGGCGCACCCGTACTTCGGCAACGACGAGGTCCGCGCCTACGGCCGTGAGCACAACATCCTCACCGAGGCGTGGTCGCCCATCGCGCAGGGCAAGGTGCTCGACGACCCGACGGTGGTCGACATCGCCGAGCAGCTCGGCCGGACCCCGGCGCAGGTGGTGCTCCGCTGGCACGTGCAGCGCGGCGACATCATCTTCCCGAAGTCGACCACCCCGAAGCGGATCGCGGAGAACACCGGGATCTTCGACTTCGAGCTGGACGACGCGGCGATGGAGCGGATCACCTCGCTGGACAAGGGCGAGGCCGGCCGGCAGGGCGCGAACCCGGACACCTTCGCCTACCTGCCCAACTGACCCGGGCCGCCGGCCGTCCGGCGGATGATGTCCCGGAGAGCGCCATACCTCAGAGTCTTGCGAGGTGTGGCGCTCTCCGGCGAGGTCAGGAGCCGACGCGCTCGGCGATCCGGCGGAACGCCGCCTTAGTCGGTGAGCCGGGTTCGGGGACGTAGACGATCATCCGCTGGTCGGTCTCCGGCACCAGCAACACACGGCACTCGAACTCCAACGGCCCCAGGTCGGGATGCGGCACCCGCTTCACGACAGGTCGGCGTTCCCCGACCTCGTGCTCAGCCCAGAGCTGGGCGAATCGGGGTGAGGTGCCGAGCAACTCGGTGACCAGCTCCCGGATCGCCGGGTCGGCCGGGTAGCGGCCGTAGGCGGCGCGCAGGTCCGCCACTGTGCTGCGCACGAACCGAAGCACCTCGGCGTCGTCCCAGTAGCCGTTGGTCGCCGGCTGCCGAAACGTCCAGCGGATCATGTTTCGGTCCGCGTCCGGCACGGCCGCGAGATCCCCCACGAAGTACGTGGCGAGCCGGTTCCAGGCCAGCACGTGGTACGCGGCGTCGACGAGGTACGCCGGGGTCTCGGTCATCGCGTCGAGCAGGTGCCGCAGCCCGGCAGTCACCTCCCGGCTCGGGCCGACGGTCGGCGGCGGGTGCTCCCCGGCGATCCGGAACAGGTACTCGCGCTCGTCCCGGCTCAACATCAGCGCCCGGGCCATCGCCGCGAGCACCTGCCGGGACGGGTGCGGCCCACGGCCCTGCTCCAACCGGATGTAGTAGTCGATCGACATCCCGGCGAGCTGGGCGACCTCCTGTCGACGCAGGCCGGGGGTGCGCCGGCGTACCCCGTCGGGGAGGCCGACCTCGGCGGGCCGCAACCGGGCGCGGCGGGTGCGCAGGAACGCCGCCAGTTCGTCACGCCGCAGGCCGCTGCTCGTCATGCCCCCAGCATGCCTCGGCCCGGGTCAGCGAGGGTGGTACCGCTGGTCCCAGCCTCGGCCCGTCTCTCCCCGCGTGGCGCCCACGCGGACAGGCTCGACGGCATGACGAACACGACAGCCCTGATCACCGGGGCCAACAAGGGAATCGGCTTCGCCACCGCCCGACAGCTCGGCGGGCTCGGAATGACCGTGCTGGTCGGCGCGCGGGACGCCGATCGGGGCCGGGCAGCGGAACGGGAGCTGCGCGACGGCGGCGCGGACGCCCGGTTCGTGCCGCTGGACGTCACCGACGCCGAGTCGGTGGCGGCCGCCGCGAAACTGGTGGAAACGGAGTACGGCCGGCTGGACGTGCTTGTCAACAACGCCGGCATCATCCTCGCCGACGGCACGCTGGGGCTGCCCAGCGAGACGACAGTGGCCACGATGCGCGGGGTGTACGAGACGAACGTCTTCGGGGTGGTGACTGTGACGAACGCGCTGCTGCCGCTGCTGCGGCGGGCACCGGCGGCCCGGATCGTCAACGTCTCCAGCGAGGTCGGCTCGATCGCGGCGATGACCGACCCGAACGGCGCGTTGTTCGAGTTGACCTCCGTGCCGTACCCGTCGTCGAAGGCGGCGCTGAACATGCTCACCGCGATGTACGCGAAGGAGCTGCGGGACACCCCGATCAAGGTGAACGCGGCGAACCCCGGCTACTGCGCCACCGACCTCAACAGCCACCACGGCTTCCGCACCGCCGAGCAGGGCGCCGAAGCCAGCGTGCAGCTGGCAACGCTCCCCGCCGACGGGCCGAGCGGGCTGCTCTGGGGCTTCCAGATGGACGCCGGCGGCGGGTACGGCGTGCTGCCCTGGTGAATGAGCGCTTGACCTCGAGCGCGCTCCAGCTTGCAGGGTGACCTGTGCGCCCACCGGTAGGGCGCACGAGAGGAGATCCCCATGCGGTACCGCACGATCGGCGCCGACCCGGCGACCCGGCGCGAGGTAAGCGTGCTCAGCCTCGGCGCGATGCTCTTCGGCAGCGCCACCGACGAGGCCACCTCGTACGCGATCCTCGACCGGTACGTCGAGGCCGGCGGCACGTTCATCGACACGTCGGACAACTATGCGTTCTGGATGGACGACGGGCAGGGCGGGCAGAGTGAGGAGCTGCTCGGTCGCTGGCGGCGCAGCCGGGGCGTCGGCGCCGAGATCGTCATCGCCACGAAGTTGGGCGCGCGACCGTTGGCCCCGGGCACCGGCTACCTGGACAACGCCGAGGGCCTCTCCGCCAAGGTAATCCGCGAGTCGGCGGAGCGCAGCCGCGACCGGCTCGGTGTGGAGCGACTGGACCTGCTCTACGCGCACATCGAGGACCGGACCGTGCCGCTCCAGGAGACCGTGGAGGGCTTCGCCGAGCTGGTCGCCGAGGGCACTGTGGGTCTGCTGGGCGCCAGCAACCACCGGGCCTGGCGGGTGGAGCGGGCCCGCGCGTTGGCCGCCGCCGCCGGCCTGCCGGGCTACGAGGTGCTCCAGCACCACCGCAGCTACCTGCCGAACCGCACCGACCTGGTCAGCGAACTGGACCCGGACGGCGAGCCGGGCGGCGTCAGCGGTGACCTGCTCAGCTACCTGCGTGCCGAGCCCGAGCTGACCCTGGTCGCGTACTCACCGCTGCTCAAGGGGGCGTTCACCCGGGCGGACAAGCCGCTCAGCTCGGCGTACGACCTGCCGAGCGCGCCCCGGCGACTGGAGGCGCTGCGGGAGGTGGCCGGGCAGAGCGGCGCGACTGTCAACCAGGTGGTGCTCGCCTGGTTGCTGGGCGGCGAACTGCCGTCCATTCCGCTGGTGGGCGCGTCCTCGGTGGCGCAACTGGAGGAGAGCCTGGCAGCAGTCGACCTGGAGCTGACCGCCGAGCAGCGGCACCGCCTCGACACCACCTGGTGACCCGACCTGACCGCCCCGCCGACCTCAGCTTTCGGTCGGTGGGGCGGTCAGGTCGAGCTGCCAGTCGTTGGCCCGCATCATCTGCCCCGGCGGGTATTCGAAACCGGTCTCACCGAGCAGCGTGAAGCCCGCCTTGCGACAGACCGCGTTGGAGGCGGGATTGTCGACCGAGGGGTAGGCGTGGGCGTAGCGCCGGTCCCGTCGGGCGCGGGCGACGTCCAGCACCGCGCGCACCGCCGCCGTGGCCAGCCCTCTTCCCCGGTACGCGGGCAGCACCGCCCAGCCCAGCTCGTACACCTGTCGCTCACGCCACTCGCGGGCCCAGTAGCCGACGCTGCCCGCCCGTGCCCCGTCCGGCAGCACCAGCGTGAACATGCAGCCCTGCTCGGTGCCGGAGAAGTGCACGTACCGGTCGTGGCGGGCGAGCACCTGCTCGTCGGTCTCCGGGCCGCCGGTGTGCCTGCGGGTGTCCGGTGAGTTGAGCTGCCGCAGCAGGTCGAGGTCGTCCTCGTGCCACGGCTCGATGCGTACCTGTGCCATTCCACTCCTCTGTTCGTCGACCCCAGTCAAGCCGATCCCACCGACATTCCGCCCCGAAACCGCGCCCGCTAGATCGGATCTAGCGGGCGCGTGTCGTCACCTCGCGCCTTCCTGGTGGAAGGGGGGTGGGCATGACACGGTCGACCAACTCCGCACCGTATTCACCGCACTGCACGCCGTGACGGTGCGCGACGTCGTCGGGATCGACCTGCTCGCCGGCGAGCCGACCGCCCAGTGCACGGACGAGCTGCGCCGCGACGTCGGCGTTCTGCTCGATCAACTGCGCTGGTGGGGCCTGGCACTACGCGACGGCCGGGCGGCTCGACCCTACGTCTCCTGACCACGTCCAACACGAAAGGCAAGGATCATGAGTAGACGCACCACCGGTCTGGCCATCGAGGCCGAGGGGCTCACCCGTTCGTTCGGGGACACCCGGGCGCTGGCCGGCATCGACCTGCGGGTGCCCGCCGGCACCGTCTACGGCCTGCTCGGCCCGAACGGCGCGGGCAAGACCACAGCGGTCCGGGTGCTCGCCACGCTGCTGCGACCCGACGGTGGGTCGGCCCGGGTCTTCGGGCACGACGTGGTCACCGAGGCCGACAAGGTCCGGTCCCGGGTCAGCCTCACCGGCCAGTACGCATCGGTCGACGAGGACCTGACCGGTACGGAGAACCTGGTGCTCCTCGCCCGCCTGCTCGGCCTGCGCAAGCCGGCCGCCCGGGAGCGCGCGGCGGCGCTGCTTGCCGCGTTCGGTCTGACCGATGCGAGCGACCGCCAGGTGAAGAAGTACTCGGGCGGGATGCGGCGACGCATCGACATCGCCGCCAGCATCCTGAACACCCCGGATCTGCTCTTCCTCGACGAGCCGACGACAGGTCTCGACCCGCGGAGCCGCAACCAGGTGTGGGAGATCGTCCGGGCCGTGGTGTCGCACGGCACGACGGTGCTGCTGACCACCCAGTACCTCGACGAGGCCGACCAGCTCGCCGGGCGGATCGCGGTCGTCGACCACGGCCGGGTGATCGCGGAGGGCACGCCGGGAGAGTTGAAGTCGTCGATCGGCTCCGGCACCGTCCACCTGCGACTGCGCGACCCCGCTCAGCGGCCCGAGGCGGAGCGGTTACTCCGGGAGGCGCTCGGCGTGCCTGTGCAACTCGCCGCCGATCCGGTGGCGTTGACCGCTCGCGTCGGTGAGGCCGGCACCGACCTCGACGCCAGCGCCCAGGCCGCTCGCGTGCTCAACGACCTGGCCCGCGCCGGCATCGCCGTCGACAACTTCTCCCTCGGCCAGCCGAGCCTGGACGAGGTCTTCCTGGCCCTGACCGACCACCCCGCCGTGCCGACCGACGAGCGCGACGACGAGCTGGAGGCAGCCCGATGAGCGACACCACGACCACCACTACCGAGCGGGCGCCCTCCGTCTACGTCCCGTCCGCCGAGGCGCTGGCGACAGTGCTCGCGCCCGGTGCCCGACCGCCCCGGCCGAGCGCGCTGGGCGCGTCGATCACCTTCGGCTGGCGGGCCATGCTGAAGATCAAGCACGTGCCGGAGCAGCTCTTCGACGTGACCGCGTTCCCGATCATCATGGTGCTGATGTTCACGTACCTGTTCGGTGGCGCCCTCGCCGGCAGCCCGCGCGAATACCTGCAGTTCTTCCTGCCCGGCATCATGGTGACAAGCGTCGTCATGATCACCATGTACACCGGTGTCGGCCTCAACACCGACATCGAGAAGGGCATCTTCGACAGGTTCCGGACGCTGCCCGTCTGGCGTCCGGCCGCCCTGGTCGGCATGATCTTCGGCGACGTGTTGCGCTACATCCTCGCCGCCGTGGTGATCCTGGGCCTCGGGCTGGTGCTCGGGTTCCGCCCCGAAGGCGGCGTGGTCGGTGTTGCCGCCGGGATCGGGCTGCTCGTGATCTTCTCGTTCGCGTTCTCCTGGGTGTGGACGTTCTTCGGGCTGATCCTGCGCAGCGAGAAGTCGGTGATGGGGGTCAGCATGATGGTGCTGTTCCCGCTGACGTTCCTCAGCAACGTCTTCGTCGATCCGAGCACCATGCCCGGCTGGCTCCAGGCGTTCGTGAAGGTCAACCCGGTGACGCAGCTGGTGGCCGCGATCCGGGGCGCGATGAGCGGCGATTCGGACCCGTCGGCCACGATGTGGCTGCTGCTGTGGAGCGCCGGCTTCGTACTCGTCTTCGGCACCCTGACCATGTACAAGTACAACCGCCGTTAACCCCTGACCTCGCCCCCGCGATCTTGCACTTTCGGTCGGGACAGCAAGTGCAAGATCGCGGAGGGCTGGGTGTGCGGCGCGGGGCTTAGAGCTGCCAGGGCGGGGGCTTGGACGGCAGGTAGCGGCAGGTGGCGCCGGTGGAGACGGAGTCGCGCAGGTGGCTCGCCAGGGCCGGGTGCCGGTCGTCGAGCTTGCGGAGCGTGTCGCGGATTCGCGCGGTCACCGTCTTGCGGGCCCGCTCGGCCTCGTCGCCGAGGCGGCGGCTCCGGCCGGCAAGGCCCGCCGCGGCACGCAACTCGTCGAGCAACGCGCCCCGCTCGACGTCCAGCGTGGACACCTTCTGGTCGTCGTCGCGAGCGGCGGCCCGGTCGATCTCCTCGTCGAGGCGGGCCAGGTGCCGCCGGTAACGGGCCTTCGCCTCGTCGTCGAGGACCGGGTCGGCCCCCATCCGGCGGGCGGCGACCAACTCCGCCCCGGCGGCCGGGTCGAGCAGTTCCACCGCCGGAACGTCGCTGCCCGGGCGGCCGAGCAGCAGGTGCAGGTCGTGCAGGCCCTTGGCGTCGGGCAGGTGCACCACCACACCGTCGTACGCGAGCTGCCAGACCGGCCCGTCGCGCCGAAACTCGTACCCCTCGATCGCAGGCGCGACCGGCGCGGCCCGGCCGGGCGCGACAACCCGGCCCGACCCGACACCCTGGCCCGACCGGACGGTCTGGCCCGATGCGCGAACCTGGCCCGACCCGACGGCCTGGCCCCACCCAACGACCTGGCCCGACCTGGCGACCCGGATCGAGTCGGCGGCCCGGTCTGGGCGGTCGGCGTCGTCGGCCGTCGGGGCGGTGAGCCGGTGGAGCACCTGCGTCATGCCGAGAGCTGTCGCATCCTGGATGGTCGCGCAGCGCAGCGCGGTCAGCGTCGCGGCGTCGCCCGGGTGGCCTCGGCCGGCGAGGGCGTTGACCAGGCCGGTGCGGGCGAGCAGCGACCAGGGTCGGGAGCCCATCCGGTCGGCGGAGTCCCGGGCGGCGGTGAAGCCGGCGATGGCGTCGTCCCAGCGTTCCTGGGCGGCGTCGATCAGCGCCAGCCAGTGGTCGACGGGACCGCTGATGTCGCAGCCGAACAGCCCTACCGTCCACTCTCCACGGTGTGGGGCGAGCGCGGCACGCGCGGTGTCGCAGCGCTGCGGGTCGGCGGACGCGGCCGCGGCCTGCGCGCGGAGCCGTAGCCAGAGTGGTGACACCGGGCGCGGGTACCGGGTGGCCGCGGCCTCGATGCCGGCGGTCAGCCGGACCGCCGTCTCGCCGTCGCCACGCTCGGCCGCGGTGATCGCCCGCAGCAGCTCCCGGTAGGGGTAGTCGGTCGGGGCCAGCCCGTCCACGAGAGTGGCGGCCTCGGCGATCCGGCCCTGGAGCAGCAGCCGGGACCAGCGCAGGTGGTGGCCCATGAACCCGAACTCGGCGTGGTTCGGGTCGGTGTCGTCGCTGAGGACGGAGAACCGCTCGTCGGCACTGGTGAAGTCCCCCCGGAACGCCGCGATGATCCCGCTGTCGACGGCGGCGGCCATCCGGTGCCGGGCGAAGCCGCCGTGCTGTTCGGCGTCGACGAAGGTGGTGAACTCCTCGGCGAAGCGCGGGTCGCCCAACTCCAGCAGGGCCACCCAGCGCAGCGAGGTGGCCCACAGCTCGGTCTCCCGGTCGCCCGTCCGGCGGGCCACGTCCCTGATCTCGGCAGTGAGCGCGGCCCGGGTCGCGGCGGTGCCGAGCCCCCAGGTCGTGTCGTGGCGGGCCCACAGGCTGAAGGTGAGCGCCTCGTCGTCCTGCCCTCGACGGGCGATCGTCTCGCTGGCGGTGATCAGGTCGGCGACCAGGGCGCCGACCGTCGCGGTGGCGTCCGGCTCGCCGATCAACCGGCGGTACGCCTCGCGCACCAACTCGGCTGCCTCGATCGACTGGGCGGTCTCCACCTGGCGGGAGCGGTTCACGGTGAGCGCGACACGGGCCAGCAGCACCGGGTCGTCGAGCGAACGGGCCAGCCGGGCGGCCTCGGTCAGCAGTCGCGTGACCTCTTTTCGGTCGGCGTGGTGATAGTGCGACTCGGCGAACTCGACGAGGATCCGCACTCGTTGTGTCAGGTCTTCGACGACCTCGAGGGCTCGGCGAAAGTGCACCGACGCCTCGTCGCCGGCCAACCGGGCGAACGCGTCCCGCCCGGCGGCGACCAGCAGCGTGGCCACCCGGGCCCGGTCGAGCGCGGGGCCGGCGAGGTAGGCGTGCCGGGCGAGGTCGGCCGGGATCAGCCGATCGGTGAGCTCCCGTAGGTCGTCGACCGCCCGGACGACAGCGCCGTGCCGGGCCCGCCGGTCGTCGTCGGCCAGCCCGTCGTAGAGGGTTTCGCGAACCAGGTCGTGGGCGAAGGCGAAACGGCCACCGCCCCGGGCGACCACCAGTCGGGCGGTCACCGCCCGGTCGAGCAGCCGATCGATCTGCGCCGCCGGGGCCGCCGCGCAGGCCGCCAGGACCTGACGGTGGAACTCACGACCCAGCACGGCGGCGACCGTCAGCGCCTCGACCACGGCCGCGGGCAGTTGGGCCAGGCGCCGGCGCACCGCCTCCCGTACGCCGGGCGCGATCGCGTCGACCGCGTCGTCGGCGTGCCACAGCCGCGCGGTCTGCTCGACGAAGAACGGGTTGCCGCCGGTGCGCCGGTGCACCTCGTCGACCATGCCAGCCTCGGGCTCCCGGCCGGCGGTCCGGGCCATCAGTGCGGCCACCTCGTCGCGGGAGAAACCGGTGAGGGTGATCGTGGTGGCCTTCGCGACAAGCGGCATCAGCAGCGGGCGCAGCGGATGCTCCCCCGACTCGACCTCGGCGTCCCGATAGGTGCCGACCAGCAGGAGCCGCTCGAACCAGGTGTGCTGCGCGGCGAAGCTCAGCAACCGCAGCGAGGCCGGGTCGGCCCAGTGCAGGTCGTCGAGGACGACCACGACCGGCCGGTGCTGGGAGACCGCGACCAGCGCGGCGGTCACCGCGTCGTACAGGGCGAACGCCTCCTGGTCGGCGGCGTCCGGGCCCGGGTCGACACCGGCCCAGCTGACGAGGCGACCGGCCTGCTCGCCGCCGGCACCGGACTGGCCGAGCAGCGCGACGAGGGCCGGCTCCGCCGATTGGCGCGCCACCGCCCAGTCGTCGGTGGAGCGCCGCAGGGCACGCAGCACCTGCACCCACGGCCAGTAGCCGGGGGCGCTGTCGGAATCCCAGCAGGCGGCGCCGAGCACCAGCGCGCCTCGCTGCCGGGCCTCCCGGGCCGTCGACGTGACGAGAGTCGTCTTGCCGATGCCCGGCTCGCCGGTGACCAGGACGAGACCGCCGTGGCTGCTGGTGGCGCGCTCCAACTCGGCGCGCAGCAGGCCTGCGGGGTGAGCCCTCCCGATGATGGCGTCGTCGAGCGCGTCCATGGTCCCCAGACCGTACTGGAACCGTCCGACGGTGTACGTCGAGATTTGACACTGCCATAGCTAGCGGTTATCTATTAGCGGTCTATTCGAGGGGTGTGCCGGGGTGCAGGACGTGGTGCTGGCGATGCTGGCCAAGGAGCCGGCGCACGGGTACGAGTTACGCGGCCGGATGCGGAACGCGCTCGGCCCGCTCGGCGAGGCGATGAACGCGGGGCAGGTCTACGTGACGCTGGCCCGGTTGACGAAGGCCGGTCTGGTGACCTCGGAGCGGGCCGACGGCCTGCCGGACCGGCCCGACCGACGGGTCTACGCGTTGACCCCGGCCGGGCAGGAACGTGTCGCCGGCTGGTTGACCGAGGTGAGCTGGCCGAAGCCGGACCTCACGGAGTTTCACCTCAAGCTGGTGGCCGCCGCGGCTGCCCGGTTGGCCGATCCGGTGGCGTTGGTGGACGCGCAACGGCGTGAGGTGCTGCGCCGTCTGCGCGACGCGCAACGCGCGGCGTTGGAGCGGTCGGTGGATCCGGTTGCCGGGTTGCTGTTGGAGGGCGTCGTGTTGCGGCTGCGGGCTGATCTGGAGTGGCTGGAGGCGTGCGAGCGCATGTGGTCCGAGCGTGGTCGAGCGGGACGGAAGGCGGAGGCGTGACCGGGTCGATGGCCGTGCGGACGCGTGGGCTGAGCAGGTGGTACGGCTGGGACAGTGCGTTGGTACGCGCGGTCGACGAGGTCGACCTGGACGTGCCTGCCGGCCAGACGTTGGCGATCATGGGGCCGAGTGGTTGCGGCAAGTCCACCCTGCTGCACCTGCTGGGCGGGCTGCAACGCCCCACCGACGGCGAGGTGTGGTTGGCCGACCGCCGGATCGACACGATGAGCGAGCGCGCCCTCGCCCGGCTCCGGCGCGACACCATCGGTCTGGTCTTCCAGTCCTTCCACCTCATGGACGAACTCACCGCTGTGGAGAACGTCGAGATGGCCGCCCTGCTGGCCGGGTGGTCGCCGGGTCGCGCTCGGCGGCGCGCCCTGCACCTGCTCGACCAGGTCGGGCTGGGCGACCGCGCCACACATCTGCCCTCGGCCCTGTCCGGCGGCCAGCGCCAACGCGTCGCCATCGCCCGCGCGTTGAGCAACGAACCGCAGGTCGTCCTCGCCGACGAGCCGACCGGCAATCTGGACAGCGCCGCCACCCTGGAGGTGCTGCGGCTGTTCGAGGAGTTGCGCACCACCGGGCAGACCCTCGTGGTGGTCACGCACGACGCCCGCATCGCGGCGGTCGCCGACCGGGTGATCTCCATGCGGGACGGGGCCTTCGCCGACGACAGCCTCCTCAGCGACACCGTCCACGGCGGGGTGCGCTGACGTGCCTGGCCGTCTGCTGCTGATCTGGCGACTGCTGATCCGAGGGCTGCGTCGGCACCGGACCGAGAACGTGTTGCTGCTGGTCGCGATCACCGCCGCGACCGCGACGCTGACCCTCGGCCTCACCCTCAACGAACTCGTCACCCGCCCGTACGAGCGGACCAGGGTCGCCACAGCGGGCCCGGACCTGGTGGTGGAGCCGGGCTTCCCCGGGCCGCAGGCGCTGGACGCGCTCGCCCCGCTGACGACCATGGCCGGCGTCACCGACCACAGCGGGCCGTACCCGCTGGCCTTCCTGGCGTTGACCGCCCGCGACACCACCGTCCGGGTCGTCGTCGAGGGCCGCGACGGCACGCCGGCTGCCGTCGACCGACCGGCGGTGACCGATGGCACCTGGGTACGCCCCGGCGGAGTGGTCGTCGAGCGCACCTTCGCCGACGCCCTCGGCATACACGTCGGCGACATGGTCAGCGTCGACGGCCACCCGCTGCACGTGGTCGGGTTCGCGGTCACCGCCGCCAGGCCGGTGTACCCGCAGGTCCGGTGGCACCTGCCCGGCTCGAACCTGGTCGACAAGGGCGGCCTGGTCTGGGTCGATCACCGTGACATCGCCACCCTCGCCGGGAAACAGCGGCTGTCGTACACCTTGAACCTCACGCTTGTCGACCGAGAAGCCGGCGCCAGGGTCGTGGACCCGTCGGGCAGCGATCTCCGCTACCGCGGTTGGATCTTTCGGTCGGCGCGCGACATCGCCGAGAGCAGCGGTCGACAGAACAGTCAGGCGGAGACAGCCCTGGTCGTCGGCAGTTGGTTGCTGACCGGCCTCGCGGTGGTCGGCGTCGCCGGCATCGTCGCGGGCCGGGTCATCGCCCGGCGCCGCCGGGTGGGGCTGCTCAAGGCCGTCGGCGCCGGGCCCGCCGTGATAGCCGCCGTCCACCTGGCCGAGTACCTCGTGATCGGGCTGGCCGCTGCCGGGGCCGGCCTGGCCATCGGTTGGTTCACCGCGCCTCTGCTGTTCCGTCCCAGCGCCGGATTCGTCGGCTCCGTCGGCATGAACCCGCCGCTACGCGTGGTGGTCACCGCCACCGTGTTCGCCCTCGCTATCGCCGTCGCGGCGACCCTGGGGCCGGTGCTGCGCGCCGCCGCCACCAGCACCGTCCAGGCGTTGGCCGACGCCCCCACGCCACCACGTCGCCGCCGGTGGACGATCTGGCTGTCGCGCCGGCTGCCCACCGCCCTGCTGATCGGGGTGCGTATCAACGCGCGCCGGCCACACCGCGCCCGGCTCGTCACGGTGAACACCCTGATCAGCACGGCCGCGCTCGCCGCCGTCCTCACGATCCTGGCGCAGGACGACGATCCACTGAATCTGGGCTACTCCGAACTCCCCGACCCCCGCAACGAGCGAACCCTCCAGGCCATGCTCATCGTCGCCGGCGTGGCCTGCTTCCTGGCGCTGCTCAACACGATCGTGAGCACCTGGACCGCGGTCCTCGACACCCGGCACCCGCTGGCGGTCGCCCGCGCGCTCGGCGCGACCCCCGCGCAGGCCGGCCTGGGCCTCGCCGTGGCACAGCTCCTTCCCGCCGTACCCGGCGTCGCAGCCGGGATCCCCTTCGGCATCGGGTTGTACCTCTTCTTCGACGGGGAGCGATACCCGCCCGCGTCCTGGACGGTCACCGCGGCATGCGGACTCCTGTTCGCGGTCGCCGCGGTCACCGCCATCCCCGCGCTGGTCGCCGCACGCCGCCCGGTCGCGGAAGCCCTCTGATCTTCCATCAGTCCCTAAACATCCCTTGTATGGGTAGGATAGGGAGCGATGACGGAAGAAATGTACTCAGTTGAGCAGGTGGCCGACAGGCTCAACCTGCATGTGCGCACGGTGCGCGGCTACATCCGCTCGGGCCGGCTGCGCGCGGTGCGGATCGGCAAGCAGTACCGGATCGCCGCCACCGATCTCGACGCGCTGACCGGCCAGGCCCCAGCCGCGCCCAGCGCCGCCAGGCAGGCGGAGGTGTCGAGCATCGTCCAGATCGACGGCGTCGACAGGGCCGCCGCCGACCGGCTCGGCACGCTCGTGCTCACCAGCGCCAACACCGGCCACGACCAGGCCAACCCGCTGCGGGTGCAGGCCGTGTACGACGAGCAACGCCACCGCCTGAAGATCATCATCCTGGGTGACCCGGCCGCCACCGCCGAGTTGTTTCACCTGCTCGACGCCGTGCTCAACGCCGACAACGGCCTGCTCGACCGGGAGGTTCACGATGTCTGACGAGATCCAGGAACGCGCTGGGGTGCCGGTGCTGGTCTGCGACCCGGCGGGGCCGTCGGTGGCCACCGAGCAGGACGCGCTGGACCTGATCGGGGCGGCGTTCCTCGGCGCCCAGGTGGTCGCCGTGCCGGCCAACCGGCTCGACGAACGCTTCTTCTCGTTGGGCACTCGCTTCGCCGGCGACGTGATGCAGAAGTTCGTCAACTACCGGGTGCGACTGGCCATCGTCGGCGACATCTCGGCGCAGCTCGCGGAGAGTGCCGCGTTGCGCGCACTCGTGCACGAGTCGAACCAGGGCGGGCAGATCTGGTTCGTCCCCGACCTCGACGCGCTCGACAACCGCCTACGCGCCGCCCGGTAGCCGCCTCACCGCTCGGGCACTACCGCTCTGCTCGCTCCCCCGGGCACTGGAGCTGAGGAGGGCTCAGGACTAGCCGCACAGTGACCGGGTACGCGCGATCCATGGGTAGCCACAAGCAGAACAAACACGACAGCGGCGGCGAGTCGGCGCGAGGCCGGCGGCATTCGGGCAGCGGCGCTCCGGGCCGCCAGGGCTCGACCGTGGAGCACTCGCCCGACCAACGGCACCGCCGTACCGCGACCGGCCCGGCCGGCACCGAACGCGACCTGGGCCGGGCCAAGGTCTCGGGCGACGGGCGGATCCAGCGCCAAGGCGGCTCCTGAGCCGAGCATTCAGCCGGTGCAGCGGCTCGCACGTTCGCAGGGCTGCCGCACCGGCTGAGCGGTTTCTACGGCGTGGCGCAGATGGCGTACGCCGTGTCGGACCAGTTCCCGGCGAACGCGTCCTCCTCGTACGCGCCGGACGCGGCGGACGTGGGGGCGGTCGCGGGGCCGCCGTTGGGGCGGAAGTCGTCGACGATGCCCTCACCGGTGACCCCGTTCAGCTCGTAGCCGGCGCCGGTCAGCACCTTCCCGACCGGGCACGTCGCCGTGACGCTGCGGAAGTCGAGGGAGTTGCTGGCCCCCAGGGCCGAGGTGCGCACCAGGCCCGCGAGCGGGTTGGCGCAGATCGCGTACGCGGTCGCGGACCAGTTCAGGGCCGTGGCGTCCGACTCGTACGCGCCGACGGTGACCGCGGTCGGTGCCGTGGCGACGCCACCGTTGGGGCGGAAGTCGTCGACGACGCCTTCACCGGTGAGCCCGTTCAGCTCGTAGCCGGTGCCGGTCAGCACCTTCCCCACCGGGCAGGTCGCCGTGACGCTGCGGAAGTCGACCGAGTTGCTGACGCTGGCCGTGGAGACCCGGACCAGACCGGGCACCGGGTTGGCGCAGATCGCGTACGCCGTCACCGACCAGTTCCCCGCGAACGCCTCGGTCTCGTAGGCGCCGACGGTGACCGCTGTCGGTGCCGTGGCGACGCCGCCGTTGGGGCGCAGGTCGTCGACGATGCCTTCGCCGGTGACGCCGTTGAGTTCGTAGCCGGTGCCGGTGAGCACCTTTCCGGCCGGGCAGGTCGCCGTGACACTGTGGAAGTCGGCCGAGTTGTTGACGCTTGTCGCGGCTACCCGCACCAGACCGGGGACCGCGGCGGACGCCGGGCTCGCCGGGACGAGCACCGCTCCGGTCGCGACAAGACCGAGCACGAGTACGGACGCTCGGGCGCCGAGCCGCCGACTTTTGTTCTGAGTACGCATGTGTTTCTCCCGTCTGAGGCCGGACGGGGCGGCAGGTGCGACGCCGACGTCGGGCCGTTCGTGATGACGGGTTCACGCTAGGTAGCCAGCCGACCAGGCATTATCTCCAAGCCGACTACGTCGCGTAACGGACTGGACCTGCCTTCAGTGCCTCTGGCCTGACGGACGATGCGCAGCCATCGATGCTTGTGCATACCATTCGGCTATGCCCGCTCGTCGCGTCGCCGCCACCATCGCCCTCGCCGCGCTGGCGAGCCTGCTCGCCGTCAACGCCGCCCGCGCCGACGGGCCGGCGATCAGCACCCCAGGCACCCCGACGGTGGTGAGCAACGAACCGCATCAGCTCACGCTCAGCTGGGCACCCTCCGCCTGGGTCGAGCCCGGCGCGGAGCAGCCGATCAACTACGAGGTGCAGGTGCCGCTGGGCCCGAACACGTACCGCTTCCTCGGCTCCACCACCGACACCACGATCACGCTGACCGACCTCGCACCCGGCACGACGTACCGAATCGCGGTTGCCGCCCGCGCGCTCGGCGGCTACTCCGACACCTCGCCCACCACCACAGTGCGCACCACGGCAGGTCGCGCGACGCTCAGCTACCTCAACCTGGACTGGTCCCCCACGAACAACCAGATCCAGCACCTCCTGAAGGTCACCAACACCGGCACCGCGCCGCTTGACCTGAGCACGGTGCGGGTGCGCTACCACCTGCGCTTCGAGGGCGCCAACACCTCACTGGTGCCGAACTGCGACTGGGCCGCGCTGGGTTGTGACCGGATCCGGCAGACCGTGCAGTTCTTCATCCCGCCGGGCGGGCCGCCCGGCGCGATGACGACGCCAGCGCCGCCGGGTTACCCGATCCCGGGAACGCCGGTCCCCGGCTGGGTGGAGCTGACCTTCACCGACGGCACGCTCGCTCCCGGCCAGTCGACCGGGCCGATCCAGCTACGCCATCACCGGCACAGTTGGAGCAACATCGACGAACGCGACGACCCGAGCTGGACCGCCGCCACCGGCCGGTGGACCGAGAACGACCGGATCACGCTGGACGTCGACGAGGTACGCGAATTTGGCGACACCAACAGTTGACGTACCAACGGCACCGCCTCCTCTGACCGTCGAACGCCTCAACCCCTGGCTTGACCCGTCACCTTACGATCCGCTCATGCGGCGCGAGGAGATAGACGGAGTTGCTGTCATCCAACGCAATGTGCCTGGCACCCTGGCCGCGTCGCTGACATTTAGCTGCGGTGCGCGCGACGAAGAGATCGACTCCATCGGCCTGACCCATCTCGTCCAGCACCTGGTGGGCTGGACCGAGGATCACATCGCGGAGAATCACCAGGACAACAGTTGGATGAACGACACGTCATTCCTCGCAGGTGGCCCACCTGATCAGGTCGTGCGGCATTTCGCAACCATCTGCTCGGCTATCAGTAATCTTCCGCCGGAGGATCTGTCCGACGCCGTCGCGGGCCTCGACGCGGACAGCCGATACGTCTCGAACATCGAAGAGGGTCTGCGCGACCCGTGGGGAGCGCTGCTGTCGAGGCGTTTCGGGCCAAGCGGACACGGCCTGTCGCGCTGGCCCGCGGTGGACTACAAGCTCTTCACGGCGGACGAGGTCCGACGGTATGTCGAGAGGTTCTTCACCAGCGGCAACGCGGTCCTCACCGTGACGGGTGAACCGCCTGAGGCGATGCGACTCCCGCTGCCCACTGGCCCGCGAGTCACTCGCGGCCCGTCACTCGCCAACCACCAGATGGGGCCGATCTGGTACGCCGACGAGGTCCATGGTGTCGCGCTGATCATCAGTGTCGAACCCAGCGTGGAAGCGGTCTTCCTGATGTGGGCTCTGCGGTCGCGAGTCGCTGCGGCGGTACACCGGGCCGGGGTGTGCATCGGTGCCGAGTTCATGTGCGAAGTCGTCGACAGTACGCGGCACGAACTCGGCCTGAGGATCTCGCCAGATTTTGGCAGGAAGGGCAAGAATTTTGACGCCGCCGTCGCGGCGGAGCTGCTCTGGGCCGAGCTGCAACGGTTTGTCGCTGACGGAATCGATCGCGTGGAGATCGCTGACCTGATGCCAACGCAGGACGAGGACTTCACAGGCGACGTTGAATGGGAAGATGCGATCCGTAGCCTTGAATACTTGACACACAGGGAGTTGCTCGGCACGGCGGAGATCTACTGCTCGGAATCGCCCATCGAGCTGGCTGGAATCACTCCGGAATCGGCGCGGGACGTCGTATCGGGTTGGCTCGCATCCGCCATGATCGTTGTGCCGTACCTGTCGAAACCGAACCTTCCTGGCGCCACCGACGATTCCTGCCCGACCACTCGCTTCGTACCGGCAGGCGAGGTGGTCAGGCCGCCGTTCTCGAAGCGGTTTCGCAACAAGGGCTCGCTGGTCATCGGCATCGACGCAATTTCCACTGTGGATGGCGACGGAAACGTGCACACCGTCCCGCTGTCCCAGGCACTCGTGGTCGAGCGGTTTGGCGTCGTCCAGCTCGCCCACCTCGGCCATGGTTGCGTCACCACGATCTCGGACTTCGCTGACGCCGCCGACAAGCTCCGGTCCGTTCTGCCGCCGCGGCGTTTCCGCCAGGCCGTCAGGCAGCTCAGTTCCCGCTTGTAGCCGAACGTCGAGGATCATGATCGGTGGGCGTACGCGGGTCGGCCGGAGTCCGTCCGGTAGGCAAGCCATCAGCGCGTACGCCGTCACCGACCAGTTCCCCGTGAACGCCTCGGTCTCGTAGGCGCCGACGGTGACCGCTGTCGGTGCCGTGGCGACGCCGCCGTTGGGGCGCAGGTCGTCGACGATGCCTTCGCCGGTGACGCCGTTGAGCTCGTAGCCGGTGCCGCGACGAGACCGAGCACGAGTACTGACGCTCGGGCTTGATTCTTGGTACGCATATTTATCTCCCGCCTGAGCCCCGAGCGGCGGCTGTCATGACGCCGACTCCAGGGCCATTCCTGATGACGTTTTGACGGTGCGTAGTTGCCTGACCAGGCATTATCCGCAAACCGACTACGTCGTGTCACGGAGCAATGGTGCACGATCCGGTCCAGATATTGGTCGGCGGCTATCGAATTCCGCTCCTCGGCCCTAGCATCCGGACTGCCTTGGCCTCCCGGGACTGCAGCACCAACGACGACACGACGCCGATGAGCGCCAGGGCCGCGAGGATCGCCGACGCGGCACCGTACGTCTCACCGACGTTGCCCAACAGCGGCCAGTCGTACCCTGGACGCCTTCCGATCCAGAGCAGCACGGCGGGCGAGAACAGGACGGCCGCAAGCATGGCCAGGACGGCAACGAGCAGCATCGTTGGCGTAGCGGATCGACGGGCCAGATCGGAGACCATCCGGAGTCGGGGCACAGTGCCTCCACGCTCGCTGGTGGAGGCAGGCTACTACAGGTGGGGCACCCCTGGGCTTGTCCCGAAGACCTCTCGGCGGAAGAAGGATTCGAAGGGCTCGGCCCGGTCAAGCAGCGTCAGGACCTGGCTTCGACAGCCTTGCACGACCGCCGGTTCGACCGATTTCTCCGCACCGATCGGCGTGCCTGAGCTGTCGTACAAGACCTCGTAGACGGCCTGACGGCCCACCACCATCAGCTCAGGGATCGGACCGGCCGCCGCCTCGAACTCGGTCACCGATTGGGCATCCAGCACACTGATCCGCTCGCCCGCTTCCGCCCGGTGGCGAAGGAAATGCAGCTCCCAGACCAGGTAGGGCGTCAGTGGCAACTCAACGATCCGCAGGCGCCGGAGCCCGGAACCGAGCTGGTCAAGGTACTCGAAGAACGCCACCAGCTCCGGATTCGGCTCGGCAGCGATCTGAAGAGCGTCCTCCCAACGACCGTCGGCGTACGCCTCCCAGCTCGGGCTGCCTGGCTCGCGGAAGGTCTGGATCCGCTCGGTCTTGAGGATGGGGCCGTTGGTCGACTCGACCGTCGCGTAAAAGTCGGCGTCGTACTCGGCGAGGCTGAGCCGCTGGCGGCTGCCCGATTCCAGCAGGTCACGCATCCGGGATGTCCGGCTTGGCCGCCACGAGCATGCTTCGCGGAATGACGACTACCCGTTCGTCGGCGCCCACACTGACGCCATCGGGCAACCGCGCGGCGAGGACGTCGGTCAGGTCGCGACCGATGACTGCGACATCGCCGTTGGACAGCTCCCAGACGTCGGGGCAGGTGGTGGTCCCCCCGCTCTCACCTAGCTCCGCGGCGGACTTACCGAGTCTCCGAGAGAAACTGGCGGTGCGATCTGCTTCCCAACGTCCGGCCATGTTCATCTCCCACCTTCGTGGACTGGCGGTCAGGCTAACAAGGCCAGGGCCAAGGCCCGGACCGAAATGCTGGTGTTTTCGGATAGGGGCAAGTGGATCTGTCCGGATGCCAGGACCGCCGCTCAACGACGATTCGCGTCCGGACGACCTTGCCCTGACGAGCGATATGACTGGGAGTCATATTGATGACTCACAGTCATATCGCTCTTTGGGTGGGACCAATCCCGGCCGATTCCACCGCTGCGTGGAGAGCCGTCAGCGGGTGAAGCTGCTGGGCAGGTGGATGCGGCCTGCGGAATTGCTGCGCGCGAGCAGTCGTGCCCGCGCGTCAACCAGCATCGCCGGTGGGCCGCAGAGGTAGATGTCCTGGCCGGGCTGGTGGTGTTCGAGGGCGATGGTCAGGGCGTCGCCCCGCTCGGCCGGCTCCGCGCAGGGGTCGTTGGACAACGCCGGCACGATGGTCAGCCAGTCGTGGGCGCATTGCAGCTTGTCGAGGGCGGTCGCGTCGTACAGGTCGGTGAAGGTGCGCGCGCCGACGATAAGCGTCACCCGTCGGCCGTTCGGTGCGGTGGCGACCTGCTCGACCAGGGCGCGCAGCGGCGCCAGGCCGGTGCCACCGGCGACGAGGAGCAGATCGCTCGTGCTCGCCGGGTCGAGGCTCAGGCCGGTGTCGCGCGGTGGGCCGAGCCAGAGCAGTTCGTCGGGGCGTACCTCATGGACCAGGCGGTGGGAGACGGTGCCGGCGGGTACGGCGCGGACGTGCAGCTCGACGGTGCCGTCCGCGCGTGGGGCGTTGGCCAGGGACAGCCAGCGCCAGTGGCCGGGCAGGCGCGGCGTGCAGACCGGTACGGCCTGACCTGGCTGGAAGGGCAGTCGCCGCCAGGGACGTACCGTCAGGGTGGCGATGTCGGGCGATGGCCGGTCATGGCCGATGACCTGGACGTGCCACCAGGCCGGGCCGTTTTCGGCCTGCGCGGCGGCGCGGCAGAGGGCGCGGGTGGCGCGGCACAGGGCGCGCTCGGCGGCGAGGGTGTGCCGCGGAGTCCACAGTGGGCGCGTGTGGCGGGCAACCGTGGCGAGCAGCGCGTCGCCGATGGTGGTGGCGTGCGGGAGCAGGTCGAAATGACGGTACGCGCGGCCGAGCACCAGGAGCAGCGCCGCCCGGCTCGCCGGAGCGTCGCCGCCGACGAGGAGGCGGCCCAGCGCGGTGAAGAAGAGCGGCGCGTCGCGGTGTGGGAGCAGCCCGGGTCGGCGGTCTTCGACTGTGCACCAGAAGTCACCGGCAGCTCGCGCGTCGACCGCCTCCCAGGCGGCGGCCAGGCTCACGCGGGCCGGGTGGTCGTCGTCGATCACGGTGGGCATGCCGGCTCCAAGTCGTTGACACGTGGGCTGGCACCGGGGCGGGCGGGAGGAGCTGCGCCGTTGAGGGCCAGCGCAGCTCCGGGACAAGGCACCCGCCCCGGGCCATGCGTTGACTGTGGCGGCTGACCAGGTACAACGGGATGTCACGGTGATCATTAGCGGCATGCGCGATCGGTATGCGGTCGACGTCGCGGCTGTCGAATCGGGCAGACTGCGGGCATGACGGAACGCCCGGTGCTGTATCTGGTCGTCTGCGCCGCGGGTCCGGCGGAACACATCGACGAGCTGGTCGACCTCCTGATCGCCGACGGGTGGCGGGTGTGCATGATCGTCAGCCCGACCGCCGCGCCGTGGCTCGACCGTCAGGCGTTACAGGACAAGACCGGCTATCTGGTACGCGTGGAGTGGCGGATGCCCGGCGACCCCGAGCCGCACCCGCCCGCTGATGTGGTGGTGGCCGCGCCTGTCACGTTCAACACGGTGACGAAATGGGCGTTGGGCATCAACGACACGCTGGCGCTCGGCGTCCTCAACGAGTCGCTGGGCGCGGGGCTGCCGATCATTGCGTTTCCGCACGTCAAGGACGAGCTGGCCGCCCATCCGGCTTATGCCGGTCACCTGGCGGTGCTACGCGCTGCCGGCGTGGTCGTGGCCGACGGGAAGCCGCTGAACTCGGTGAACGGGCCGGGGCGTTGGAGCGTGGTCGTCGAGGCGCTGCGGGCGGCGCGCCCGTCCTGAGTAGTTGTCGTCCGTTCGCTTGGCCGGTGGCCCTTTGACGATATGCGTCGGGCGTATACCGACCCTCCACGCAGCGTGTTCAATGGATAGGCTCGATGAGGCGAGACGGACGGAGCCGCCGGTGACACACGCGAACTGCCCTCGGTGCGGCGGACGGCTGGCCCGGGACAACGACAGCGGACGGTGTACGCCGTGCCAGGCCGCCGAGCGAGACCGGTTGAGCGCGCCGCCGGTGGTGCCGGCGAGCTTCTGGGAGCACGAGCCGGTGCGACAGGCTCTCGCCGAGCGGCATCTGGGGCGGGTGATCAGGGCGTACCGCTGCCATCCGTATCACGGGCGGGTCGCCTTGCCGCAAACCGTGGTTGCGGGGTGGTTGGGGATCACGCAGGCACAGCTGAGTCGGGTGGAGAACGGCCCGCCGCTGGTGCACCTGGACCGGCTGGCGCACTGGGCACAGCTCCTCGGGATACCCGCTTCCTGCCTATGGTTCGCCCTGCCCGGGCAGCCTCACCGGTCGGTGGACAAAGCCGAGAGCGGCCGCACCTCAACCGACCCACAGGGTGCTGAGGCGAACGAGGGTCGGCGGGCCTTGCTGGCCGGTATCGCCGCCGTCGCTGCGGGAGCAGGTCTGCTCGGCGGCAGCGAGCTGGTCCAGCCTCGGCGAATCGGCACGGCGGATATCGCTCGACTGAACGCAGTGCTGGAGCTTTATCGGTCGGTGGACCGCGAGAGTGGGGGCGGCCTGCTGTATCGAGAGGTGGCGCGGTTCGCGGAGTCGGTTTACCGGATGCTTGATTGGTCGCACCCGGCCGGGCTCACTTCGCCCCTCATCGCGGCGGTGGCGACAGCACGACAACTGGCTGGCTGGACCGCACTCGACGCGGGCAGACACGGCGACGCGCAACGGCACTTCGTCGCCGGAGAGCGCGCGGCGCTGACTGCCGGAAACGCGCCGCTGGTCGCAATGATTCGATACGCACAGGCCAAGCAGCTTCAGCACCTTCGGCACAACCGGGATGCCGTCACCACACTGCAACTCACGCACGCGCAGTTGGGATCGCACGCAACCCCGGCGGCCAAGGCCCTGCTCTGGGGCGCGGAGGCAGCCTCCATCGCGGCACTCGGCGACCACGAGACTGCCGTGAGGACCCTCGGGAAGGCGAGTGACCAGTTCGAGCGCATCAACCAGGGTCGAGAGCCGGCCTGGATGGGCTTCTACGACCGCGGTGAGCTGTTCGCTCAGTACGGGCGCGTATATCGAGACATGGCACGGCGAGACCGCAGGCACGCATCCGAGGCTGTGCGCTGGGGCAGGGATTCCATCGCGGCATTCGGCGCCGCGAACGTGCGAAGCACCGTGCTCAACGAGGTCGGACTGTGCAGCGCGCTGTTCTTGGCCGATGAACCTGAGCAGGCGCTCGCCGTGGGTGCGCGGGTGTTGACGCAGGCCCGGACGATGAGCTCCAAGCGAGTGGTTGATCGGGTGGTCAATCTACGTCGTGATCTCACTCAGCATCGAGCGCTTTCTGATGTGGCCGCCTTCGAGCGTTCCCTCAGGGCAGAGGCTGCGCTGGGCGCATGAGCGGACGGTTCTCCGAGGCGGCGATGACAGCGGCAATGCGGGGCATCGCCAGCGCCCTGGGAGTCCCGGCCGACGACGCCCAGTTGCTGCGACTGACCAACAACGCCGTCTTCGCGTTGCCCCGGGCCGGAATCGTCATCCGGATCGCGCGAACTCATCAACTTCAGGACCGGGTGAGGAAGGTAGTACAACTCGCGCGCTGGTTCGCGAAGATCGACGCGCCGACGATCCGTCTGGCGCGGGACGTCGAGCAGCCAATCGAAGTCGGGGATCTCGTCGCTTCGGTGTGGCAATACGTCCCGCCGCAACCACCTACCCTGACGGTCGAGGACCTTGGCACGGTGCTTCGCGAATTTCATGCACTCGGCGCGCCATCCTTTCCGCTGCCCATCTGGGACCCAGTTGGCGACGCACGGAGACGGCTGGCCGACGCTGACGGGCTCAGCAAGCCCGACCGGGACTTCCTGGTCGACTGGTGTGACCGCCTGGAGCCGCACGTCACGACCCTCATCGATCGCGGCACACAAACGTTGATCCACGGGGACGCCCACGCAGGCAATCTGCTCAGAGAGACTTTTGGTCGGATTGTCCTATGCGACTTCGATGCCACGTGCATCGGCCCCTGGCAGGTTGATCTAGCAGCGGTTGCGGTAGGCGAGGCAAGGTTCGGAGGATCAGGGCGGCACCGCTCGTTGGCCACCGCCTATGGCTTCGACGTCACCTCGGATCCGTTATGGCCCCTTCTCCGGCAAGCACGGGAGTTGAAGATGGTCGCAGCCGCCGTACCGCTCCTGACGACCTCGGCGGCCGTGGCTGCGGAATTCGCCAATCGCCTCAACTCGCTGCAAGAGGACAGCCATGCCAACCCCTGGCGGCCATTCGCCGACCTGGTCGGGCCTCAGCCCGATCGGAAATCCTAGAAGTGGCTGCCGCTAGCGCCAGAGCGAGGGTGAAAGCGCGGCTCGACCTCGGTGTACGAGATGCTGACGTCATCGCCGTGTCCGTCGATGTCAGGCCCAACTGGTACTAAGGATCACCATGGGGAGGACACGGACTTGATCACTATCGCGCAAGGCAACCTACTGGCCGCTGACGCCGAGGCTTTGGTCAACGCGGTCAACACCGTGGGTGTGATGGGCAAGGGGATCGCCCTTCAGTTCAAGCGCGCCTACCCGGCCAACTACGCCGCCTACCGGGCAGCATGCGCCGCCACAGAGATAAGACTTGGTCAAGTGTTTCTCTATGACTCGGCGCGTCCAGGACCAGGCCGCTACGTGATCAACTTCCCGACGAAGGGCCACTGGCGTACCAGCTCGAAGGTGGCAGATGTCCAGGCCGGGCTCAGCGACCTCGTCCGCGTCGTTCGGGCGCATGGAATCTCCTCGGTGGCGGTGCCGGCGCTGGGCTGCGGTAACGGCGGTCTGGACTGGGGCGAAGTCCGACCGTTGCTGGAACGGGCCTTCGCTGACCTCGCAGATGTACGGGTGCTGTTGTTCCCGCCGGATGGTGCTAGCGACAGCCCGACGTCCTCATCCACAGCGCGGCGGAGGGCACTGCCGCCACAGAAAGAGTTACCGTGCGGTGATGACGGATCTTGAGCGGGGCGTCTATGAGCATCTGATCACCCGTGAGCTGGCCGACCGCCTTCAGCATGTCGACCCCGCCCTGGTCCACCAGCACAAGCTCGACCCCGCCGACGCCCACCAAACCCTCGCCCGCCACATCGCCACCCTGGCCGCCCGTGCCCTGCAAGCCGTCCCGAGCGGCGACGACAAGCTCCACCACCAGGTCGCAATGGCGAACCAGATCGCCGAAGCCATCGCCACCCTCAGCCCAAAGGCGGCCACAGAGCAGGACCAGGTAACCGACGCCAAACACCTGCTCCACGCCATCGCCGCCCCACCAACCCCACCAGCGCTGCCAGCCTTCCCGCAGCGCCCCACCACTCCCCTCTCCACCGGCGCACTCCTGGTCAACGGCCGCCACCAGCCCCGCATCGGCCACGAGGTCAACCACGAGATGGCGTCGGCCGAGAGCGTTGATCTGCTCTGCGCGTTCATCAAGTGGTACGGCCTACGCATCGTCGAGCCGGCCATCCGCGAGCTGATTGCCCGAGGTGGCAAGGTCCGCGTCATCACCACCACCTACCTCGGCGCGACCGATCAAAGAGCGCTAGACCGGCTCGCCGAGTTGGGCGCCGAGATCAAGGTGTCGTACGAGACGAGGACCACCCGCCTGCACGCCAAGGCGTGGCTGTTCCGCCGCAACAACGGCACCACCACCGCGTACGTCGGCTCGTCGAACCTGTCGAAGACCGCGCTGGTGGATGGCGTGGAGTGGAACGTGCGCATCTCGAACATGGAGCAGCCGCACGTCATCGACACGTTCACCGCGACGTTCGAGGACTACTGGAACGATCCCGCGTTCGAGACGTACGACGCGATCCGGGATGCCGAGCGGTTACGGCACGCGTTGAGCGGGGAGCGTCGCGACGATGCGCCGACCGCAATCTCGAACCTGGACGTGCGCCCGTACCCGTATCAGGCGGAGATCCTGGCCGACCTGGACGCCGAGCGACTGGTGCACGGGCGGTGGCGCAACCTGGTGGTGATGGCGACCGGTACCGGCAAGACCGTGGTCGCCGCTCTCGACTACCGCCGGCTGCACCGCAGCAAGAAGGCGGACTCGCTGCTCTTCGTGGCTCATCAGGAGCAGATCCTGCGGCAGAGCTTGTCGACGTTCCGGCAGGTCATGGGGGACGGCAGCTTCGGCGAGACGCTTGTCGCGGGCGAGAAGCCGAACGGTTGGAGGCACGTCTTCGCCTCCATCCAGTCGCTGCACCGCCGGGAGGTCGACCCCGAGGCGTACGACATGGTGATCGTGGACGAGTTCCACCATGCGGAAGCCCCGACGTACACGCGGCTGTTGGAGCGGCTGCGTCCCCGCCTACTCCTGGGCCTGACCGCGACCCCCGACCGGTCCGACGGCGGCGACGTGCGCCGGTGGTTCGACGGGCGCGCGGCCGTTGAGCTGCATCTGTGGGACGCGTTGGAGCGGCAGTTGTTGGCGCCGTTCCAGTATTTCGGGCTACACGACAACGAGGACCTCTCGCACCTCACCTGGAAGCGCGGCCAGGGCTACGACCCGACGCAGTTGAGCACCATCTACACCGGCAACGATGCTCGGGCGAAGACAGTGCTGCGCGCGGTCCGCGAGAAGGTGGACGTCGGGCGGATGCGGGCGCTCGGGTTCTGCGTGAGCATCGGGCACGCGGAGTTCATGGCCAACTCGTTCAGGAAACACGGTGTCGAGGCGGCGGCGGTGACCTCGCGGGCCGGCACCGATCGGGCCGCGCTCCTGCGGGACTTCAAGGCCGGCAAGCTGCGGGTGCTCTTCACTGTGGACCTGTTCAACGAGGGCGTCGACCTGCCGATGGTCGACACGATCCTGATGCTGCGGCCCACCGAAAGCGCCACGATCTTCCTGCAACAACTCGGCCGTGGCCTGCGCCTCGACGACGACAAGCCCTGCCTCACGGTGCTCGACTTCATCGGCGGGCAGCACGCCAACTTCCGCTTCGACCTGCGCTGGCGCGCCCTGACCGGGGTCAGCCGGCGGGGGATCACCGAGGCGGTCCGGGACGACTTCCCGAGCCTGCCCAGCGGCTGCCACATCGAACTGGACCGGGTGGCGAAGGAGATCGTGCTCGCCAACCTGCGATCAGCACTGCCCACCTCGAAGACCGGCCTCGTGTCTGAGCTTCGGCAGCTCGGCGACGTCACCCTGGCGACGTTCCTGCGGGAGACCGGCCTGGAGATCGAGGACGTGTACCGATCGGCCAGCATCGGCGGCTGGACCGGGCTGCGGCGGCTCGCCGGCATCGAAACGTCCGCGCCAGGGCCGGATGACCGGGAGTTGGGCCGGGCCATCGGTCGCATGCTGCACACCGACGACCTCGACCGGCTAGACCTGCTGACCCAGGTCACGGCCGGACCGCCCGCGCCAGGTCAGCAGGTGTACGCGGGCAGCAGCCGACTGCTGGACATGCTGCACTTCAGCCTCTGGGGGCCGAACGCCCCGCTCGCGACGCGGGACGAACGGCTGGCGCGGCTGTGGAAGGAACCGGCCCGCTGCACCGAGCTGCGGCAGGTCGCCGAGGTGCTGCGGGACCGCATCCACCGGGTCACGCCAACCGCCGCTCCGGGTGCGGTGCCGCTGCGGGTGCACGCCCGCTACAGCCGCAACGAGGCATGCGCCGCCTTCGGAATGACCAACCCGGGCTCACTGCGGGAGGGCGTGAAGTGGCTGCCCGACGCCCAGGCCGACCTGTTCTTCGTCACCCTGGTCAAGTCCGAGGCGCACTACTCCCCCACCACCATGTACGCCGACCGGGCCATCACCGACACGCTGTTCCAGTGGGAGTCGCAGAGCACCACGTCTGCGACGTCGACGACCGGGCAGCGCTACACGTCGGGCGGCTCGACCGTGCACCTCTTCGTTCGGGAAACCCGCATCGCCGACCGCGACCTGGGCGCACCGCCCTACCTCTACGCCGGCACCATGACGTACGACTCGCACACCGGCGACCGACCCATGCGCGTCCTGTGGCAGCTCCGCCACGCCCTACCAGCCGACGTGTACGCCACCGCCCGAACGATCGCCGCTTGATGCTCCTCGCGAGCCCGACCCGTCTCGCTGCTCACGGGCAGGGCTGAAACTCCCCTGGCTCAGTCGAGCTCAGACAGGAAGGCACCGACCGCAGCGGCGAACTGCGCTTGAGCATCGTGATGCACGACGTGACCTGCTGGCAGCTCGACGAGCCGGGCCTGGCCGGGGCGACGGGCGATCATCTCGCGAGCGTGATCGGCCGTCAGCTCGTCACTCCGTGTCCCGCGGATCAGAAGGGTGGGGCAGGTCACCGCTACCCAGTCCGTCCAGTGGTCACCGTTGAGCGCTTTCTGGGACGCCACCGTGTCATCGATGTCGAACGAGAAGCCCCAGCCGTCCTTCGACTGGCGGAAGGAGCACTCCAGATAGGGAGCCGCCCCGCCCAGGGCCGAGGCCAGTGCATCGCGGGATGGCGCGCGGCGAGGAAGGCTGGTGGTGAACGACCAGTCGCAGTCCACGACTGCGCCGATGTCCTCGACGATCAGCGCGGTGACCCGATCGGCGTGCCGGCTGGCGTACTGGTAGGCGTTCACGCCGCCGAGTGAGTGACCCAGCACCACGGCGGGGCCGACCTTCAGATGCTGGTGGAGCGCGGCGACGTCGGCGACGTAGTCGTCCCGCTCATAGCTCTCGGCACGGTCGGACTCTCCGTGCCCACGCTGGTCGAGCGCGATCACCCGCCATTGCGGTGCCAACGCCTCAGCCAGCGGCGCGAATGCCGACGCCTCGTTGTAGTGCCCGTGCAGAGCCATGAGTGGGTTACCCGGACCGCCAAAATCGAGATACGAGAGGCTCCGACCACCAACCGTGAAGAACTTCCGCATGACCTGGAATCCTAGATCAACGGCCCTCGGCTGCCGCTACGCGAACACGTCTGCCGTTGATCGCGATGAACGTCGGAGGCAGTCAGGCTGCCTCCGCGTTCGGTGTGAACCTGACGTCCAGCCGCCGGTCCAGGGCCCGGGCTAGCCGCTCCAGGACCGGCAAGGTCGGCACGATCCCGCCTGCCTCGAAGCGAGCCACCGCGGACTGAGTCATGCCGGCGGCGCGGGCCAGCTGGCTCTGACTCCAGCCATGCCCTTCGCGCAGGTGGCGCACCTCCTGACCAAGCTCGAAGGCGATCCGAGTGGCCTCGTAGGTCTCGGCCGCCCCTGGCTCCGCCATCCGACGCTCACGCAGGTCGTTCCAGTCCAGGCGATCACTCATCGCTTCACCTCCGCCATAGCATCGATGCTATGGGTTGGATCGTTCCCACCGGACTTCATCCGAATGCGTGTAGGCGATGACTTCGGCGGTGCTCTTGCCGCGCCTAGAGCGGCAACAACGTCGAGGCCGCCTGCAACGCCCCTGAGTGATCGCGCGTTAGGTTGAAGACCATGGAACAGCGCATAAGCCTGATCACTCTGGGAGTCGCGGACGTAGCCCGCGCGAAGGCGTTCTACGAGCAGCTCGGCTGGCAGGGCCAGGAGGTCGAGGAGACTGTCTTCTTCCAGGCCGGCGGCCTGGCGGTCGTCCTGTGGGGCCGCGACAAGCTCGCCGCCGACGCGGGCATCGAGGAGCTGGGCACCTGTGCGATGACCCTCGCCCAGAACGTCCGCTCGCGGGCCGAGGTCGACGAGGTGATCGCCGCCGCAACGGCCGCCGGTGCCACGGTGACCAAGCCGGCCAGGGAGACGTTCTACGGTGGCTACGCCGGTTACTTCGCCGACCCGGACGGTCACCTGTGGGAGATCGCCTGGAACCCGGGTTTCACCCTCGCTGAGGACGGCTCCCTCACCGTCCCCGACTTCAGCGCCATGAGCTGAGCCACGCAGGCAAAGACGCTGATCAGGGCGCCGGAGACGGGCAGAGCAGCGGGTCCAGCAACGGCAGTTGAAGAGGATCCAGGCAGATCGCCAGCAGCCCCGGATCCGGCGAAGGCGAAGGCGTACCCGTCGCCGAAACAGTCGGGCTCGGGGTCGGCGAGGCCGACGTGACGGGCGGCGTCGGCAGGGCTGACGCGGGCGGGTCCGTGGTGGGGACCGGCCCAGGCGTCGGCACCGAACTCGCCGACGGGGCCGGGGCGACAGACGGCGCCGGAGCCGGCGGCAGGGCCACCACGACAGCAGGTACCACCACTGTGGAGACAGCCGCCGGCGAGGCAGCCGGGACGTTCGGCGGGCTCCATACGGCACCGTCGGCCGAGCCCACCCGCGACCTGGGTGCCGCCGGCCCGACGGGACCGATCGGAACAAGGACCGCCCCAACCCTCGGCACGTCCATGGCCACGGTCTTCGCCGACGACACCGGCTCGCGAGGGCCCCACTCGCCAGGCCCCAAAGCGCCGGGCCCCAAAGCGCCCGGGCCGAGCGTCACGAGCACCACGGCCGCGACGGCGGCAGCGCCGAGCGCCCGCCGGTCGGGGCGTACCGCCGTCAGCGGCGCGTCGTCGGGTTCCACCAACAGGAAAGGCGCAGGCCGGGCTGCCTGATGCGCGGCCAGCAGCGCGTCGACCTGCCCGATGACGTCGGCGCGGTCGTCGGCGGCCGCGACTGTGAGATAGAAGCGGAAGTTGACCGCGGCGCTGGCCGGGACCAGCAGCCCTTGCAGTCGACAGCGGTCGGGCAGCAGGGTGACCGGCACGTCGGGGTGGTGGGCGGGGCCGACGAGGTCCGCGTACCGCCACTCGCGCCGGTGCTCGCGGCCACCGAAGGCGACCCGGTGGCTGGTCACCACGGCCATGCCGGTGTCGACGACCCGCAGGCCCGCCGGCAGCGCCATGGAAGAAGCCTCAGCGAAGGAACAGCAGCCGTCGGGGGTGGGCAGGCCGGGGACGTGCCGCGCCTCGGCTTCGACGAGCGTGGCGACGGGGAGGACGCGGAAGACGAGTTCGTCGTCGTCGAGGTCCACGGGTAGGCCGGTGCGCGGCTGCGTACACCCGAGGAAGCTGGCGGCTTCGATGCGGAGCCGGCCCAGATGGTCGTCGCGGCGTCGCCAGGCGTCGGTGGCGTCGCGGTACGCGCGCTGCCGGCGCTCGTTCTCGCGCTCGGCCCAGGCGATCCGCCAGGGGGCGCAGGCCACAGAGGTCACGGTCACACGCGGTACAACCGCTCACGTATGTGACAGGGAACGCAGTCGGGATCGATGCATCCCGTTGCGTCCGAAAGGAGAGTATTGACGGACACCAGAGTCGGTGCGGCGAAGCTAGCCTGCCCAGGACCCCGGCGGCCGAGGAGCTTCCCGATGCTTGATGACCTGTGCGTGCTGCGGAACGCGGTACGCGACTATCGCCTCGCGGCGACGGCCGTCGGCCTCGACTGGCCTGACCAGGGCGAGTCGCCGACCGGGCAACCGCCGGACGTGGTTCACCGGATCTTCGGCGTGGATCGCATCGCGGAGCAGCTGACCTGGTTGCAGTCGCAGCGCTGGCCCGAGCGGCGGTTGCTGCCCAACGGCGGATGGCTGATCTCCTGGCCGGAAGGCCCGGACGCGCTGGACGATCTGGGGCTGTCGATTGGCACGCCGTTCCCCTGGCGGCACCAACTGCCGCTCTTCCATTTCGAATACGCCATCTTCACGTTCGTCCTGGCGGGCGAGCACGAGGGTGAGATCTGGCGCTACGAGATCTCGCCCGACGCGTGGGATTCGGTGCGCGCCGCCACCAGCCTGGCCACGCTCTTCGACCAGTGGACCAGGGGCATCGCCGCCGGTGTGATCGTCTACGAGGGCGAGTACAACAAGTGGCTCCAGATCGAGGACCTGGGCTCCGCGCAAGGTCTCGACCCGCTCGCCTTCCCGGTAGCCCCGGTGGAGGAGACCCTGCTGCGGGCGCGGCAGCGCGAATGCGGGGTGGACATGGCCATCGTCGAGGAGGGCTTCGAGCACAACGAGGAGTTGCTCGATGCCATCGACGCAGTCAAGGCGTCGCTCGGCGGCGCGTAGCCCGGTGCCGGCGGCCGCTCCGGCGAGACCAGAGCAGCCGCCAGGCAAAACAGGAAGGCGAACTACAGCAACTACGCGCGCAGCGAGGTGTAGAACTCCCTCAGCTCAGCGGCGAGCAGATCCGGCTCCTCCAGCGGCATGAAGTGCCCGCCCCGGCCCGGTTCGCTCCAGTGCCGGATGTCGGTGCAGGCCCGCTCGGCGATCGAGCGGGGGAAGTTGGTCTGCGAGGGTTCGGTGCTCACCGTGAACGCGGCGGGCACGGTGATCATTGGTCGTGGGGTGTTGTGGTCGAAGTCGGCGTACTGCCGGAACGACGAGCCGATAGTGCCCGTCACCCAGTACAGCGTGATGATGGTGAGCAGGGCGTCTCGGTCGATGCTGTTCTGCAGGTCACCGTGGTTGTCGCTCCAGTCCCGGTACTTGTCGACGAGCCACGCGGCCAGCCCGGCGGGTGAGTCGGCGAGCGCCGCCGCCAGGGTGTCCGGGCGGGTGCCCATGATGGCGCTGTAGCCGCCGTCGGTCTCGTCGTACGCGGCCTCGGCGTCCAGGTACGCCTGCTCTGCCGGCGACAGCGGACGGGCATCGAAGCTGGCCGGAAACGGCGGATGGATCATGTGGATGCCGGCCACCTGCTCCGGGTACAGGGCACCGAGCCAGCCGGTGACCACTCCCCCGACGTCACCGCCGAAGGCGCCGTAGCGCTCGTAGCCGAGCACGTCGGTCATCAACTCGTGCAGCGTCCGAGCCAGCAGCGCCCGGGTCACCGGCTCGTTCGGCGCCTCCGAGAAGCCGAAGCCGGGCAGTGAGGGCACCACCACGTCGAACGCGCCGCCGGGCCGGTCGGGGTCGGTCAGCCGGTCGACCAACGGCAGCATCTCGACGAAGCTGCTGGGCCAGCCGTGGCTGAGCAACAACGGCAACGGCGCGGGCGCTCCGGCCGGGCGCGCGGCCCGGACGTGCAGGAAGTGCAGCTTCCGGCCGCCGACGAGGGCCAGGTGCTGGGGGTACGCGTTGAGCCCGGCTTCACGAGCCCGCCAGTCGAACCCGCCCTGCCAGTAGGACACCAGGTCCCGCAGGTAGTCAGGATCGACACCGCCCTGCCACGACTGGGTGCCGCTGCGGTCGGTGAAGCGGGTACGGGCCAGTCGAGCCCGCAGGTCGTCGAGAACCGCATCGGAGACGTCGATGCGGAACGAAGAGACAGACATTGGTCCTCCGATAAGGAGGGCGCTCCCCGACGCGAAAGGTCAGCTGAGGGGGACGGCCGGGAGGAGCGCCCAGGAATGACGATGGGTGGTCACCGGGCTCACCTCCTCTCGTGGCTGACGAAGATCACCCTACACAGGCCCGCGCCGCCACCCCAACGCTGAGGTGGCGGCGCGGCGTGGTCAGATCAAGCTGGCGGCGTGCCTTCCGGCATTTCGAAGACCTTGCGGACGTCCACCTCGACATCGCCGACCGTGTCGGCGAAGACCTCGGTGAACCGCCGCCCCCACTCGACCGCCTCCTCCTGGGAGCGCACGTCCAGCAGGGCGAACCCGGCAATCAGCTCCTTGGTCTCGGTGAACGGCCCGTCGGTGACGGTGGTCTTCCCGCCGGTCACGGTGATCCGGGTCGCGCCCTTGGAGGTCTCACACAGCCCCTCCGCGGCGAGCAGCACCCCGGCCTGCGCCACCTCCTTCATGAAGCCCTCCATCCGGGCCATGAACTCGGGGCTCGGGTTGAACGCCTCCGGCCGGGTCTCGTCGAGCTTGTGCATCAGCATGTACCGCATCGGTGTGGTCCTCTCGTGATCGATGAATGACGGTCAGCGGGTCAGCGGTCGAGTGCAGAGCGTCGTGAGCCAGCCGAACGTGACGACGCAGGCAAGTGCCATCCGGACGCTGAGGGTGTCCTGGTCGGGCCAGGCCAGGATCGCGACGACGGCCAGCGCGCTACCGACGGAGAATGCCGCCCAGCCGCGCTGCCCGGCCCGCCACCACGCGCGGGCGAAGACCAGGCAGGCGATGGGCAGCGAGCCGAACGCCAGCCCCGCGCCGACGCCGTGCCCGACGGCGTGCCAGCTCAACGTCGCGGGCGCCCCCTCCGGCGCACCCGCCGGCCAGCCCATGCTGGGGTCGGAGACCAGCACCCCACCGATGATCAGGCCGACGCCGTGCACGGCGATCAACGCCGGCCCCCACGTCCCGCCCAGCTCGCCGCGCAGTGCCCGGCGCAGCCCGACCGCGCCGGCCAGGGCGAGCAGCCCGGTCAGCACGAAGTTGGTGATCTGGATCCAGCCGAGATCACCCAGAGCCAGCAGGCTGAGTGGCTGCCGGCTCAGGTCGAACCCGTCGCGGGTGAGCACCTGAGCGGCGGCCACCACAATGAACAGCGGGCCGGCGACGACTCCGCCGGCCAGCAGCGCCCTGGTCGTCGTACGCCGGGAGTCGACGCCCGCCACCGCGGACCCTGCGCTCGTCTCGTTCGCGGTCGTCGTCATGTCGCTCTCCTCGTCTGTGCCGGCCGGTCGCCGGTCCCGCGCGCCGGCGCGAGCCGGCTTGTCACTGACGCGTCGAGCGGCCGGCGCGGGATACGACATGACGGCCGGAGATTTTTTCAGCGGGTCGGCCCGACGCCTCGGGCGCAGTCGGCGGCGCGGGCGAGCAACAGCGCGCGCTCGCGCTCGTTGCCGGTGAGCTGGGCTGCCCGGTCGAACTCGGCGCGCGCCTCGTCGTAGCGACCCAGCTTGGCCAACAGGTCGCCGAGCACGCTGGGCAGCAGGTGGTAGCCGGCCAGCGCCGGCTCGTCGGCCAGCGCCCGGGCCAGATCCAGGCCGGCGGCCGGGCCGTCGGCGAAGGAGACCGCGACGGCCCGGTTCAGCTCCACGACCGGCGACGGTACGACCCGGGCCAGCTCCGCGTAGCCGGCGGCGATCCGCGCCCAGTCCGTCTCCTGCGGGTCGGCCGCGCGGGCGTGGCAGGCCGCGATCTCCGCCTGGAGGGTGTACGGGCCCGGTGGGCCGTCCGCCGCTTGGGCCCGGTCCAGGGCGGCGAGGCCGCGCCGGATCAGCAGCCGGTCCCAACGGCCCCGGTCCTGCTCCAGCAGCAGGATTGGCTCGCCGTTGGCATCGACGCGGGCGGCGGTCCGCGACGCCTGGATCTCCAGCAGCGCCGCCAGCCCGTGCACCTCAGGTTCCTCGGGCATCAACTCCTGCAGGAGGCGGGCCAGCCGCAGCGCGTCCGCGCAGAGCGCCGGGCGCATCCAGTCGTCTCCGGCGGTCGCCGAGTAGCCCTCGTTGAAGATCAGGTAGATGACCTCCAACACGGAGGCGAGCCGTTCGCCGCGCTCGGCCGCGCTGGGCACCTCAAACGGCACCTTCGCCTCGGCGAGGGTCTTCTTGGCCCTGGTGATCCGCTGCGCGACTGTCGTCTCGGGCACCAGGAAGGCTCGGGCAATCTCCTCGGTCTTCAGACCGCCGAGCATGCGCAGGGCCAGTGCTGCCCGTGCTTGCGGCGACAACACCGGGTGGCAGGCGGTGAAGACCAGCCGTAGCAGGTCGTCGTCGATCCTCTCCTCGAAGGCGGCGTCGAAGTCGGGGGTGAACTGCTCGTCGCCGAGGTCGCGCCCGAGGTCGACGACCCGGCGTTCCAGCAGGTGTCGGCGGCGCAACGCGTCGATTGCCCGCCGCTTGCCGACGGTGGTCAGCCAGGCGCCCGGGTTGGCCGGCACGCCGTCGCGCGGCCACTGTTCCAGGGCAGCCACCACAGCGTCCTGGGCCAACTCCTCGGCCCAGCCGACGTCACGAACCAGGCCGGCCAGCGCGGCGATCACCCGCCCGGCCTCGATCCGCCAGACCGCCTCGACCGTGCGACGCACCCGCTCGTCCCCCATGACCGCCCATCACAGCAGGCCGGTCCCGTTGGGACAAGGAAGGCCGCGTCAGCCGGCCTGCCGCCGGTACGGCTGCGGGCCGTGGGTCGGGAACCGCGACTGGGTACGCGGCGGGTACGCCTCGCAGTGCTCGGCCCAGTGCTCGGCGGCGGTGGCCAGGGCGTCCGCGGAGACGGTGAGGATCAGCGGGTAGATCGCCGTGGACGGGCGGCGCATCCACGGTGGCAGCGACTCGGCGGAGAACTCCACGATCAGCTCCAGCCGGCGGCGGCGCAGCACCCGGCTGCGCAGGGCCAGGTTGGGTTCGGTGAAGCGGACCATCGCCGGCGGCGCGCTGAGCCCGAGGGCGGCGGTGGCCTGCCCGTGCAGCCAGCCGCCGAGGGCGCGGGCCTCCTCGACCATGAGGCTCGGGTAGTGGTGTGACCAGGTCTGACCGTCGGCGGTGCGGGCGTCCACCTCGATGAGCAGCCAGTCGTGCCAGCCGGTCGTGGCCCCGTCGGGGTCGTCGAACGGGTCGATGCCGGGCTGGTAGCCGACGGGGCGTACCCGCACCCGAGCGCCATCGTCAGACCGGATCTCCACTCGATCATTCTGGCCGAGCAAAGCGGACTTTTAACCCCGAATCGGTCACTTGGTGATGGTCCGCCGCACACCCTTGTGGTTGGCGCAGGCCTTGGACCCGCCGCCGGCCAGGCTGACCGAGCCGTCGCGGCACTGCACGAGGTAGCCGCGTCCGGCCCAGAACTGCGGTACGCAGTCGAACCAGTCGCACACCTCGGCGGCCGGCTTGCGGATCCGCGTGCCGCCGCAGAAGTCGTACCCCAGGGGGTTCTCCGGTGCCCCGCAGCGCGGGCCCTGGGTCGCGCTGGGCGAGGGGCGTGGTGACTTCGTCGGCTTCGGCGGCGGGGGTTTCAGGGCAAGCGCCGGGCCGATCCGCGGCGGCGCCACGCTGGCGGTGGGCGCCGGGGTGGCTGCGGCGGCGACCTCCGCGCCACCGGTCGGGTCGGACGGGTCCGACTCGATAAGCGCCGCCGGCACCAGCAGCGCGAGGGCCGCCGCCACCGCGATGGTCCGCCGACCACCCGGCACCCGCGCGGAGAACCGGGCCTGCGCCGGGGTGTTCACGGCCGGCCGGAACGGCTTGAGCTGGGCGTGCTCGGCGATCAGCTCGTCGAGTTGGGCGAGCACCGCGGGGCGCTGTTCGATCGCGTCGGCGAAGGCCAGCGTGAGCTTGAACCGGAAGTCCGGCGCCGCGTCGGTGGGCAGCAGCAACCCGGAGGTCCGCCGCCGGTCCAGCACCTGGATCAGGGTGACCGGCGCCGCCGGGTCGTGGGCCAGGCCGGTCATTCGGCCGTACGCCCAGTCGCGTCGGCCCCGCCCGCCGAGCAGCACGAGTCGACGGCTGGTGATCACGGCCATGCCGGCGTCGGTGACGCGTACGCCGTCCGGGCGGCGCGGGCGCAGCGGCCCGGTTCGCGGGGCGACCGTGAGGTCCGGCGCGGGCAGCACCGTGGTGTGCCGCACCTCGACCAGTTGTGCCGCGGGCAGTGCCCAGAGCACCACCTCGTCGGCGGCCAACTCCAGCGCCAGACCGCTGCCGGCGGCCGCCGAGCCCTGGAAGTCGGCGGCCAGGGCGCGCAGCCGCCGTAACTCGTCGTCGCGTCGCCGCCACGCCGCCTCCGCGCCGCGGTACGTGCTGACCCGCCGCACGTTCTGCCGGTGCGCCCACCGGTACCGCCAAGTGGAACCCGTCGATTCAGTCTTTGCCACGCCGACTCCTTCGCCGCGTAGGCCACCAATCTGGGGGTGTCACACGGTTAACAGGCGCGGCGCGGCGGCCGGACACGCGGAAACGGGCGAAGTGGCCGATCGGCGGAGCAACCTACACGATAGGGCGATACTGTTGCGTCGGTTCATGTTCTCCGAGGGAGGTGACGGTCGTGCCGCACGTCACGCTGCCCGGGGTCGTGATCGGGGTCGACATCGGCACCACGAGCACCAAGGCCGTCGCGTACGACACCGAAGGGCGGCAGCTCGGCAGCCACCTGGTCGGCTACCCGCTGAACAACCCGCAACCCGGCTACGCCGAGCAGGAGCCGCAGCTCATCCTCGAAGCGGTGCTCAAGTCGATAAGCATGGTCGTGGCCGAGCTGGTCCAGCCGGTGGCCGGGCTGTCGTTCGGCTCCGCCATGCACAGCCTGATCGGGTTGGACCGGGACGGCAATCCGATCACCCCGTCGGTGACCTGGGCCGACTCGCGGTCCACCCGGCAGGCCGAGCGGCTGCGGGCGGTGCCGTCGGGGCTGGCCCTGCACCGGCGTACCGGCACGCCGATGCACCCGATGTCGCCGCTGCCCAAGTTGCTCTGGTTCGCCGAGCAGGAGCCGAAACTCTTCGAGCGGGTGGCGCACTGGGTGGGCATCAAGGAATGGGTGCTGCTGCGGCTCTGCGGCACGCTCGTCATCGACCACTCGATCGCCTCGGCCACCGGCCTGCTCGACATCCACACGCTGGAGTGGGACGGCGAGGCGCTGGGCATCGCCGGCATCACCGAGGAACAGCTCCCGCAGTTGGTCGCCACCACCGCCGTGCTGCCCCACCTCACCCCGCAGAGCGCAGCCGAGACCGGCCTGCCGGAGCGGACCCCGGTGGTGGTCGGCGCGGGTGACGGGCCGCTGGCGAACCTGGGCCTGGGCGCGGTGCACCCCGGCATGGTGGCCTGCTCGATCGGCACCAGCGGCGCGATGCGGGTGATGGTCGAGCGGCCTGTCGTGGACCCGCTCGGCGGGGTGTTCTGCTACGCGCTGACCGAGCAGCGCTGGGCGGTCGGTGGCGCGATCAACAACGGCGGCATCGTGCTCAAGTGGGCCGGCGCGGCGCTCGCCCCGGATCTGGGCGAGCACTCCGAGGAGGACCTGGTCGCCCTGGCGGCCCACGCGCCGGTCGGCTCGGGCGGGCTCATCATGCTGCCGTACCTGCACAGCGAACGGGCGCCACACTGGAGCGCCCTGCCGCGTGGCGCGTACGTGGGGTTGACGCACGCGCACCGCCGCGAGCATCTGGTGCGGGCCGCGCTGGAGGGTGTCTGCCAACAGTTGGCGCTGGTGCTCAGCTCGGTGCGCGCGGCCGGCAACGAGGTCCGCGAGGTTCGGGCCGGTGGCGGCTTCGCCCGCAGCGGCCTGTGGCGGCAGATGCTCGCCGACGTGCTCGGCCTGCCGGTCAGCTTCCCGGCCGCGCACGAGGGGTCGAGCTTCGGGGCGGCGCTGCTCGGCATGGAGGCCCTCGGGTTGATCTCCAGCATCGACGTCGCCGCCGACCTGGTGCGGATCGAGGAGACGGTCCGCCCCGACCCGGCCGCCGCCGCCACCTACGCGTCGCTGCTGCCGCTCTTCGCCGAGCTGTACGACGCCCTCACGCCCACCTTCGCCTCGATCCGACGGATGGCGCCCGGCCTGCCCACCGGCCCTCTACCACCGACCTGAGCGGTGCCGGCTCGCCGTTGCCTCAGGGCGCCTCGACGCCGGCGATCAGGTAGCGCTGCACGTCGGCGTCGAGGATGGCCGCTTCCTGCACGTCGTCCGGCCCGGAGCCACGGAACGCGGCCAACTGCTCTGCGGACTCCCAGCGTTCGTAGACGTGGATCCGGCCGGGCTCCAACGGGTCGGCCGCCAGCAGGAAGTCGAGGCAGCCGGCGGTCGCGCGGGCCTGCGCGATGACCGGGCCGCAGCCGGACAGGTAGGCGTCGCGGGTTTCCGGTTCGACACGCAAGCTGCCTGCGATGATCAACATTGTGGACCTCCAGGAGTCGAGGTTACTGGTGAGCATGATGCCTGTGAGTCATCGTGATGTCTCTGCGTCATCACGCTCGTCGGGACATCGCCGCCCAGACGGGTGACACCGGTCCCGCCGGCCTCACGCGCCACCAGCGCTTCATATCGTGCAAACGTGAGAAAAAGCGACAAGAGGCGCTCATCTTCCCTGCTGGGAAACTCTGCCCGCGTACCCCTGAAGGTGCTGTCGGCGGCGGTCGCGCTCGCGGTGCTCGCGACGACCGGGCCGGCCACCGCGGACGGCCCGGGACGCGAGCCCGCCGCGGAGAGCCACGAGCCCGGGGTGGACCCGACGCCGGAACGCCCGCCGACAAGCGAGGTGTCCTGGCTGTCGTTTCCCGGCGGAGCCTTCGCGGTGGACTCGCTCGGGCACACCGTGCGCTACCGCGCCTGCGACGGCGACACCGGTCGGGTCGCCGACCCGACCATGCGGGTCGCCGCCGGGGTGGCCAGCGGGGCGGTCGTCGTCGGCGGCACGGCCTACCGCTACCGGGTGCCGCTGGTCGGGCGCAGCGAGGGCACGCTGGAGGTGATCCAACGGCACCGCCCGCCGACGACGCTGACCGGCGTGGTGGTCACCAGCCCGCAGCCGCCCACCGACCCGGACGCCGGGGCCCAACTGTTCCCCCTCAGCGGGCAACTGGCCCGGGTGGTCGCCGACGCGAGCCTCAACCCGGCCGGGGTCACCGTCCGCGACCTGTCCGGCCGCTACGGCGACCAGCAGATCGCCGTCAACGGATCGCTGCGCCCCAAGGCGGCAAGCGTCATCAAACTGTGGATCCTCGTCGAGCTGCTGCGTCGAGTCGACTGTGGACAGGTAGCCCTCGACGACGGGGTGCTGGTCACCCCGGACGACGTGGTCGGCGGCACCGGTCAACTGCAGTTCGAGACGTTCCCGCAGGTGGTCACCCTGCACCGGCTCGCCCAGTACCTGATCAAGTACAGCGACAACGTGGCAGCGAACGTGCTGATCACCTACCTGGGTGGGTTCGCCCCGGTCAATGCGCTTATCGACTCGATGAACCAACGCTCCACCATCCTGGCCCGCCGGATGCTCGACAGCGCGGCCGCGCAACGCGGCGAGGAGAACTACACAAGCCCGGACGACGTGGTGTCGCTGTTGGGCGCGGTCTGGGACGGCGAGATCCTCACCCCCGCCTCCCGCGACCTGATGATCGGCTTCATGCGGGAACAGACCCTGAACACGAAGATCCCGGCGGCGTTGCCACCCGGCGTGCCGGTGGCCCACAAGACCGGTGACCTGCCGGACGCCTCACACGACGTCGGCTACTACCTGATCCCCGGCACCGAGACCGCCGTCGCGTTCCTCACCGCCGGACCCATGGCCACCGGCGACGAGACGGTCCGGCGGATGGCCCGCACCGTCTACGACTTCCTGGTCACCCCGGTCGGCGGGGCGGTCGAGGAGTGAACCGACGTCAGGCGCCGGGAATGTTCGCCGGCGGGTCCTCGCCGACCAGGTCGGCCGCCGGCGGGTCCGCCGACACCGACAGCCCGAAGTCCGAGTACGTCAGGTCGAGCTGGGCGGTCTGCGACTGCTCACTGGCCAACTCGATGCGGTAGCGGACCAACCGCCCCTGCTCGTCGACGGCCGCGGTGAACGGCACCGCGCCGGCCCGGTCACCGAGCACGCCACCGACACCGCTGCCCAGCACCGCGCCGCTCTGGCGCAGGTCCAGCGTGCCCGCGTACTCCCGCTCGGCGGTCTGCCGGACCCCCGCCGGCGTGCCCAGCGTGCTGGCCAGCCGGGTGTTGTCCAGGCCCTGCTTCGCCGCCGGGGCACCCGGGGCGCCGACGTGCCACCAGGTCTTGCCGTCCCACACCGGCACGCGACGGTCCGGGGCGGTGACCCGCACGTACACGTCCGGCCCGGTGGTCAACCGCTCGATCTTCACCACACCTGTGGGCACCTTCAGCGACGTGGTCTCCAGACCGCACTTCGCCCTCGGGTCCCAGAGCAGCACAGTGGCGTCCCCGTCCGTGCCGCCGGTGCCGACAGTCAGCTTGTACGGCTGCTCGTCGGCCTTCCCGGCGGCGGCCTTCAGCACACCGACCGGGTCGGCACTCGCCGACGCCGCCGGGCGACCCGCGTCCGGCTCGTCGTCGCCGGCGGCGACCAGCGCCCACGCCCCGGCACCGACCGCCACCACGAGCACGGCGACAGCGGCGATCAGCTTCGGATTCGGCACGGTCATCTCCCCCGGGCGGTGCGGTCCGGCCAGACTAGCCGGACCACACCGCGTCACGCCCGGCTGATCGCGTTGGCGTGGATCGCCTCGTTCAGGTACACGTCGGCCAACCCGGTGTGCCCCTCGTACGTGCACTCGTAGAACCAGCGACCGATGCAGGCTCCCGCCTGCCGCTACGTGAGGGTCAACTCCGATTCTGGCCCACCATGGCGGGGGCGTCCGGCCGCCCGTACAGATAGCCCTGGCCGCGGGGGCAGCCGATCGCGGTGACCGCCTCGTGCTGGCGCTCGGTCTCCACCCCCTCGGCGACCACCGCCAGGTCGAACGCGCCGGCCAGGCGGGTGACCATCTCCACCGTGGCGTACGCCCGGTCGTCGGTGCCCAGTCGGGCCACGAACGACCTGTCGATCTTCAGCTCGGTGGCCGGGATGCGGTGCAGGTAGCTCAGCGACGAGTAGCCGGTGCCGAAGTCGTCGATCGCGATCTTGATGCCCAGCTCCCGGAGTTGGTGCAGCCGCTCCAGCACCGCCTCGGTGCCCTCGATCAGCGCCGACTCGGTCAGCTCCAGGGTCAACGCCCGCGGCGCCAGGCCGGCGGCGCTGGTGGCCGCGGTGACCGTGGCGATCAGGTCCGGCCGACGCAGGTGCGCCGCGGCGATGTTCACCGCGACTGTCGCGTCCGGCACCCGGCCCCGCCAGGTCGCGGCGGCCCGGCACGCCTCGTGGATCACCCAACGGTCGATCGGCAGGATCAGCCCGGTCTCCTCGGCCAACGGCAGGAACTTCGACGGCGGCAACATCCCCAGCCGGGGGTGCCGCCACCGCACCAGCGCCTCGGCGCTGCGTACCGCGCCGGTGGCCAGGTCGACGATGGGTTGGAACTCCAGGTGCAGCTGGTCCTCGTCGACCGCCCGCCGCAGGTCGGCGATCAGCTCGGCGCGGGAGACGGCCGACTCGCGCAACACAGGCGTACACGTCCGGTACGCGGACTTCCCGGCCGCCTTGGCCGCGTACATCGCGATGTCGGCGTCGCGCAGCAGGTCGGTGTGGGAGGCGTGCTGCGGGCCGTACTCGGCGATACCGATGCTCGCCGACGGGTGCACCCCGACGTCCTCCTCGTCGTCGGAGGGCCGCAACGCGTCCAGCAGCCGCTCGGCGAGCCGTTCGGGTGACACCGGCCGTTCACCGTCGACAAGCACCGCGAACTCGTCACCGCCGAGCCGGGCGATGGTGCCGTCGCCGTCGACGGCAGCGTGCATCCGGGCCGCGAGCCCAGTCAGCAGGGTGTCACCTGTGGCGTGCCCGAACCGGTCGTTGACCTGCTTGAAACCGTCCAGGTCGAGCAGCAGCACGGCCACCGGTCGCCCGTCGCGCAGGGCCAGGCGCAGCCGCCGGTTGAACAACAGCCGGTTGGGCAGCCCGGTGAGCTGATCGCCGTACGCGAGCCGACGCAGCCGGACCACCAACCGGAGGTTCTCGTTGGCGGCCAACCCCTGGCGGACGGCGAGGGCCGCCAGCAACACCATCATGGTCACGAACACCAGCTGTGGGGTCTGCCCGGTGGGCCGCCGCGCCAACACCACCGCGATGATCGCCCCACCCACCGGCAGGTACGGCAGCGCCACCCGCCACCATGGCGGCAGCGGAGACTCGGCGGTGTCGTCGGTGCCGTCACAGTCCGGTGGCGGCGGATTGCGGGTGGCCAGCCCGATCAGCAGGTAACTCAACGGCCAGCACAGGTCGATCGGGTGACCGGCGGCGTAGTCGGCGCGGGCGACAAGCGACACGTAGACGACGTCGGCGACGACCCGCAGGGTGAGGCTCGCCGCGAGCATGCTCATCGGCCGCCACATCGGCCGGGCCGGGCCGGACACCGCGACCAGGATGGTGAGCTGCATCAGGTCGAACATTGGGAAGAGCAGCCCCAACGTGCGCGCCGGGTCGGCCAGCTCGGCGGCGGCGACCCCACGGAAGACCAGCACCCAACCGATCGGCACCAGGGCCAGGGCGACGATCACCCCGTCCAGCAACGTACGGGCCCGCCCAACCGCGGTCCGCGGCGCCGACGGCGAGCTGAGCAGCGCGGCCGTGCCGGTCAGAATGCCGGCGGTGAAGACCACCCCGACCACCGGCGTGTGCGGCAGGTCACCGCCGACGAGCCGCTGCACCGTCCAGATCGCCCGGCCGATCGCCGCGAGCGCCATGGTGACGGCGAGCAGCGTCCAGAACCGGCGCAGCGGCGCCGGATGCCGACGGGCCACCCCGACGCACGCGAGCGTTGCCCAGCCGGCGACCAGCATCGCGCCGATGTCACTGACCAGCGCGGCGCCGGGCAACGCGGCGACCAGCCAGCCGGCCTCCAGCAGGATGACCGCAGCCGCGACGAAGGCACCAGCGGGGTTGAGCGCCCCCGCAGCCTGCTTTCCGTCCTGTCGGGACACGGTCGCTCCGGCTCTTTCGTCGTGCGTGCACCCTCGGCAGGACCGGTCCACGGCAAACCCCGAAAGCCTAACCAGCGCTCAGAAACGCCACCAGAGCCGAACGTGCACGCCGCCCCCGCCCCCGGGTCACCGGCCGGCCGATCGGTTCCAGGGTGAACGGGGCAGAGCGGTGCCGGCCAGCGGACGGCGTGCGCGGCGGCGTCTGCGCCGGCCGGGGGTGCAGGGCGGGCGAGCGACTGTGTGCACGGCCACGTCGACCGGCGGCGTTGGTCGGCCGATCAGCCAGCAGAGGAAACGTTCCATCGTCAGATCAGCCGACCGGGAGACGCTCGGCGTCGGACTTGGAGATCTCGTACTCCGCCGCGCAGAACGTGCACTGCTGTGCGTACCGGGTGCGGATCGGAATGAGGGAGATGAAGAACATCGCCCGCCAGTACCCACTCGACCGCGAAAAGTCACCAGATCCCGCCAGCGGATCACCAACCATCGCCGTCGGCCACCGGATCTGGTCGACACAATCAGAGGTTCGTCGATTGCCAACTTGAAGGAGCTGCGTCCCGGCACGGTCCGCATCCTTTTTGTCTTCGACCCCTGGCGCGCGAGCATTCTGCTGGTCGCCGGCGACAAGGCGGGCCAATGGACGAGCTGGTATCAACAGGCCATCCCGCTCGCCGAGCAACGGTACGAGCTTTACTTGAAGGAACGTGCACAGCAGGAGGGGGGACACCAGTGAGCGGTCACGTGCGGTGGACGGACATCCGAGCGGAATACGTGCAGCGTGCTGGTGGCGAGGCGGCTGTCGAAGCGGGTAAGGAAGAGCTGCTCGCGCAGGTAGTCGGGCACCGCCTCGCGGAGGTACGACGCTCTCGCGGCTTCACCCAGCAGCAGATCGCTGAGCGGATGGGCGTGACCAAGGGGCGGGTGTCCCAGATCGAGCAGGGCAGGATCTCCGGTCAGGATGTGGTGGCCCGATACGCCGCCGCCCTCGGCGGCCGGCTCCACCAAGCCATCTACTTCGACGACGGTGACATCGCCGCCATCGCGTAAGGATCCTGACACGAGATAGTGCTCGATCCGGGATGTAGTGGCCTCCGGGATGAACGAGGCCACTACATCCCTGATCGAGCACGATCAAGGCGACACGATCAAGGGCGAGCGCGGTCAGGGCGAGACCGTCAGCTGGCCGGCGCGGGCTCCAGGCCGGGGATCTCCTCGGAGATCCAGATCGGCTGCCAGTCCGGCACCTCGTGGAAGCGGCGCAGCTCGAACAGCCCGGCAACCGACCCACTCCAGGCGCCGTACGGCGGGTTGGCCTCGTCGAAGCCGCTCTGCACGAAGGTCAGCGTCGTCCGGCCACCGGACTCGGCCAGCTCCCAGCTCGTCACGCCGGTCGGTCCCCAGTCGACGGACATCCGGCGACCGGGCTCCAGGTCGACGACCTTGGCGGCGTAACCGGTCTCGAAGCCGCCCATGGCGTATCGGCCGCCGACCCAGGGCTCGATGCCGATCGGGTAGCCGAACCAGGCGCTGGCCTGCTTGGAGTCGGTCAGGGACTCCCACACCTTGTCGGCGGGGGCGGCGATGACCAACTCACCGCGCAGGTCGGCGGAGGTGAAGTCGGTGCGGGGCAGCAGTGGCTTGCCCTCCACGTGGCCGGCCAGGTTGGCGATGGACAGCGCCCAGAACGTCTGGAGCACGCCCCGGATGCTGGAGCCGCTCATCGCCTCGGCGAAGTCGAAGTGGGTCTGGGTCAGCGTCAGCATGGTGCTGTCGGTGCCCTCGGCGGCCAACTGGAACTCGGTGGTGGTCTCCACCCCGTCGAGCAGCCAGCTGAAGCGCAGCGTGTCGTCGTCGGCGTGCAGCAGCCGCTGGTGCGGGACGTCGCCCTCGGGCGTGTAGCGGCCCCAGAACTCGTACCGCTGGGGCAGCTCGACCTCGGCGTGCTCGGCCAGCCAGAGACGCAGCTCGGCCGGGTCGGTCAGGGCCTGGCGGACGCGCCCGACCGGCGCGGAGAGACGGGCCTGGACCTTCATCGGCTCACTCATTGTCGTTCCCTTTCGGATAGCAGGCGACGGCCAGCTTGAAGGCATCGCCTTCGCTGCCGCCGTAGCGGGTGAACAGGTCCTGAAGTGCGGTTTGCAGGTCGTGCAGGAACTGCTGGCGAAGCTCTGCGGGCACGCGGATCTCGCCGGAGACCCCGATCGAGGGCAGCTCGGGTGCGGCCCGGTCCAGGCCGGCGATGTCGGCCTGCACCTCCTCCATCAGGTCGAGCAGGTAGCCCAGGCTCAGCTCGTCACGGGCCCGGCGCAGGCCGATTCGGCCGACGAGTCGCGGCGAGAGCCAGTAGGACCGGGCGGCGGCCTGGTAGATGCCTTCGGTGATGCCGCGGACCTTGCGTTCGTTGACCAGCTCGACGAGGCCGGCCGCGACGAGCTGCTTGACGTGGTAGTAGACGCGTTGTGGCGTCTGGTCGAGTCGGGCCGCGACCTCGGTGCAGGTGCGCGGCTCGGCCAGTTGCCGCAGCACCTCGACGCGCTGCGGCTTGAGCAGGACTTCGGCCTGCTCGATCTGCTCCAGGTACAGGACGTCTCTCATGGCAAAATCAGTTTGTACGTACAAAACTTATTTGTCAATCGCTTCGCGAGAAGCCGCGCCGACTTTCTCGGCGCGGCTTCAGGCAACGGTCAGCAGGTGGTCAGGGCAACCAGTCCGGTCGCAACGGATAGCCGCTCACACCGTTCGGGCCGTTGTGGGTGGCCAACACCTGGTGCAGCTGGATGCCGTTACGTTCGAACGCCATCCGCGACCCGGCCATGTAGAGCCCCCACACCCGGGCGGTGCCCGCGCCCACCTCCGAGACGCAGAAGTCCCAGTGCTCGACCAGGTTGCGGCACCAGGCGGCCAGCGTCAGCGCGTAGTGCTGGCGCAGGTTCTCCTCGTGGTGCACCTCGAACCCGGCGTCGTGCACCTCGCTGACCAACCGGCCCGGACCGGCCAACTCACCGTCCGGGAAGACGTACCTGTCGATGAACGCGCCGGAGCGGTGCGGCGCCCGGTTGTCCGCGCGGGTGATGCAGTGGTTGAGCAACCGCCCGCCCTGCCGCAGTCGACTGCGCAGCGACCCGAAGTAGGCCGGGTAGTTGCGCACCCCGATGTGCTCGGTCAACCCGATCGAGGAGATGGCGTCGAACTGCTCGGCCGGCGCGTCCCGGTAGTCCAGGTGCCGCACCTCCGCCAGCTCGGTCAACCCCTCCCGCTCGATCGCCGCCTGCGCCCACTGCGCCTGCGCCTTCGACAGGGTCACCCCGAGCGCCTTGACGCCGTACTCGCGGGCGGCGTGGCGCACCATGCCACCCCAACCACAGCCGACATCCAGCAGCCGCATCCCCTTCTTGAGCGCCAGCTTGCCGGCGACCAGGTCGTACTTCGCCGCCTGGGCCTGCTCCAGGGTGTCGTCCGGAGACCGGAAAACCGCGCAGGTGTACGTCATCGACGGGCCGAGCACCTTCTCGTAGAAGGCGTTGGAGACGTCGTAGTGGTGCGAGATGGCCGCGCCGTCCCGCACCCGCGAGTGCCGCAGCCCGTTCATCACCCGCTTCCAGCGGGGCTGCGCCTCCTGCGGCGGCGCCGGCGGCGGCATCAGCCGCTCCCAGCCCAGCCCACGGACCAGCGCCAGCCCCTCGGCCAGCGACGGTGGGCGCAACCGCAGCTCGTCCTTGAGCACCCGCAACGCCTCGTACGGGTCACCCGGGTGCACGCCCTGCAACGCCAGGTCACCACTGACGTACGCCCGGGCCATGCCCAGGTCGCCGGGCGCGGTGAGCAGGTACGACAGCCCCCGCTCGGAACGGATCGCCAGGGTGATGCCGGCGTCGGACGGGCCGACGGCGCTGCCGTCGTACCCGGTGATCCGCACCGGCAACGGCCCCGCGGTGACCGCGCGGACGACATCCGCGACGGTCGGACCCGTGTGCCGGCCCCCCGCCGGTGGGGTGGCGGGGACGCTCGCCGCCCCCTGATCTCTGTCGGTCAGGCTCATGCTCGTGCTACCGCCTTTTCGTACAGTCCCGTCAGCCGGTGGTCCGGGTCGTAGCGGTCTTTCACCGCGCGCCACGTGTCGCCGCCGTAGAGGCGATCGAAGGCGTCCCGGTCGTAGTACGCGTCGGAGTAGAGCGACTTGTGGCCGCCCGCCTCCGACACCCTGCGTTCGATCGTGCGGTTGACGTCGCCGTCGGCGGCGCCCGGCGCGATCGGCACGCTCCCCCAGAACCCAATGTTGACGTAGTCCAGCCCCGGCCGGAGCGGATACAGCGGCCAGGACCGCGCCGAACCGGACCCTGCCGGCTCACGCAGTCGCAACGGGCACAGCCACACCGGGTTCATCCCCACCGCGCCGGCGAACCAGCGCAGGAAGTCAGCCGTCTGGCCCAGCGGGATCTCCACGTCCTGCACGACCCGCTCCCGGGCGGGTTGCCCGCGCAGCCTGTCGATCCGGGCCGCCACCTGGTGGCGGTGCTCAAGGCGGACCAGTCGGTGGTAGAAGTCGCTGCGTCGGTAACGCGCCGGCCAGAGCCTGCGCACCACCGGGTGCTGCGCGCCGAACGCCGCCGAGCACCAGAACCAGTCGGTGTCCCAGCGCCACAGATAGTCGTACGCGGTGAGCACGTCGCGGGTGCGCTGGCGCAGTGACCGGTAGTAGATCGCCTGGCCGGTGTAGTCGCTGGGCGGGTCGGCCACGTCGGTGAACGTGGCGAGCACCAGGTACGACTCGCCGGGGCTGAACATCACCCCGTCCATCGCGTCCACCGGCTCGCCGGCCCAGGATCGGGTCGCGCTCACCTCCGCGATCGCGTCGGTCAGCGCCTCCAGTTGGGTGAACCGCACGTTGCGCAACGAGACGTACCGGCCGACCGGTTGCAGCTCGATGCGCAGCCGGGTGGCGTAGCCGAGGCTGCCCAGCGAGTTGGGGAACGCGGTGAACAGGTCGGCGTGCTCGCCGTCGGGTCGGGCGGTGACGATCTCGCCGGAGCCGGTGAGCACGTCCAACTCCCGGACCGACTCGTGCGGCAGGCCGTTGCGGAACGAGGTCGACTCGATCCCGAGGCCGGTCACCGCGCCGCCCAGCGTGATGGTGCGCAACTGCGGCACCACCAACGGCATCAGCCCGTGCGGCAGCGTCGCGTCGACCAGGTCCTCGTAGGTGCACATGCCCTGCACGTCGGCGGTGCGGCCGGCCGGGTCGACCGACAGCACGCCGTTCAGGCCACTCACGTCGAGCCCCGGAGTCCGGGGAGCGGACCGGGGGCGGAACAGGTTGGAGGTGCGTTTGGCCAGCCGGACAGGCTCGCCCGTGGGCACCGCGGCGTACGACCGCCGCAGCGTGTCCACCGCTTGATCATGGTCAATCGGATGATCCACACGCTCAGCGCGCATGTGATCACCTTACGCTCGCCGTTCGGAAACCGTGGGATGTCGGCGTCGGCGGTTTCCCGTCCGGTGGCAGGCCCGACGGCTACCGTGGCGGGCATGCCATCGCCAGCGATCGTCGCCCTGGACGCCGCCCAACTGCCGTATCGGCTGGTCAGCCACGGTGCGGTCGGTAGTCTCGCGGAGGCCGCCGCGGCCCAGGGCGTGGCCGTCCCCGACGTGGTCAAGACGATCGTGGTCCGCCGAAGTGAAGCCGATCACCTGTTCGTGCTCACCCCCGGCGACCGGGTCATCTCCTGGCCCAAGCTGCGCGCCCTGCTCGGGGTGCACCGGCTCTCCATGCCGGACGCGGCGGGCGCCCTGGCCGCCACCGGCTACGAACGTGGCACCATCACCCCGTTCGGCGCGAGCACCGCCTGGCCGGTGGTCGCCGACGAGCGACTGCGCGGCCGGGAGATCACACTGGGGGCCGGCGAGCGTGGTCTCGCCATCGCGATCGCCGCCGACGCCGCGATCGCCGCCCTCGGCGCCACAGTGGCCGACGTCACCGACCCGCAGCCCACCCGCTGAGCCTCGCCGGCCGCCGCGTCGCGGTTCAGCCCCGGAAGCTCCACGCCCGGGGCGCGGTCGCGGCGCCCAGCACGGCCTCCGGCACCGGCCGGCCCGGTCGCCTGCGCAGCAGCAACGACAGCCCGGCGGCGCCGATCGACAGCGCACCCGCCACGTACCAGGCCATCGCGTAGTCGCCCAGCCGATCCCGGACCAGCCCCGCGCCGGTGGCGGCGACCGCCGCGCCGAGCTGGTGCGCGGCGAACACCCAGCCGAACACCACAGCCCCGGCGCCACCGAAGTACTCCCGGCACAGCGCCACGGTCGGCGGCACGGTGGCCACCCAGTCCAGGCCGTAGAAGACGATGAACACCAGCATGCTCGGCTCGGCCGTCCCGGAGAACAGGCTCGGCAGCACCAACAGGGACAGTCCCCGCAGCGCGTAGTACGCGCCGAGCAGCAATCGGCTGTCCACCCGGTCGGTGAGCCAGCCGGAGGCGATCGTGCCGACGATGTCGAAGAACCCCACCAGGGCGAGCAGCCCGGCCGCGGTGGTCTGGGCCATGCCGTGGTCGTGCGCGGCCGGCACGAAGTGCGTACCGACCAGGCCGTTCGTGGTCGCCCCGCAGATCGCGAACCCTCCGGCCAGCAGCCAGAACGGCCGGGTCCGGGCCGCGGTGGCCAGCGCGCCGAGCGCCCGGGTCGCCGCGCCGCCGGTAGGCGGCTGCGCCGCGACGACCTCGGTCGCCCCGTAGGCGGGCAGGCCGAGATCCGCCGGGTGCTCGCGCAGCAACCACACCACAAGGGGTACGACCGCCAGCGCCGCCGCGGCCACGACAAGCGCGGCGGTACGCCAGCCGTGGTCGCGCACCAGGATGGCGATCAGCGGCAGGAACACCAGTTGTCCGGCCGCGCCGCCGGCGGTCAGCACTCCGGTGACCAGGCCCCGACGGTGGACGAACCAGCGTCCGGTGACGGTGGCCACGAACGCCAGCGCCATCGAGCCGGTGCCCAACCCCACAAGCACGCCCCAGCAGAGCAGGAGCTGCCAACTGGCGGTCATGAAGATCGTCAACCCGCTGCCCGCGGCGACCAGCAACAGCGCCACCGAGACCACGCGGCGGATGCCGAACCGGTCCATCAGGGCGGCGGCGAACGGCGCGGTGAGCCCGTAGAGCAGCAGGTTGACCGAGACGGCAGCGGAGATCGTGGCCAGGGGCCAGCCGAACTCCTCGTGTAGCGGGTGCAGTAGCACCGACGGAGTGGCGCGGAAGCCGGCCGCGCCGACCAACGCCACGAAGGCGACGGCGGCGACCAGCCAGGCGGGATGAAGACGGCGGCTCTTGGTCACGGAACAAGTCTGGGGTCGGCCGCTCACCTCGACGAGTGGCCGGAAAGCCATCATGCGCAATAATCGGGCCATGAGCGCTCGCCCGCACCGAATCGCCGTACTCGCCCTGCACCAGGTGGTCGGCCTCGACCTCGGCACCCCGGCGCAGGTCTTCGGCACCGCTCGGGCCGCCGACGGGACACCCTTCTACGACGTCCGGGTGTGCACCCCGGGCGCGCAGCCGGTGCACAGCACCGGCGGCTTCCAGGTGCTCACCGACCATGGTCTCGAACTGCTCGACACCGCCGACACGGTGATCGTCCCGGGCATCCACGACAGCTCCACGTTGACCTCGGGCACCGTCGAGCCGGAGGTGATCGAGGCGCTGCGCGCGGCGTACGAGCGGGGTGCCCGAATCATGTCGATCTGCACCGGGGCGTTCGTGCTCGCGGCCGCCGGGCTCCTCGACGGGCGGCGGGCGACCACCCACTGGGCGTACGCCGAGCGGTTCCGCCACCTGCACGGCCGGGTGCACCTCGACCCGGACGTGCTCTTCATCGCCGACGACCGGGTGCTCACCTCGGCCGGAGTCGCCGCCGGCATCGACCTCTGCCTGCACGTCATCCGCCTCGACCACGGCAGCGAGGTGGCCAACCGGGCGGCCCGCCGCTGTGTGATGCCACCGTGGCGCGACGGCGGCCAGGCGCAGTACATCGAGCAGCCGGTGCCGAAGGCGACCGACACCAGCACGGCGGGCGCACGGGAGTGGGCACGGCAGCGGCTGCACGAGCCGATCGCGCTTCGCGACCTGGCCGAACAGGCGCGGATGAGCGTGCGCACCTTCACCCGGCGCTTCCGTTCGGAGACCGGCCTGAGCCCGGCCCAGTGGCTGCTGCAACAGCGCACCGACCACGCGAGGCTGCTGCTGGAGACGACCGACCTCAGCGTCGACCAGATCGCCCACCGCTCGGGTTTCGGCACCACCGCCGCCCTACGCCAGCAACTCCACCAACGCATCGGCGTGGCGCCCTCCACCTACCGCCGCACCTTCCACCCCCGCCCCGAGCTAATCGAAACCTGACCCGCCCCCTGGGGCGGGGTGGGCAGCGCTGGTGTGAGCGTGATGTCTGGGGGTCATCGTGATGACTCACGGACATCACGCTCAATTGGGCAAGACCTGCGACGCCGACCGGCCGATCGGCGTCGCTCAGCACCGGAGGACGTGCAGTTGGGACTGGTGCTTGGGCAGGTGCACCCGGGTGTGCAGGTCCAGGGTGCGGGACCAGGGCAGTGGCTCGTCGACGACGAGGTCGAAGCCCTCGCGGAGGTGCGTCGCGACCGGGGTCTCGGCAGCCAGGCCGAGCTGGTCGACCAGCCCGCACAGCCGGTCGCTGGTGCCGTGCAGCAGCGCGGTCAGACCGCGCAGACCGCCCTGCTCGGCGGCGAGCGCGTCGAGCTGCGGGCGGTGCATGTCCTCTTCCAACTCGTAGTAGGCGAACGGCGACCCGGCCAGCAACGCCTCGGTGGCCTGGATCATCAGCTCGTCGTTGGCGACCAGATGCGCGACGATCTGCTCGGCGCTGAGCTGCCCCTCCGGAGCCGGACCGAACCCGCCGGCGTCGACCTCCGCGAACAGGGCACCGTAAGCCCGCCGCAATCCCCCGCTCTCCATCCCCCCAGTCAACCCGCCCCGACGGGAGTTAGCGGCGGGATTGGCGGGAGCGGAGATAGTCGCTGACCACGTACTCGCCCAGGTCGTCGGTGTCCGGGGTGAACATGCGGCCCCGGCTGCGGCGGGCCACCGCGTCCACGAAGCGCCGCAGGCCCGGGTCGTCGCCGAGCATGAACAGGTTGAGCGTGGCACCGTAGCGGCTCAGCCGGTCCACCTCGCGGACCGTCGCCTCGATCGTCTCCGGCAGCGGCGGCCAGTGGAACAGCGCCTCCCCGTCGTCCGGGTCCAGGTGGGCGGTCGGCTCGCCGTCGGTGACCACCAGCACGATCGGGTCGGCGTCCGGGTGTCGGCGCAGGTGCCGGCCCGCCAACCGCAGCGCGTGCTGGAGGTTGGTGCCCTGTTCCATGTCCGGCTCCACGGCCGCCAACTCCTGCTGGGTGAGCGTCATCGCCTCCCGGCCGAAGCCCACGATCTGCAGGGCGTCCTGCGGGAAGCGCGTCTCCATCAGGTGTGCCAGCGCCAGCGCCGTCTGCTTCATCGGCCCCCAACGACCCTGCGAGATCATCGAGTACGACAGGTCGACGCAGAGCACCACAGCGGCCGAGGCCCGCTTCTCGGTCTCCACCACCTCGAAGTCGTCCACCGCGAGCTGCACGGGAACCGTCGGCCCGGCCCGGCTGACCGCCCGGGTCAGCGTCCGGACCACGTCCAACGGTTGCTCATCGCCGTACTGCCAGGGCCTGGACGCGCCGCTGACCTCGCCCGCCGCACCGGCGGAGCGCAGGTCGTGCTGACCGCGCGGCCCGGCCGTCAGCTCGGAGAAGACCCGCCGCAGCGCGGTTCCACCGAGCCGGCGTAGCGCCTTCGGGCTCAACGTGAGCCCCTCCGCGTCCCGGCTCACCCAACCCTGGCGGCGCAACTCCCGCTCCAGATCGCGCAGCCGGCGCACGTCGTCGGCCGCGTCCCGGCCCAGCGTGCGAGCCACCGCGTCGACGTCCACGTCGTCGAGGGTCGCCCCCGGGTGTTCCTGGTCGAGCTGGTCGAGCAGGTCGTCGAGTTCGCCGATCTCACCGAGCGCGCCGGCCGCGTCGGCGTAGTCCAGCGGCTGGTCGCCGCGGACCCGCTCGCCCCGACCCCAGCGCAGATCGGGTCGCAGCGCCCGCAGGTTCGCGTCGAGCGCGGACATCTCGCCCGCGAGGCGGTCGCCGAGCGACTGCTGCATGAGGCCGGCCAGCTCGGCGCGTTGCCGGTCGGAGAGCGAATTCATCAGCCGCTCGCCGGCCGCCGCCCGGCGGGCCAGCACGTCGATCAACTCGTCGACGGTCTCCGGCTTCTCCGGGAAGAAGTCGCCGTGTCGGCGCATGAACTCGGCGAACGCGTCGGTGGTGTCCTCCGCGCGACCGTGCCGGGCCAACAGGTCGTTCAGGTCGCCCATCATCTCGGCCAGCCGCTGCTGGGCGGCCGGGTCGGCGGAGGCGCGCACCGCGTCGCGCAGTCCGGCGAAGCGCTGACCGAGCACGTCGTCGCGGAGCTGGTCGAGGATCCGCTGGTACGAGCGGCGGGCGTCATCGCTGGCCCATTGGTAGCCGGACAGCTCCTCCACCGCCCGCGCGGTCGAGCGGGGCAGATTGTCAAGCACCGACTCGGCGAACCGCGCGGCGTCGTCGTCGCGACCCCGCAGTTCGTCCCGCTCGGCGGCCAGGGCCTGGTCGAGGAGGGCCTGGGCCCTGGTCACCGCGCCGTCCAGGTCACCCCTGCGCATCGCCTCCCGGCGCAGCCGCCGGGCCCGGGCGGCCAGGTCGTCGAGGCCACCCCGCCCCTGCGGGCCACGGCGCAACAGGTCGCGCAGCGCCTCCCGCAGGCTGCCGCCGGCCAGCACCTCGGCGCCGACCGCGTCCACCGCCTCGCGCACGTCGTACGGGGGTGCGAGCGGGTCGGGCCCGCCGTTCCACTGCCCGTAACGGAACCGGTTGCCGGCCACGGTCAGCCCCGGCCGCCGTAGACGGTGCGCCCCGAGTCGGTGACGTCCTTGCCGAGCCGGCGGGTCAGGTGCAGCCCTTCCAGCACGAACTCGACGGCAGCGGCGGCCTCCTCCGAGGTCGGCGCGTCGCCCAGGTCGAGCCGGTCCAGCACCTTCGCCAGCCCGGGCACGGTGCCGACCTGGCGTAGCAGCTCGGTGGCGCTGACCAACTCGCCGGTCTCGATCGCGGCGCCGTCCTCGACCAGGGCGGTGAACCCGGACAGGTCCAGCCCGGCGAGGTGCGCCCGGAACGTCTCGGCGGTCGCGGTGCGCAGCAGGTGCGCGAGGATCTCGGTCTCCCGGCCCTCCTCGCCGCTCTCGAACTCGACCTTGCCGCGCAGCGTGCTGGTCACCGACACCGCGTCACCGACGCGGGCAACGGCCGCCTCGGGACGTCCCTCCGGGTTGTCGGAGGCGGCGAGCAGGCCGGCGCGACGCAGCGCGGCACCGGCGACCGTCTCGGCGGCGGCGATGGCGAATCGGGCGGAGACACCGGAGCGCGGGTCCACCGACGGCGACTCCCGGACGGCGCGGGCGAAGCGGGCCAGCACCTCCAGCACGTGCTCGGGCACCTCGGCGACCAGGTCGGCCTCCTGGCGGATGAGCGCCAGCTCCAACTCCAGGTCGACCGGGTAGTGGGTGCGGATCTCCGCGCCGAACCGGTCCTTCAGAGGGGTGATGATCCGGCCCCGGTTGGTGTAGTCCTCCGGGTTGGCGCTGGCCACCAGGAGCAGGTCCAGTGGCAGGCGCAGCTGGTAGCCGCGAACCTGGATGTCCCGCTCCTCCAGCACGTTGAGCAGCGCCACCTGGATGCGCTCGGCCAGGTCGGGCAGCTCGTTGACGGCGAAGATGCCCCGGTTGGTGCGCGGCACCAACCCGAAGTGGATGGTCTCCGGGTCGCCGAGGGTACGACCCTGGGCGATGCGGATCGGGTCGACGTCACCGATCAGGTCGCCGACGCTGGTGTCCGGGGTGGCCAACTTCTCGCCGTAGCGCATGGAGCGGTGCAGCCAGCCGATCGGCAGATCGTCGCCGGCCTCGGCGACCTGGGCGCGGGACGCCGGGGTGAGCGGGTGCATCGGGTGCTCGTTGAGCACCGAGCCGGGCAGAACCGGGGTCCACTCGTCGAGCAACGCGCCCAGCGAGCGGATCAGCCTGGTCTTGCCCTGGCCGCGCTCGCCGAGCAGCACCATGTCGTGCCCGGCGAGCAGCGCCCGCTCGACCTCGGGCAGCACCGTGTCGTCGTAGCCGACGATGCCGGGGAAACGGGTCTCGCCGGAGCGCATCCGGGCGAGGAGGTTGTCGCGGAGTTCCTGCTTGACGGTGCGGTACTGGTGACCGGCCGCCCGTAGCGCGCCGAGCGTGCCGGGCAGGTCGGCCGGTGGAACCGGGATTACCGGGGTAGGCGCAGTCACCCGACCCACGCTAGCTCACCTTCGCGAGGGTGCCCCGGGCATCGGGGGGCACCCCCACTACCAGCCTCAGCCCCGGTCGCAACGCCGGCAGGCACCGCGGCGGCGCAGGTGGTACGCGTAGGTGGCCGCGCCGAGCGCCACGCCCCACACCGGCCAGAGCAGCATCGGCGCCCCGGTGATGCTGAGCCCGCCGGTGAGTTCCCAGAACTTCGGGTTGCTGAGCAACCCCAGCGAGGCGGCGGTAACGGAGATGGCGACCAGGGTGGCCGGCACCACTGCCAGCTTCACCGGCACCCGCCGACCGGCCAGGCCGCCCATCCAGCGCGGGAACCGCTCGCCCCAGCGCTGCACCAGGCCGAGGGTGAGGATCGCGCCGACGGTGGCGAAGGCGGCCAACCCGAACCCGGCCCAGACCAGCCCGCTGTCCTGCATCTCGGTCAGGAACTCGCGGGAGATGCCGAGCGGGATGCCGGCCGCCCAGGCGAAGCGGGTCAACGCGTACGTGAAGGGGATGACGGCGGCGATGCCGGCGGCCCACCTGCCCCAGCGGGTGGCAGCGGCCGGGGTGGTCCACCCTCGGTCGGTGTGGTTGCGGCCGCAGCCCACGCAAGCCGCGGCGGTACGGCGCTGCCAGGCGAGCACCGCAGCGGCCAGCAACAGCCCGCCGGCCAGCGCCGCGAACCGGCCGAACAGCGCCCAGTTGAAGACGTCGGCGTAGTCGACCGGCGGCCACCCGAACGGCGCACCGACGATCAGGATCGGCAGGTAGCCGAGGACGACCAGCACCCGGACGTCCGGCACGACCAGGACGAGCACGAACGCGACAGCCCAGCCGTAGCCGGCGAGCAGCGCCCGCAGCGGGCCGGGCGGGCGCGCCGCCGGGCGGCTCATGGCCAGGGCGGTCACCGCGGCGGTGAGCAGTACGCCGGCGAAGAGCGGGGTGGCCACCTCCACCGGCACCAGGCGCAGCAGGCTGACGTCGCCGCCGTGGGGGTCGTTCGGGCCGAACGGGTAGCCCGCGCCGGTGAGCGTGCCGATCAGTGCGAGCACGCCCCACAGGCCGAGCCAACCGGCGGCCAGTGGGGCCAGCCGGTCCGGCCAGCGGGAGTCGGTACGAGGTGGGGAGGCAGTGATCGTTGTCATGCTCCCAGCCTCGACGGGCAACCGCCGGATTCCCTCCCGGCCGGCGGTGAACCCGCTCCCCCGGTGGAGGGACCGTTCAGCCGGACGGGGTGACGAAGCCGGACTCGTAGGCGGCGATCACCGCCTGCGTACGGTCACGGACGCCCAGCTTGGCCAGCACGTTGCCGACGTGCGTCTTGACCGTCTCCACCCCGACCACCAGGTGCGCTGCGATCTCCGGGTTGGACCGGCCGGTGGTCATCAACCGCAACACCTCGGCCTCCCGTTCGGTGAGCCGGGCGCGATCCAACCTGTCGCCGCCGGTCGGCCCGTACGCCCCGACCAGTTGGCGGATCGCGGCCGGGAAGAGCAGCGACTCGCCGGCCGCGACCACCCGGACCGCCTCCACCACCTCGGCGGGCCGGGCCCGTTTGAGCAGGAACCCCGAGGCGCCGGCGCGCAGCGCCTCGTAGACGTACTCGTCGTTGGCGAAGGTGGTGACCACCAGCACCCGGGGCGGGTCGGCGGAGGTGGCCAGCAGGTGCCGGGTGGCCTGGATGCCGTCGATGCCGGGCATCCGCACGTCCATCAGCACCACGTCGGGCCGGTGCCGGGCGACAAGCGGCGGCACCTCGGCCCCGTCGGCGGCCTCGGCGAGAACGCGCAGGTCGGGTTGGGCGTCGATGATGGCTCGCAGCCCCACCCGGATCAGCTCGTCGTCGTCGACGATCAGCACTCCGGTGGTCATGTCGTCTCCTCGTAGGGCAGGCGGGCCCGGATCAGCCACCGGTCGCCGTCGGGGCCCACTGTGAGCCGGCCGCCGAGCAGCAGCACCCGCTCCCGCATGCCGTCCAGGCCTCGACCGCCCCGCCCCAGCCGGGTCCGGTCGGGGTGGCGCACCGCGTTGACCAGTTCCAGCTCCAGTGCGTCGCTGCGCAGGTCCAGGCGTACCGTCACCGGCCCGTGGCCGTGCCGGGCCGCGTTCGTCAATCCCTCCTGGACGATCCGGTAGCCCTCCCGGGAGACCACAGCGGGCACCCGCGTCGGGTCACCGGCGCGTTGCGCGTGCACGGCCAGGCCGGCCGCGCGCGCGTCGGTGACCAGTCGGTCCAGGTCGGCGAGGGTACGCTGCGGCGCCACCACGGGCCTGTCGCGTCCGTTCTCCCGGAGCAGCCCGAGCACGTGGTCGAGGTCGTCCATCGCGTTGCGTCCGACGTCCTCGATGGCGGTGAGCGCCCGCCGGACGAACTCGGGGTCGGTGTCGAGGACCTCGCGGGCGGCCCCGGCCTGGAGGGTGGCCACTGTCAGCGCGTGACCGACCGAGTCGTGCAGCTCCCGGGCCAGGCGGTTGCGTTCGGCGAGCCGGGCGGCCCGTGCTTCGAGGGCGGCGATCCGTTCCGCCTGGGCCGGGCCGAGCAGCACAGGTGCCATGGATCCGGCGAGCGCGCCGAGCCCGGCGACGGCGTAGCCGAGGCCCACCAGCAGGAGCACCCCGGTCAGGGTCAGCCAGCCGCTGTCCTGCCCGTCCAGTGGCCCGAACTGTTCCCGGCTGGTCAGCTCGGTGCCGATGCCGAACTGTTGGGCGATGAACGCCAGCGCCATCGGCAGTGCGCTGAACAGCGCGAGCATCACCAGCGCGCCGACGATGAGGTGGGTGGCGATCCAGAGCGCGCTGCGCAGCCGGGTCTCCCGGTCGCCGTGGTGCCCGGGCGCGGGGTCGGGCAGGTCGACGCCGAGCAGGGCCCGTACGGCGGCGATCTCCAACGCCCGGCTGCCGTCCACCAGCAACGGGACGACAGCGATCAGCACGGCGATGACCAGCAGGACGTAGACCAGCGGGCGCGGGATCGCCGAGTCGGCGAGCAGTTGGGCGAAGGTCACCGCGAGCAGCCCGTACGGCAGTGCCAGCACGCCGCCGAGCAGCAGGAACACGCCGCGTCGCCAGGTGGTGCCGGCGACCAGCGGGGCCAGCGCCGCTCGGAGGATCACCCCGCCATTCTGCGGCCGGGACCAGTCCCGGCGACTCCCCCGCGTCGGGGAATTGTCAGCGGTGGTCGGCCACGTACTGCTGCGGGTCCTTGTCGCGGAACGGGAGGTTGCGACCGTTCTTGTGCTCGCCGTAGAAGGTCAGCCAGCGTTGGCCCAGCTCGGCGCGGAGTTCGGTGCTGGCGTGCCGGCGGAAGTCGGGCAGCGCCTCGTCCTCCTCCTCCGCCAGGTGCTCGCTGTTCTCCCGGCGGGCCGTGCCGACCGCCTCCCACCACTGATCCGAGCCGACCGGGTGCAGCTTCGCCTCGGCGATGGCGTCGCGGATCTTGTTGTGGTCGCCGATCGCGTCGGCCGTCTCGTCCTCGCCGTCGTCGCCGTGCTTGACCAGGTGCGGGTAGAGGATCGCCTCCTCGGCCTCGGCGTGGATGTCCAGGTGCAGGGCGAGGGCGTCCCAGATGGCGAGCATCTCCTGCTCGTCGCGGGCGTCGTCGAGGCGGGCGAAGCCACGCCGGAAGGCGGCGTGGTCGTCCAGGATCAGCGCGGTGATGTCGTCCACTGTGCTCACTTTCCCGTTGGCCGGCGAACCGGGCACGCAACCTTGCGTCGAAACTACCCTGATGTCCCGGTTTCCACTCCCGATCCTCGGCACGCTGCACCGGAGCTAGGCTCATGATCGTGACCTACCTCGCCGCGGATGACCGCTACGACACCATGACCTACCGGCGCAGCGGACGCAGTGGCCTGCGGCTGCCCGCCGTCTCGCTCGGCCTGTGGCACAACTTCGGCCCGGACCGCCCGTTCGAACGGCAGCGCGACATCGTCCGCCGCGCCTTCGACCTGGGTGTCACCCACTTCGACCTGGCCAACAACTACGGCCCGCCGCCCGGTTCGGCCGAGGAGAACTTCGGCCGGATGCTCGCCACCGACCTGAAGCCGTACCGGGACGAGTTGGTCATCTCCAGCAAGGCCGGCTACCTGATGTGGCCCGGCCCGTACGGCGAGTGGGGCTCTCGCAAGAACCTGATCTCGTCACTGGACCAGTCGCTGGGCCGGATGGGGTTGGACTACGTCGACATCTTCTACTCGCACCGGTTCGACCCGGACACCCCGCTCGAGGAGACGATGGGGGCGCTCGACGCCGTCGTCCGCTCCGGCAAGGCCCTCTACGTCGGCATCTCGAACTACAACTCGGAGCAGACCAGGCGGGCCGCCGCGATCCTGCGCGAGCTGGGCACGCCGCTGCTGATCAACCAGCCGTCGTACTCGATGCTCAACCGCTGGACCGAGTCCGACGGCCTGCTCGACACGCTGGAGCAGGTCGGCGCAGGCTGCATCGCGTACAGCCCGTTGGCCCAGGGCCTGCTGACCGACCGCTACCTGGGCGGCATCCCGGCCGACTCGCGGGTTCGCACGAGCGTCTTCCTCAACGAGAGCGACCTCAGCGAGGAGAAGATGGCCACCATCCGGGGGCTCGGCGCGGTCGCCGAGCGGCGCGGCCAGTCGCTGGCCCAACTCGCGTTGGCCTGGGCGCTGCGGGACCCGCGGATGACCAGCCTGATCATCGGGGCGAGCAGCGTCGAGCAGTTGGAGACGAACATCGCCGCCCTGGACAACCTCGACTTCACGGCCGACGAGTTGGCCGAGATCGAGCGCCACCTCGGCTGAACGCCGTCGGGTCCCGGGCGGGTCGGGTCACCAGATCCGGCGCCGCCCGGCCCGGTGGTTGCGCACCTCGCACTGCCGGCCCACCGGCGCGGCGGCGCCGCGACGTCGCCGTCCGGCACCGATCAGCAGCGCCAGGACCAGCACGGCGGTGGCACCGGCCAGCACCGGCCACCGGCCGCCGAGGTCGGTCACCGACGCCACCGGCACGCCCGGGTCGGCCGCCGCGGCCACCGCCGACCCGGTGGCGGCCGGCGTGCTCGCGGTGGTACGCGGCGCGCTCTTCGTCACGGCGGCCTTCGACGGGTCGGCCTTCGGCGGGGCGGCGGTGGCCTTGGCGCCACGGAACACCACGTCCGAGCAGGAGTAGTAGGTGTCCGGGGTGTTGGAGTTCTGCCAGATCGTGTAGATCAGGTGTCGGCCGCTGCGGCCCGCCGGCAGCCGACCCGCCAACTGGTACGCCCCGGCCCGCACCGGCGGGTCGGTCCGGGTCAGGAACGGACGCGACTCCAGATCCGCCCAGGTCAGCTTCTTGCGCGGGTCGTAGTCGGGCGTGGTGACGTAGAGCCGGAAGGTGCCCCGGTGCTCGATGGTGGTCCGGTACCGGAAGGTGAACTTCGCGCCCGCGCTCAGCTCGGTGGACGGCCAGTCGGTGCGGGGCAGGTCCAACCCCCGGTACGCGGACAGCCCGCCGCTGCACAGCTCACCGTCCGGGATCCGTTCCCGGTCCCGACCGTTGATCGCGGCGACCCGTACGTTGTCCCATTCCCGGACCGCCGCGCCGGCCTCGATCGCCGCCCGGCAGGCGCTGGTGGCCGCGTACCGGCCCTCGGGTCCACAGGCCGCCGCCCGGCTGACCGGGTCGGTCGGGGCGCCGTGCGCGGCGGCGGGCGTGGCGGCCAGCGGCACGGTCGCGGCAGCGACAAGCACCGTGGCGAGGAGCCGGCGTACGGTCATGAGGTTGACCTCCCGCCCACTGGTACGGCCAGCGGAGGGCAAAGGTTCGACGTCGGCCGTCGGTCACCGTTTCCGGTCGACGGCGGCTGCCGCGCGATCGGCGAGAAGGGCCAGGTAGGCCAGGTACGGCACGACGAGCAGGGCGAGCACCAGCACGGCCCCGATCACCGGCGGGTCGCCGAAGGCGGCCCCGAGCAGGATCGGCAGCGGCGCGGCGATCGCCAGCAGAATCCCGGTGCGGCGCAGGGGCCGGGCGACCCGCCGGTGCGCCGCGAACCAGTGCTCGGCCGACCGCATCGTCGCCGGTGTCCGCACGCCGGGGCTGCGGTTCCTGTTCACCGATGGTCGCAGCGTCACCCGGGCGGTGAACACCAGGAGCCAACCGAGGAACGCGTAGACCACGGTCACAAACGCCCCAGGCAACACCTCGGCACCTCCCCACGCATCGTGCACGGTCATCGTAGGTCGCGGGAATCCCCGGGGTGGGCACGGCGTTTCGATACTCGGAACCGCTGAGACCGAGGAGGCAGACATGAAGGTACGTACCTCGTTGCGTGCACTGAAGCAGAAGCCGGGTTCGGTGGTGGTCCGCCGTCGTGGCCGGGTGGTCGTGGTCAACCGCGCCAACCCGCAGTGGAAGAGCCGCCAGGGCTGACCCCCGCCCTTACCGGACATGCAGTCGACAACCGCCCTGACCGGGTCTTCCGGTCAGGGCGGTTTGGCGTGTACGCCCGTCACATCCGGTGATCGGGTCGTGGGAGTTGACTCTTGTCCGGTTTGCCGCTGGGCGCGAGCGGCACGCGCTCGATGACCGTGACGGTTCGCGGCACCGCGAGATCGTTCACCCGTACGGCCACCAGCTTGCGCAACACGTCCGGATCGGGTGTTCTCCCGGCCACCGGCACCACGTAGGCGTGCACGGCCTCGCCGGTCATCTCGTCCGGACCCCCGACGACGTACGCCTCGGCGACCGCGGCATCGGCGGCGAGCGCCCGCTCCACCGGCCCGGCGTGCACCACCTGGGCGTTGACGATGATCACGTCCCGGGCCCGTCCGAGTAGCCGCAGGTACCCGTCGGCGCCCAACTCCCCCAGGTCACGGGTACGCACCCAGCCGTCCACGAACACCTCGGCCGACTCGTCCGGGTCCTGCCAGTACGAGGATGCCTGCGCGGGTGTGCGGACGTAGATCTCCCCGCCACGAACGGAGACGTCCACGGCCGGACGACCGACCGTGCCGAGCGTGGTCTCGTCGGTCAGCATCTCGGCGGGGGTCACCATGGAGATCATCGACGTCTCGGTCTGCCCGTAGCCGTGGAAGAGCACCGGGCCCAGCACGTCCAGGGCCTCCGCCAGCCGGCCCGGCGCGAGTGGCGACCCGGAGACCATCAGCGCCCGCAGGTGCCGCAGGTCCACCGGGTTGGCGCGCTGGTCCCGAATCAGCTGGTGCAGCTTGCCGACGGTGATCACACTCGCCGTGGCCCGGTGTTCGACAAGGGCGTCCGGGAAGACCGGCCGGGGTGCCACGACGAGGGTGCCGCCCGCCGCGAGGGCGAGGATGCCGTACTCCAGCATCACCTGACTGGCCAGCGAGCCGAAGACCAGGTAGCGCCGCATCCGGGGGGCCAGTTCGGTGATGGCCGGCGGCCATCGGTCCGGGTACGGGACCCAGGCCGCCGACATCGCCGCATACGTCTGCACCACACCCTTCGGCGTACCCGTGCTGCCACTGGTCCAGATGATCCGCGCGGGATCCTCGGCCCGTCCCGCCGCGACGAGGGGCAGCCCGTCGTCGGGATGCGCGGCGAGCGCGGCCAGTTGAGCCGGGTCGACCAGGAGGGAGCCGGACAGTTGTGCCGGGCTCAGGTCGGCACGCCACCCGGACACCCGGGCCCCGACGGCGAAGGCGGCCATCGTGGCGGCGAAGGCGGGCGCGGTGACCGGCAGGTCGAGCGTGACACCCACTCCGGGCCCCGCGCCGGACGAGCGCAGCCCGGCCGCGATGCGCCGGATCAGACCCGTCAGCACCGAGGCGGTCGTGACTGTCGGCCCGTCCTCGAAGACCGGCCGGTCCCCGTCGGCCGCCAGGAGGTCGAGGACGGGCTGTGGCCAGACGTCAGCGGGCATCGGCGAGGACGCCCTTGACGAAGACCTCGAGGGGCTGCCGATGCACTGTCGGCAGGTCCCACTGGTTCTCCAGGTTCTCCGCCAGGTGGTGCTCGGCGATGACCTGCCCGTCGCGCAGCACCCGGACGACGGGGTGGAGATAGCTGGCGTCGTGCGCGGCGGTCGCGTCGTTCTCGGCCGGGCGCGGCACGGTGATGTCGAACGGGTCGACCTGGTCGTGGTCGGGACCGTACTCAAGGGTGACAAGGAACGCGAACACGTCCGGCTCCGCGTCCCGCAGATAGGCGACCGGCACCTCCTCGCGGTAGCGGGCGGCGTCGCCCTCGACGGTGACGACATCGCCGAGCACCGAGAACTGCTGCCACAGCGCGGAACTGACGTTGATCCGGGCGATTATCGAATCGGCGATCGCCTCGGGCGTCGGGGGGATCTGCCGGGACGGCCAGGGCTGCCCGTGGTGCCGCTCGCGGAGGATGTGGTGCAGGGCGCGGGTGGCATAGCGGAAGCCGTGGATGAACCCGTTTGTGGACTTCTTGAAATCACGCTGCTGGCTGAGGGTGCCGGCGAAGTAGAGACCTGGGACGTTCACCGACTCGAAGGCCGGCGTCTGCGCCGGGAACCGATCCTTGATGACCACCTCCGGTCGGGCCGACTCGGCGAAGATGGACGCGTCGAAGCGGAATCCGGTGCAGAGGATGACCCGGTCGTACTCGAGCTCGCGCAGATTCTCGACTGTCCGGGCGTACCGGAAGAGCACCCGGAATCCCCCGCCCTCCCGCTGGCTGATCTGCTCCACCGTGCCGTCCAGGACGGCGTTCTGTGACTTCAGCTGATAGGTGTCCAGGAAGTTGTTGTTCACCGCGCGCAGGTGCCCGACGTAATGGGTCTGCCAGGCCAGCCTGATGGAGTGCGGTCCGGCGACGTGAATCGTGGCGGCGGTCTCGACGAGCGCGTCCGCGGTCTCGAAGGCCGAGTTGCCCTTACCGATGATCAACACGCGCTGGTTGACGAAATCGGTGGGGTCCACGCTTACCGTGTCGTAACGCTCGGCCAGGTCAGCGCCCTCGATCGGCGGCTGGTAGAGCTGGGAGACGCCGGTGGCGACGACGACTCTCCGGGCCGTCCAGCTGTGGTCGCCGGCCCGCACGGTGAACACGTCGTCGGTCTTCGACACCGAGGTCACCCGGGTGTCGTAGACGACGTTCAGACCCCGCGCGAAGTCGGCGAGATAACGCACGAGATCCTCGGCGGCGGGGAAATAGCGCGTGCTGTAGTACTTGAAGAGCATCTCCGGATCGTCGGTCAGCAACGAGTTCCAGTCCGACCGTAGATTGAACTCCGGATCGGTCGACCCGGTCCACACCTTGTTGATCGAGATCAGCTTTCGATGCCGGGGATAGGTCTCGAAGAATGTGCCCGCCCGTGGGCCGCCCTCCAGCACCACGTAGTCGTGACCGTCGCGCTCGAGCAGGGTCGCGAGCTGCAGGCCTGCCGGCCCGGCTCCAATGATCAGGCAATCGTGCGTCATGCGCCGCAATTTACTGAGGCAATTTCAGAGCGCTCTGAGAAATTGCCTCTAGCATCCGCTCCCATGACGATTAAGGTGGATTTGGCGGCGCCGCTGCGCCTCGCCGACCTGCGTGTCGCGGCCGGCCCGGTCACTGTCGTGCTCGGCGAAGAGGTGCGGGCCCGGGTGGCGACCGGCCGCACGTTCCTCGGCAAGGCACTCGGCGACGACCGGGCGATCTACGGTGCCACCACCGGCTTCGGGGCGCTCGTCGGCTACGCGGGCCGAGCCGACCAGCGCGACCAGGCCGACAACACCCTCGCTCACCTCGGGGCGGGCCAGGGCCCGGACCTCGCCCCGGATGTCGTGCGCGCGACGCTGCTGGTGCGCGCCTGGTCCCTGGCCCGGGGTGCGTCAGGGGTCTCGCCGCACGTGATCGACGCGCTCGCGGCCATGCTCGGCACGACGTTCACGCCGGCGATGCCCCGATTCGGCTCGGTGGGAGCCAGCGGCGACCTGATCCCGCTCGGTGCCGCCGCCCAGGCGCTGCGCGGTCGCGGGCACGCCTACGTGGACGGCGTCCGGATGCCCGCCGCGGATGCCTTGACCAAGGCCGGCCTGGAGCCGCTGCCGCTCGACGGCCGGGACGCACTCGCGCTTGTCAACGGCACGTCGCTCACCACGGCGGCGCTGGCCCTCGCCCTGGACCGGGTCCGCACCGCACACCGCGTGGTGCAGACGCTCACCTGCCTGCTCGCCGACCTGCTCGGCTGCGATCCACAGTTCCTCGATCCGGCCCTCCTCGCCGCCTACGGTCACCCGGGCGCGATCGAGGTCGGCCACGCGATGCGGGCGGTCTGCGCCGGCCTGCGAGAGTCCGGCACGAGACCGTTGCAGGAGCCCTACAGCATCCGCTGCGCGCCGCAGTTGCTCGGAGCGGCCGAGGACGCCCTGCGCTATGTCGACGGCGTCGTGTCGGCGGACCTCGGCGGGGTGAGCGACAACCCGCTGTTCTTCCCGACCGACGACAAGGTCGTGCACGGCGGCAACTTCTTCGGCCAACCCGCCGCGTTCGCCGCCGACGTCCTGACCATGGTGATCGCCCAGGTCGGCAACCTCGCCGAGCGCCAACTCGACCTGCTCGTGGATCCCGGGCGCAACGGCGGCCTGCCGCCGATGCTCGCGGCCGGTCCAGGGCAGCAGCACGGGTTGCAGGGTGTCCAGCTGGCGTCGACCGCGCTGATCGCCGAGATCAGGCGCGACTCGGTGCCGGCAAGCCTGCAGAGCCTCCCCACCAACCTGCACAACCAGGACGTGATCCCACTCGGCACGCAGGCCGCGCTCCGCGCCCTGGACCAGGCCGAGTTGCTGCGCCTGATCACCGGTTCGCTCGGGCTCGGGCTGCGCCAGGCGGTGCACGTCGGGGCGCGCCGGCCCACGGCGGTGGGCTGTGACCGCACCCTTCGGGCCCTGGAGGAGATCGCACCGATCGACCCGGACCGGCCGCTCGACGTCGACGTGCGAAGAACAGCCGACATTCTGGAAGAGCTTGAAATCTCTCTGATTTCCCACTCGTACGGTGAGCGCCGTGACGCTTGATTACCTGATCATCGGGGCCGGTCCGGCCGGCCTTCAACTCGCCGCCCTGCTCGAAGCCGAGGGCAAGCGTGACTATCTGGTGTTGGAGGGTGCCGACGGGCCGGGGGCGTTCTTCGCCACCTATCCGCGGCACCGCCAACTCATCTCGATCAACAAACCACACACGGGCACCGACGATCCCGAGCTGAATCTGCGGCTCGACTGGAACTCCCTGCTCACCGACGACCCGGCGCTGCTGTTCACGCAGTACACCGAGCGGTACTTCCCCGACGCCGACGTGATGGTGCGATACCTCGCGGACTTCGCGGCGAAGACCGGCGTCAAGGTCAGTTACGGCACCCGGGTGACCCGGGTGTCCAAGCACGACGACGTGTTCACGGTCGAGGCAGGTGACCGGCGCTGGGAGGCCCGCGCGGTGGTCGTCGCCACCGGCGTGTCGAAGACCTACCAGCCGGACATTCCAGGATTCGAACTGGCCGAGGGGTACGACGTGATGAGCGTCGAGCCACGTGACTACCTGGACCAGAAGGTGCTCATCATCGGCAAGGGCAACTCCGCCTTCGAGACCGCCGAGAACCTCATGGAGACCACGACGCTGATCCACCTCGCGGGGCCCAGCTCGGTCCGGATGGCGTGGCGCACCCACTACGTCGGGCATCTGCGCGCGGTGAACAACAACTTCCTGGACACCTATCAGCTCAAGTCGGCAAACGCGATCCTCGACGGCACGGTCCAGAGCATCGAGCGCGACGGCACGGGCTACAAGGTCGCTTTCAGCTTCTCGCGGGCGAACGAGGTCGTGAAGGAACTGCGTTACGACCGGGTGCTGGCGTGCACCGGATTCCGTTTCGACGACTCGATATTCGACTCCTCGGCCCGACCGCAGCTCACCATCAGGGACCGATTCCCGGCACAGACCGAGGCATGGGAGTCGGTGAACGTTCCGGGGCTGTTCTTCGCCGGGACGATCTCCCAGGCACGCGACTTCAAGAAGTCCACGAGCGGTTTCGTGCACGGCTTCCGCTACGCCGTACGCGCGTTGCACCGAATCCTCTCCCGCCGGTACGACGCCACCGCCTGGCCGTCCGACAAGCTCGCCGTCGAGCCGGCGGCCATGACCACTGCCGTCATCGAGCGGGTCAACCGCACCTCGGCCCTGTGGCAGCAGTTCGGGTTCCTCGCCGACGTGCTCACCGTCGCCGGACCCGAGGCCCGCTACCACGAGGAGGTGCCGGTGGACTACTTCCTGTCGACCGGCCTGCGCACCGCCGAGCACGACCACGACCAGGCGTTCGTGATCACTCTCGAGTACGGCCCCGACCACGACCAGGTCGACCCGTTCGACATCACCGTGACCCGGGTGGCCCAGGACGTCGTGGGGCAGGCGCACGACGCCGCGTACCTGCACCCGGTCGTCCGTTACTACCGCGACGGCCAGGTGGTCAGCACGCACCACCTCGCCGAGAACCTGGAGAACCAGTGGGACCGCCCGGACGTCCACGTGCGGCCGCTGCGCGAGTTCCTGGGTCGCTGCCTCGCCGGCGCCGAGGGCTGACATGGACCCGGTTGTCCAGGACTTCTTCGAGGGTGGGGCCGGGCGGGAGCGCACCCTGGCCGCCAACGAGCGGGCCTTCGAGCGACGGTGGATCGTGCCACGGGTGCTGCGGGCGACCGGCGAGCGGGACCTGCGGGTCAGCGTGGCCGGCACGTCGCTGGCCGCGCCGGTCCTGGTCGCTCCGACGGCCTTTCATCGGCTCGCGCACCCGGATGGCGAGGCGGCTACCGCGCGGGGGGCCGCGGCGGCCGGCACGACGATGGTGGTCAGCATGGCCGCCACCCAGCCGGTCGAGGAGATCGCGGCGGCGGGCGCGACGCTGTGGTTCCAGCTGTACCCGCAACCCGACCTCGACTTCACCGAGTACGTGGTCAAGCGCGCCGAGTCGGCCGGCTGCCGGGCGCTCGTGGTGACAGTGGACTCCCCGGTGTTCGGACGGCGCGAGCGTGACAGGCGCAACGGCTTCACGGACCTGCCTCCCGGCTACGCCTGCGCGAACATGCGCGACGCGACGGGCCGGGTGCGCCCGATCGCGATGGACGCGACGGCGGGCTGGGATCGGATCGCGTGGCTGCGCGGCGTCACGGGACTACCGATCCTGCTCAAGGGCATCCTGCATCCCGCGGATGCCCGCCTCGCGGTCGAGCACGGCGCCGCCGGTGTGATTGTGTCCAACCACGGTGGACGGCAGCTCGACGGGGCGATTCCCACGCTCGACGCGCTGCCCGCGGTCGCGGCGGCCGTGGGTGGGCGGCTCCCGGTGCTGCTCGACGGAGGTGTCCGCCGCGGCACCGACGTGGTGATCGCGTTGGCGCTCGGGGCCGGGGCGGTGCTGGTGGGGCGCCCGGTGGTGCGGGCGCTCGCGGCGGGCGGGGCGACTGGCGTACGCGAAGCCCTCGAACGACTCACCACGGAGCTGGATCAGGCCCTCGCCCTGGCCGGGGCGCGGCGGCCGGCCGATCTGACACCCGACCAGGTGGCGATCCGGTGAGGGCGGTGGTCGGCCTCCGGGAGTGGATCTTCGAACGGGTCAACGGGACCGAGGGCGTTCCCGTCCCCGGTGCACTTGTGGGACCGGAGGACTTCGAGCGGGTCTACAGCGATCCGGCCGCCGACGGGCGCAGCCGCGGGGCCGGCCTGTCGGACCTCTTCTGGTACTGGCTCGCGCCCGGTCCGCAGATGCACCAGGAGCACCTTGAGCCCGGCGAGCGGTACCGGACGGTCGCCCGGACGACCCGACAGGTGCTGGCCATCCCGCACGCGCGCTCCGACGAGCTGGCCACGGCCGCGACCCGGCGGATCCTCGACGCGCTCCCGGCCGACCGGATCAGCCACGTGCGGCTACGTGACCTGATGATGCCGGTCTGGGCCGAGGTCTCGTACGAGCTGGTGTTCGGCGCATCCTGCCCGCGCGACGTCCGCGAGCTCATCGTGGCGAACGCGGACGACGTGGTTACCGCCCTGAAGGGGATGGGTCTGCGGCACATGTCCCGGCGGCTTCGTCTGACTCGCTACCTGCTGGACCGGATCGCCGCGGGAACCTGCCCGGTCGTGCTGCCGCCGCCCTTCACCGCCCTGGAGACCGCCTGGTACCTGCAGGGCGCGTTCTTCAACACGGCGGTGGTGCAGATGTCGGAGGCCATGGCGCACATCCTGCTGTGTTCCAGGTCCGTCACGGACACCTCGGATGAATCGCTCGACCGGATCATCGACGAGACGCTCCGGGTCTACCCGCTCTTCGGCATCGCGCACCGGATCACCTCCGGACCCATCAGTGTGGGCGATCACGTCCTCCCGACCGGGTCCGTGCTCCTCTTCAACTATCGGGCCTATCAGCGCACCGGTCCCGCCGCCGACGACGAGTTCGACCCGGACCGCTGGCTGTCGGTGCGCCGGCAGGACGCCCATTTCATTCCGTACGGCGTGAGCGCCAACCGGGCCTGTCCGGCGCGCGGCTCCGCCCCCGTCCAGTTGCGCGCGGCGACCCGGGAGGTGCTGCGGCGCTTCTCGGTCAGCTCGTCTGCGGCGCACACCCGCTCGCTGCCGAGTCGCGGGCCCGCGTACCTGACGCCCCGGGGTCTTCCCGGCCCCGGCCGCGACCGGCTCACCCTCATGCGGCAACGCGACCGGATCTTCGACGTGGGGCGCTCGGTCAAGCAGCTGGTCTGTGGCACCTGGATGGTCGTCGACGCCCGACGACAGAAGTTGTGCACCCGACACTTTGAGGAGACCAGCTCATGACTCCCAGCGAACTCGCCCCGCGGTTCTTCATCGCGGTCGCGGTCATTCTGCTCTTCTGCAAGCTGGTCTCCTGGCTCCTGGGCAAGGTGGGCCAGCCCCCCGTCGTGAGCGAGATGCTCGCCGGGGTGCTGCTCGGCCCGTCGCTGCTCGGCCTGTTCTGGCCGGGCGCCCAGGCCGCGCTCTTTCCCGCGCCGCTGCTGCCGATCCTGTACGTGGTCGGCCAGGTCGGCCTGGTGCTGTTCATGTTCCAGGCCGGGTACGCCTTCACCTCCCATCGGGTGACCAAGCTCGCGGGTACGGCGGGAGCGGTGTCGCTCGCGGGTGTCGCCGCTCCGCTGGTGCTGGGCATCCTGCTGGTCGTGGGCGTGGCGGGCTTCGTCCCGATCCGCGCGGACGGCGTGTCGCTCGGTGTGTCCGCGGCGTTCGTCGGTGTGGCGCTGGCGATCACGGCCTTCCCCATGCTCGCCCGGATCATCACCGAGCGCGGCCATACCGGCACCCGCCATGGTCTGCTCGCCCTGGCCAGCGGCGCGATCGACGACATGGTCGCGTGGATCATGCTGGCCGCGGTGCTGGCGTTCGCCTCGGGCTCGGTCGGCCCGGCCCTGGTCTGCGTGGGTGGTGCGCTGCTGTTCGGGGCGGCGCTGTGGCTGGGTGGGCAGCGGGTGACCGGCTTCGTCATGGGGCTCCCGGGCGATCGCGCGCGGCTGCTCGGCACTGTGGCACTGCTCTTCCTGGTCGCCTGGTACACCGACGAGATCGGGCTCTACGCGGTCTTCGGCGCCTTCGCGGTTGGCGTGGTGATGCCGCGCTCGGAGAAGACCGACAAGGTGGTCGACACGCTGACGCCGATCGCCGCGACGGTGTTCCTGCCGCTGTTCTTCACCTTCTCCGGGCTGCGCACCGAGTTCGCGCTGCTGGGCAACCTGGCCGTACTCGGCTTCGCCGCCGCGTGCGTGGCCGTGGCGATCGCTGGCAAGTTCGGCGCCTGCTGGGCCGCGGCCCGGATGCGCGGCGAACCGAACGGCGTCGCGCTGCGCGTCGGCGCCCTCATGAACGCCCGGGGCCTGATGCAGCTGATCGCCCTGAACGTGGGGCTGGAGGCGGGCATCGTCAACACGTCGCTGTTCACGGTGCTGGTGGTGGTCGCGCTCGTCACCACACTCATGACGACGCCGCTGCTCACCTGGATCGAGCGACGCGAGGCACGCGTTCCCACTCCTACACCGTCGCTCGTGCCCGCCGGAACCCCGTAGAATGTTTGTTTGAGGAGACAAATTCTACAGACAACGATACTTATCTATGTAACGATCGCCGTATGACTCGACTCCTGCTCGTCGAGGACGACTCGGAACTACGCGGCATGGTGGCCGAGACGCTCACCGGCGAGGGATACGTCGTCGACCAGGCCCCCGACGGCCAACGCGGCCTGCACCTCGGGCTCACCCGGCCGTACGACGTCATGGTGATCGACCGACGCCTACCCGCCCTCGACGGGCTGGACCTGGTCGTCCGGCTGCGGGCCCGGGCGGTGGTCGCCCGGGCGCTGCTGCTGACCGCGCTCGGCACCGTCGAGGACCGGGTCGCCGGCCTCGACGCGGGCGCCGACGACTACCTGACGAAGCCCTTCGACCTGGACGAGTTGAGCGCCCGCATCCGGGCCCTCTGCCGCCGGACCACCGAGTCCACGGAGGTGCTGCGGCTCGGGTCGGGCCAGCTCGACCTCTCCGTGCGCGACGCCGTCCTGCCCGACGGCACCCGGATCGCCCTGTCCGCACGCGAGTTCGAGCTGCTGCGGGTCCTCGCGTCCCGGCCGTACACCGTCCACTCCCGCTCCGAGCTCCGCAGTCGGGTCTTCGACGAGGCGGGCGCTGCGTCCCTGGTCGACACATACGTCTACTACCTGCGCCGCAAGCTCGGCCGCTCGGTGATCCGGACCGTGCACGGCCTTGGCTACCGGCTGGGATCCCTGTGAGCTTCGAGGACACCATGCTGCGCCGGACCAGGGCGCGGGTCAGCCTGCTCGTCGGACTCACCATGACGGCGCTGCTCGCCCTGGGCGCCGGCATCTCCTATGCCGCACTGCTGCGCTACCAGCACGAACAGATCGAACGAGAGCTCAACTACGGCGCGGTCCACGGCACCATCGCCGGGCCGCCGGGCTGCAGCTGGATCATCCTGTACGACGGCAACCGCACCGACTCGGGCCGGAACCCGCCCCCTCCGGGCTTCCCGCTGCAGTCCGCCATCGACGCGGTGGCCCTCGACCACCAGGTCCGCAGCGACAAGGTCGACCGCAACGGCACGACCTACTACGTCCGCACCCAGCCCCGTGGCACGGGTGTGGTGCAAGCGGTGTTCGACGCGCGCTTCCAGCTCTCCGACCGGCGTCACCTGCTCGCCGCGTTCCTCCTCGCGGCGGTGGTTGGCCTCGCCGCGGCGGTGTTCACGGGCATCGTCGTGGGTCGCCGAGCCGTGGCGCCACTCGCCGAGGCGCTCGGCCGGCAACGCCGCTTCGTCGCCGACGCCAGCCACGAGTTGCGCACCCCCATCGCCCAGGTCCACACGCGCGCCCAGATCCTGGCCCGGCGCGCCAGCGCCGACCACGCCGACTACGACCGCCTGATCGAGACCACCCGCCGCCTCGGCGAGATCGTCGACGAACTCCTGCTCTCCGCCCGCCTCGCCGCCACCCCGGCCGACCGGCACCCCTCCGAGCCCGTCAACCTGGCCCACCTCGCCGCCCAGGCCGTCGACTGCGAGGCCGACCGCGCCGCGGAGCAGGGCGTCCAGCTGCACCTGTCGGTCCCGGACACTCCGGTCCTCGTCCCCGGCATCGCCTCGGCCCTGCGCCGCATGGTCGGCGAACTGCTCGCCAACGCCCTCACCCACACCCCGACCGGCGGCCGCATCGACGTCGCCCTGCGCACCTCCCGCCGCGGCGCGGACCTGGTGGTCACGGACAGCGGAGCCGGCTTCGACCCCGCCGACGCCGAACACCTCTTCGACCGCTTCCACCGCGGCGCCGGGGCCAAGGACCGGCGCTTCGGTCTGGGCCTGGCCCTCCTGCGCGAGGTGGTGACCAGCCACGGCGGAACGATCTCCACCGACAGCCGGCCCGGCGCCGGGGCGACATTCACCGTCCGGCTACCGACGATTCCGTCACGGGCTCCCACGGCTGACTCCGACGGACGGGTGAGCGCCGCGCCAGGAAACGAATCAGCGGCTTGACAGATGGTTGCCATCTGTCAAGCCGCTGATGTGCAGCACAACAAGGTGGAGCCGAGGGGACTCGAACCCCTGACCCCCACACTGCCAGTGTGGTGCGCTACCAGCTGCGCCACGGCCCCTTGCTGTTGTCCCGGTCGCCCGGGCACTGGGAAACTATACACAGACCGGCCCGCATGGTCATCTCGCGGGGTGCCCCCGCCGAGGCCGGTCAGTTGAGTGCCACGTCCGGCGGGAAGTGCGCCACGGCGGCCATCATCCCGCCCTGGCGGCGCAGCACCATCGGCCACAGGTCGTCGGGCCGGTCGACGAAGGCGTCCCCGGGCAGCCCGTCCAACACGAACCAGGACCCGTCGGCGATCTCCTGCTCCAACTGGCCGCTGCCCCACCCGGAGTAGCCGGCGAAGACCCGGATGCCGCCGATGCTCTCCCGCAGCCGCTCCGGGTCGACCGAGAGGTCGATCGTGCCGACCGCCCCGGAAACCTGGTGGAAGCCCTTCAACCGGCGCATCGGGTGGCGCATCCGGGCGAGGCAGATGGCCGAGTCGGGTTGCACCGGACCGCCTTCGAAGAGCACCGCCGGGTGGCGGGCCAGGTCGCTCCAGTCACCGAGCACCTCGGCCACCGGCACCTCGGTGGCCCGGTTCAGCACCACGCCGAGCGCGCCGCCCGGCTCGTGGGCGACCAGCAGCACCACCGTACGGTCGAAGTTCGGGTCCTTGAGCGCCGGAGTCGCGACCAGCAGCCGCCCGGTCATCGACTCCATCGCTCGTCCGCCGATCGCCTGGCCCTCTCCCTGCATTCCACACACCCGTCAACCGTGAGCCCGGGCCGGGGGCCGGTCATCGACCGGATCCGCCCGGCGCATCGGGTTCAGCCACGCTGTCAACGCCATGCCTGGCACCATAGCCTGCGTCCTGGGTGCTGGCTAAGGTCTGACCGGCGGGTGATCAGACAGTTAAGAGGAAGGGCCGTTGCACCCGGCGACACACCTCCCGGTGATCGACGGATCAGGACCACCGACGGCCGAGAAACGCCCGAAAGGTCCGTCACATCCCGATAGATTCGGCTGATCGGGAGGGCGACCGCGGTTGCCCCTGCCCGCGACACGGAGGCGGGTGGCGATGGCAACTGTCCGGGACGCGACGTACGACGTGCTCCGCACCCTCGGTATGACCACTGTCTTCGGCAACCCCGGCTCCACCGAGGAGCCGTTCCTCCAGGACTTCCCCGCCGACTTCCACTACGTCCACGCACTGCACGAGGCCTCGGCCGTCGCGATGGCCGACGGCTACGCCCAGGCCGCCGGCGTGCCCGCCCACGTCAACCTGCACACCGCCCCGGGCACCGGCAACGGCATGGGCAACCTGGTCACCGCCTGGCACAACAAGACCCCGCTGATCGTCACCGCCGGCCAGCAGACGCGGGAGATGTTGCTCCTCGAACCCCGGCTGGCCAGCCGTCGACCCACCGAGCTCCCACAGCCCTACGTGAAGTGGGCCTACGAGCCGGCCCGGGCGCAGGACATCCCCGCCGCGATGCTGCGGGCGTACGCGACTGCGGTGCAGCCACCGGCCGGGCCGGTCTTCCTCTCGTTGCCGATGGACGACTGGGCCCAGCCAGCCGACCCACCGCCCGCGCCGCGAACGGTGGCCACCCGGTTCGCGCCGGACCCGGAGCGGATGGAGGAGTTCGTCCGGGTGCTGGCCGGCAGCCGCAACCCGGTGCTCGTGTACGGGCCGGGGGTGGACCGCTCCGGGAGTTGGTCGACGGCTGTCGCGCTGGCGGAGCGGCTCGCCGCGCCGGTCTGGTCGGCGCCCGCCACCGAGCGGGCGGTGTTCCCCGAGGACCACCCGCACTTCCGCGGCGTGCTGCCGTACGCGATCGGTCCGCTCGCCGAGGCGCTGCGCGGGCACGACACGGTGCTGGTCGTCGGCGCCCCGGTCTTCCGCTACTACCCGTACGTGCCGGGCGGGCACCTGCCCGACGGCGCCCGACTGCTTCACATCACGGACGACCCCGACGAGGCAGCGCGAGCCCCGGTCGGTGACAGCCTGCTCAGCGACCCGGGGCTGGCCCTGGCCGCGCTCGTCGAACGGGTGCCGCCGAGCGGCCGGCCGGCACCCACGCGACGCGACGCACTGCCACCGCCGGAGGTGGGCACCCCGCTGAGCGCCGACGCCCTGTTCGCCGCGCTGGCCGCACACTGGCCGACCGACGCCGTGCTGGTCCAGGAGTCGCCATCCAATCTGTCCGCGCTGCGTCGTCAGCTGCGGATCACCCGCCCGGCGTCGTACTTCACGATGGCCAGCGGCGGCCTCGGCTACGGCCTCCCGGCGGCGATCGGCATCGCACTGGCCGAGCGGGACACCGGGCGCGGTCGCCCGGTGGTGGCGGTGATCGGTGACGGCTCCTTCCACTATTCGGTGCAGGCGCTCTGGACGGCCGCCCGGATGGCACTGCCGGTGGTGGTCGTCGTCCCGGTCAACCAGCAGTACGCGATCCTCAAGGCGTTCGCCGAGCTGAAGCACACTCCCGGGGTGCCCGGCCTGGACCTGCCGGGGTTGGACATCATGGCGATCGCGGCCGGCTACGGCTGTGCCACGCAGGTGGTGGAGACCCCCGATCAGCTCGGCGCGGCGCTCGCCGCCGGGCTGCGCGCCGACCGTCCCACGGTGTTGCCGGTGCCGATCAGCACCGACGTTCCCAGCATCCTCTGAGCCGGATCAGCGCGGTGCGATCGCCAGCGGGGCACCGGTGAAGACATCCAGCACCGGCCGGCTGCCCAGCGGCGCCGCGAGGGTGACGGTGACCGGCTCCAGTTTCAGCAGGGCGATGCACTCGCCGGTGGCCCGGGTGACGCGGCCACCGACCACGACGACGTCCGGCCGTTCCCACACCAACGGCGTGATCCCGGTGTCGCACGCGCCGACGCCGAGCCGCACGGTCAGCCGGGCGCCGTCGACCGCGGCCAGGTCCTGGGCCGCCACCAACCCGTCCGGCAGCGGCCGGGCCGGCGCGGTGGGCTCGGGGACGGGGGTGACAGCCGTCGGCGCGACGGCGAGCCGGGCCACCGGCGTGGCCAGCTCCTTGACGGTGAACAGCCAGGCCGGAACCTGCGCCACACCGCGGCTCGTGCGGACCGGCACGGCGCCGAACGTCACAGCGGTGACGGTGAGCGGGAGACAGGCGGTCTGCGTGCTGCTCGTGGCCCACCCATCGGGCCCTGGTTCGACTGTGGGACCGCCGGGGGTGGGCCGGCCGGGCCGCTTCGGCCGCCCAGGGCAGGGCAGTGGATCACCCTGGTCGAGCTGCCGGTACGCCTCGGCGGCGCTGACCAACGGCAGCGTCAGCCGTCCGTCCGGAAAGTGGATCTCGCCGCCCACCCGGGTGGGCGGTATCCCGACCTGCGCGCGGTACCACCCGGCCCGGAAGGCCGCCTCGGTGTCGGGGGTGAAGCCCGGGTCGCCGGTGAGCAGGGTCGGCCCCTCCAACGGCACGTAGCCCGTGCGCCAGTCGGGACCGGGCCGCCAGGCCTCGGCGACCTGAGCGGCCCGCTCGTCGAACGCCTCAGCGCCGGGCGCGGGGCTACGCGGACCGTCGGCCGGGCCGGGACCGGCGGCGGCACAGCCCGCGCTGAGCAGAAACGGGAGTACGAGCAACAGGGCCGATCGACGCATGTACGGTTCGACGCCTCCGTCGACCAGCCGGTTCCCGACCTGGGCTCAGGTTTCGCCACCCAGATCCGTCTGGTACGCCTCCCAGAGCAGGTTGGCCCCGCGCCGCCGATGCCGGGCCAACCTCCGCAGCAACTGCCCGACCCGGTGCCGCAGCTCGTCGGGGTGCGCCTCGGGCCGCTCGGCGAACTGCTGAACCGCCAGGATCGCGCCGACGATCGCCCCGTGTTCCCGGGTCAGCAGCCGCACCCCGTGGTGCAGTCGCGGCGACTGGGTGAGCAACTCCCGGTAGAGGCCGCTGGGGCCTTCGGTGACCCGGACGTGCTCGGCGAAGCCCTGGCGCACCGGACGTAGCCGAAGGAGAACGTCCTCGCGCCAACGCGGCCCGGTGGTGGTGACGGCCACGGCCCGGCCGAGGGCGTGCACGTCACCGGCGAGACCGGCCGGGCGCGGCTCGCCGGGTAGACCGATGGGATCTGGGTCGGCGGGGAGCCCCGCCGGATGCGTGACGCGTGGTCGGGCGACGAGTGACGGCTGCTGGACCGGACCGGTGACCATGGCACCTCCCGCGCGGCGCTGCTACCCCATACCGCGATGGTGAGCCTGTCGGCTGGCCCTGTCCAGTGCCCTGGGGCGTCTCGTCTTCCCCGTTGCACCCATTGACCCCACCAGCCGCACTGGTACCGCCCTGGGCACCGTAGAGCCGCCTCAGTCGGCCGACCGGTGCTGCGCCAGGCGGTGCAGGTGATCGGCCACGGCGAGCAAGTCGCCGTCCCGCCCGTCGTCCGGTCGACCCGTCGTGATCGCCTCGGCCAGCGCCCGCAGCTCGAACGGCGGCAGGCTGGGCAGCCCCATGCCGCGCAGGGGGATGGTGATCCCCCGCGTACTCCCCGGGTCGGTCGCGCGGATGGACCGCGGCTGCGGTCCGCCGGCCGGACCATCGTCGTCCGCCTCGCGGTACGACACCACGCCCGACTCGATCCGGGCGGTGGCGAGGTCGACGGTGCGGGTGCGCAGCGCGCCGCGAACCCGCAGCCGGCTGCCGTCCAGCCAGGCCGCCGTACGCAGCACCCGCAGCACCAGGTAGAGGCCGAGCAGGACGAAGGGGAGCCCGCACAGGCCGATGAACGGGCTGGGACCGGACTGGTTCGGGTCGGCGGAGTCCCGTAGCCCGGGCGGCAGCAGCCCCGGTGGCAGGTCGCGAGCCTCCTCATAGGAGGCGAACGCGTCACCTCGGCCGGTCAGCCGGCGCAGCAGCCCGTCGGCGATGAGGGGCAACGCCACGAACGCCGTGCCGACGGCCGCGAGGAAAACGCCGGCCACCACCGCCACGACGCGCTGGCCGGGCGACGCGCCGACCGACAGGCGCAGCTCCTGGTTGGTCACAGGGGGCAGCGTAAGACCCTCCCGACACAACGAAACGCCCCGGCTGGTGGGCCGGGGCGTTTCGTTCGAGGTGGTGGAGGTGCCGGGAATCGAACCCGGGTCCTTCGCCGGTTTGTCAGGGCTTCTCCGAGCGCAGCTCGCTGTGCCTCTACTCGGCCCCACCGCTCACGCGAGCAAGTTGGTGTGACGGGCCCAGTCGCTGATTAATCTCGCCGCACGGACCCCGCGACCGGGTCCGATTGGCCAGCCTCCTAGCTGATGCCGGCTACTGGGACGAAGGCGTTCCCAGACCGACAGACTTAGCTACTCGCCTCAGGCGGCGAGAGCGAAGTCAGCGCGAGTGTTATTGGCGCTTATAAAGTTCCGACGACCGATTCTCGAGACGACGTCGGCTTCCTCGGCTCGCTTCCCCTGTCGCTGCGTACGAAGTCGAAACCAGTCACCCCCTCGACAGGCCGCCGATGTGGCGGCACTGACAAGACTAACGCCTGGCGCAACACCTTTCATCCCGAGCCCCGGGCCGGCACGCCGACCCGGACAAACAGGATGAACTAGTCGTCCATCCCCTTGCCCCGTCGACCGGACACCCGGGCGATCTCCCGGTCCGCGTCGCGCTTGGCGAGGTCCTGACGCTTGTCGTACGACTTCTTGCCCTTGGCCAGGGCGATCTCGACCTTGGCCCAGCCGTCCGAGAAGTAGACCTGCAACGGGACGATCGTGAAACCGCCCTCACGGGTCTTGCCGAGGAGCTTGTCGATCTCGACCCGGTTGAGCAGCAGCTTGCGGGTACGCCGGGGCTCGTGGTTGGTCCAGGTGCCCTGGGTGTACTCCGGGATGTGCATCGAGTGCAGGTACAACTCGCCGTCACGTTCCTGCGCGAACGCGTCGACAAGCGACGCGCGCCCGGCCCGCAGCGACTTGACCTCGGTGCCGGTCAGCGCCATGCCCGCCTCGTACGTGTCGAGGATGGCGTAGTCGTGGCGCGCCTTCTTGTTGGAGGCGACCACCTTGCGCCCCTTTTCCCGTGGCATCGGTGCCACCCCCTCTCCTTCGTCCGCGGCCAGGATCACCCCGGCCGGACAACCGATCATGCTACCCGAATGACAAGGACCCTCCCGCGCCGTTTATTTCCGGCTGCGGGAGGGTCCCCGGGAGACGACGGGACGACCCGTACGGTGCCTAGACCCGCAGGTAGAAGCGCAGGGTGATCCAGGCGGTGCCCGCGCTGACCAGACCACCGACGCCAGCCATCAACGGGAAGATGAACAGGATGTCGCCCCAGGTGATCGGCGAGAGCAGACCCTCCAGAGCGCTCAACGACCCGTCGAAGAGCAGATACTTCGCCGCGACCAGGGCAGCCAGACCCAGCAGCGAACCGATCAGGCCGGCCACCACGGCCTCCAGCACGAACGGCGCCTGGATGAACCAGTTTGACGCGCCGACGAGCTTCATGACCGCCACCTCACGCCGCTTGCTGTACGCGGCCACCTGAATGGTGTTCGCGACCAGCAGCAGGGCGGCGATCGCCATCACGACGGCGGCAGCCAGAGCGATGTTCTGGATCGCGGTGAGGATGTTGAAGATCTTGTCGAGCAGTCGACTCTGGTCGACGATCTCCTCGACACCCTCGGTGTCCTTGTACTGGTCGTAGATGTCCTTGTACTGCTCCGGGTTGTTCAGCGTGAGTCGGAACGACTCGGGCAGCTGGTCCGGCTTGACGGCGTTGACCAGGTCCGGCGCGTCCTGGTACATCGCCTTGAAGCGCTCGTACGCCTGGGCCTTGTCGACGTAGATGACTTCCTTGACCAGGGGGTCGCTCTTCAGCTTGCCGTCCAGGTCGGTGCGCTGCTGCTCGCTCACCTCCTGCTTCATGAAGATGGAGACCTGGATGTTCTTGTAGTACAGGTCCTTCATGTCGTCGACCTGGCGGTACATGAGACCGCTGGCGCCGAGCATGGTCAGCGAAACCGCCATCGTGATGATCATCGCGATGGACATGGTCACGTTGCGCCACAGTCCGACCAGTACCTCGGACAGGACGTATTTCAACCGCATCGGGATTTCCTCCGGGTCTCCGGCATGAGGTGTTCGTCGTCAGGCTGCGCAGGGGTGGAGCGCCGGCTCACCCGTAGACGCCGCGGGCCTGGTCACGCACGATGCGACCGCTCTCAATCTCAACGACGCGGCGGCGCATCTGGTTCACGATGTTGGAGTCGTGGGTGACCATCACGACGGTCGTGCCGGTGCGATTGATCCGGTCCAGCAGGCGCATGATCTCGATCGAGGTGTCCGGGTCCAGGTTTCCGGTGGGCTCGTCCGCCAGCAGGATCAGCGGACGGTTCACGAACGCCCGGGCGACGGCGACCCGCTGCTGCTCACCACCGGAGAGCTCGTGCGGGTAGCGGTGCTCCTTGCCACCGAGCCCGACCAACTCCAGCACCTCCGGCACGACCCGGCGGGCAACCGCCTTCGTCTTGCCGATCACCTCGAGGGCGAACGCCACGTTCTCGTAGGCGGTGCGGTTGGGCAGCAGCCGGAAGTCCTGGAAGACGCAGCCGATCGAACGCCGGAAGTGGGGTCGCTTCCAGGAGCGCATCGACGTGACGTCCTTGCCGTTGACGACGACGCGCCCCTTGTTGGGGGCCACCTCGTGCAGCAGCATTTTGATGATCGTGGACTTGCCGGAGCCGGATGGACCGATGAAGAAGACGAACTCGCCCTTCTCGATCGAGACGGACACGTTGTCGAGCGAAGGCCGGGACGCCTTCGGGTACGTCTTCGTCACTTGCTCAAGCTGAATCACGGGTGGTGAGTCTACGCGGTGTAACAACTGAGCCAAGCCCCACGCCCCGCCGATCCGGCGCGAGTCGTCGAATCAGGCTCCTACCTGGAGATCGACGAAGCGCTCCGCCCGCGCACCGTCACGCACCGTCGCCGGCGAGCTGCCGCTGCTTGCGCCAACGGATGCCCGCCTCGATGAAGCCGTCCAACTCGCCGTCGAAGACCGCGCTCGGATTGCCGGTCTCCTGCTCAGTTCGGAGATCCTTCACCATCTGATACGGGTGCAGGACGTAGGAGCGCATCTGGTCGCCCCACGAGCCCGCCGCGTTCTCCTTGAGCCCTTCGAGCTTGGCCTGCTCCTCCTGGCGCTTACGCTCCAGCAGCCGGGCCTGGAGCACCCGCAGCGCGGAGGCCTTGTTCTGCAGTTGGGACTTCTCGTTCTGACAGGTCACCACGATGCCGGTCGGGACGTGCGTCAGCCGCACCGCCGAGTCGGTGGTGTTGACGCTCTGCCCACCCGGGCCGGAGGAACGGTAGACGTCGACCCGTACCTCGTTCTCCGGGATGTCGATGTGGTCGGTCTGCTCGGTGACCGGCAGGACCTCGACGCCGGCGAAGCTGGTCTGCCGACGACCCTGGTTGTCGAACGGGCTGATCCGGACCAGCCGGTGCGTGCCCGACTCGACGCTGAGCGTGCCGTACGCGTACGGCACCTTGACGGCGAAGGTGGCCGACTTCAGGCCCGCCTCCTCCGCGTACGAGGTCTCGTAGACCTCGGTCGGGTAGCCGTGCCGCTCCGCCCAGCGCAGGTACATCCGCAGCAGCATCTCGGCGAAGTCCGCGGCGTCCACACCACCGGCGCCGGCCCGGATGGCGACAAGCGCCTCCCGGGAGTCGTACTCGCCGGAGAGCAGGGTGCGGACCTCCATCTCCTGGATGGCCTTGGTCAACCCGGTGATCTCCGACTCGACCTCGGTCAACACACCCGGGTCGGCCTCGGCCTCAGCCAGCTCCAGCAGCACCTGGGCGTCGTCGAGGCCGGAACGCAGGCTGCCCAGCTTGCTGATCTCGCCGTTGACGTACGACAGCTGCGAGGTCACCTGCTGAGCCTTGGCCTGGTCGTCCCACAGGTCGGGGGCGGACGCCTCCTGCTCAAGGCGGGCCTTGTCCTCGTGGAGACGGTCGATGTTGAGGACGGCCTCGATGTTTCGCAGGGTCGCGTCGAGTTCCTTGAGCTGTTCGGCGTAATCGGCAGCGGTCACGACAGCCAAGCGTACTGCGCGGGCGAGGAGTGAGCTTGCGAGCCCCGCAGTCCCGCGCCAAATCGGCAGTGCGCCCCCGGGAGCGGAGCAGCTCGTTCCCTGTGCGCGAAGCCGCTGACCGTCACCCGACGGGGGCGGACTTCAGCCACGACAGGGCCGCCCGGTGGTAGGCGACGGCGAACTCCAGTGCGCTGGCGTCGTACGTCTCGCCGTCCCGTTTGGCGTTCTTCACCTGCTCCCGGACCTGGGCGAGGGCCTCGGTGTGGTATTCGTTGGCCGAGGCGTACAGGCCCTTCAGCTGGCTGGCGGAGTGCAGGTTGCCGAAGGCCATCCGGAGCGCTATCGGGTTGCGGATGGTGTCCCGCCCCGGGTTCTCCGCGAGCCAACGGGAAAACGTCCGCTTTCCGCTGGCGGTGAGTGCGTACGGCTGGCTCATTCGCGGCCCCGGCTTACCGAGCCGCACGAAACCCCGCTCAGCCAGCACCGGCAACTCGCGGTACACCTGACTGCGGGTCATCGACCAGTACGGCGCCAGACGGCGCTCAGCGGCGGCCATCAACTGACCGCCTGTCATCGGGCCCTCGTGGAGGAGGCCGAGCAGGGCCGCCGCCGTAGGGTTGACTCCGGAATCCGCCATGCCCACTACGCTGCCACTTTGCGCACCCGGCGTCCAGGATTTGCCGGTTTGCCACCCAACAGGACTTCCTAAGTGCACTGTCGGCGGCAGACAGTCCGTTGAGGACTATCGATGAATTGGGTCATTCCGGGCGCCCGCCGGCGACGCCACACGCGCCGCCGGCGGGTCGTCGCCGGTCAGCCCATGTGGGGGTACGTGTGGTCGGTCGGCGGCACGAAGGTCTCCTTGATCGTCCGCGGGGAGACCCAGCGGACCAGGTTGAGCCAGGAGCCGGCCTTGTCGTTGGTGCCACTGGCGCGAGCGCCACCGAACGGCTGCTGCCCGACCACCGCGCCGGTCGGCTTGTCGTTGATGTAGAAGTTGCCGGCCGCGTACCGCATGCGCTCGCCGACCGACTCGACGACCCGGCGGTCGGTGGCGAACACCGAGCCGGTCAGCGCGTACGGGGCGATCGACTCCGCCTGCGCGACCACCTCGTCGAAACGGGCGTCGTCGAACACGTGCACGCCCAGGATCGGCCCGAAGTACTCGGTGGTGAAGGTCTCGTGAGCGGCGTCGCCGCACTCGAAGAGCGTCGGTCGCACGAAGTAGCCGACCGAGTCGTCGGCGGTGCCACCGGCCAACACCCGGCAGCTGTCGTCGCCGGCGATCAGCTCCAGCGCGGCGGTGTGCCGGGCGAACGCCTTGTCGTCGATCACGGCGCCACCGAAGTTGCCGAAGTCGGCCACGTCACCGTAGGTGAGCGAGTCGGCGGTGGCGGCCAGCCGGTCCCGCAGCCCACCCTCCCAGATCGAGCGCGGCACGTACGCCCGCGAGGCCGCCGAGCACTTCTGGCCCTGGTACTCGTACGCGCCACGGATCAGCGCGGTGTGCAGAGCGTCCACGTCGGCGCTGGTGTGCGCGACGACGAAGTCCTTGCCGCCGGTCTCGCCGACCAGGCGCGGGTAGCCCCGGTAACGGGCGATGTTGTCGCCCACGGTCCGCCACAACTGCTGGAAGACCTTTGTCGAACCGGTGAAGTGGATGCCGGCCAGATCCGGGTCGGCGAGCACGACGTCGGAGACCTCCTCGCCCCGGCCGGTGACCATGTTGATCACGCCGGGCGGCAGGCCGGCGGCCTCGAACAGCCGCATGGTGAAGTGCGCGGCGAACTGCTGGGTCGGGCCCGGCTTCCAGACCACCGTGTTGCCCAGCAGGGCCGGCGCCGACGGCAGGTTGCCGGCGATGGCGGTGAAGTTGAACGGGGTGACCGCGTAGACGAAGCCCTCCAGCGGGCGGTGGTCAAAGCGGTTCCACACGCCGGGCGAGGACGCCGGCTGCTCCTCGAGCAGGCGACGCGCGAAGTGCACGTTGAACCGCAGGAAGTCGATGAACTCGCAGGCCGCGTCGATCTCCGCCTGGATCGCGGTCTTCGACTGGCCGAGCATGGTGGCGGCGTTGAGGGTGTCGCGCCAGGGGCCGGCGAGCAGCTCGGCGGCACGCAGGAAGATCGCGGCGCGCTCCTCGAAGGGCAGGGCCCGCCACATCGGCGCGGCGTCCTTGGCCGCCTTGGTGGCGGCGCGCGCGTCGTCGTGGGTGGCGTGCCCGGTCACACCCAGCACGTGGGCGTGCTTGTGCGGCTGCACCACGTTGATCGGCTCACCGCCGGCCATCCGCTGCTCACCGCCGATGGTCATCGGCAGGTCGATGCGCTCGGCGGCGAGCTCGGTCAGCCGCCGCTGGAGCCGGTCCCGGTCGGGGCTGCCCGGCTCGTAGTTGCGAACCGGCTCGTTGCGCGGCTCGGGAACGGAGAACACGGCATCCATCAAGGCTCCTGGCGATCTCGACAGCAGTGGCGAAACCGGACCCGCGGGCACCGACCGGACGGTCGGACACCGGACGCCGCACGGGAGGCCGAGCAGCGGCGGGACCTCCCGTGATTCTCCCACGACGGGCCGCGCGACCCACCTCGGCCACCGTCCTGCGCCAAGGACCGCCCCACCCCTCCTCCCCTTACCGATCGGTCTCGATCCGTCCCACCGTCCCGGGGCGACAGGCAGCCCAGCGGGCCCGCGTACCCTGAATGGTCGGTGACCTGCCGCCTCGAAGGGGAGACGATGACCAAGCAGCCCGGCCGCGTCCCGGCGGCCAAGCAGCCCGGCCGCGTCCCGGCCGCCGAGTCGGACGAACCGGCGGTCGACGCGACCAGCGCCGGCGGTCGGGCGCTGCCCGCGCCCGGCACCGCAGTGCTCGCGTTGCTGGCGCTCGGGTGGCTGGCCGCCATGCTCTGGTCCACCCGGGAGGCCATCACCTCGGCGGCGGCCGGAGTCACCGCGATCAGCCTCTCCGCGTTCGCCCTGCCCGGCGTCATCTCGGCCGCGCTGGTGGCCGGAGCGGCCGTCGCGCTGGCCGGCGGCAACCTGCTGGCCCGCCGATACGGCGACTGGGCCACCCTGCGCTTCGCCGGGGCGATCGGCGGCGGAATGCTGGTCGGGCTCGCCGCCGCGCTGGCCATCAACCTCACCTACTTCGACACGTCCACCACGAACGTGATCGCCGGCACCACGGCAGCCGCCGCGATCATCGGGGGCGCGCTGGCCGGCGCGCGGACCGCCGCCGCGATCGGAGCGGTGGTCACCGCCGCGCTGGGCACGCTGATCTTCGTGGTCGCGTTCAGCCGCGCCCGGGACCCGCTGTTCGACCTCTTCGGCGCCGGCGACAGCCAACAATCGTTGGTCAGCGCGGCCAAGTGGGTGTCCCGCACCGAATCGCTCGTCGCCGGACTGCTGGCCGGGCTACTGGCCTTCGGCTACCTGACCTGGGCGCGACGTCGAGCCGTCCGCCGCGATCCCGAGGCCCCAGCGCTGCGCTGGCCGGCGTACCTCCTCGCCGGCGCCGGCCCGGGCCTCCTCCTGCTGCTCGCCGAGGTGATCATCCGGATCGGCGGCCGGTCGTTGCTCGACCTCGCCAGCGCGCTCAGCGAGGCGGACGCGGTGGCGCAGACCTCGCTGGGCACCTCCCGGGTGGACAACGGCATCTGGGTGCTCTTCGTGGGGGCACTGACCGCGCTCATCGCGTTCGGCCGCACGCTCAGCCCAGCCCACGGCGACGACGACGAACCGACCGACGGCCCGAGGCCCGTCGCGGACCAGGTCGACCCGGAGGACGACAAGCCGGGTTACGCCAAGACGTTCGACGAAGACCCGGCCGAGACGTTCGACGGCACCAAGACGTTCGACGCGGACCCGGCCAAGCCGGACCCGGCCCGCTGACGCCGAACCGTGCCGGGCGTCCGGCTGCCGGGCTGAGCGGGCGTCCGGCTGCCGGGCTGAGCGGCGGCCGGCTCAGACAGCGGCGCGCGGCTCAGTCGGCCGCGCGGACCCGGCGCCCGGGTCAGTCGGCCGCGTTGAGCAGTTGGTCCAGCTCCGTCACGTCGTACCACTCCAGCTCGTGGTCCTCCGCGCCGTCGACCGTGAACTGGGCGTCCGGGTCGCCAGCGGCCGCCTCGGCCACCACGTCAGCCGCCGCGCCGACCTCCTCGACCGCGTCCGCGCCGTCCACGTGGATGGCCGCGACGGCACCCACCGCGACGGCACCGGTCAACAGCACCGTGCTAGAGCCCAGCTCACCGTCGCCGCGCCCGATCACTCCCGACGGCAGGTCGACCGAGACGACGACACGGCGGCGGGGAGCGGTCGGGTCGGCCCGCAGCAGGTGCAGGGCGTCCTGGGCGGCCCGGGTGAACGCGACGTACTCCAACTCCTCCTCGTCGCCCTCGGCGTACCACTCGCGAAGCGCCGGGGTCACGGCGTGCGCCTGGTCGGCGGCCAGCCCGTCCTCACGCAGCCGGGCCAGCATGGGTACGGTCGCCGGCACGTACACCCGGACAAGCTCGTCGGTCACCGGTCGTCTCCCCGCGTCGTCCTCCACCGGCGGCCGCCGGCACGGGCGCAGATCATGCCGCACGCCGTGACCGTCATACACCCCGCCTCCGGCCGGAGGAAGCTCCCAGCCGGTGTGTCCCGCACGGTCAGCCTGCTCCGAACTGGTCCGGTGCTGGGCGGCCGGAGCTGTCGGTGGCAAACTAAGCCAAACGACATCAACACCGGGAGTTTCCTGTGGAGCCGAGGTTCCTGCTGCTCTCCGACGTGGCCACCGAGCTCAATGTGTCGGACTCGCAGGTCTACCACATGGTGCGCAGCGGCGAACTGCCGGCGATCAAGATCGGCGGACGCGGCCAGTGGCGCGTCGAGCGCGCCCGACTGGAAGAGTACATAGCGCGCAAATATGACGAAACCGCAGACTGGGTGCAGAGCAATCCACTTGTCGACCGCGACTCCGACTAGCAAAGCCCGCCCCGCCTGGCCCGCCCGCCCTGCCCGACCCGTCTGCCCGGCCCTGCCCGGCCCTGCCCGCCCCGCCTGCCCGCCCCGCCTGCCCGGCCTACCTGCCCCGCCCGGCCCGACCTACCTGCCCCGCCCGGCCTGCCCGGTCGCCCTCCAGGGGCATGATCGACTCGGTTTTGCGGAAGTCGGGCTATCCGGCTCGCTGGGACACCGCGTTATCAAGGAACCCGAGTGGATCATGCGCTTTGTCGGCCGGGGCCAGCATGAAGCCATTGACCGAGGCCGTTCCGTCGCCCAGAATCGAGGTTGTCTGAGGCAAACGAAGGTAAACGCAAGATCGAGGAGGCCGCGATGAGCGGAGCGCGACCCGGTCCGTCCCGACCACCGGTGCGGCTGCGCCCCGTCCCGCCCTTCGACCCGCCGTACGTCGACGAGACCGACGGGTCGTACTGGCCGGCACCGACCGAAGGTCAACTTGCCCTCGACCTCTTCGCTTCCACCCGACCCAGCCCCGTCCGGCCGCCGGAGCGGCGAGCAGCCCTGCGTCCGGTGCCCATCCGGTCCACCACCACCCGCCCGGTCGCCTCGTTGCCGCCGGCGACCGCTCCGGAAACCACCCGAGCCGCGCACCGGTTCGTCGGCACCTGCCTGGAGGTGGTCAACGGCTACCGTTCGCCGACCCAGGTGCGAGCGCTGCTCGACCCGGCCCGGGCCGGCGACCTGCTGGCCGAACTCGCCCGCGCATCCGGTCGGGCCGGCACCTCCCGCCGCCGCAACGGCCGGCCACTGGTCCGGCTGCTACGCCTGCGGGTGTGCGAGCCCCGAGAGACCGCGGTCGAGGCGGCAGCCGTCCTCACCGGCGCGGGTGGTCGAAGCTGGGCGATGGCACTGCGCCTCGAGCATCGCCGGGGCCGCTGGCTCTGCACTGCCCTACACGTGCTCTGACCCCATCTGCCTCCGTCGATCACCCCGGCCGCGCCCGGGCCGTGCCCCGGCCGCGCCCGGGCCGTGCCCCGGCCGCGCCCGGGCCGTGCCCCGGCCGGGCCCGAGCCGGGCCGCGCCCCGGCCGGGCCACGCCACGCCACGCCGGGCCACGCCACGCCACGCCACGCCGGGCCGCGCCGCGCACCCATACCGGGCCGGGCCGGGCCGAGCCAGACCGACCCGGGCCAGGCCAGGCCCACCGCCTGGCCGGGCCGAACAGGGCCGGGCCGAACAGGGCCGGGCCGAACAGGGCCGGGCCGAACAGGGCCGGGCCGAAAAGGCCGGGCCGAACAGGCCGGGCTAGACACACCTGAGCCGAGCCGGTGATCCACTCCGGTTGCAGGAAACCGGGCTGTCCGAGAGTCGGTGATGCCGCGCTTTCCTTGAAGGCGAGGTGATCATTGGGGTGCGGCTTCGCATGACCCACAGAGATGCGCCGAGACGGGCGGTTTGTCAGGCACGCGGGGCTGGAAGACACCGACGGGCCCCGGCCTGGTCGGCCGGGACCCGTCGGTCAGACGCTGTCGGTGTCGCTGCTGTGGATCAGTTGCCGCCGTTGGGGGCGCCGTGGCAGCGCTTGTACTTGCGGCCCGAGCCACACGGGCACGGCGCGTTGCGGGACGGGCCGTTGCTCGCCTCCGCCTGGTTCGGTGCCGGGCGACGGGCTGCGGCCGACGGAACGGCCGGGCCGCGCAGACCGGATGCCGGCCGCTGCGGAGCGGACGGCGCGCTCTGCCCCGGCGCGGCGGGGGCACCCGGGGCCGGTCGACCCACACCGAGCGCCGGAGCCTGCTGCTCGGCCTGCTCCACGGCGACCGCGCCTGGGCTGGCCTCACCGTCGATGGTGGGCGCGGAGTATTGCAGGCCCTGCCGCCGCGGTGCCTGGTTGAGGCCCTTGGCCCGGATCTCCACCGGCTTGTCGAGCAGCGCGACCTCGTCGGCGCCCGCCTCCGGCTCCGGTTCGGTCACCTGGACGTCGACGTTGTAGAGGAAACCAACGGTCTCCTCCTTGATGCCCTCCATCATGGTGGCGAACATGTCGAAGCCCTCGCGTTGGTATTCCACCACCGGGTCGCGCTGGGCGTACGCCCGGAGGTTGATGCCCTCCTGGAGGTAGTCCATCTCGTAGAGGTGCTCGCGCCACTTACGGTCGATGACCTGGAGCAGCACCATGCGCTCGAGTTGGCGCACGCCCTCGGTGCCGAGCTGCTCCTCACGCCTGTCGTACGCGGCGTTGGCGTCTTCCTTGAGGCGGGCGACCAGGAAGTCGGCGTCCATGCCGGCCCGGGAACCGCCGGCCTCCTCCTCCAGCTCCTCGATCGTCACGCCGACCGGGTAGAGCTGCTTGAGGCTGGACCACAGCTGCTCAAGGTCCCAGTCTTCGCCGTAGCCGTCGGAGGTGGCGCCCCGCACGTACGCCTCGACGGTGTCGTCGATCATGTTGCGGACCTGGTCGGAGAGGTCTTCACCGTTGAGCACCCGGAGCCGCTCGGCGTAGACGACCTGGCGCTGCTTGTTGAGCACCTCGTCGTACTTGAGGACGTTCTTGCGGATCTCGGCGTTCTGGCCCTCGATCTGGGCCTGGGCGCTCTTGATCTGCCGGGTGACCATCTTCGACTCGATGGGCACGTCCTCCGGGATGTTGAAGCGCTCCATCACCGCCTCGACGGCTCCGGCCCGGAAACGCCGCATCAGTTCGTCCTGCAGGGACAGGTAGAAACGGGACTCGCCCGGGTCACCCTGCCGGCCGGCGCGACCGCGCAGCTGGTTGTCGATCCGCCGGGACTCGTGCCGCTCGGTGCCCAGCACGTAGAGGCCACCGGCGGCGGAGACCTCGTCCGCCTCGGCGTCGCAGGCCTGCTTCCAGGTGGGAAGGACCTCCTCCATCGCCTTGGCGTACTCTTCCTCGTTTTCCAGCGGGTCGAGGCCGCGCTGGCGCAGCTCGTTCGCGGCGAGGAACTCGGCGTTGCCGCCGAGCAGGATGTCGGTGCCGCGGCCGGCCATGTTGGTCGCCACGGTGACCGCGCCCTTACGCCCTGCCTGGGCGACGATCTCGGCCTCCCGGGCGTGGAACTTGGCGTTCAACACGTTGTGCGGGATGCCACGGCGGCGCAGCAGCTGGGAGAGGATCTCGGAGTTTTCCACCGAGACGGTGCCCACCAGCACCGGCTGGCCCAGCTGGTGCCGCTCGGCGATGTCCTCGATGACGGCGTTGAACTTGGCCTTCTCCGTCTTGTAGATGACGTCCGGCCGGTCCTCGCGAACCATCGGGCGGTGGGTCGGGATCGTCACGACGCCGACCTTGTAGACCTTGTTGAACTCGCTCGCCTCGGTCTGCGCCGTACCGGTCATCCCGGACAGCTTCTCGTAGAGGCGGAAGTAGTTCTGGAGGGTGATGGTGGCCAGGGTCTGGTTCTCCTGCTTGATCTCCACCCCCTCCTTGGCCTCGATCGCCTGGTGCATGCCCTCGTTGTAGCGACGGCCGTGCAGGATGCGACCGGTGAACTCGTCGACGATCAGGACCTCACCGTCGCTGACGATGTAGTCCTTGTCGCGCTTGTAGAGCTCCTTGGCCTTGATGGCGTTGTTGAGGTAGCCGACCAGCGGGGTGTTGACCGACTCGTACAGGTTGTCGATGCCGAGCCGGTCCTCGACCTTGGCGACACCCCGCTCGGTCACCGCGATGGTGCGCTTGGAGTGGTCGACCTCGTAGTCGCCCTCGCCGTCGGTGCCGGGCTGGAGCCGGGCCACCACGCCGGCGAACTCGCCGTACCAGCGGGCGGAGTGCTCGGCCGGGCCGGAGATGATCAGCGGGGTGCGGGCCTCGTCGATCAGGATGGAGTCGACCTCGTCGACCACCGCGAAGTTGTGGCCGCGCTGGACCAGCTCTTCCTTCGACCAGGCCATGTTGTCGCGCAGGTAGTCGAAGCCGAACTCGTTGTTGGTGCCGTAGGTGATGTCGCACTCGTAGGCGGCCTTGTGCTCGGTGGCCGGCCGGTTGGGCAGCACCACGCCGACGGTCAGCCCGAGGAACTCGTGCACCCGACCCATCCACGCCGCGTCACGCTGGGCGAGGTAGTCGTTGACCGTGATCACGTGGACGCCCTTGCCGGAGAGCGCGTTGAGGTAGACGGCCATGACCGAGGTCAGCGTCTTACCCTCACCGGTCTTCATCTCGGCGATGTTGCCGAAGTGCAGCGCGGCGCCGCCCATCACCTGGACGTCGTACGGGCGCTGGCCGAGCACCCTGGCGGCCGCCTCGCGGGCCACCGCGAACGCCTCCGGCAGCAGGTCATCGAGGGTTTCACCCTCGTCGAGCCGCTCCCGGAACTGTTCGGTCATGCCGGCCAGCTCCTCGTCGGTGAGGTTGACGTAGTCGTCCTCGATCGAGGTGACGGCGGCGGCGATGGCCTTGAGCCGGCGCACCATGCGGCCCTCGCCCGCGTTAAGGACCTTTTCCAGAATCGACACGGATCAACGCTCCCCTAGACAGTCTCGAACCATCGTAGGCGCTCCATCGGCGCGATGGTCACTGGTGGCGGTGCTCGACCCCGCCGAACCCGACATAACTCGCGTCCTGCGCTCGCCCCAAACGTTATCCGGTTACGCCGTCGGCGAACGCTGCGGCAGGATGCACGAGTGGAGCCCGTGGAGATCATCGAGGACGGCGTGCTGCTGCGGCCCTGGCGAGAGGCGGATGCCGAGGCCGTGCACCGCGCCTGCCAGGACCCGGACATTCAGCGCTGGACCACCGTACCGCGCCCATACCGACCGGAACACGCGCACGGATTTGTCACCGAGATCAGCGGGAGGTCCTGGGCCGAGGGCACCGGGGCCCCGTTTGCGGTCTGCGACCCGAACACCGGGGAGCTGCTGGGTTCCAGCGGGCTGATCTCGATCGACAAGGACGGCACCGGTGAGATCGGCTACTGGACGGCGCCCTGGGCGCGTGGTCGGGGGGTGATGGTCCGGGCCACCCGGGCGGTCGCCCGCTGGTCCTTCGACACCCTGGGGCTGCGCCGGCTCATCTGGCAGGCCGAGGTGGGCAACCACGCCTCCCGGCTGGTGGCCCTCCGGGCCGGTTTCCGGATCGACGGCCGGCTGCGGCGGGGCAACCCGAAGCTGGACGGCGGCACGGACGGCTGGATCGGCTCGCTGCTTCCCGGCGAGGTGCCCGCCGCCGGGGCGACCGGTCCGGCCGGTCCGGGCACCCTCGCCGCCCGGCGGGCCGCCGTCTTCGGCCGCCCGCAGCCCGTCCTGTTCGCCACGACCCGGGCCGGCGAGCTGCGTCTGCGGGCCATGGAGGAGCAGGACCTGGACGCCGTGGTGCAGACCTGCCAGGACCCGGAGTCGATCCGCTGGACGACGGTGCCGGACCCGTACGACCGCGCCGACGCGCAGGGTTACCAGGCCCACAACCGGGACGCCTGGGCTCGGGGGGACGCCGCCGGCTTCGCGATCGCCGATTCCGACGACAGGTACGTGGGCTCGCTCGACCTACGACTCTCCCCCGCGGACCCGCTGGTGGCCGACGTCGGCTTCATGACCGCGCCGGCGGCCCGGGGCCGGGGCTATCTGCCCGCCGCGCTGGTCGCGCTCAGCGCCTGGGGCTTCAGCACGTTGGGCCTCGCCCGGATCGAGTGGAAGGCGAATGTGGGCAACACCGCCTCCCGCCGGGTCGCGGAGAAGGCGGGCTTCCTGGTCGAGGGGACCGCTCGGGGCGGTGTGCAGCACCGGGGCGAACGGGTGGACGTGTGGGTCGGGGCGCTTCTCGCCAAGGATCTGGGATGACTCCGCCGCCGGTGGTCGAGGCGTACGGGGTGCGGCTGCGCCCGTTTCGCGCCGAGGACGGCGCCGACGTGGTGGACGGCTGTGCGGACCCGCTGACTCAACGGTTCGTGTCGAACCTGCCGATGCCGTACACCGAGACCGATGCCCGGTGGTGGATCGACGTCGGCGTCCCGGCGGCCTGGACCGGCGGCGGCGCGGCGTACGCCGTCGCGGACCCGGCCACCGATCGGCTGCTCGGCGCGGTGGGGCTGAACAATCCGGTGCCCGCCCGGGGTCAGTTGGAGATCGGCTACTGGATGCGGCCGGCGGCGCGGGGGCGCGGACTTGCCACCGCGGCGACTCGTGCGCTGAGCGAGCACGCGTTCGGCACCGGGACGGCGCGACTGGAGTTGCTCACCGAAGCGGAGAACGGCCCGAGCCAGCGGGTCGCGCTGGCCGCCGGCTTCCGCTACGAGGGTCTGCGCCGGTCGGCCGGTACGTCCCGCGACGCGGGCCGGCACGATCTGCTGGCCTGGGTACGGGTCGCCGGTGATCCGCCCGGCCCGGTCGCCCGGCTGCTGCCCGACCTGCCCGCAGGGGTGCTCACCGACCAGGTGGTGGCGCTGCGTCCGCTCGCGCCGGACGACGCGGAGCTGATGTACCGCCTGCACAGCCGGCCCGAGGTGGTGGCGAACCAGGCGCCGCCGGTGCCGCCGACGCGGGAGGCGATGGAGCGGCGTTGTCGTCTGGCGCAGAGCGGATGGCTGACCGGCGAGATCGCCCGGCTGCTGATCACGGACGTGGCCAGCGGGGAGCCGGTGGGCAGTTGCGGCTTGTCGTACACAGATGTGGCCGCTGGCGAGGCCTCGGTCGGCTACGCGTTGCTGCCCGACTGGCGCGGCCGGGGGTACGCGACGCGGGCGGTCCGGTTGCTCGCGGGCTGGGCGTTCGGCCCGGCCGGTGTCGCCCGGCTGTCGGCCGGCACGGTGCCGGACAACACCGCGTCGCACCGGGTGCTGGAGCGTGTCGGTTTTCGGCGCGAGGCCGTGCAGCGCGGCCGGCTGCCCGGGCTGGCCGGCACCCGTCTGGACGATCTGACCTTCGCGCTGCTCCCCGCCGACCTCCGCTGACAGATCATGGAGTTGTGGTGGGCGTTCCCCACCACAACTCCATGATCGACGCGGGTCGGCTACTGGTCGGTGGCGAGGGAGATGATGCCGTAGTCGTACGCGTGGCGCCGGTAGACGACGCTGGGGCGGCCGGACTCCTTGTCCTGGAACAGGTAGAAGTCGTGGCCGACCAGTTCCATCTCGAACAGCGCGTCGTCGATGGTCATCGGCTCTGCCGGGTGCACCTTCTCCCGGGCGATGTGCCACGGCTGGTCGTCGTGATCCTCTTCGACCCGCTCCGCGACCGCGGTGCCGGCGCGGGCGCCGTCGCTGGGCGCGCTCAACGCACTGGGCACCAGGTCCGCGACCGGCAGGCCCGCGGTGGCCTCGGCGACGGAGATCGGCGCGTGCCGACCCCGGTGTACGCGGCGGCGGTCGGCCGCACGGCGCAGCCGGGTGTCGAGCTTCGCGATGGCCGCGTCGAGTGCGCTGTAGAAGTCGTTCGTGCATGCTTCGGCCCGCATCACCGGGCCCCGGGAAACGCAGGTGATCTCCACCCGCTGGCAGTGGTCGGCCTGGCGCGGATTGCGCTCATGAAACAGCTCGACATCGACGCGAATGAGTTTGTGGTCGTAGCGTTCGATCTTCGCGAGTTTCTCGGCTACGTGTACCCGGTAATGGTCCGGCACTTCGACGTTTCGGCCCTTGACCACGATGTCCACGTGACCTCCCTTGTTCGGACGGTCTTCGATCCGGTTACCCGGCCGCGCGCCGTGGGGAGACCCGCTGGCGTCGACCGGTTGGTACGGCTACGCCTCCTCTCACCGCCAGGGGCGGTTGGAACGACCTCCTACCCCCGACAGCGAAACGCTAACTCCTGTTTGCCCGGCAGTCACCCCATGTCGCCGAGACGGCCCAGGATTTTTCACACCTCGTACACCAACGGGTGAAACGGAAACACGATCGGTTACGACTGGTGTCTTTTCTCGGTCGCCGCGAGCACCGCCGCGACGCTGGGTGCCCATCCCATCGCGGTCAGCACCCTGCTCGCGGCGGCGAGGGTCACCCCTGTGGTGACGATGTCGTCGAGCAGCACCACGACCGGGGCGGCGCCCGCGGCACCGGTCCGGACCGGCCCGGTCGAGCGTGGCTGGAAGGCCGCCTCGGCCGCCGCCGCCCGCCCGGCGCTGTCCAGGGTGACCGAGTCGGGCCGGGGCAGCGCCCGCAACTGACGGCGCACCCGCACCGCCCAACCACCCCGGTTCAGCCGGGCCGCGCAGTGCCGGGCCAGCCGGTCGAGGTGGTCCCCGTAGCGGGACCGGGCCGCCGCCGCGGTGTCCGGGACCGGAACCAACGCCAACTGACGAGCCTCGCCGACGGCCGCCGCGACGACCTCGGCGAGCAGCGCGCCGAGCGGCCGGGCCAACCCGTGTCGGCCGTGTTCCTTGTACGCCAGCAGAGCCTCACGCAGTGGACCCGCGTACGGGCCGAGCGCGACGCAGGACGGCAGGCCCGGCGGGGCGGGGGTGGGGCGGACCGAGCGTGGCCGCAGTTCGCCAAGCGCCGCGACGCAGGCGGGGCAGACCCCGTGCCGCAGCCCGGGTCGGCGCTCCCGGCAACCGGCGCAGTCGGCGGGCAGCACCAGGTCGGCGAGGTCCGCCCAGAGCCCGCTCACCGTGTCAGTAGAGGAAGAACGGCGCGGTCGGGTTACTCGGCCGCACGCCGGCCGGCACCGGGGCGATGTCGCGCACCCGGCCGGGCTCGATCCGTTCGAACGGGCTGCTGCGGTAGGCGACCCCGTTCGCCTCGTACATATAGGCCCCGGTGGGGGCCCGCACGCCGCGGTTGCTCGGGTACGCGGTCAGGTGGTTGACCTTGGCACCGAGGTCGGTCCTCAACGGCGTCTCCAGGGCGCCGTCGACGCTGATCTCGTAGATCGCCGGCTGGCCGACCGACCCCGCAACCACCAGCTGATCTTCCCTGCCCCAGTCGACCGCCGTGGGGTTGGTCAGCGAGGTGACCAGCTCTCGGGGCGGGCTGATGGAGACCCCGGCGCCGTCGAGGTTGACCGCGGCGACGTAGAGACGGCCGCCGGCGATCAGCGCGACCCGCTGGCCGTCCAACGCGGCGGCCACCGCCGTGACCTCGGCGGAGGGCAGATTGAGCGGCACCGGGAACATCCGGGCCGCCTCGTCGAACCGGTAGAGCTGCCCGTCGGCCACCACCAGGCCACGGCCGGGGCGGGAGTCGACCGTACGCAGCCAGACCGGCCGGCTGATCGAGGAGTATTCGGTGCCGCTGCGGCTGAGCACGGAGACCGGGTCGACGCCCGTGCCCACGGCGAGTCGGTACCGGTTCTTGCTGGTGCCGGTGACCACCATCGCGGCGAGGATCCGCCGGTCCTTGGCCAGCCCGAGGCTTGCCGAGACGACGTTGTGGTTGGCCTCGGGCGCCAACGGCACCGTGCCGCTGGGCTCGCCTTCGAAGTCGAGTGGGTGGATCACGCCGTCGTACACGCCGTACCGCTGTGGGCTGGCGACATACGGGTAGAGCGTCTGGGAGCCCCGTCGCTCGGCCAGATCCACCACGGGTTGCGCGTTGTTGCGGATCTTCAACTCCAGTTGGCCGGGCAGGTCCCCCAAGGACCAGGCGATCTGAGTGATCACCTGGTCGATCCGGGTCTGGTCGTCACCGGACATGTCCAGGTTGACCTCCCACCGACCGTTGCCGCCGGTGGCGTTGTTGATCAGCTCGGTGCGGTCCGGCAGCCCGACGACTGCCGGGCGCAGCCAGTCGGAAGGACCGCCGACCAGCCACTTCACCACCTCGTTGACCCGCCGCTCGACCGGCACCGCCTGCGGCCGGTAGCGCTGGTCGGGCACGAGGCGGGTGCGGTCCGAACTCCAGAAGTAGATCGTCTCGTCCTGGTAATACTGGCGAAGGGCGGTGTCGCTGAGCAGCAGCACGTTTGGCGGGTTGATGACGTAGAGGCCGGCCCGATCATCATTGACGCCGCCGGTGAACGACGCGCTGCGCACGCCGAACTCGTACTCCGTCTCGGTCGCCACCGGCGGGGCCAGGGTGCCGTTGGCTCGCAGCACACCGATCTGCTGCACGGCGATCTTCACGGTCGTGGTCGAGTCGCTGTTGAGGGTGTAGACCGCCTCGCGCAGCCGGATCACGTTCAGCGCGACCTCGCTGCCCTTCTTGTCCTGTAGGCGGATCTTGTCCTCCGGGGCGACGAACGCCTTGACCCGCTCGTACGCCCGATCCGGCTCGCCGGCGGCGGCGGACAGGAAGTTACGGACGAACGTCTCGTTGACGCTCCCGCTGGCCGTCCGCGTCGGTGGCTCACTGCCCCGGCTGATCACACCGGCCTCGGTCGCGGCACCGCCCTTACCGTCCACCCGCACGTCGGATGCCGCCGGGATGCCACAGCCGGCGCCCAGCAGCACCAGCACACCAAAGGCCCCGAGGAGCAGAGTCGGCCGTCTCACGAGCGCACCTCCGTCCGCTGCCCGTCCCCGGCCGGAGCCGGGCCGATCGCCAGTGCCCCGCCGGTGCCGGGCCCGATGGCCAGTGGGCCGCCGTCACGCGGGCCCCCGAACGGCAGCGCGGCGTCGGCCGGCACCAGCCGCAGCGGCGAGGTGGTCAGCCGGTCGCCCGCGCGGGCCGGCAGGGTGAGCCGGAACTGCGCGCCCTGCCCGGGAGCACCCCACGCCTCCAGCCAGCCGCCGTGCAGCCGCGCGTCCTCCAGGCTGATCGACAGGCCAAGCCCGGTGCCACCGGTCTGCCGAGCCCGGGACGGGTCCGCCCGCCAGAACCTGTTGAACACCAACTTCTCCTCGCCCACCTTCAGCCCCACCCCCCGGTCGCGGACGGTGATCGCCACGGCGGTCTCGTCGATGCCGAGGGTGATCAGCACCGGGCGGGCCTCACCGTGCTCGACAGCGTTGCCGACCAGGTTGCGCAACACCCGCTCGACCCGGCGCGGGTCGACCTCGGCGATCACCGGCGTGCCCGGCAGGTCGAGTTCGATGGGTACGCCCACCCGCTCGGCCAGGCCGGCCAGCCGGTCGACCACCCGGTGCACCACCGGCACCAGGTCGGTCGGCTCGGAATCCAGCATGGCGAAACCCGCGTCGAACCGACTGATCTCCAGCAGGTCGGTGAGCAGCTCCTCGAATCGGTCCAGTTCGGCTTGGAGCAGTTCGGCGCTGCGGGCGACCGCCGGGTCGAACTCGTCGCGCTCGGCGAAGATCAGGTCAGCGGCCATCCGAACCGTGGTCAGCGGGGTACGCAGCTCGTGGGAGACGTCCGAGGTGAAACGGCGCTGCAACCGGGACATCTCTTCCAGGCGCAGGATCTGCCGTTGCAGGTTGGTGGCCATCTGGTTGAACGACGCGGCGAGCAGGGCCAGGTCGTCCTCGCCGTTGACCACCATCCGCTGGTCGAGAAGGCCCGCGGAGAGCCGCTGGGCGGTCCGTGCGGCGACCCGGACCGGGTTGACCACCAGCCGGGTGACAAGCGCCGCGAGCAACCCGAGCAGGATCACCAGCGCCACCCCGGTGGCCACCACCGTGGCTCGGGCGTCGGCGGCGGTGACGTCCTGCCGGCCCAGCGGCACCAGGTAGTAGAGCTCGATCTGGCCGAAGCGGGTGGGCACCGGCGAGCCGTAGACCAGGTATTTGGTGGTCTCACCGGTGAGTCGCCCGGTGCGGATCTGGCTGGCCACCTTGCCGTCGGCGATCGCGGCCCGCAGCTCGGGGCTGATCAGCGGCTGGACGTTCGCGGACGGGGAGGTGCGCGTCTGGATGTCGGTGGGATAGTCGTCGGCGAGGATCGCCACCACCACCCCGCTGGTCTGCTGGGGGTCGCCACCGGCCAGGTAGTTGACCGTGCCGTCGATGGTCTCCTGGAGCTGCGCCTCCTGCGGCTGCCCGTAGAAGGACACCTGCTTGGCCGCGTAGCTGGCACCGCTGGTCACCCGCTGTCGGACGTCGCTGCGCGCGCTGTCGAGCAGGATCGTGGTGATCTTGTCAGCGATCAGGAACGCGAACCCGCCGACCAGCAGGCTGGACGCGACGAGCGTGATGGTCACGACCCGAACCTGGAGCGAGCGGCGCCAGGTCTGGTGTGCCCGACCCACCACCCGGGCGACCCGACCGCTCACCGCACGCCAGAACTCCCCGCCGGCGCTGGGCCGGCGGGTGACCGTACTCGGGGAGGGTGGGGGCGGCGAGGTCGACACAGTGCGACCAGGCTATCCGGTCCCCGCCTTGTAGCCCACGCCCCGCACGGTGAGGATGATTTCCGGTCGCTCCGGGTCCGGCTCGATCTTGGCCCGCAACCGCTGGACGTGCACGTTGACCAGACGGGTGTCGGCCGCGTGCCGGTAGCCCCAGACCTGTTCGAGGAGCACCTCGCGGGTGAAGACCTGACGTGGCTTGCGGGCGAGGGCGACCAGCAGGTCGAACTCCAGCGGAGTCAGCTTCACCTCCTCGTCGTTGCGGCTCACGGTGTGCGCGGGCACGTCGATGGTGATCTGGTTGTCGGGCGGCCCGATGGTGAGCATCTCGGGGGCCACGTCCTCACCTCGGCGCAGTCGGGCCCGCATCCGGGCCACCAGCTCCTTGGGCTTGAACGGCTTGACCACGTAGTCGTCGGCACCGGACTCCAGGCCGAGCACGACGTCCACGGTGTCGCTCTTGGCGGTCAGCATGACGATGGGCACGCCGGACTCCGCCCGGATCGACCGGGCCACGTCGATGCCGCTCATGCCGGGGAGCATCAGGTCAAGCAGCACGATATCGGGACGACTGTCGCGAAAAGCGGCCAACGCCCGCTCGCCGTCCGCCACAAACGAGGGCAGGAAACCCTCACTGCGCAGCACGATGCCGAGCATCTCGGCGAGCGCGGGGTCGTCGTCGACCACCAGTACGCGGGCTCTCATGGGATTAATATTGCATCCTCATTCGGTTCGGTGGGACCGGCGTCCGCCGGTAACGCTTGACGCCGCCGACAAACTGACAGTCCGCGGCCCGTGGCGGCGGCGCCACGTGCTGCGGTGCCCGGCGCACGGATGGGCATGGGCCAGGCTGCCACCATGATCCCTCTTCGGCACCGCCGGGCGCCACCGCAGGCCGGGCCGATCCGGCTGTCGTCATGCGGACGACGGTCAGCCGAACAGCCCACGCCCCCAGTGATCCCCGCCGTCGCGTACCCCGGGCGGGCAGGCGAACACCCCGCTGGAGACGTGTCGCAGGTATTCGTTCATCACGTCGTGCCGGGCCAACTGGGTCTGGATCGGCACGAACTGGCGGCGTGGATCGCGCTGGTAGGCGATGAAGAAGAGGCCCGCGTCGAGCCGGCCGAGGCCGTCCGAGCCGTCGACGAAGTTGTAACCCCGGCGCAGCAGCTGGGCACCGCCGTTCCGGCTCGGGTGGGCCAGCGCGACATGGGCGTGCTCGGCGATCACCGGCTTCCCGTCCGCGCCGCGCGCGGCGAGGTCGGGCTCGTCGAACTCGTCGCTCCGACCGAGTGGCGCGCCACTGCCCTTGGCCCGGCCGACGATCTCCTCCTGCTCGGCGAGGGAGGTCCGGTCCCAGGTCTCCACCAGCATCCGGATCTTGCGGGTGACCAGGTACGAGCCTCCGGCCATCCAGTCCGGCCCGTCGCCCGGCTGCACCCACAACTGCTCGCGCAGCAGGTCGGTGTCCTCGGCCTTGAGGTTGGCCGTGCCGTCCTTGAACCCGAAGAGGTTGCGCGCGGTGGCCTGCTCTCGCGAGGTCGACGAGGTGCGACCGAAGCCGAGCTGCGACCAGCGGACGCTCACCACGCCCATGCCGAGCCGGGCCAGGTTGCGGATCGCGTGCACCGCCACCTGCGGGTCGTTGGCGCAGGCCTGGACGCAGAGGTCACCGCCGGAGAGCTGCGGCTGCAACGCGTCGCCGGGGAACTTCGGCAACTCGGCGAGGGCGGCGGGCCGCCGGTCGGCCAGGCCGAAGCGATCCCGCCCGTCGGCGTCGCGGAACAGCGTCGGCCCGAAGCCGATGGTGAGGGTGAGCTGCGAGGGAGGCAGGCCGAGGGCTTCGCCGGTGTCGTCCGGTGGGGCCTCCGGCATCCCGCCGACCGCGCCCAGCACCCCGGCGTCACGCCCCGCGGTCATCCGGGCGGCGGCGGCCGTCCACTCCTCGAGCAGTTCGGCCAGCCGCGCCCGGTCCTTGGTGATCACGTCGAAGGCCACGAAGTGCAGCCGGTCCTGCGCCGGGGTGACGATGCCGGCCTGGTGCTCACCGTGGAACGGGACCGCCCCGGCCGGATGGTCGCTCGCCGCGGCCGGGCCATGGGAGCCGTTCAGCAGCGCCCCCGCGCCGGCCGCCACTCCGGCGACCCCGGCCACCCCGGCACCGGCCAGGGTTATCGCCCGGCGCCGGGTCAACCTGCTCCCACTCATCGATTCGACTCTTTCTGCCATTCGGTCATTTCGCGACGGCCGCGGCGACCTTGCTGATCGGCTCGGCGAGCGCGTTGATCCCGTCGGAGAGCTCCTTGAGCTCGGCCTTGCTCAGCGCGGTGTGCAGCTTCCACCCGTCGCCGTCGCGGTGCTTGCCGAGCAGCCCCTCGACGTTTGTGAACTCGCTGTCCAACTGCGTGACCAGCTCCGGCGAGCGCTGCTGCAACGCGGGGCGCAGGGCGGACACGGCGGCCTTGGAACCTTCGAGGTTGGCGGCGAAGTCCCACAGGTCGGTGTGCGAGTAGCGGTCCTCCTCGCCGGTGATCTTGCCGCTGGCGACCTCGTCGAGCAGTTCCTTGGCGCCGTTGGCGAGCTGCAACGGGGAGAGCTTCTCGGCGTTCGCCTTGGCCACGATCTCCTTGACGTCGGCCAGCAGGCGGTCGGCGATCGGGCCGTCCTTGCTGATGTCACCGGACTGCCAGAGGTCCTTCTCGATCCGGTGGAAGCCGGTGAACTCCATCCCCTCCTCGATGACCTCATCGCGGCCGTCGATCTTGGGGTCGAGGTCACCGAAGATCTCGGCAACCGGCTCGATCCGCTCCCAGTAGGTGCGCGCGACCGGGTAGAGCGCCTTGGACTTCGCCACATCGCCGGCCTTGACCGCGCCGACGAACTCCTCGGTCTTGTCCAGCAGCGCGGCGGTCTGGCTCTTGATGTAGCGCTGGTAGTTGGCGGTCGCGTCACCCAGCGCGGCGTCCGCGGTGAGCGGCTGCGCCGACCCGCTGACCTTGAGCGCACCCCGGATGCCCTTGCCGCTCATCCCCGGCTTGCAGGCCGTCTGGTACGTGCCGGCCGGCAACTCCACGTGCAGCTCGCGGCTCAGCCCGGGGGCGATGTTCTCCACCTCGCCCATCACCCGGTCGCCGTCGGCGTACACGTAGAACTCGGTCACCTTCGCGCCCGAATTGGTGATCTTGAAGGTGGCGGTGCCGGCGCCCAGGTCGGTCGAACCGACCTCACAGGCGGTGTCGCTGGCCTTGACCACGATCGGTCCGCCGGACGCGCCCGAGTCACTCTTGTCGGAGTCGGAGCAGGCGGCCAGACCGGCCGTCGCCAGCACGCCGGCGGCGGCCAGCGCGAAGAACTGGGTGGTACGCATCTGGGCTGTCTCTCCTCGTGGGTCAGGCACGCTGCGGCGTGGACGCCGCCTCGGCCTCGGCGCCGGTGTCGGCCCCGCGCTCGGTGACGGTGGTGGTGGTCGCGGTGGCTGCCGACCTACGCCGGGCCGGTCGCAGGAAGAGCAGAAGAACCGGTACGGCGTACGCGACCCAGGCGATCGTCTCCAGCACGGTGGGCGCGGGAGTCACGTTGAACATGCCGGCGAGCAGGGCCGCGTACCAGGTGCTCGGGTCGAGCGCGCTGCTGATGTCGAAGGCCAGGTCGTTCAGGCCGGGCAGGACGCCGGCCTCCTGGAAGTCGTGCACGCCGTACTTGAGGATGCCGGCGGCGACCAGGATCAGCAGCGCGCCGGTCCAGGTGAAGAACTTGCTGAGGTTGATTCGCAGGGCGCTGGCGTAGAGCAGCACGCCGAGGACCACGGCGGTGACGATGCCGCCGATCAGCGCGAGCAGCGGGCCGCTGTCGCCGGCCGCGCCCTGGGCGGCCGAGTAGAAGATCAGCGCGGTCTCCAGGCCCTCGCGGATCACCGCGAGGAAGGCCATTCCGGCGACCGCGAGGGACCCGACGGCCAGCGCCTCGGTGAGTTTGCCCCGCAGCTCGCCGGCGATGGTCCGGGCCGCCCGGCGCATCCAGAAAATCATCCAGGTGACGAAGACCACGGCGGCGACCGAGGTGATCGCCTCGAACAACTCTCGATCCTCGGAACGGGCCAGCAGCGAGGTCGACGTGTACTCGATCAGCCAGCCGAAGAGCACCGAGAGCGCCACGGCCAGGCCGACGCCCGCCCAGACCTGCGGCAGTCGGTCCCTGCGCTGCGACTTCACCAGGAAGGCGACCAGGATGCTGACCACCAAGGTGGCTTCCAGCCCTTCCCGCAGGCCGATCAGATAGGTGGCGAACATCCGGGCTCCGAGTAGGTTAGGCACGCCTTGGTTAGCTTAGGGCAGGCATACCTTCCTCCCTGTTCAGGGCACTCGTCAAGTCGTTCACGACAACCTCACTGGGCCGGTGCCGAGCACCGACGACCGCCTCGCCAACCGGCCGGCCTCCAGTCGGCTGTGGAAGGATCCCCGCCGTGAGGGGATTCCTGCCGTGGTTGACGGTGCTGGCCGTGGTGCTGCTGCTCAGCGCGCTACGCCTACGCGCGCTGGCCACCGTCGTGTCGGTCGGTTGGTTGGTCTGGTGCGTCTGGACGTGGTTCCGGCCCACCCGGCGCGGCTCCCAGTCGGGCTGAGCCCGCGGCGGAGACGCCGAACCCGCCGGGCCGGCGGAGACGACGAACCGGGCCGGCTGCGAACAGCCGACCCGGTCCGGAGATGTCGATCAGTAGCGGTAGTGATCCGGCTTGAACGGGCCCTCCGTGGAGACGCCGAGGTAGGCGGCCTGCTCGTTGGTCAGCGTGCTCAGCTTGGCGCCGAGCGCGCCGAGGTGCAGCCGGGCCACCTTCTCGTCCAGGTGCTTGGGCAGCACGTAGACGCCGATCGGGTACTCCTCGGTCTTGGTGAAGAGCTCGATCTGGGCGATCGTCTGGTTGGCGAACGAGTTCGACATGACGAAGCTCGGGTGCCCGGTCGCGTTGCCCAGGTTCAGCAGGCGGCCCTCGGAGAGCACGATGATCGCGTGCCCGTCGGCGAAGCGCCACAGGTCGACCTGCGGCTTGATGTTGACCCGCTCGACGTCGGAACGCTTGGCCAGCCCGGCCATGTCGATCTCGTTGTCGAAGTGGCCGATGTTGCCGACGATGGCCTGGTGCTTCATCCGGGCCATGTGCTCGTTGGTGATGACGTCGAAGCAGCCGGTGGCGGTGATGAAGATGTCGGCCTGCTCGACCACGTCGTCCAGGGTGGCGACCTGGTAACCGTCCATCGCGGCCTGCAACGCGCAGATCGGGTCCACCTCGGTCACCACGACCCGGGCGCCCTGGCCACGCAGCGACTCGGCGCAGCCCTTGCCCACGTCGCCGTAGCCCATGACGACCGCCATCTTGCCGCCGATCAGCACGTCGGTGGCCCGGTTGATGCCGTCGATGAGCGAGTGCCGGCAGCCGTACTTGTTGTCGAACTTGCTCTTGGTCACCGAGTCGTTGACGTTGATGGCCGGGAAGAGCAGGGTGCCCGCCCGGTGCATCTCGTAGAGCCGGTGCACACCTGTGGTGGTCTCCTCGGTCACGCCCTTGATGCCGGCGGAGATCCGGGTCCAGCGCTGGCCGTCCTCGCCGAGGGAACGGTGCAGCAGCTCCAGGATGACCGCGTACTCCTCGGAGTCGGCGGACTCGACCGGCGGAACCGCGCCGGCCCGCTCAAACTCGGTGCCCTTGTGTACGAGCAGGGTGGCGTCGCCGCCGTCGTCGAGGATCATGTTCGGGCCGGTATCGCCAGCCGAGTCCGCAGGCCAGGTCAGAGCCTTTTCGGTGCACCACCAGTATTCCGGCAGGGTCTCGCCCTTCCAGGCGTAGACCGGAACCCCGGCGGGGGCCTCGGGGGTGCCGTCCGGGCCGACGACGACCGCAGCGGCGGCGTGGTCCTGGGTGGAGAAGATGTTGCAGGAGGCCCAGCGCACCTGCGCGCCGAGCGCGGCCAGCGTCTCGATCAGGACGGCGGTCTGGATGGTCATGTGCAGCGAGCCGGTGATCCGCGCGCCGGCGAGCGGCTGCGCCTCGGCGAACTCCCGACGGATCGCCATCAGGCCGGGCATCTCGTGCTCGGCGAGCTGGATCTCTTTACGCCCGAATTCGGCGAGCGACAGATCCGCCACCTTGAAGTCGGCGTCGGCGAGCGGGCTCGGCCGGGCCTCGGACGGCGTGCCGTTGGCGGCTGCCGGGAGGGTGCTGGTCATGAAAGCTCCTGTCGAACGATGTCTGCGCCGATCCTCCACCTTACGCGCGTTGGCGACGGGCAGCAGGCACGGTCCGCGGACAGCGCACGGGGCGGCCGGTAGTGGGCGGACCTTCCCGCCCACGTCCCGCCCGCCCCGCGCATCCCCCCGGTTTGGTTCCCCCGCACGTTCTCGGACCGTCGTCGCGATAACGCTGCGTACTCATAGAGTCACACTCAGGCAGGACGACGTCAAGCTATTCCGGGAAAGTCGGACTTGTGTCGTTCGCTTGCGCGGAGATCAGCCCAGCCCGGGCGTCGCCACGAACGCCACACCGGCGCCCTCGATCCGCAGCGGCGCTCCGGACGCCGTGCCGATCGCCGCCTCACCGGAGGCCAGTGTCAACGCGGCGCCGTCGTCCACTGTGATCACGCCACCAGCGCAGAGCACCACCCGTGGGCCGGGCAGCGGCAGCGACACCGAGGACACCGCCCCATCGACCCGCACCCGGTGCAGTGCGAAATCGTCCACCGGCACCGGCCACCAGTCCACGCCCGGGCCCACCGGCTGCGCGTCCCGCACCGGATCCTCGAGCACCTCGAAACGCAGCACCCGCAGCAACTCGTCGACGTCCACCCGCTTCGGAGTCAGGCCGCCGCGCAGCACGTTGTCGCTGGCCGCCATGATCTCCACTCCGCAGCCGCTGAGGTAGGCGTGCAGGTTGCCCGCGGGCATCCAGATCGCCTCCCCCGCCTCCAGCCGCACGTGGTGCAGCAGCAGCGCCACCAGCGCTCCCGGGTCCCCCGGGTACGCCTTGCCCAGCCGGCGGACCAGTTCCGCGTCCGGGCCGTCGGCCGGTGACGCCAGCACGGAGGCCAGCAGGTCGTGACGCTGCGCGACCGGCCAGCCGAGCAGCGTCCGCATCGCCGTCCGCAGCCCCGCCGGCCCGGCCCGCAACGCGGCCACCACAGGCGTCAACGCCGGTACGCCGAACGCGGCGAGCGCCTCGGCCGACTCCACCGGATCCCGGAACCCGCACAGCGCCTCGAACGGGGTGAGCGCGACCAACAACTCCGGCTTGTGGTGCGGGTCGGAGTAGGTGCGCTGCCCGTCGGGGCGACCCGCCTCCGCCGCGTAGCCGGCCCGCGCCTGCTCGGCGTCCGGATGCGCCTGCAGGCTCAGCGGAGCGTCGGCCGCGAGCACCTTGAGCAGGAACGGCAGCCGATCACCGAACCGCTCGGACACCCGCTGGCCGAGCCAGTGTCCTGGTTCGTTCCGCACCAGCTCACAGAGGCTCACCCGCAGACCGGCGCGATCCACGTGGGCCGAGGCGGCCGGATGGGCCCCCAACCACAGCTCTGCCTCGGGACCCGCGCTGGGCACCGAGCGCCCCTGGAGGAGGGCGATTGCCGACCGGGATCCCCAGGCGTAGTCGCGGATCGGTCCGTACAGTGGCTCCACCCGTCAGCCCCCGGGCCGCCCGGCCGCCTCGCCCGACGCGTCCTGCGGCTGCGGCACGGCGGTGTCGGCGGCGGCACCGGTGCCGGCCTCGGCGGCGGCGACGCTGTAGACGTCCGGCTCCAGATAGATCACCCGGGCGATCGGCACCGCGGCGCGGATCCGCGACTCGACGGCGTTGATGCCACGGGCCAGGTCGTGGGCGCTCTCCCACTCCGGGACGGCGATCTTCGCGGCCACCATCAGCTCTTCCGGGCCCAGGTAGAGCGTCTTCATGTGGATGATCCGCTCCACCTCGGGGCCGTCCGTGACGGCCCGCTCGATGGTGGCCAGGTCGGACGGCTCGGCGCCCTCACCGAGCAGCAGGCTCTTCGTCTCGATGGCCAGCACGACGGCGATGACGACCAGCAGGATGCCGATCATCGCCGTGCCGGCGGCGTCCCATTCGCCGTCGCCGGTGATCAGCGTCATGGTGACGCCGAACAGGGCGAACACCAGACCGACAAGCGCGCCGAAGTCCTCCAGGAGCACCACCGGCAGCTCCGGCGCCTTGGCCCGACGGATGAAGCGCACCCAGGACTGCTTGCCCCGGATGTGGTTGGACTCCTTGATGGCGGTCCGGAAGGAGAACGACTCCATGATGATCGCCGCCACCAGCACGACCAGCGGCAACCACTGCCAGGACTCGATGCCGTGCGGGTCGTGCCACTTGTGGTACGCCTCGTAGAGCGCGAACAGGCCACCGATGCTGAACAGCACGATGGACACGATGAACGCGTAGATGTAGCGCTCCCGGCCGTACCCGAACGGGTGTTCCGGGGTGGCCGCGCGCTTCGCCCGCTTGCCGCCGAGCAGCAGGAGGCCCTGGTTGCCGGAGTCGGCGACCGAGTGGACCGCCTCGGCCAGCATCGACGACGAGCCGGAGAGCAGGAACGCAATGAACTTGGTGACGGCGATGCCGATGTTGGCCAGCAGGGCGGCGACAATCGCCTTCGTCCCACCGTTGGCGCTCATGCCACCGCTCCGCTTCGTCGCACGAAGCCGCCCGGTCCGCGCATGGCGCGCCGCCCCCTACGTTCGTTCACTGGTTCGACAGCTCCTTCATCTCGGTGATGGCCGGGACGGCCATCGGGTCAAGCCCATGTGCCAGAGCAAGGTAGATCGAGGCGAAATCGGGGACGGCGATCAGCGACGCCAGCCGCTCCAGGGCGGAACCACCCTCGGCGGTCACCACGTCACACCGCACGCCACGGCGCTCCGCGAGGGTCTGCACCGCGTCCGCGCGGCGCTCCTCGACGGCGAGTGGCTCGTCGGTGTCGTCCTCGGCGTTGAGGCCGCCGTCGCGCAGCAGCACCAGCCGCAGCCGGGTGCCCTCGCCGTCGTCGTCCTCGGCCGGGTCGGCGAAGATGTCCCGCTCCCCCTCGGCCAGACCGCCGAAGACGCCGTCGAGCAGCCCGACGCGACCCCGACCGGCCTCACCCAGCGCCCCGGTGACCACCGGGTAGCGGGCGTTGGCCGACAGCGTGTCGCCGAACCGGCGGGCCGCCACCGTGGCCAGCGGGGACGAACCCCAGACGATCGGGATCGAGCCGGCCAGACCCAGTGCCAGTGACTTCGCCGGGTTGACGAAGGACTCGGCGGCGGACCGGCAGCGGTCGGCGTCCGCGTCGAGCCGGGCCGCGGTCTCCGCCAGGTCCGCCTCGTTGACCTTCACCAGCCCGAGGGAACGGGCGGCGAGCAGGACCGGCACGGTGAGCGCCCAGAGGCTGGCCCGGGCCGGAGCACGCCGGGGCACCGGGATGAACGGCGCCCGGGCCTGCTCGGCGATCGACTGCAACTGGGAGTCCGGGGCGCCCACGGCGACGAGTCGGGCACCACGCCGGTGGGCCGCCTCGGCGGCGCCGAGGGCCTCCGGGCTGCGTCCGGACGCGCTCACCGCGATCACCACGTCGGCCGCGCCCACCCAACCGGGCACGCCGGCGCTGCGGTGCCCGATGATCGGGACCGGGCAGCGCGGCCCGGCGACAGTGGCCAGCACGTCCCCGGTACGCCCCGCCGTGCCGATGCCGGCGATCACGACAGCTCGGGGCCGCCCGTCGTCGGCGAGCACCGCCAGGTTCGCCTCGGCCGCCAGCGCGGCGCTCTCCCGAACCTGCGCACCGGCCGACGCCGTGTGCCGGAGCATGCCTCCCGGGTCGGCCTCGGCCAACGCCTGCGGGTTGTCGAGCAGGGCCTCGTCGGCGTCACGACGTCCGCTTACCCCGGCCGTACCGTCGATCATGAGGACTGCCCGGGGCCGCCGCGCGCCTCGTCGAGCAGCAGCACCGGCACGTCGTCGCGGACCTCGAAGATCCGGCCGCACTCCGTGCAGGTCAACGTCTGCGCCTCGGCGTCATAGGTGAGCGGGGCGTGGTGCGTGTCCGGACAGGCGAGGATCTCGAGCAACTGCGGATCCAGGGCCATGGTGCGGCTCCTTCCACGTGTGCGGCTTGACCGACGGCGGTGCCGACCGGCGCAGGCGATCTTATCGGCGAACGCGGTCGAGCACGTCGTCCCGGAGCGAGACCATCCGATCCCGGGTGGGCGCCTCGACGTTGAGCCGCAGCAGCGGCTCCGTGTTGGAGGCGCGCAGGTTGAACCAGGCGCCGTCGGGGAAACGCAGGGTGAGCCCGTCCATCTCGTCGGCGACCGCGTCGGGGTACGCGGCGCGCACCTCGGCCACCGCGCCAGCCTGGTCGGCCACCGTCGAGTTGATCTCGCCCGAGGCGATGTAACGCTCGTACTCACCGGCGAACACGGACAGCGGCAGCGACTGCTCCCCCAGCGCGGCCAACGTGTGCATCGCCGCGAGCATCCCGGTGTCGGCGAACCAGAAGTCCCGGAAGTAGTAGTGCGCGGAGTGCTCGCCGCCGAACACGGCGTTGGTGCGGGCCATCTCCGCCTTGATGAAGGAGTGCCCGACACGGGCGACGACCGGCTGCCCACCGTGCTCCCGGATGATCTCCGCGACCGCGCTGGAGGTGATCAGGCCGTGGATCACCGTGGAGCCCGGGTGCTTGGCCAGCTCACGGGCCGCGACGAGAGCGGTGATCGCCGACGGCGAGACCGGCTCGCCGCGCTCGTCCACCACGAAGCACCGGTCGGCGTCACCGTCGAAGGCCAACCCGATGTCGGCCCCGTGCTCGACCACCGCGCGCTGGAGGTCGACCAGGTTCGCCGGGTCGAGTGGGTTGGCCTCGTGGTTGGGGAAGCTACCGTCCAACTCGAAGTAGAGCGGCACGATCTCCAGCGGCAGCGGCGACAGGGCCGCGTCGCCCAGCACTGTCGGAACGGTGAAGCCACCCATGCCGTTGCCGGCATCGACGACCACCTTCAACGGTCGGATGCCCGAGAGGTCGACAAGCTTGCGCAGGTAGCCGGCGTAGTCGGGAAGCAGGTCGCGCCGCTCGGCGGGCCGGGTCGGCGCACCGGCGGGACGAGCGTCGCCCGAGTCCAGGAGGGCCTGGGCCCGCTCCCGGATCTCGGCCAGACCGCTCTCCTGACCGATCGGACGGGCGCCGGAGCGGCACATCTTGATGCCGTTGTACTGCGCGGGGTTGTGGCTGGCCGTGAACATGGCACCGGGCAGGTCGAGCGAGCCGGACGCGTAGTACAGCAGGTCGGTGGAGGCCAGGCCGATCTCGATCACCGAGCGCCCTTCGGCGCGTACGCCGGCGGCGAAGGCGGCGGCCAGACCGGGCGAGGTGGCCCGCATGTCGTACCCGACGACGACCGCGTCGCCCGGCTCGTCGGTCGAGTTGAGCAGCTGGGTGAAGGCGGCTCCCAGCGCCTCGGCGGCCCGTTCGTCCCACTGGTCCGGCACCGTCCCGCGGACGTCGTACGCCTTCACGATCTGGGACAGATCAGACACGTGTTCCACTCCTCGGCCGCAGGTTAGACACCGATCCTGAGCCTAACGGAGGGGCCGGGTCGTACTCCGCTCAGCCGGGGAGCCGGGGAATGAACACGGTGTGGCCGCCGTCGGTGGGCGGGTCACCTGGTGACGGGCGACCGTCCGGCCGGCCCGGCATCGGCTGCGTCGCCTCCGGCGCCGGAGCGGGAATGTCCGGTCGGGCGCCGTAGACCCCGCCGGTGGCGGGACGCGGGGACGGAACCGCACCCCAACCGGCGGCCGGCGGCTGCTGGCCGTACACCTGACCGGGGCGACCAGGCGCGGCCGGCAACCCACCCCCGGCGCGGTAGGTGGTGCCGCCGGGGTTGCCCGGCAGGGTGCCGGGCCCGTCGTCGGACGGCTTCCGGTCCTGCCGCGAGCGACGGAACAGCAGCACGATGAGCAGCAGTCCGACCGCCACCAGCACAATGCCGAAGTACATCACCGGTGATCCTCCTCCGGACGATTCGGCGGCCGTCGCCGTGGTGCTCGGCCCGGCGGGCACACCGCCCAGCGCCGCCGGGTTCACCGCCTCGTCGACGGTCGCGGCCTCGGTCGGGCTCGGGGTGGGCGTCGGCTTCTTCGACCGCGACGGAGTCGGCGACGGAGTCACCCGCGCACCGGTCAACCGCGCCGCGTCGGTGGCCTGCCCCAGCCTCTGACCGGCGGCGCTGAGGCCCGCACCGGTGACCACGAGACGGCCGCCGGGCGTGCCCTCCGCGAACGCCACCCGGTAGCGCACCGTCATGCCTTTGCCCTTGCACAGCGTCGGCTTCGACGGTGACGTCTGCGCGGTCGACACGGCGCCGCCGCCGCCGTTGACGGCCACCGGGAACCAGCGCCCGCCGGCGTTGACCTCGACCTTCACCTGGTTCGGCTGGAGACCCTGCAGGCTGAAGCCCAGCGCGGTACGCAGCAGGACGCACCCGTCGGTGCGCTTCCGCACCGCGACGTTCACCCCCTGCGCGGAACCACCGGCGGCGAAGCTGCTGGCCGCACCCACCCGGACCGAGTCCTCGTCGGCCAGCGCCGGTGACGCACCGAGCATCACCAGGCCGCCCACCAGACCGCAGACCGCCGCGAGCCGTGCCACGCGTCGACGCACTGTCATGATCACCTCGCCGTTCTCCCCGGGTGGGGTCCGCTGGTCAGGCTACTACCGGCCCACCCACCCCATCGGTCATAGAGCGCCCCGGATGTGTGCGGCGTTACGGTTTGAGCCCCGACCCGGCGACCCGCCGCCGACCGGACTGACCAGCAGATCAGCCGCCCGACTCGGCCGATCCGTCGGCCCGCTCCGCCGATCGGCCAACCTGCTCCGCCAACCGGCCGGCCCGCTCCGCCTCGGCCAGGGCGTCGCGGCAGAGTCGGTCGGCGGTGCGGGTCGTCTCCGGCAGGCGGTAGCGCGGAGTCAACGCGAGCACCTGCACGGTCGCGTTCTCCAGGCTCATCCGATGGCCGACACTGACGAAGACCGGCTTCACCCCGTCGCGGGTCCGCAGCACCCGACCCACCACGTCACCACCGTCGCGCAACGGCGACCAGGAACCCCGCTCGGCGGACGGCGGATCCCACGCCCCGACCAGCGGCGTCTTCCCCACCCCGATCGCGGGCAACCCGGTGACCACCCCGAGATGGCACGCGAGCCCGAACCGGCGCGGATGAGCCAGCCCGTGCCCGTCGCAGACCAGCAGGTCCGGAATGGTGGTCAGGCGGTCGAGCGCGCCGAGCAACGCGGGCAACTCACGGAAGGCGAACAACCCCGGCACATAGTCGAACGCGGGTCGCCCCACACCGACCGCGGAATCCACCACCGCCAGGGTCCGGGCATCAAGGACCGTCACGGCCGCCGCCAGCAGGTCACCACCCTCGGCGTACGCGACATCCAGGCCGGCCACCGTCGCTGGCGCGCTCGGCCCCGGCCCGACCAGATCCACCAGCGGCCGCAACTCCTCCTGTACGGCCACCGCCTCAGCAACATTCCCCGGCGCGCCCGCCGGCGTGCCCGGCGTGCCCGGCGTGCCGGGCGTGCCGGGCGTGCCGGGCGTGCCCGCGGTGCCCGCGGTGCCCGCGGTGCCCGCGGTGCCCGCGGTGCCCGCGGTGCCCGCGGTGCCCGCGGTGCCCGCGGTGCC
>NZ_JBNCKM010000005.1:477721-541536 GCF_049841535.1 Micromonospora sp. DT53
CCGCGGTGCGCGCGGTCCGCCATGATCCACTCGGGTTCACGGAAGTCGGGCTATCCCTCGGACCAGGATGCCCCGACTTCAATGAACCCGAGTCGATCACCCTCGACCTGCGGCCTCGGCACCATCCTCGGCGGCCCTGCCGTCCGGGCCACCCCGGGCAGGGTCACCATCAGCCCGGCTCCTGATCGCGCCCAGGCCCAGCACGAAGGCAATGCTGAAAGCGACACCGAAGGCGACGCCACCCTTCGCCCCGAACACGGGAAGGCCGATCGCCAGGCCGATCAGGATGCCAACCGGCCAGGTCCAGAGATAGGACGTGTCACTCCGCGTACCGGATCTCGCCATGCGTCGATCTTATTCGGCGCCGCCAAGGCCCCACCGATCGCCGTTCTCGACACGACGACCGACCATCAGGCAAGCCCTCACGCGAACCATGCCTATGCCGATCTCGCGATGTCGGGGTCCGCGCCAGGATCACCTGCCGCGCGGAGCTGCTCCTCGAACATGACGAACGTCCGCTGCCGGATCCCACGAATGAGCGCCTGCTCCTTCGGCGTCTCGTGACGTGACTCAGCGTCTGCCAGAAGCTCAATCGAACGCACCGTCTCGTAGAGCGCAAAGATTGGCCCTTCACCCTTGAGATAGTGAGCCCGGAAGGCCTCGACCTCCTGAACGAAGTCCTCTGCCGTACGACGGAATACGTCGCCGCCGATGTCGAAGACGATCTCGCTGAAAAGGTCGTTCTTCTCCTGCCAAGCGCCGGTGTCGATCGCGACACGCCATACCCTGGCGCCGCCGTCGGGTGTCTCCACGATTTTTACCGGCGACTGGTAGTACAGGTAGTAGGACGGGAGCACTAGACCTGGCATTTGGGCCATCAAGCGTTCCCCTCGTAAGTCGACTGCAGCGCCTGCCAAAACAGCTGTTGTTCGCGACGAAGGATCCCGTCTGCGATCGCTCCCTCGCGCCTCGTCAACGCTCGACCCTCGATCCGGGCCAAGGCGTCCACATCGCGGCGCACCTCATACAGCGCATGTTCCCAGACCGCGATCTCGTCGAGCGCGGCCAGGTGCAGACGAAACTCCGCGAGGTGCCCGTTGCGTGCCCGCAGTACGAGTTGCACATCCCGGTAGCCGCTGTCCTCGGGAGACACGAACCGGTCCTGGCAACTCACGATCATGACTTCGGGGTGGTCGCGTATTCGCCCGAGGGCGGCGTAGAGGTCGTCGAGGTTGCGAAACTCAACCTTCGCGGCGGCCAGGTCGAGCAGCTTGGAAGCATCGCCCTGGTGTTTGTTTACCTTGTCCTCGGCTCGACGACGGTCCTTGGGCTGAGGACGCCAGCCGGGCTCTCCGACGCGAAGACCACCGACGTGGGCTAGGGACACTGCTAGCTGATTCAGGTCTGCCTGTGCCTCCATCGCCGCCGAATAGAGATCGTCGAGGTAGCGCTTCCGGTAGACGGCGTCGTCGCGTCGGACCTCGTCGAAACCTGCCTGCGTGACCGGCCCCCGACGCACCTGGATACTCGCGCTGATCCTCAACTGCTCGCTGGTGAGGGGTGTCGGCTCCGGTCGGGGCACGGGCGGGCGGTCCGAATCCTGTCGTCGCATGGCCTCCTGTTGGGCTACGTCGTCGAGCACCTCGGCGAGGACGTCGATGGCCTGTTGATGGCTGGCCAGGTGGTACAGAGTCAGCGGACGGGCCGTCAGTGACTTCGCGAGTTCGGGCGTGGACAGGATCATGCGCGCCAGGTCCGGACGCTGCACCAGCTGCCGCACCAGGTGCTCGGCCAGGTCGGGCTCGTTAGGGGGCGGCTCTCGCCGGGCGCTGTCGAGCATGCCGCGGACCCGGTCATCGGTGAACAGTCGTACAAGATCCTGTGCCGACGCTTCGTCCAGGTCCGGGACCAGCCGGCGAAGAGTGGGCGGGTCGACCGCCGTCGCGAACTCAGCGGGAGTCACGCCGGCCGCGAAGACATCGTCCACACTGTTGGCCGACGAAACAGCGCGGGCACGACCGCCAGGCGGTGTGGGCTGGTCGAGACCGGCGCTCGCTGGATTGTCGGCGTCCGGCGACCACGGGGCCGAGCCCGGGCCGTCGAGGAGCAGGTACATCCGGTTGATGTACGGGTCGCCGTGCCCGCCGTCGTCGTGCGTTGGCGGGTGATCCGGCAGGTCGGGTCGCTCGCTGAACCGCCCCCTCGGCAGTCCGCCGAGCGGCATCGGCCGGCCGTCTCCGCTCAGCACCAGCGCGTCGATGCCGACCACGTCGGGGTAGAGCGGCCGGTCCCGGACCACGCCGTTCTGCGGGTCCACGTAGAGCACTGTGCCGTTCTGGTTGAGCGCCACCCAGGCGTGCGAGCCACCGTGCGCCCACTCGGTGACCAGGAACGAGTAACTGCCGTGGCCGCCCAGCAGCAGTTGGTCGTGCAGGTTGCGGTAGCCCCGGTCGGCGGCCTGCCGCGCCTGCTGGGCGTCGGCGTGTTGGCCGGCGGGGGCGAGGAGTTGCTGGAAGCGCCCGCCGGTCACGTCCTCCACCCGGCCCGGGCCGCCTGCCTCGCCACGGATGGGGCGCCGGATGTCACCGTCCAGGTAGCCGTCGAAGGTACGGGGTGCCGACACGCGGGGCCGCCCGTGCACCCATGTCTCGAACAGTGACAGCGTGCAGTCCAGGCAGTTGATGCCCCGGGTGGCGTCTGCTGCGGGACCGCCGTCGTTGAGGAGCCGGAACCAGCCGCCCTGGCGGGGGTCGGCGGTGCGGGCGATGGCACCGTCCGGCTCGCGGGGCATTTGCCGTTCGACGTCGACCTGGTGCAGGGCGAGTGGTGGACGGAGTCCTCCGGGCTGCCCGTACGGCCGGGAGTCGTCGATGGGCGGCGGATCGTCGTCACCTGTGAGCCTGGACGGGCCGACAGTCTCCACCGCGCCGAGCGCGAGCGCGCCCACGTCCCGGTTGGCGTGCTCGAAGGTGGCGCTGATGTCCACGACCGGCGGGGCCGTGGTGCCGGCCAGCACCGCGTCTGCCAGGTCACGCCATTCGGAGTACGCGCGAGCCTCCTCGTTCGCCGCGCGCTGCCAGCCGTCGGCCCACTGCCGGTTGCCGGCCTGGTGCAGCTGTCGGGCGTAGGTGGCGTACTCGACGGCTCGGCGATCGTGCTCGACGGCACGGGTGCGCAGGCGGGCGGCTTCGGCCTGTCGGCGGTTGTTCTCGAACCCGATCCGTAGCGATTCGTAGTGGTCCTGGTAGCGCCGCCGCTCGGCGGCTTCGGCCGCGGCTGCCCACTGCGCCGCGTACGCGTCGTTGGTTTCGGGCTCGCGCATCGATGGGGCACCGAACGCGGCCACGTCGACGGGGATCGACGCCCTCCCCCGGGCCGGGTGGTCGGGTGCTCGTACCGGTGCGGGCGTCCCCCGCGTCGGAACGCGCGACGGTACGGCGAATCGACCCACCACAGGTGTGGTGGAGGCGACCGGCGGCGCTCCGTTGGTGGTGGTCGGGACGCCGAAGGTGCTCGGTGCCGCTGGGCCGGGGGTGATTGTCGGCGCGGAGGGTCCAGTCGCCGGAGACCAGGCGGTCGGTGCGGAGGTGGTGGTGTGCGACGAGCCGCCGGGGTGGGTCGGCGGCACGCCGGTGGCCGCCGGCCCGCTGCTCGATTCGAGGGGACCGACCACGGGCGCGGCCGCCGACGAGAGCCGCGGATCGGCGGCCGCCGACGACGAAAGCCGCGGATCACCACCCACCGCCGACGTGGCCGGATCGGCACCCACTGCCGAGAACACCGGATCGACACCCAACGCCGGAAACGCCGGATCGACACCCACCGCCGACGTGGCCGGGTTGACGGTCGTCGCCGAGAGCGTGGGGTCGGCCGCGACCTGGTGCGGTACGCCAGTTCTCTCCCCGACTGGTCCGCCCGTCGACGGCGTCGCCTCGGACGCGCTTACCGGACGGCCCACCACGTCCACGTCGGACACCGCACCAACACTCGTCGTCGACGACAGGTGCGCGTCGGTCACGACAGGAGATGCCAGCGCGGCTGCCCCTGACTGCTCGATGCCCGGAGACGTATGCGCGGCCACCTGGTTCGTCGGCGACGCCGCGCCGGCCTCCGTCGCCTGCACGGAAGCGCCCGCAGACGTGACGAGACCACCGGAAGCCACACCACCGGCGGCCCCCGCAGACGCACCCCCCACCGCGGACGGACCCCCCGAGGCGGCCGCATCCCCCGCGACAGGCGGCACTGACGGAAGAGTGGGGCCGGTGAACGACGCCCCGGCGAGGGCGTTGGCCTGCGCGTCGAGCCGGGCGCGTAGCGCGTGGTCGGTCTGGCCGGTGGCCGAGCCGGTGGCCCCGGACGCGGCGGCGCGCGCCACGTCCTCCATCGAGGTCGGGCCCTGACCGGTGGCCAGGCTCGCCGCGCTCTCGGCGAGCACCTCGCCGGTCATCTCCCGACCCAGGTGCTCTCCGACCTTCGCCGCTCGGCCGGTCGCGTGCCGACCCAGGCCGGCCAGCGGCGCCACCGCACCGCCGGCGAGCCCGCCGACCGCCGAGGCACCGAGGTCGGTCAGGTCCAGGCCGTGTGCCCGCCCGGTGGTGTTCTGGTACGCCTGGGTGGCCAGGGTGACCCCGGCTTCCTCGGTGGCCTCCTCCAGCCCTTCCCGGGCGGCCCGCTTGGCGAGCCCGCGCACACCACCCCGGGCGGCCTCCTTGGCGGCCCGTTCGCCGGCCTCCTTGAGCCCGTGTTTGAGGGATTTGCTGGCCAGTTGACCCATCAGCCGCTTGAAGATCTGTTGAACCAGCAGCCGCGTCGCGGTGATCGCCGCACCGGCGGCCGGGGTTGCCGCACCGGCGGTGAGCACCGCCGCGACCGCCACGGAGAGCAACTCGACGACCAGGATGCCCAGCTCGATCCAGACTTCCAGCTTGGCGCCCTCGATGTCGCAACCGCACTCCTCGACCAGGCGGCCCAGGTCTGCCGTGACGGCGAGCAGCACGGGCAGCGGGGCGTCGGCGTTCTCGGCGATGCCCCGCCAGGCCGCCTCGAACGCCGCGTCGACCGCCCCGACGACGCCGTACCCGTTGCGCACCTCGACGGCGGCCGTGGCGGCGTCGGTGTGTGGCCCGGCGAGCACGGAGGCGACCGCGTACCACTGGTCGGCGAGGTCCCAGACGGCCCGCTCGTTGCCCTCCGGCCACTGCACACCGACCACCCAGTCGAGGGCCTCGTAGATCCAGCCGGGCACGTCCCACGGCGCGTGGTCCAGTGGGTGCGGGATGGGACTCGGCAGCACGCTCATCTCAGACCGCCGGCCGTCAGCGCCGGTCGGCGGCCCGGCCGACCCGGGCGGCGTTGGCCCCGTCGGTCTGCACGGTCGCGTCGACCGCCTCGACCACGTCGCCGCCCAGCTCGGTGAGCCGATGCCCGACGCCGGCCCAGGCTCGCAGCACGGTCTGCTCGAACCCTCGGTAGTTGCGCTCGAAGGCGGCGCCGATGTCGTCGCGACCCCACGGCCGGGCGCCACTGGCGGCCTCGATCGCGCCGCCCTCGGCCGCACGTCGGGCCGTCACCGCCTCGCCGGCGAGCGCCAGGTCGGCACCACCGCGGCGGGCCCGGGACGGATCAAGCCAGAGCTGCCCGTCGGTCATGCCTTCGCCTCGCCTTCGCCGAGTGCGGCGTCGGCCCGGCCGAGCAGCGCGGCGTAGTCGCCGGTCTTGAGGAAGTCCATCGTCCCGGAGCCGGCCGGCATGTTCTCGGCGACGAGGTCGCGGGTGGCGTCGCCGGCGGCGGTCGCGGCCGCCCGGATCGTTTCGGTGATTTTTCGGCCGAGCGCCCCAGCGTCGCGGTCCCGGTAGATGGCCGGCGTCAGCTCGACCTCGATCAACTGGCCCTGCGCGCCCACGGTCGCCGTCACCTGCCCGTCGGCCGACCGCCGGGTCACCCGCAGCGCGGCAAGGCGCGTCTGGAGGGTGTCCAAACCGGATCTGAGCTGCTGGTATTGACCGTACACATCGTCGAATCGGGCCCGTAGGTCGCGATTGACGCCCCGGTCCGCCTGTTCGCCCACCGCCGCCCTCCCGTCACCGTCGGTAGAGCGAAACAATACCGGCCGCCATCGATCCGTGTAGTCCGGTAGTTTCAACGCGTGATCGACCGTCAACAGGCCGAGCAGCTCGCGGCCACCTGGGCCCGCCGTGACTCGCAGCGCCTCGGCCACGAGTGCACGGCGATGGTCGACGAGTTCGACCTGGGTTACGTCATCACGTCCGTCGTGCCCACCGAGGTGCGCACGGTGCCGGGTGACCTGCCGACGACAGTCATCGACAAGCAGACCGGCAAGGTCACCACCTGGCCCCGGGTGCCGAGCACTGTGGTGGCGGAGCTGTACCGGCGTAGCCAGCCCGCCGGGCCGACCGCTCCGCGCACCGTCGATCCGTCGAGCCTGCTGGTCCGGGAGATCCACCGGGGCGCCACCCCGAACACCGCCGCGCACCTCACCATCGACGGACGGATCTGGACGGCCCAGGGCACCAAGGCTGAGGTGCCACTCAACCATCACCCGCTCGTGCGCGACTATCTCCACCAACTGCCCCCCGGCGAGCTGGTCCGCGGCGGGGCCGGGCACGCGGAGCTGATCGTGGTCTCCGACGTCCTGCACGAGTACGACCACCGCCGCGCCGCCGAGGGCATCGCGCCGATGGGGCGGGCCGAGGCAGCCGCGCTCCTGGAGGACGCCCGCTTCGAGATCTTCCGGATCCGTGAGCCGGGCGATCCCGCAGGTGGGCCCGCCGAGCGGCCCTGCGACTCGTGCATCAGCTTCCTGGTGCGGGCGAACGTCCTGCCGGAGTCGGCTCGCGCCTACACCGAGACCTGGAACGCGCCGGAGGCACCCGACCCCGATCCCGGGCGCTTCCCGGCGGAGGTCGCCAACGCGCTGGTCGCGGCCGGTTGGCGGCCACACATCGGGGATCAGATCATGGCCGCCGCGGCGGTACGGGACGTCACGTCGGTGGCGGGGCGGAACCACCGACACGAGGTCTTTCCCGCCGCGGTGGAGGCGCTCACCGCGTTCCCCAGTCTGGTCGGCGCGCGGCGCGGCCGGGGCGAGCAGGTGTGGATCTCCCGTTTCGACATCCGTCCGCACACCGTCGCGCACACCTCCGACACCCTCGCGGACTTCGGCGCGGTGCTCGGCGTACGCCTCTTTCCGATCGGCACCGAGCAGCAGGACAGCATCCTGGCGGTGGACGAGCGCGGCCGGGTCTTCGCGCTCGACCAGGCCGGCGAGTGGTTCCTCGGCGACACCATCGACGCCGCGCTGACCACCCTGCTGCTCGGCCGCTCCCCCGCCCGGGTTCGCGACGACGGCACCTGGCAGGCCGACTAGCGCGGCGGCGCTGTGTCCGTGGAGCGCGAGGCCGGTCTGCACCGTGGCCCGGGGCCCAGCGCAGGCGAGTGATCAGCCGACGGAAACAGTCGCGATAACCCTTGTCTGCCGCGAATTCAGTAGCCAAGATGGCAGAGAGATTGCGATAACCGCCGCAGACCGGCGCCCCGGCCCCCTTCGGAGTGATCCCGCCATGAGTGACCAGCAGCAGCTGCGCAACTTCGTCAACGGCTCCTACGTCGACCCGGCCGATGGCGGCTACGCCGACCTGGTCGACCCCTGCACGGGTGAGGTGTTCGCCCAGACCCCGGTGTCCGGCCCCGCCGACGTGGACGCGGCGATGAGCGCCGCCGCCACCGCGTTCGAGAGCTGGCGGGAGGTCACCCCCGCCGAACGGCAGCGGGCGCTGCTCAAGCTCGCCGACGCCGTGGAGGCGCGCGCCGCCGAACTGGTCGACGCCGAGGTGCGCAACACCGGCAAGCCCCGACAGCTCACCGCCGAGGAGGAGCTTCCCCCGGCGGTGGACCAGTTCCGGTTCTTCGCCGGCGCCGCCCGGATGTTGGAGGGGCGGTCCGCCGGGGAGTACCTGGCCGGCCACACCTCCTACGTGCGACGTGAGCCGATCGGCGTCTGCGCACAGGTCACCCCCTGGAACTACCCGCTGATGATGGCGGTCTGGAAGATCGCCCCGGCGCTCGCCGCCGGCAACACGGTGGTGCTCAAGCCGTCGGACACCACGCCGGTGTCGACGCTCTTGCTCGCCGAGATCGCCGCCGAGTTCTTCCCGCCGGGGGTGTTCAACGTGGTCTGCGGCGACCGGGACACCGGTCGTACCCTCGTGTCGCACCCGACCCCGCAGCTGGTGTCGATCACCGGCTCGACCCGCGCGGGCATGGAGGTCGCCGCCGCGGCGGCCCCCGACCTGAAGCGGACCCACCTGGAGTTGGGCGGCAAGGCCCCGGTGGTGATCTTCGATGACGCGGACGTGGCGGCGGCCGCCGAGGCCATCGCGCTGGGTGGCTACTTCAACGCCGGGCAGGACTGCACGGCGGCCACCCGGGTGCTGGCCGGCCCCGGCGTCCACGACGACTTCGTGGCGGCCCTCGCCGAGCAGGCCCGCAACACGAAGACCGGCGCCCCGGACGACGCCGACGTGCTCTACGGTCCGCTGAACAACGCCAACCAGCTCACCCGGGTCAGCGGCTTCGTCGACCGCCTGCCGGACCACGCGGCGATCCAGACCGGCGGGTCCCGGCAGGGCGAACGCGGCTACTTCTACGCGCCGACGGTGGTCTCCGGGCTGCGTCAGGCCGACGAGATCATCCAGGACGAGGTGTTCGGGCCGGTCATCACCGTGCAACGTTTCTCCGACGAGGACGAGGCGGTGCGCTGGGCCAACGGTGTCGACTACGGCCTGTCCGCGTCGGTCTGGACGCGGGACCACGGCCGGGCCATGCGGATGACCCGTCGACTGGACTTCGGGTGCGTCTGGGTCAACACCCACATCCCGTTCGTCTCCGAGATGCCGCACGGTGGCTTCAAGCACTCCGGGCACGGCAAGGACCTTTCGGTCTACAGCCTGGAGGACTACACCCGGATCAAGCACGTCATGCACAACCTGGGGAGCTAGTGAAGCGCGCGGAGTGAGCCGGGTCTGCGAGCCCCGCAGTCGCGAACTCAAGGAGGCACAGCCCCATGACCACTTCCGAGGAACTGCACAAACGGCGTGGTAGCGCCGTCGCCCGGGGTGTCGGCAGTGTGCTCTCGTCCTACGTGGACCGGGCGTCCGGCGGGACGGTCACCGACGTCGACGGCCGGGAGTGGATCGACTTCGCCGCCGGCATCGCCGTGACCAGCGTCGGCAACTCGGCCCCGAGGGTGGTCGAGGCGGTCCGGGCGCAGGTGGAACGGTTCACCCACACCTGTTTCATGGTCGCGCCGTACGAGTCGTACGTGGCGGTGTGCGAGCAGCTCAACGCGTTGACGCCCGGCGGGTTCGAGAAGCGCTCGGCGTTGTTCAACTCCGGCGCGGAGGCGGTGGAGAACGCCGTGAAGGTCGCTCGGCACGCCACCGGGCGGCCGGCGGTCGTCGTGTTCGACCACGCGTACCACGGCCGAACCAACCTGACCATGGCGTTGACCGCGAAGAACATGCCGTACAAGCACCGGTTCGGGCCGTTCGCCGGGGAGATCTACCGGGTGCCGATGTCGTATCCGCTGCGTGACGGCGGGCTCTCCGGCGCGGAGGCGGCGGCACGGGCCGTCGAGATGATCGAGAAGCAGGTCGGCGCGGAGAACGTCGCCGCGCTGCTCATCGAGCCGATCCAGGGCGAGGGTGGCTTCGTCGTACCCGCGCCGGGTTTCCTGCCCGCGCTGCGTGCCTGGGCGACGGCGGCCGGGGTGGTCTTCGTCGCCGACGAGATCCAGACCGGTTTCTGCCGTACCGGTGACTGGTTCGCCTGTCAGCACGAGGGCGTCGAACCCGACCTGGTGACCCTGGCCAAGGGCATCGCCGGTGGCCTGCCGCTGGCCGCGGTGACCGGTCGGGCCGAACTGATGGACGCGGTGCACGTGGGCGGGCTGGGTGGCACGTACGGCGGCAACCCGATCGCCTGTGCGGCGGCGCTGGCCACCATCGAGACCATGCACGAGCTGGACCTGGCCGGTGCGGCCCGACGGATCGAGTCGGTGCTTGTCCCCCGGCTACGGGCCATCGCCGGGCGGGATCCCCGGGTCGCCGAGGTACGCGGCCGGGGCGCGATGCTCGCCGTGGAGCTGGTGCTGCCGGGCACGCTCACCCCGGACCCGGTCGCCACCGCGGCGATCTCGGCGGCCTGTCACGCCGCCGGCCTGCTCACGCTGACCTGCGGCACATACGGCAACGTGCTGCGCCTCCTGCCCCCACTGGTGATCTCCGACGGGCAGCTCGGTCGGGGTGCCGACCTCCTCGACGCCGCCTTCGGCTAAGCGGCGGAGCGGGCGGAGCGGGCTGAGCGGGCTGAGCCGTGGAGCGGGCGGAGCGGCGGAGGGGCCCGGTGCACGGGCCCCTCCGCCGACGTCAGCGAAGCACCTCGACCGTGTTGCGGCGCACCAGGTTCTTGCCCGGCTCGCGGATCTGCTCCATGGCGGCGGAGTTGAGCAGCACGCAACTGCCCGACGGGCCGGTCACCGTCACCGTGGTCGCGCGGTTGTTGTCCAGGTTCGTCACCCGCAGTCGGGTGCCCACCGGGAACTGCCCACTGGTCGCCGCCGGCCCGGCCGCCTCCTCGAAGAAGGTGATCGCCCCCGAGCACGCCGACCGGGGCGCCGGGCCGGGCGCGCCGGGCGACGCGGCACCCGGGCGGACCGTGCCGGGGGCGGGAGCGCCGGCGGGCGGTGCCGCGCCGTCGACGCGTTCCACCACGTTGCGGCGGATCACGTTCTTACCCGGCTCCCGGACCAACTCCATGGCCGCCGCGTTGAGCAGCACGCAACTGCCCGACGGGCCGGTCACCGTCACCGTGGCGGCCCGGTTGTTGTCCAGATTGGTCACCCGCAGCCGGGTACCCACCGGGAACCGGTCGCTTGTCGCCGCCGGTGCCCCACCCTCCGCCGAGAAGGTGACCGAGCCGGCGCAGACCGACGATCGTGCCGGGGCCGTGTCGGCGAACCCGAAGCTGGTCCCCACCGACACGCCCACCACGGCGAGCACCGCCACACTCGCCGCCAGCACGTGCCTGCGCTGCACCCTCATCGCCGTCACTCCCGTCCTCGGTGGTGTCCTTCACTCACCTGGTACGGACCGGAGCGCCCTACCGTTCAGCCGGCGCGGGTATCGATCGTGCGGCGGCCAGGTCCACCGGCCCGTACCGGGTGTGCGGCGCCCCGGTGATCAGCGCCCAGTAGCGGTCGCCGTACGACCAGTGCCACCACTCGGTCGGGTAGTTCACCATCCCCGCGCCGCCGAGAGCGTCCACCATGATCTGCCGGTGCCGACGGGCGGTGCCGCCGATCGCCGGCGCGTCGGTGAAGCAGGCGTCGGCGCTGTCCTCCGGGGTGGCGTCGATGGCCGTGCCCAGATCCAACTCGACACCGTCGTCGGTGCACAGCGTCAGATCCACCGCGCCGCCCGTGCTGTGCGGGGCCACCTCGACAGGTGCGACGAACTTCGTGGTCTCCCGGTGCAGCCGCTCCGGCGACCAGTCCGGGTGTCGTCGGCGCAGCTCGTCCCGGTAGCCGGTGAAGATGGCCAGCTGCGCCTGGTACGGCCGGTAACCCTCGACCACCAGCAGGCGCAGCCCACCCGGCAGGGCACGCTGCGCGGCCAACAAACGGTCCACGACACCCGCGCGCAACCGGGCGTACGCCCCGGCCGGGTCGGCCGCGCGGCCGTCGAGCCGCAGCTCCGGCAGCTCACGCAGGTCCACGAACTCCTCGCCGTCGTCGGCGCTGGGCACGGCCGCCACCCGAGGATCAGAGAGCAGGATCACTTGACGCTCCCCGCCGTGCTCGCATACCGCTCCGCGTGCCGGACGCCTGCCAACTCGACAAGTCGGTCCACCACCTCCCGATAGCCGACCCCGACGGCGGCCCACACCTTCGGGTACATCGAGTGCGCGGTGAAGCCGGGCATCGTGTTCAGCTCGTTGACGTACAGCTCACCAGCGTCGTAGAAGAAGTCGACCCGGGCCAGACCCCAACCGCCGATCGCGGCGAACGCGCGCAGCGACAGCTCACGGACCCGCGCGGTCACCTCGTCCGGCAACACGGCGGGAACGATCATCGGGTCGGCGTCACCGAAGTACTTCTGCTGGTAGTCGAACCAGCCGCCGACGACCCGCACCTCGCCCACCGCCGACGCCTCGGGACGCCAACCACCGAGCACCGCGCACTCCAACTCCCGGCCGGCGACCCCCTGCTCGACCATGACGAGCTGGTCGTGGCGAAGCGCCTCCTCCACGGCGGCGGCCAGGTCGTCACCCTCACCGACGCGGGAGATGCCGATCGACGAACCCATGCTTGCCGGTTTGACGAACAGTGGCCGGGTCAGCCCGGTCACCAGCTTCTCCGGGTCGTCGACGGCCCGGTAGGTGTGCGCGTCGAACGACACGTACGGGGTGACGGGGATGCCCTCGGCGCGCAGCGCCCGCTTCATCGCCACCTTGTTCATGCCCACCGCCGAGGCGAGGATGCCGCACCCGACATACGGCACGTTCAGCGACTCCAGCAGCCCCTGCACCACACCGTCCTCGCCGTACGGGCCGTGCAGCACCGGGAAGACCACGTCCAGCTCGGCGTGCACCGCGCCGGGGGCGTTGCCGGCGAACACCTGCACGACGCCTGGACGCGGCGCGGCCCGCAGCTCGATGGCCGGCCCGGTCACCACCAGCTGGTCGTCGATGGCCCGTTCGCCGGCCGGTCGGTCGCGCAACTCGGCCAGCAGCGCGTCGGGCATCAGCCGGAAACCGCCGCTGCGGGTGACACCGATGGCGACCGTGCGGTAGCCGCCGCCGGCGAGCGCCCGGGCCACCCCGAGCGCGGAGGCACAGGAGACCTCGTGCTCCGCCGACGGTCCACCGAACAGGATTCCGATCCGAACCGGCGCGCTCACGCGGCCACCCCTTCCCCGGGCAGGTCGGCGGATCGCGGGGCCATCAACCGGGCCACCAGCGCCGCCTCCACGTTTCCGCCGGTCAGCACCACACCGACCGTCCGCTGCCGGTCGCTCGTCGGTGCCGTCCGGCTTTCGCCGGCCGGCGGAAGCCGAAGGGCGCCGGCCAGGCCCGCCGCCCCGGACGGCTCGGCGAGCACCTTGACCTCCGTCAGGATCAGCCGGAACGCCGCAGCGATCTCGTCGTCGTCGACCCGGACGACCCCGCGCAGCGTGTCCCGCACGATGGCGAACGGCAGCTCACCCACGCAGGACGGCCGCAGCCCGTCCGCGATGGTGGGCGCCGGCGCGACCGGAACCCGAACACCGGCCGCCAGGCTGCGGGCCAGCGAGTCGCAGCCCACCGGCTCGACGCCGTACACCTCGATGCCGGAGCGGGCGGCGGCCAGGCACGCGCCGGCCACCCCACCACCACCACCCACAGGTACGACGAGCGCGTCCAACGGCGTCCCCGCCCGCTCGGCGTCCTCGATCAGCTCCAGGCTCGCGGTGCCCTGCCCGGCGATCACGTCCGGATGGTCGTACGCGTCGATGACCGGGTGACCGCTCTCGTCGCTGAGCCCGTTGGCCACCGCCACCCGCTCCTCGACGCCGGTGCCGGCGAACACCACACGCGCCCCCGCCGCGCGCGCCCGGTCGACCTTCGTCGGCGCCGCGTCGACCGGCAGCACCACGGTCGCCGCCAGCCCGTGCTGCCGGGCCGCCAACGCCACAGCCACCGCGTGGTTGCCGGTGCTCTGCGCGATCACCCCGGTGTGGCCGGCCGAGGCGAGACGGCCAACCGCGCGCAACGCGCCCCGCATCTTGTACGAGCCGCCGTGCTGCAGGTTCTCCGCCTTGAGCAGGACCCGCGCCCCAGCGAGCTCGTCGATCACCGGGGACCGCAGCACGGGTGTGCGGACCACGCGGCCGGCGAGCCAGCGGCCGGCCTCCTCGACATCGGCCCGGACCTGGCCAACGGTGCGTGACATCGTCTCTCCTTTTCGGGCACACCACAGGCGGGATCCAGCGGTACGTGGACCCCGGTGAAGGTGGGTGGAAGTGTCAGGTCAGGGTGGGTAGCTGGACGTCGACCCGCAGGCCGCCGTGCTCGGCGGGCCGGGCCGCGATGATGCCGTCGTGGGCCTGCGTGATCGAGCGGGCGATGGCCAGGCCCAGGCCGGCCCCGCCGCCCTGCGAGGTCCGGTCCCGGGCGAGTCGGCGGAACGGCTCGAACAGGCCGGCCACCGCCTCCGCCGGCACGGGCTGGCCGGTGTTCACCACGGACAGCGCGGGCACGCCGCTCACCACGACTGTCAGCGAACCGCCCGGCCGGTTGTACTTGATCCCGTTCTCCACCAGGTTGGTGACCAGGCGTTCCAGCAGCACCCGCTCGCCGACGACCACCCGGGGCGCGAGATGGGTCTGCACCGTGACTTCGGCCTCCCGGGCGCGGTCCAGGTACCCGGCCAGCACCGCCTCGACGATCGTGTCCAACCGCTGCGGTATCCGCGAACGGAGGCCCTGGTCACTTTCGCTGAGCGCGAGCAGACCCTCGATCAGGCGTTCGTTGCGCTCGTTGGTCTCCAACAGCTGACTGGTCAACAACTCCAACTGCTCACCGCTGAGCGCCCTGGCCATGCCGACCTCGATCAGCGTCCGCTGCACCGCGAGGGGCGTACGCAACTCGTGCGAGGCGTTCGCGGCGAACCGCCGCTGCCCCTCGTACCCGGCGGAGACGCGCTCCATCATCTCGTCGATCGCCCGGGACAGCCGGGCCAACTCGTCGCTGCCCCGAGGCCGGATCCGGTGACCGAGGTTCTGCGGGCCGAGGTGCCTGATCGGCCCGGCCAGGTCAGCGACCGGCCGCAGGCACCACACCGCGGCGAACCAGAGCGCCACCAGGACGGCCAGGGTCACGAGCAGGACGGCCGCCACGGGCAGCATGAACGCGCCCGGCCGTACGTTGCGGCACACCCCCGACAACCCGGGCATGGGCACATCGCAGAACTGCTGCCCCCAGGTCCAGGTCATCGCCGACAGCCACTTGCCCATCGCCGGCAGCACCGGGCCGGCCAACAGCGCCAGCAGCCCCACCAGCAACACCCGACGTCGGGGCGTCCAGTTCACGCCGTACCGCCGATGCGGTAGCCGGCCTTCGGAACGGTGTGGATGATCGCGGGATCGCCGAGCTTCTTGCGCAGGGTCATCACGGTGACCCGTACGGCGTTGGTGAACGGGTCGGCGAACTCGTCCCAGGCCTGCTCCAGCAACTCCTCGGCGCTCACCACCTGGCCGTCGGCGCGCAGCAGCACGTGCAGCACCGCGAACTCCTTCGGGCTCAACGCCAGCGGACGGCCGTCCCGGGTGGCCACGTGCCGGCCCACGTCCAGCGCCAAGCCGTCCTGGGTGAGCACCGGCGGCAGCGCCGGCGTGGACCGTCGCCCGAGGGCCTGCACCCGGGCCACCAACTCGGCGAAGGCGAACGGCTTCGTCAGGTAGTCGTCCGCACCGAGGCCGAGGCCCTCCACCCGGTCCCGGATACCGGCCGCCGCGGTGAGCAGCAACACCCGGGTGCCGACCTGCGAGTCGGCGATGCTGCGGCACACCTCGTCGCCGGTGTGCCCCGGCATGTCCCGGTCCAGCACCGCGACGTCGTAGCGGTTCACCCCGACCCGCTCCAGCGCACCGTCACCGTCGTAGCAGACGTCGACGGCCATCGAGAGGCGGCGCAGCCCTTCGGCCACCGTGTCCGCCAACAACCGCTCGTCGTCCGCCACCAGCACCCGCACGTTTTCCGCTCCCCCAGTTCGGCTTGCCCGGCATACCGTTGCAGGCCCGGGTTAAGGGTTCTGTAAGCACCCGCCGCAGCCATCCTCCACGCGAGTGTCCAGCGGGCAAACCACCGCAAGCCCGGCCCGACCAACTTCGTGCCCGTCTCACACCACCTGCGCAGTCCGTCCCCACCACCCCGGGGCGATGCGCAGAGGGTGAGCTGCATCACGCCCACCAACCGAAGATCCGCAGCTCGCCCCCGAGTTCGCCATCCAAACCCGTCAAGCCCACCACCAACCACCCGCCCTGCCTGCCCCCGCCTGCCCCCGCCTGCCCACCGCGTCGATCATGGAGTTGTGGTGGGCATCTAATACCGTTTCGCGCCTTTCGCGAGGCACCACAACTCCATGATCGACGCGGGCAGGGCGGGCAGGGCAGGCAGGGCGGGGCGGGGCGGGCGGGGCGGGGCGGGCGGGGCGGGCGGGGCGGGGGTGGCTAGGGGTTAAGGAGGGGGATCAAGGTTCGGATGATGTGGGCGGGGCGACGGTAGAGGTCCTGGTCCGTGAAGTGGCGCATTTGCCAGCCGTTGGCAGCGAGCCAATTCGTTCGAGCGCGATCGTGCCGGAGGCGGACACGGTCCAGATGAGACGACCCGTCGTACTCGACGCCGACGCGGTGGCGCCGATACCCGAGGTCCAGGCGATAGAGCGGTATCCCGTTGCTGTCCGGGACCCAAATCTGCGGCTCGGGCGTTGGCAGGCCGCCGTCCATCAGTACTAGCCGCAGCTGGCTCTCTTGCCGACACTCCGCCCGAGGATCGGCGCGTGGCACGAGATCACGCGCCTGACAGACTCCACGCAACCGGTCGTGTCGAGCGACCTCGACCCTGAGTTCCTCGGGCCGACAGGCACCTACGCGAAGACAAAGGTCCAGCAGCGGCATCGCTTCCATTCGACGCATCGACCGGGCCAGGTCCACCGCGCACCTGGCAGCGGGCGCACAGGGCACCCCGGCCAGCAGCACCGGATCACGCACCGGCAGCACTGCCTCGTGGGTAACCACGCCTCGTATATGTGGGACGTTTTCTCCCGCCGGCACGATCACGTGCACGTTGGGGCTTCGCGCGTCGCCGAAGCCATGCAGTTGTGCGCCGGTGTGAAAGCCGACGACGGCGCTGGAGGGCAGCCGCCGGAAGATTGCCGACAGGCGTCCGGCCTGGTCGACCGATGGCGCGTACACGCTCCGGGACAGCCGTTGCAGGCGGGACTGCTCGGTCAACCTGCGCACCTGCTCCCGGCTGAGGCCGGCCGCGAGTAACTCCGAGTATCGATACAGAGGCTCTGCCATGCCGCAAAAATCTGCAGCACCAGGTCATCAACTCTCGACCCCAACCAGGCGCCCTGTGGATAACCACCGACCCTGTGCACAACCCCCGCAGCCCTCCCCGACCGTGCTATGGAACCGAGTCCGCCAACTCAGTCGATCATGGAGTTGTGGTGGTGACAAATGCCTTGGAACAGCATCTTCCGCCCACCACAACTCCATGATCCACACGCTGCAGGGGGGTTAGTCGCAGGCTGTGCCGTCGCCGTCTCGGTCCAGGTCGTAGATGTCGTCGCCGATCACTCGGATCGGCCCGGTTGCGTAGGCGGGGCCGTTGCCACCGCCACCCGCGCAGTCGACGTCGCTGGCGATCGGGACGCAGCCGCTGTAGTTCGGGTCGCACTTGGACGACTGCGGCTTCTTGGTGCCGACGGCGACGACCTGGGCCACCGGCTGCTTCGTCACGACGGACTTGACCAGCTTCTTCGCCGTCCGCACGCCGTCGGTGGTGGTCACCTCGTATGTCAGGGTCCGTGCGCCGTTCACGCCCTTGGTTCGGACGACCCGCTTGCCCTCGGTGAGGGAGGAGTCCTTGACGGTCCGCTCGCTGTACCGGACCGTGACCTGCTCCGTCACGGTTGTCACCTGCACCACGGGCGCGGGCGCCGCCGACGTGGGCGTCGTGGTGGGCGCCGCTGACGTGGGCACCGACGTGGACACCGTGGAGGGCGCGGCGGCGGGGGCCTCCTCGGTCGGTTCGCCGGGCGCGGCCAGGATCGGCTGTTGTGCCGCGTCGGCGGCGGTGTCGGTCTTTGTCGATTCTGGCTCGCCGGTCAGCGCGCCGACGATGGCGGTGCCGGTGCAGCAGAGCAGCAGGATCGACAGGGTCACCGAGCCGAGGATCACGGCGACGCGGCGGGCGGGAGTGGCCCGGCGGAACCAGTTGGGTCGGGACGGCGGGTACGGCGGCCCCGGGTTCTGTGGTGGTTGCATCGTCACGGCGATGAGTGTCGCCGCAAACACGGTCTGCAATATCCACCGTCGCGCTCGTCACCTGCGCCTTTCGCTGCGCGGGAAAGATCGTGGGCGCGCTCGGGGGCGACGAGTCGGCAGGCGTGGCAACCCTCCGGGTCGGCGGGGCAGGGCCGATCGTGCGGGTATCAGCACCAACAAAAGCCGCAGATCCCCACGCACCGGAGCGACAAGCGATCGGGTGACCTACGCGGCGGCGAAAACTGTCGCGATGCCGTCAGCGGGGCAGGCTCACCGCTCCTCCATCGCCCATGGTGACCCGTAGGCAACGAGCAGGTCGAGGAAGGGCAGCGGGGGCAGCGCCTCCGGCCCGAGCACACCGGCACCGGTCCACGCGCCGGTGGCGAGCAACTCCAACGCGACGATCGGGTTGACTGCGGTCTGCCAGACCACCGCCTGGTGCCCGTACTCCCGCATCGACCACTCGTTGTCGACCACGTGGTAGAGGTAGACCTCGCGGGGTTGCCCGTTCGGGCCGAGGCCGCGTACCCAGGTGCCGGCGCAGGTCTTGCCGCGCATCCGGGCGCCGAGGGTGGCCGGGTCGGGCAGGCTCGCGGCCACCACGTCGCGCGGGGAGACGTCGACGCCGCGTACCCGCACCGGGGAGACGGCGTCCAGGCCGAGCTTGTGCAGTGTCTTGAGCACCTCGATGAACTCGTCGCCGAGGCCGTACTTGAAGGTGACCCGCCGGGCCTTGACCCAGCGCGGGATGAGCAGCACCTCCTCGTGCTCGACGTTGACGCACTCGACCGGCCCGATTCCCTCCGGAAAGTGGAAGACCTCCGGCTCGGAGAACGGTTCGGTGGTGAACCAGCCCCGGTCCCTCTCCCAGACGACAGGTGGGTTGAGGCACTCCTCGATTGTGGTCCAGATGGAGAACGAGGGCGCGAAGTCGTACCCGTCGACTGTGAGGTTCGCGCCGTCCCGGACACCGATATCGTCGATCTCAGCGAACAGTTCGTCGGCGGCGTACCTGGCGAACACGTCGGAGAGGCCGGGCTCGACCCCGATGCCGCAGAGCGCCAGCCGACCGGCCGCCGACCAGGTGTCGGTCAGCGCGAACTGTTCGTCGCCGAGCTTCACCCCGGTCTCGGCGTGCGACAGCGACATCGCCATGTCCAGGTAGTCCGCGCCGGCCGCGAACGCGCCATTGAAGATCGGCATGACGAACCGCGGGTCGACGGCGTTGAGGACGTGCGTGATCCGGTGCTCCCGGCACAGCGCGGTGACCGCGTCGACCGAGGAGGCGTCCACCTGGGCGGCGACGAACCGGTCACCGTGCCCGGCGACCGCACGTTCGGCACGAACGGGGTCGTGGTCGGCGACCACGATGGTCTCGAAGAAGGTCCGTCGGGCGGCGATGGCTACGGCGGCGGAGCCGACGCCACCGGCGCCGACGAGGAGGACACGCATCAGGAATCAAACCCCAAACCGAAACGATCGAGAGTACGGAGCCAGAGGTCGCGCCGACCCTCGCGCGCGTCGGCGCGGGCCAGTGACCGGCGGGTGAGATTGATGCCGACCGCGCGGACGGGTTCCGGTGGGAACGGCAGTGGCTTGCGGCGAACCAGGTCGAGCCGGGTCAGTGGGGTGTTTCGGCCGTCGAGCAGGTCGAGCAGCACCCGGGCGCCGAAGCGGGTGGCCCCGACGCCGAGGCCGGTGTAGCCGGCCGCGTACGCCAGCCGACCGCCGTGGGCGGTGCCGAAGAACTGGCAGAACCGGGTGCAGGTGTCGATGACACCTCCCCAGCGGTGGCTGAACCGTACGTCGGCGAGCTGCGGGAACGTGGTGTAGAAGTGGCGGGCGAGGGTGGTGAAGGTGGCCGGGCGTTGCTCCAGCTCGGGCGCGACCCGATTGCCGTAGTGGTAGACGGCGTCGTAGCCGCCGAAGAGGATCCGTCCGTCGGTGGTGATCCGGTAGTAGTGGAACTGGTTGGCGGTGTCGGCGAGCCCCTGCCGGTTGTGCCAACCGATGGCGTCGCGCTGGGCGGGGGTGAGCGGCTCGGTCATCAGCACGTGGTCGTAGACGGGCACGAGGTACGCCCGCAGCCGGCGCAGCAGCGGCGGGAACGCGTTGGTGGCCAGCACGACCCGGCGGGCCCGGATCGAGCCGGGTCGGCCGGCGGCCCGGGTGTCGGTCCGGCCGCCGTCGGCCGGGAAGGTGACGGGATCGGTGCCCAGGGTGCTCGCGTGCAGCGCGGCGGTGTCGGCGCGCAGGCCGGTGACCCGGGTGTGCTCGTGCACGCGTACGCCGAGGTCGAGGCAGGCACGGCGCAGACCCCAGGCCAGCTTCGCCGGGTCCACCATGGCCACCCGGTCGGCGTCGAACATCCCACCCAGGTACGTCGGTGAACGCACTTCGGCGCGTACCTCGTCGCGGTCGAGCAGCCGCACCCGGTGGCCGTACCGGCGGGCCAGGTCGGCGTCGGCGGCCAGCCCGTCGAGTTGGTACGGCGCGACGGCGACAGCCAGTTCGCCGGTGCGCTCGAAGTCGCAGTCGATGTCGAAGGCCGCGACGGTGGCGGCGATGGCGTCCAGGTTCTCCCTGCCGAGGCGTTCCAACTCGCCGACCTCGTCGGGGAACCGGTCGACACCGTTGGCGAGGCCGTGGGTCAGCGAGGCGGCGCAGAACCCGCCGTTGCGCCCGGACGCGGCCCAACCGCAGGTCCCGGCGTCGACGAGCAGCACGTCCCGGTCCGGGTCCGCCTGTTTCGCCAACAGCGCGGCCCACAGTCCGCCGTAACCGCCGCCGATCACCAGCAGGTCGGCGGAGTGCCGGCCGGCCAGTGGCGGTAGCGGGTCGGGGCGGTCCGGGCGGTCGAGCCAGTACGGCACGGGTGCCGCGTCGGCCAACGCCCGGCCGTTGGGCGGGAGCGTCATGACGGCCCACCGGCCGGACGGTCCGAAGACCGAGCCGCGTCCGGGAACGTCATGACGACCGTCGCGGGTGACCTGACGGCCCGGTCAGCAGGTTGGCGCGGCGGGCCCGTCGCCCGCGCAGCGAGCTGAGCCCCACGAGCAGCAGCGCGACCGCGAACATCGCGGTGCCGATCACGTTGACCTGCGGGGGGATGCCACGCTGGGCAGCGCCCCAGACGTACATCGGGAACGTGACAGTGGTGCCGGCGTTGAAGTTCGTGATGATGAAGTCGTCGAAGCTCAGCGAGAAGGCCAGCAACGCGGCGGCCACGATGCCGGGCAGCACCAGCGGCAGGGTGATCCTCCGGAAGGTCTGCCACTCGCTGGCGTAGAGGTCCATGGCGGCCTCCTCCAGCCGCCGGTCCATTCCGGCGAGCCGCGCCTTCACGGTGACCACCACGAACGACACGCAGAACATCACGTGCGCGATCACGATGGTCCAGAAACCCTGCGGTACGCCCGCCGACACGAGCAGGGCCAGCAACGACGTGCCCATCACCAACTCCGGTGTGGCCATCGGCAGGAAGATCAGCCCGTTGATTCCGGATCGGCCACGGAAGCGGTGCCGCACCAGCGCGAACGCCATCAGGGTGCCGAGCACGGTGGCGACGACTGTGGCGAGAAAGCCGATCTGCACACTGCGGACCACCGCGTCACACATGTCCGAGGTGGCGCATGGCTGCCGCCAGTTGTCCACCGTGAACTCGTTGAAGTCGTACGACAGTCGGCTCGACGGCCTGTTGAACGACAGCGCGGCCACCACCAGGATCGGCAGCGCCAGGTAGCCGAGCACCAGCACCGCCACGATCATCACCCAGCGGTCCGCCAACCAGCGCGAGAGCCGCATCAGAGCCACCTTTCATTCGCGACTGCGGGGCTCCGCTGCGCTGCACTCCTCGCGCTCATCAGAGGACCTCCTCCGTGCCGGCCCTGCGCAAATAGCCGAAGACCACCGCGAGGATCGCCGCCATCAGCAGGAACGACAGCGCGGCGCCCTGTGGGTAGTCCAGTCGGACCAGGAACGCCGAGTCGATGACGTTGCCGATCATGTATTCGTTCGGGGTGCCGAGCAGTTCGGCGTTGATGTAGTCGCCGCTGGCCGGGATGAAGAACAGCAACGTGCCGGCGACCAGGCCGGGCATGGACAGCGGCAGCGTCACCCGACGGAACGCCTGCACCGGGCTCGCGTACAGGTCGGTGGCCGCCTCCAGCAACCGGGGATCCAGCCGCTCCAGGCTCGCGTACAGCGGCAGCACCAGGAACGGCAGGAAGTTGTACGTCAGGCCGAGCACCACAGCGAACGGGGTGGCCAACAGCCGACCGTCCGGGGCGAGCAGGTGCACGTCGCGCAGCAGACCGACGAGCGCGCCGTTGTCCGACAGGATCGTCTTCCAGGCCAGCGTGCGGACCAGGAAGCTGGTGAACATCGGCGCGACGACGCACACCAGCAGCAGGTTCTTCCAGCGTCCGGCCTTCTGCGCGATCGCATACGCCAACGGGTAACCCAGCAGCAGCGCCAGCACCAGGGCCAGCCCGGCGTAGCCGAACGAGCGCAAAAACTGCGGCCAGTACGCCTGCACCACGTCCGGGTAGTTGCCGACCGCCCAGGTCATCGCGTACCCGGTGGAGAGCGAGCCGCTGGGGTCGTACAGGCTGGCCGCCGCCAACTGCACGAGCGGCACACCGAAGAAGACGAGCAGCCAGGCCGCACCTGGCAACAACAGGAGGTACGGCAGGAGTCGGCGTCGCCCGGACCGGGCTGCCGGTGGCGCGGGTGGTTGGCGCCCCGCTCCGGTGGGGGCCAGGAGGGTCACGACGACGCACCCACCGGCTCGTCGAGCACAGGTGCGGTCCGGTCGGTGTCGGCGGCGTCGCGGGGCAGCAGGAACGCATGCCGCGGATCCCAGTAGGCCACGGCCGCACTGCCGACCGCCACCGGCGTGGACGCCCCACTGTTGGCGGCGAAGACCGACAACTCGGTGCCCCAGCCGGTACGCAGCAGATACTGCGTGCTGACTCCCACGTAGGAGGCATCGGTGACCACCCCGGTGACGTGCTGGTGCCCCACGGGCACCTGGTCGGCGGAGCCGACCAGAATCAGCTTCTCGGGGCGTACCCCCAGGTGGACCGGGCCGTGGTCGGCCCGCGACCGGCCCGCGGGCACCGAGAAGCGCGTGCCGTGCGCCGTCACCGCGACGTCGCCGCCGCCGACGCCGGTGGCCTCGCCGGCGAGCAGGTTGGACTGGCCGAGAAAGTTCGCCACGAAGGCGGTGGCGGGAAACTCGTAGAGGTCGGCGGGAGGACCGAGTTGCTCGATCCGGCCGCCGTTCATCACCGCGACGGTGTCGGCCATGGTCATGGCCTCTTCCTGGTCATGGGTGACGTGGACGAAGGTGATGCCGACCTCGGTCTGGATGCGCTTCAGCTCGATCTGCATCTGGCGGCGCAGCTTGAGGTCGAGAGCGCCCAGCGGCTCGTCGAGCAGCAGCACCTGCGGCCGGTTGATCAGCGCGCGGGCCAGCGCGACCCGCTGCTGCTGACCGCCGGAGAGCTGGGCGGGGCGGCGGTTGCCGTAGCCGTCGAGCTGCACGAGCGACAGCATCCTGGTGACCTCGCCGTCGACCGAGCGGATGCCGCGTCGGCGCAGCCCGAAGGCGACGTTCTCGAAGATGCTGAGGTGCGGGAAGAGCGCGTAGCTCTGGAAGACGGTGTTGACCGGCCGCTTGTACGGTCGCAGCCGGGCGATGTCCCGGTCACCCAGCAGCACCTGACCGCCGGTGGGCTCCTCCAGGCCGGCGATCATCCGCAACGTCGTGGTCTTGCCGCAGCCGGACGCGCCGAGCAACGCGAAGAACGAGCCCTGCTCGACGGTCAGGCTCAGGTCGTCGACCGCGGTGAAGACGCCGAACCGTTTGGTGAGGTTGGCCAGGCGCAGGTCGCCGGCGGGTGTCTCACGCGCCATCCCCATCACGCCCCGATGACCTGTTGGAACTTGCCCTCGTACTCCTTCTCCTGCTTCTCGTCCAGGGCCATGAACACCTTGGACTTCGACAGCAGCGCCTCGTCCGGGAAGATCAGCGGGTTGGCGGCCAGCTCGGGGTCGATCTTCTCCATCTCGGCCTGCGCGCCCTTGACCGGGCAGATGTAGTTGACGTAAGCGGCGAGCTTCGCCGCGACCGCCGGCTCGTAGTAATAGTTGATCAACGCTTCGGCGTTGCCCCGGTGGGTGGCCTTGTTGGGGACCATCATGTTGTCGCTGTAGAGCATCGCGCCAGAATCCGGCGCGACGAACCGCACCTTCCCGTCCTCACTGGAGAGTTGGATGACGTCGCCGGACCAGCCGATGCATGCGGCGATGTCGCCCTTGGCCAGGTCGGGCGCGTAGTCGTTGCCGGTGAACTTGCGGATCTGCCCGGAGTCGACGGCCTTCTTGAGCTTGTTGAGGGCGTCGTCGAACTGGGCCGCGGTGAAGTTGGCCGGGTCGTGCCCGTTCGACCCGAGCAGCAGGCCCATGGTGTCGCGCATTTCGCTGAGCGCGGTCACCTTGCCCTTGAGGTCCGGGCGGGTGAGCAGTTCGTCGACAGTCCGCAGTTCCTTTGTGACGTTGCCGTTGTACGCCAGTCCGGCGAGACCGGACTGCCACGGGATGGAGATCCGGTTCTCCGTGTCGAACGGGCGGTTGAGCAAAGAGGGAAGCAGGTTGGCCTGCACGTTCGGGATCTTCGCGGGATCGAGCTTCTGGATCCAGCCGAGCCGGATCATCCGGGCCGCCATCCAGTCGGTCAGCACGATGATGTCCCGGTCGGTGCTCTGGCAGGCGGCGAGCTGGTTCTGCACCTTGCCGAAGAACTCGTTGTTGTCGTTGATGTCCTCGGTGTAGGTCACCTGAATGCCGGTAGTCGTGATGAACTCGTCGAGGCTCGGTCGCTTGGACTCGTCCTTGTCGTCCACGTCCATGTACTGCGGCCAGTTGGCGAAGGCGAGTTTCTTCTCGGTGCCGGAGAGGTCCTCGCTGACACAGCCAGCTTCGGTCTGCTGCGCGCCCTTGGTGCCGCAGCCCGCGAGGCTTCCGCCCATGGTGAGCAGGGCGGCCGAACCGAGAGTGCCGGTGAGCAGTCCACGCCGGGAGAGGGGCCGGAGGGGAGTACGCATGACGACTCCTAGGGGTCAGTGCCATGGACGACTGATCCTGACATGAGGTGACCTCCCTTACAAGGGATTCCGTTGCGGGAATAGCAATGTACGACGAAATACGCCAGACTACGCGGGGATACACGCGCGACATCATGATTAGGGACATGGGGAGCGGGCAATGACAAACCGGCAGCACGAGAACAGCAATGGCGGTCGACGCGTCGCTGTCCGTGAAGGCGCCAATCACGCTCTGCTGGATGACGTGGCCAAGCAGATCATCGAGCAACTCCAGGAGGACGGCCGCCGCCCGTACGCGACGATCGGCAAGGCGGTGGGCCTGTCCGAGGCGGCGGTCCGTCAACGGGTGCAGCGGCTGCTCGACTCCGGCGTGATGCAGATCGTGGCGGTGACCGATCCGCTCCAGCTCGGCTTCAACCGGCAGGCGATGATCGGCCTACGCACCGACGGCGACCTGGAGGCGGTCGCGGACCGGCTGGCCGAGCTGGACGAGGTCGACTACGTGGTGATCACCGCCGGGTCGTTCGACCTGCTCACCGAGGTGGTCTGCCGCAACGACGACCACCTGCTGGAGATCCTGCAGCGGCTGCGCGCGGTGCCCGGGGTGCTCTCCACCGAGGCGTTCGTCTATCTCAAGCTGCGCAAGCAGACCTATTCCTGGGGTACGGCCTGAGCCTCCCTTGATCCACTCGGGTTGCAGGAAGTCGGGGTGTCCGGGTCGCCCTGATGCCCCGGTTTCCGTGATCCCGAGTGGATCAGCGGCCTGCCGTGCTTGCCGGGCCTGCCGGGCCTGCCGCGCGGACGAACGACGCCCAGGCGGTCGGCGCGAAGGTCAGGGTGCCGCCGTCGCGGTCCTTGCTGTCGCGCACCAGCACCCGACCGGGCAGGTTGTCGGCCACCTCGACGCAGGCGCCACCGTTGTTGCTGCTGCGGGTCGCGGTACGCCAGCGGGCGTCGGTCATGTCCATGTCGTGGCCACTTCCCCGATCAGCTCGATCGACCGTCGTTGGGGGAACGCCTCACCGGTGACGCTCTCCCACCTGCGTCCCAGGTTAGCGACGTCGAGGGGATCGGTCACGACCTGACCACGGAGCTGATTGTCGAGATACGCCAATTCCACCCCGTCCGGCAGCCGCCCCAAAATGAACGGTCCGGCCAGACCGGTGTGCCACGGGCTCTCCGCCGGGATGACCCGGACCTGTACGTGCTCCCACTCGGCCACTCGTGCGAGGTGAGCCAGCTGGCCGGCCATCACGGCGGGGTCGCCGACCGGCCGGCGCAGCACCACCTCGTCGATCACCGCCACCAGCTGCGGTGGAGCGTCGCGGCACAGAACCGCCTGCCGTTCGAGGCGGCCCGCCACGATCAGGTCCACCTCGGACGGAGCGACAAGCCCTCCGGTGCCCAGGATCGCGCGCGCGTACCCCTCGGTCTGCAGCAGACCCGGCACCAACAGCGGCTCGTACCACCGGAGCGAGGTGGCGTCCTGTTCCAACTCGGCCCACGGCCGGAACCACGGCAGGTCACGGCGGCGGAACGCCTCCGGCCAGAGGTCGGCCGCCTCTCGGCGCAGGACCTTGGCCACCGCCACCCGGGTACGCGAATGCGGGATGCGCCCCGCGGCAAGCCACCGCGCCGCCGTCTTGGGGTCGACGCGAACCTTCTCGGCCAACGACTCGACCGTCTCCCCCGCCTCGGCCATCGCCACCCGCAACGCCTCGTTCGCCACCGAACCCTCCCGCTGCTTCTCGACGCCGTGGCGTCTCGCCCGGCACCACCCGCCGGACCCACTGCGACGCGGCTCGATGCACGTTGCGGCGGACGATAGCCACGCTGCGTGTCCGTGTCTGCGCACTACCGGCGTGTTGCGGTGTGACGTGTTGTCGCGCATTCCGGACGCCCCCCGACCGCCCCCGAAGTGCCCTGCCAGCGTCCCAACGCCCGCGCCTCCCCGCCTGCCGGCCGCCGATCAACCTCCCGGCGGAAGTGCGAATTCCGTTGCATTCACGACAGCCGCACGCTGAATCCGTCGCGAGCCGACCGTGATACCGCCGATAACACTTGCCTCGGAGGTTGAGGCTGTGCGATAACCGTTGGCAGAGCGGCCGGCCTCACCCCCTTGACCGGCCCGACGACCGATGGGGCTGACATGGCCAACGCCACCGACCACCTCTGGATGCACTTCACCCGGATGGCGAGCTACTCCGCCGGCGAGGTGCCGACCATCGTGCGCGGCGAGGGAGCGTACGTGTGGGATGCGCAGGGTCGCCGCTACCTGGACGGGCTCGCCGGGCTCTTCGTGGTCAACGCCGGCCACGGCCGCACCGAACTGGCCGAGGCCGCCGCCAAGCAGGCCGGCGAGTTGGCCTACTTCCCGCTCTGGTCGTACGCGCACCCGAAGGCCATCGAGCTGGCCGAGAGGATCGCGGCGCTCACCCCCGGCGACCTCAACCGGATCTTCTTCACCACCGGAGGTTCCGAGGCCGTCGAGGCGGCGTGGAAGCTGGCCCGCGCCTACTTCAAGCGCACCGGCAAGCCCAACAAGTACAAGGTGATCAGCAGGTTCATCGCCTACCACGGCACCTCCATGGGTGCCCTGTCGATCACCGGCCTGCCGGGCATCAAGAGCGACTTCGAGCCGCTGGTGCCGGGGGCGATCAAGGTGCCGAACACGAACTTCTACCGGGCGCCCGAGCACGGAGACGACCCCGAGGCGTTCGGCCGCTGGGCCGCCGACGAGATCGGTCGGGCCATCGAACGGGAGGGGCCGGACACTGTCGCCGCGGTCTTCCTGGAGCCCGTGCAGAACTCCGGCGGGTGCTTCCCGCCGCCGCCGGGCTACTTCGATCGGGTACGGGAGATCTGCGACGCGTACGACGTACTGCTCGTCTCGGACGAGGTGATCTGCTCGTGGGGGCGGTTGGGCGAGTACTTCGGCGCGGTGCGCTACGGCTACCAGCCGGACATCATCACCACCGCCAAGGGCATCACCTCCGGCTACGCCCCGCTCGGCGCGATGATCGCCAGTGACCGGCTGATGGAGCCGTTCCTCACCGAGACCGGCATGTTCGCCCACGGGGTGACCTTCGGTGGGCACCCGGTCTCCTGCGCGGTCGCCCTGGCCAACCTGGAGGTCTTCGCCCGCGAGGACCTGGTCGGGCACGTACGCGCCAACGAGGACGCCTTCCGGTCCACCCTGGAGAAGCTGTACGACCTGCCGATCGTCGGCGACGTACGCGGCGACGGCTACTTCTACGGCATCGAACTGGTCAAGGACAAGACCACCCGGGAGACCTTCACCGAGGCCGAGTCGGAGCGTCTGCTGCGCGGCTTCCTCTCCACCGCCCTGTTCCAGTCGGGTCTCTACTGCCGGGCCGACGACCGAGGCGACCCGGTGATCCAACTAGCCCCACCCCTGATCGCGGAGCAGCAACACTTCGACGAGATCGAGCAGATCCTCCGCACAGTCCTAACCCAAGCCTGGACCAAGCTCTAACCCCACCACCCAACCCCACCCCAACCCGCCCGCTGGTGTTGATCAAGAGGTTTGCGTCAAAAACGCGCCGACCAGTGACCGAAACCTCTTGATCAATGCCGGAAGGCGGGACGCCCGGGGGCCGGGGGCCGGGGGCCGGGGGCCGGGGGCCGGGGGCCGGGGGCCGGGGGCCGGGGGCCGGGGGCCGGGGGCCCGGGGGCCGGGGGCCGGGGGCCGGGGGCCGGGGGCCGGGGGCCGGGGGCCCGGGGGTTAGTGATTGGGGGGGATTACTCGGAGGTGGCCTCGGCGGCCGGTTTGGTGGGGGTTCTCGGGACGGTTCTGGTCCGGTTCCGGGGGGCGGGGGGCCGGGCGGGCGGCCTCGCGGACCGCTTCGGCCAGCGCGACCAGGTCGTCCGTGGTGGGCGGCGGCGGCTCGAACTCGCCCTCGTGCCGGACGACGTCCCAGCCCCGCGGCGCGGTGAGGCTGCGGGCGTGCTGCTCGCACAGGTCGTACGTGTGCGGCTCGGCGAATGCCGCCAGCGGCCCCACCACCGCTGTCGACTCGTTGTAGACATAGGTCAATGTGGCGACCGCTTGCCGGGGGCAGCCGTTACGGGAGCAGCGCCGTGGTGACCTCACGTGCGGCAGGGTATCTCCATTACCGGGTCCGGCGCATCGCTTCGCGTTGCGACACGCCCGTCATGGTGATCACAGTTGACCGTCCTGGGCGCGCCGCGCCACGGGAGTGGCGCTGCCGCTGGCCGGCCAGACACGGGCGCTACCCTTTGCCTCATGACGAGCCCGGAACACCGCCGCCCCGGCTCCGGCCGGCGTGCGCATCGTGACCGGCACGGGCGCGGCCTGCGTGGGCGGCTGGTGCCGGCCACCGTGCCGCTGGCGCGGACCAAGGCCGAGGTCTTCGACGACCTGGTCCTGGACACCGTGGAGACGCTGGAGCGTCGGTTCGCCAAGGAGCTGGCTGGGGTCGAGTTCGCGGTCGAGGACGTCCCGCCGGACCTGAACGTCTACGACTCGGATGTGCTGGAGGACGGCGAGGTCCCGCTGGCCCGGCTGCTGCCCGGCCGCCCGGGTCGGCAGGAGGTGCCGCCGCGGATCGTGCTGTACCGACGGCCCCTGGAGTTCCGGGCGATGGACCGTGAGGACCTCGCCGATCTCGTCCATGACGTGATCATCGAACAGGTGGCGAACCTTCTCGGGGTGGACCCGGACGAGCTCGCCTGAGCCAACCCCGCGCGGAGACCGGAGCCAACCCCGCGCGGGAGACCTGAGCCAACCCCGCTCGGGGAGCGGAGAGTCGGGCGGCCCCCGCCGCCTCGACCTCACACCGCCAGACCCGCACCGCCCAGGCACCCCCGCCCAGACCTGCACCGCTCGGGCAGCCCCCGCCCAGACCCGCACCGCTCAGGCGGCGCGCCGCTTCAACTTGCGCCGCTCCCGCTCGGAGAGCCCACCCCAGATGCCGAACCGCTCGTCGTGCCCCAGAGCGTATTCGAGACACTCGGTCTTGACTTCGCAACGCGAGCAGATTCGCTTCGCCTCGCGGGTCGAGCCGCCCTTCTCGGGAAAGAACGCCTCGGGGTCGGTCTGCGAGCACAACGCCCGCTCCTGCCACTCCGGCGCGTTTCCGAGCAGGTCGGCCACCTCAAGCTGGCCGTCCATCAAATGCCTCCTTGTCGCGCACCGGCGTCATCGCCGCTGCAACCCCCCACGCGAAAGGCGTGCTTGTCCGTCCGGTCCCGTTTTGTTGCGTTCCGTGCGAACAACCCCATTCAAATTACACGCGTGTAATGCGTGCGCCGTCAAGCCAAACTTGATAATGGAGTCGCCCTCCCGACACCCCCGGGCGGCCACTCGGGCCGTCCAGCCTCGCAACCTGCCCTATCGATTCAGACCCCGGCCGAGTAACGCCCTCTCCGGCGAGTTGCCCCACTTTTCTGCCGTGGCGCTTCCCCGACGAGTCGCCGACCGGAGGGCGCCAAGCATCTCCACCCCTAAGCTGATCTTGGTGGGGGACAGGTTAACGCGGCGCGGCGCAGACTGCCCGCCGAGCTGCGGACAGCACTCGCGCCCCGTCCACAATGTGGACGGGGCGCGAGGGTAGAACCCATGCTTCGAGGTCAGCCAGCGACCCCAAAACCGCTGCTGGGCCAGGCGAACTCGGCTATCGCTCCACCATGGACAGAAATCGTGCCGGCGGGCGTACGATCGTCCCACCAGACGGTATAGATCCCACTCGGCAGATCGGGATAGACCGCACTGTGGAACGAGCCGTCCCGCACCCGACGCTCGCGCACCGCCGAGTGGACACGGCGGTCATCGTCGCGACTGATCTCGATCTCCCGGCCGTGCAGATCCCGACCGGTGTAGATGATCAAAGCACCGGTGTCGCCGCCCAGATCGAGGACGACACTCCCCGTCTCCGACGGCCCGTACGCGTGTTCGTGCATCCTTTCGCTCCCCGCGCCGATCAGGACGCCGCCGACGGGTTGTTGAACCCGTCGTACGGCGTACCCAGGTAGGGGAAGTTTCCGAGGAACGGCGCGGTCACGTCGGCGGCGCTCAGCCCCGGGGTGACGGCGGCGGCCGCCGCGTCCGGTCGGAACGTCTTGTCCACAAGCGGGACGGTGACCCCGGCGATCGCCCGCAACGCGATGCTGACCACGTCGTCAGCGACCCGCCGCCCGTTCGGGAACCCGGCCAGGTCACCACCGAGCACCCCGAACCGGTCCGGACGCTTGGACGGCGGGATAGCGGTGTTCAGTCGCAGCATGTCGGCCTGCACGTCGCCTGTGGCGTTGGTGAAGCCGTCGATCAGCCCGGCCGGCACGCCGGTGAGCAGGATCGCCACCAGGTCGGCTCGGGCCTTCTTGGCCTTGGTGAGCTTGTCCAGGTTGGGGAAGACGTCCGGGTAGAGCGCCGGCAGCAACGCCGCCAGCTCCGGCTGCTCGACGAACTTGGCGAACCGCTTGTCCTCCGACGGTGGCAGCGAGTTCCACAGGTCCTTCTTGGACATCGGCACGATGACCTCGTTGAACAGTGGATTGCCCAACCGCGAGACCTGGGTGAACGGGCCGGTGCTCGTGTCCGCCCCGCCCCGGTCGCCGAGCACCCGCACCTGCCGGCGTGACGCCGACGTCCACACGCCGATCACCGATGCCTGGTCGGCGGCACCGTACCGGTTGGCGCGCCGACGCACCCGCTCCAACGGCACCTGCACCGCGATGCTGTGCACGTTCATCCGGTCGGTGGCGTTGACCGGCTCACCCTCGGCCTTGAAGATCTTCTTTCCGGCGACGTGCAGCTGCTGGAACGGCCGCAGCGTGCCGAGGTCGAAGATCGCCCCGAGGTCGACGAAGAACCCGTCGGCGCGCTGCCCGGCGAAGACCCGCTCCCCCGTGGAGAGCGAGTAGGTGGCCTGCCGCACCAGGTCGGCGTACTTCGGGGTGGACAGCGGGCCGACGTTGCACGGCGGGCACGGCAGCTTGTGCGCCAGCCGGTGCTCGCGGCCGTCGGCCACCCGGGTCAGGCTGTAGAACTGCCGCCGGTTCCAGTTCTTGCTGTCCAGCGAATCGATCGGACCGGTGTTGTAGAGAAAACTGTTCGGATTGGTGACCTCGGTGGTGAATTCGAACCGGTAGGTGACATCCGGACGACCGTCGCCGTCGTTGTCGATATGGATCTCGTACCGCACGTCGTCGCCGAACTCGAAGAAGTTCGGGCCCCCGGAAGGGAGCTGCAACGGCACGTAGTTGGCGATCAACGTGACCGTGTCACGTTTGTCGGGGCTGACGAACGCGTACAGGTCGGAGCTGTCGGCGACCGGATCCTTGGCTATCTCCGGGGCCTCGCGGTGGGAAGACATGGCGGACCAACCTCACTGGGCGGGGACAGGATGGCGGGGCGGGGGTGTCGGGGGGTCAGCGCCGGGCGGCGCGCCGCAGCCGGTCCGCCAGGCCGCGGTCGCGTACCTCGATCCGCCTCTCACCGACGAAGACGTCCATCGTTCCGGAGTCGGCGTCACGCAGGTGCACGACTATCGGTTCGTCGGCTCGTCCGGCCGCGCCGGGGGCGTTCTGCGCGGCCGACAGGCCCGGCACGGTGAGCGCGGCGGCGCCAAGGGTGGCGCTGGCCGCGGCGGTCAACGTCTGCCGGCGGGTCAGTCGCGGCCACTGCCGCTTCCGCTGATCACTGGTCATGGGCAACCTTTCCGGCGGTGGCGCGAACGCGCCCGCGGAGACGACGGGTCCGGTGCCGTCTCGCGACGCCGCCGGGCCCCTGAGGGGACACCGGCGGCGGTCCTCGCCGCGACCGCCACCGGCACCGCGTGGTACGGCCGGCGGCGGGAAAAGGTTCGACGTCAGGGTCGGACGTGACCGTACGTAGTCGAGCGCTTGCGCGCCGGACGACCGGCGGCCTTCGCGATGGCCCGCAACTGCTCCTCCGTACGCGCCGACCCGTTGTCGGAGCCGGCCATCCGGGAGATCGTCTCCTCCATCAGCGTGCCGCCGAGATCGTTGCATCCACCCTGGAGCATCGCGACAGTGCCCTCGTCACCGAGCTTCACCCAGGAGCACTGGATGTTGTCGATCCGGCCGTGCAGCAGCAACCGGGACATGGCGTGCACCACCCGGTTCTCCCGCCAGGTCGGCCCAGGTCGGGCGATACCGGCCAGGTAGATCGGAGCATTCGTGTGCACGAACGGCAGCGCCACGAACTCGGTGAACCCGCCGGTGCGGTCCTGCACCCCGGCCAGCACCCGGAAGTGCGCCAGCCACTGCCCGGGGTGGTCGACGTGGCCGTACATCATCGTGGAGCTGGACCGGATGCCCAGCTCGTGGGCGGTGCTGACCACCTCGACCCAGGCCGCGGCCGGGAGTTTGCCCTTGGTCAGCACCCAGCGCACGTCGTCGTCGAGGATCTCGGCGGCGGTGCCGGGGATGGTGTCCAGCCCGGCCTCGCGCAGCTGGAGCAGCCACTCGCGCACCGGCACCCCGGCCTTCGCGGCGGCGGTGACGATCTCCATGGGTGAGAACGCGTGCACGTGCATGTCGGGCACCCGGGCCTTGATGGCGCGCACGATGTCGGCGTACCCGGTGACCGGCATCTTCGGGTCGATGCCACCCTGGAGGCACACCTCGCTGGCGCCGGCCGCCCACGCCTGCTCGGCCCGGTCCGCGACCTGGTCGACGGAGAGCCGGTACGCGTCGGCGTCCCGCTCACGCTGCGCGAAGGCACAGAAGCGGCAGCCCACATAGCAGACGTTGCTGAAGTTGATGTTGCGGTTGACCACGTAGGTGACGTCGTCGCCGACCGCCGCGCGGCGCACGTCGTCGGCGAGGCGGCACAACTCGTCGAGCGCCGGCCCGTCCGCGCCGAACAGCGCCAGCGCCGCATCGGCGTGCCGGGGGTCGAGCAGCGCCGCCGGGTCGTCGGCGGCGAGCCGCAGCCCGGCCGCCAGGTCACGGTCCGCACCACTTCCGGCCGGTGCCGGGGGTACGCCGGCTCGGCGCGCGGTCGCCTCGGGGGTGACCTTGCCGGCGACCTCCGCCCAGTCGCCGTAGACGCTGTCGAAGTCACCACGCCGGTCCTCGGTGCGGCCGGTGGTGTCGATGGTGGCGTGCAGGTCGACCCGCCCGCCGAACACCTCCTCCGGCTCCTGCCAGGGCCGCCCCTGCGGCATCGCCGACTCGACAGCCATGCCCGTCGCCGGGTCGGCCAGCGCGGTCACGTGCGGGAACAGCCGTGGGTCGAGCCACGGGTCGCCAGCGCGCACGTACTCCGGATAGATCGTCAACCGCTCCCGCAGCGTGAACCCGGCCAGCTCGGTGTGCCGGGCCAACTCGTCGATCTGCGGCCAGGGGCGTTCCGGGTTGACATGGTCGGGGGTGAGCGGCGAGACGCCACCCCAGTCGTCGATGCCGGCGCGCAGCAACAGGTCGTACTCGCCGGCGATGAGATTCGGCGGGGCCTGGATGCGGGCCTTCGGGCCGAGCAGCAGCCGGGCCACCGCCACCGTGGCCGCCAGGTCGTGCAACTCCGCGTCGGGCATGCCGCGCATCGCCGTGTCCGGCTTGGCGCGGAAGTTCTGCACGATCACCTCCTGGAGGTGGCCGTACTCCCGGTGGGCGCGGCGGATCGCGAACAGCGCGTCCACCCGCTCCGCCGGAGTCTCCCCGATGCCGATCAGGATGCCTGTGGTGAACGGCACCCCGACCCGGCCCGCGTCCTCCAGCACCCGCAACCGGACCGCCGGCTCCTTGTCAGGTGAGCCGAAGTGCGGGCCACCCGGCTCGGACCAGAGCCGGGTGGCGGTCGTCTCCAGCATCATGCCCATGCTCGGCGCGACCGGCTTGAGCCGTTGCAGCTCCGACCAGGACAGCACCCCCGGGTTGAGGTGCGGCAGCAGGCCCGTCTCCTCCAGCACCGCCACCGCGCAGGCCCGCAGGTAGTCCAGGGTCGAGTCGTAACCGCGTTCGTCCAACCAGGTCCGGGCCGCCGGCCAGCGTTCCTCCGGCCGGTCACCCAGGGTGAACAACGCCTCCTTGCAACCCTGCGCGGCACCGGCCCGGGCGATCGCGAGAACCTCGTCGCGGTCCAGGAACGGCGCCGGCAGCCGGTGCGGCACGGTCGCGAAGGTGCAGTAGTGGCAGCGGTCCCGACAGAGCCGGGTCAGCGGGATGAAGACCTTCTTGGAGTACGTGACCACGCCCGGCCGCCCCGCGTCCCGCAGCCCGGCGTCGCGGATCCCACCGGCCAGCCGGAGCAACTCGTCGAGTGCGGCACCGCGGGCGGACAGCAGCGCGGTCGCCTCGTCGACGTCAAGTGCCCGCCCGTTCGCGGCCCGGCCCAGGGCCCGCCGCACGCTCGCGTCACTAGGGCCGGAGTGGGTGCGATCAACCATCCACTCACCCTATGCGCAGCGCGTCCCCACCCAACCTGTCCCAGCCCGCCCCGTGGGAAACGGCACTCACGATCACGCAGTGCCGCCCGCGACGAGAAGTAGCTCAACCTGCTGGCGTCAGACGCGGCGGTCGCCCGTCAACCACCCGACCTCGTCGATCATGAGATCGTGGTGGGCGCCGGGTAGCCGCGCCCGCGACCCAGGCCGCTTCACCCCCCAGCTGTAGATCTTGGACACTTTCCGTCAGCTCGTAACGGAAAGTGTCCAAGATCTACCCCGCCCACACCGGCTGTTGATCGTGGCTGACTCAGCGGGGCTGGTCGGGGTGGTCGTTGGGCTTGATGTGCTGGGTGCGGTCGGTGTCGGGGTCGACGGGGTGGGAGATGACCTCGGTCCGGTCCGCGGGGTGGGAGATGACCTCGGTCGGGTCGGCGGACTGGCGCGGGATGGCCTGAGTGGGGTCGGCCGACGGCGGCTGCCCGAACGGCGGTGCGGCCGGGGACGGGGTGGCCGGGGACGGCGGCGCCGACTGGGGGGTGGGGTTCGCCGGCGGCGCGGACTGCGGGGCCTGGAACGGCGGCGCGGACTGCGGCGTGGCCGGGAACGGCGGGGCCGACTGCGGGTGCGGCGGCGCGGACTGCGGGAACGGCGGGGCCGACTGCGGGGGCTGGAACTGCGGCGACGACTGGCCGTACTGGCCAGCCTGCGGGTAGCCGCCCGGCTGACCGGCCTGCGGGTGCCCGCCGCCCGGCTGACCGGCCTGCGGGTAGCTGCCCGGCTGGCCGGGGGCGGGCCAACCGCCCTGCGGCTGGCCGCCGGGCTGACCCGGGGCCGGCCAACCGCCCGGCTGCTGCGGCCAGCCCGCCTGCGGCTGGCCGTAGACGCCCGGCTGAGGCTTGGGCCGCGGCACGTGGTAGTGGGCGCGCCAAATGGTGTAGACCACCCAGGCGGCGATCGCGAAGATCACCATCCAGGCGAACCGGGTGAGCACACCGAGCAGCGCGTCGAGCACCTCGGCCTCGGCCAGCCGACCCACCGTCCAGATCAGCATGGTCAGCGTGCCGAACACGGCGCTGACCGCGTACTCGATGAGAGCCGCCTGGGTGATCAGCTTCGCCTTCGCCAGGACGGGCGAGATGTGTGTGGCCAGCAGCACCGCCAGCAGTGGGAGACCCACCGCCTCCACCCCGATGAACGCGTAGAAGGCGCTGCCCGCGCGGTCGGTGAAGGAGCTGTAGTCGTTCGGGGCGATGAACCGGAGCAGGCCCACGAAGAGGAACACGGCGTTGGCACCAAGCAGCGCGAGCGCGGCTAGCTCACGTAGTGGCTTGGTCAACTGGCGGGCCTGCGTCGCGTCGGAGGACGCGGGCTCGGCGGGGCTGGTCACGAGCTCCCCCTCGGGGCATGAACGGACAGGGCGCACGTGAGCCTAGTCTCCCGGGCCACCCAGGGATCGGAGGCGTCGCGTGCGCGAGGATGGTCGACATGCGCATCGTGGTTCTGGCCGGCGGCATCGGCGGCGCCCGCTTCCTGCTCGGGGTCCGGGCGTACGCCCGTGACATCGGCGCGGAGGTGACCGCCGTGGTCAACGTCGGCGACGACCTGTGGTTACACGGGTTGAAGATCTGCCCCGACCTGGACAGCGTCATGTACACGCTCGGTGGGGGCGCCGACCCGGAACGGGGCTGGGGTCGGGTCGGCGAGAGTTGGACGGTCAAGCAGGAGTTGGCCGCGTACGGGGCACAGCCGACCTGGTTCGGCCTCGGCGACAAGGACATCGCCACCCACCTGGTCCGCAGCACCATGCTCAACGGCGGTTATCCGTTGAGCGCGGTCACCGAGGCGCTGTCCAGCCGCTGGGAGCCGGGCGTACGCCTGTTGCCGGCGACTGACGACCGCCTGGAGACCCACGCCGTGGTGGAGGACGACCAGGGTCAGCGGGCGATCCACTTCCAGGAGTGGTGGGTTCGGTACCGGGCCGACATTCCCACTCAGCGTTTCGTGTTCGTCGGCGCGGAGACGGCGAAGCCGGCACCCGGGGTGCTGGACGCGATCGCCTCGGCCGATCTGGTGCTGATCGCCCCGAGCAACCCGGTGGTGAGCGTCGCGCCGGTGCTGGCCGTACCGGGGCTGCGTGAGGCCGTGGCGGACGGCCCGGCGCCGGTGGTGGGCGTCTCCCCGATCATCGGCGGCGCGCCGGTGCGCGGGATGGCCGACCGTTGTCTGGCCGTGCTGGGTGTGGAGTGCAGCGCTGCCGGGGTGGGTCGGCTCTACGGCGGCCGGGCGAGCGGTGGCCTGCTCGACGGTTGGCTGGTGGCCGAGGAGGACGCGGGCACTGTGGTGCCCGAGGTGACGGTCCGCGCGGTGCCGCTGCGGATGACCGACGAGGCGGCGACGGCGGCCATGGTTCGCGCCGCGGTGGAGTTGACGTGAGGCTGGAGATTCTGCCGGTGCTCGGCATCGGTCACGTGACCGAGGGTGACGACCTGGCCGCGGTGATCGCGACCGCCGCGCCGTGGCTGCGCGACGGCGACGTGCTGGTGGTCACCAGCAAGATCGTTTCCAAGGCCGAGGGGCGGCTGGTCGACGTGCCGGCGGACGGGCCGGAACGGCTGGCCGCACGGGACGAGGTCCTGGCCGGTGAGACCGCCCGGGTGGTCGCCAGCCGCGGGGCTACCCGGATCGTGCAGACCCATCATGGCTTCGTGATGGCCTCGGCGGGGATCGACGCGTCGAACGTGGACAAGACCCAACTGGTGCTGCTGCCGGTCGACCCGGACGCCTCGGCGCGGGCTCTGCGCGACGCGCTGCGGGAGCGTTACGACCTGGACCTGGCCGTGATCATCAGCGACACGATGGGCCGGCCCTGGCGCAACGGGCTCACCGACGTGGCGCTCGGCGTGGCCGGGATGCCGGCCATCCGGGACCACCGGGGCGAGGTCGACCCGTACGGCAACGAGTTGCAGTTGACCCAGATGGCCGTGGTGGACGAGCTGGCCGGTGCCGGTGAGCTGATCAAGGGAAAGTGCGACCAGGTCCCCGTCGCGGTGGTGCGGGGTTACCTGCCCGCCACCAACCCGGACGACGCCGGTGGCGCGCGGGCGCTGATCCGCGACGCGGCGCAGGACCTGTTCTCGCTCGGTACCGCCGAGGCCCGCGCCGCCGGGCTGGCCGACGCCGCCACCCTGGCCGATGGTCCCGGTCCGACGCCGGCCGACCTGACCGTGGTACGACGGGCGATCGACGCGGTCGCCGGGGTGGTCGCCCCCGGCACGGTCTTCACACTGGTCGACGAGGCCGAGGTACGCGCCGGTCTGGTCGCCGAGATGCCCGGGTGGCCGGACGGCGCCACCCTGCTGCTCGGCTCGGCCCCGACGCCAGTCGAGCCGATCGGTCTGGTCCGTTTCGGCGCCGACCTGCACCGACTGCGCGCCGCCCTGGCCGCCGAGGGCGTCGGGTCGACCCTGTTGCCGCCACCTGCCGGCAGCCCGGCGAGCGCCGCGCTCGCCCTGTAGCCCCGCGAGCGCCGCGCTCTGGGAGACGACCGGGTCAGCCCGGCGCGCGCCGCGCTCGGCCGGTGCGGAATGGCCGGGTCACGCGTCCAGCATGGCCCGGCCCAGCGGGGTCAGTGTGTGCAGCACGCTGTTGCGTTCGCGGTGGCTGACCAGCAGGCCGGCGTTGCGCAGCACGGTCGCGTGCTGGCTCGCCGCCGCCGGTGAGATGTTGAGCTGGCGGGCGACCTCGCCGGTGGTGCAGCCGTCGTCGCTGGCCAGCAGCACCGCGGCCCTGGTGCGGCCCAGCAGCGCGGCGAGTGAGTCGCGGGCGACACCTGACGCCGACGCAGCGTTGGCGTCGGCCGACAGCAGCCCACCCAACCGGTCCACCGGGTAGACCAGCACCGGTGGCAGCGCCGGGTCGAGCAGCGCGACCGGGGTGGCCGCGCAGAAGAACGACGGCACGAGCAGCAGCCCACGGCCGTCCAGGTGCAGCTCCCGGCTGTGTGGGTAACTGCGGACCTCCAGCACACCGCTCTCCCAGCGCATCGCCGGTCGGAGACTGGTGAGCAGGCCTTCGACACCGCCGTCGAGCAGCGCCCGCGCCCGCCGCGTGCGGTCCGCGGCCACCGCGGCCTGGATCCGGCTCCAGTACGGAGTGATCGCCAGCGACCGGTACTGCTCCATCGACTCGGCCAAATGGTGCAGCGCCGACACCTCGCCCCCGGCCAGCGCGGCCGCCGAGGAGGGCAGCTGATTTTCGGAGGCCAGCACGCTCAGGTCCCGGTGCAGCAGCTCGGCCGGGGTACGGCGGAGGGCGTCCAGCCCGGCCTCGAAGCCTTCGACGCTGGCGTACGGGGTGAGGAAGTCGGGGAAGTAGCCGCGCGGCGGGTTCAGCGCGAAGAGCAGACGGAGTTGCTCGGAGGCGGCGTCCTGGCGCAGATCCCGGGCCACGCTGCGCCGCCAGTTGGCCGTCAGCGGATCGCGGGTGCGGCCGCGCAGCACGTGCAGGCTGAGGACCAGCTCCCAGACCGGGTCCGCCGCCGGCGCCACCCGGGTCCGGAGGATGTCCTCCCCAGAAAAGTGGATCTTCAGCATGGAGCGCTCCCGTGTCGCCGGCAGGGGGATGCCGGTTGACCGTTCGACTCTACCTGGCCGGCACTAATCTCCATCTTTAAGCCTGGACTGAAAAACCTCGACGCCTCCGGGGCCGGTTCGGCATGCTTCCCATGCCCGAACACGGCGCCGCGCGTCTCGACGCCCGTGCTGCCGGGGCACCGGGACCGGGGAGGCCCCTGTGATCGGACGGCACCACGAGGGTCTGCGGCCCTTGTTCCGCGGAGGTGCCGTCCGGTCATCCCACCCCGCGCCGGCTCAGCCGACCCAGAGCGCGACCCGATGGTCTTCGTCCGTGACATAGAACGGCCGCCCGTCCACCTCGGCCACCCCTTCGACGTGGTGAAACGGCGCCAGGTCCGCCACAATCTCCCCGACTAGTCGGTGCTCGTCGCCCGACTCGCCAGCGGGAAGCCGGAAGCGGACGTGCCGGGAGGTCACCTCGCCCCCACCCGGATGGTCGTCGAGCAGGACCGACCCCTTGCCCAACGCGTCGATCGAGCCGATCACGGCCGCGTACCCGCCGTCCGCCGTCGGGGTTGTCGCGCGGAAGCCGGTCAACTGCCCCGGCGGCGTGACCCCGGTCAACACGTACGCGCCCAACGCCCGCGGCCAGGCCGGCTCGGCCGTGAACATGCCCGGCACACCGGCCACCTCGACCAGGATCGGCTCACCGGCGTCGGTGACCGGGAAACGCAGCCCGAGCAGCACCGTCCCGGACGGGGTGAAGGACGCCGCCTCCACGTTCAACGGCAGGTCGTCCGGAGTCAACCGGCTCACCCAGCTCTTCTCACGGACGGTCCCCCGCGCCAGCGTCTCCACGATGAACCGTTCCCGCACCCGCTCCCCCGCCGGCAGGAGGGTCAACGGCGACGCGGCGAGAGCGTCGTTCACCGCCCGGTGCAGTCGGAACGAGTTGCGCACCACGTGCACCGGCACCGGACCGGCCGCCGCGTCGTCCTCCCGGAACCGGGCCACGAAGGCGCGTCGCGGTCGCAGCGGGCCGGCCTTCGACCCGAAGTGGGAGCCGAAGACGTACACCCAGCCGTCGTGGTGGGCGAGCGCCTCACCATCCTCGGTACGCCCGTTCTCCACACCGGCATCAGCCCGCACGTGTCGGGCCGTCCACTCGCCGTCGTTCCGCTCCAGCAGCAGCGCGAGACAACGCTCCACCGGCCCCTCGTCCAGCACCGTCCAGAAGCCCCGCCGGGCGCCGTACGCGCGCAGCAGCGCCGCCGACCGCACCGGCAACAGATCGCTGGCCTCGTTACCGGCCACCACGAATTCGACGAGTCGCAGGGTCATCGAGCCAGAGTACGGAGCACACGCTCGTACAGTGGCGGGGTGCCTGACACCGTGATCACCGGCCCGACCGCCCACCCGATCGACCCCGAGACGTATGCGGCGCTGCACGCCGACGCCACCGCCCTGCTGGAGGGCTGGCAGCCCACCAGGCCGGACGCGGCCAGCGCGCGGGACCGGACCCTCGCCCTGCTCGCCGCCGGCCCGATCGCGATGAGCCGCCAGCACCGGCCGGGGCACATCACGGCCAGTACGTTGGTGCTGGACGCCACCGGCTCCCGGGTGCTGCTCTGCCTGCACATCAAGTTCGGGCGGTGGGTGCAGCTCGGCGGGCACTGCGAGCCGACCGACCAGACGCTTGTCGACGCCGCGCTCCGCGAGGCCACCGAGGAGTCCGGGATCGCCGGCCTGCGCATCGACCCGGTGCCGATCGACGTGGACGTGCACCAGGTGCAGTGTCAGGGTGGCTCGGCGCACTACGACGTCCGGTTCGCCGTGCTCGCCCCGCCCTCGGCAGTGGAGCAGGTCAGCGACGAGGCCGAGGCGCTGGGCTGGTTCCCCACGGACCAACTGCCCGAGCCGCTGGCCGGCGGGACCGCGCAACTTGTCGCACCGGCCCTCGCCGCCCTCAGACGTAGCCCTCTTCGCCTCGCTCCTTGAGCTCGTCGACAAGGGCCTTGACGTCCTGCGCCCGGTCGCGTGGGCAGACCAGCACCGCGTCCGGGGTGTCCACCACGATCAGGTCGCGCAGACCGAGGACGGCCACCAACCGGCCCGACTGCGGCACGACCACGAGGTTGGTGCTGTCCCGTAGCAGCACGCCAGGCTTGGCCTCCGTGCCGAGGACCACGTTGCCCGCCTCGTCGGCCGGCAGCACGTCGCCCAGGGTGTGGAAGTCACCGACGTCGTTCCAGCCGAAGTCACCCGGCACCGTCGCGACGCGACCCGCCGTGGCCGCGCCCTCCATCACCGCGTAGTCGACGGAGATCTTCGGCAGGGTCGGCCAGATCGCGCCCAGGACCTCGTCCTGCTCAGGGGTGCCCCAGGCGGCGGCGATCGCGGCGACGCCAGCGTGCAGCCCGGGCTGCTGGCGGGCCAGCTCGGCGAGGAAGACGTCCACCCGCCACACGAACATGCTCGCGTTCCAGAGGTGCCGGCCCGAACGGACGTACGCCTCGGCGACCTCGGCGGCCGGCTTCTCCTTGAACTCGGCCACCGGCCGCCACGGCACACCCTCGGTCGGGTCGCCGGTCTCCAGGTAGCCGTAGCCGGTCTCCGCGCGGGTCGGGGTGATGCCGACGGTCATCAGCATGCCCTGCTCGGCCCCACGGACCGCCTCCTGGACCGTGCGGATCCAGGAGTCCGGGTCGCGGATCAGGTGGTCGGCCGCGAAGCTGCCCATCACCGCGTTCGGGTCGCGCGTCGCGATCACCGCGGCGGCCAACGCGATCGCCGCGCAGGAATCCCGGGGGGAGGGCTCGACCAGGATGTTGTCCTCCGGCAGCACGGTCAGCTGCCGTGCCACGGCCGCCACGTGCGCGGCGCCGGTGACCACGAGGGTCCGGTCCGGTGTGGTCAGCGGCGCGAGCCGTTCCACGGTCGCCTGGAGCAGCGAGGCACTGGTGCCGGTCAGCGGGTGGAGGAACTTGGGATGGCCAGCACGGGACAACGGCCACAACCTCGTGCCACTGCCACCTGCCGGAATGACCGCATAGAGCATCCGCACATCATGCCCGACGTTCCTGCCCAAAGTGGCACGGGTCACCGGCAGCGGCGTGGAGGGTCAGGAGCGGGCGCGACTCCACGCGGCGATGTGCACCTCGGCGCTGGACTCCCAGGTGAACTCCTTGGCCCGGTCGAACCCCGCCTTCGCCAGCGACAGCCGCCGCTGCTCGTCGTCGAGCAGGGCGGCCAGGTCGATGCCGATCTGCTCCGGGTCCTCCGAGGTGTACGCGACGGCGTCGCCGCCCACCTCGGGCAACGAGAGCCGGGGCGTGGTCAGCACCGGGGCGGCGCACGCCATCGCCTCCAGGATCGGCAGCCCGAAACCCTCGCCGTAGGACGGGTACGCGGCGACCAGGGCGCCGCCGAGGAAACCCGGCAGGTCGCCGTAGCGCAGGTAGCCGGGACGCAGCAGACGCAGGTGCGACGGAACCTCGGCCACCGCGCGGTCGATGTCCTCGTCGTGCCCCTGCCCACCGGCGATCACGAGGGCCGGCGGGTCGACCCGGTCGGCCACCGCGCGCGCCCACCCACGGATCAGGTTGGGCACGTTCTTCCGTGGCTCCTTGGCGCCGAGGAAGGCGACGTAGCTGCTGTTGCCCAGCCCCAGACGGGCGCGGACCCGGGCCTTCTCCTCCTCGGTGGGAGCGTGGAAGGCAGCCTGGTCGACGCCGTGGTAGGCCACGTCGATGCGGGTCGGGTCGGCGTCGAGGAGCCGGATCAGCTCGTCGCGGGTGGCCTTGCTGGGCACGATCACCCGGTTGGCGCGGCGCATCGAGGTCTTGATGGCGCTGCGGAAGAACGTGCGGCGGGACTTGTCGTAATGCTCCGGCTCGGTAAAGAACGTCGCGTCGTGCACGGTGACCGTGACCGGACAGCCGGCCCGCAGCGGGCAGGTGTAGAAGGGAGAGTGCAGCACCTCTGCGCCCACCTGCTGGGCGAGCAGCGGCAGGCCGGTCTGCTCCCAGGCGAGCCGGGCCGGCCGGTGCGCCACGGCGGCGGGGGCGGGGATGATCTCCGCGCCGGGCAGCATGCGGGTGTAGCGCTCCAGATCGGTGCGGAGACTGACCACCGCCAGCTCCACCCCCGACCCGCACACCTTGCCGAGGGCACCGAGCAGACCGTCGACGTATCGACCGACACCACCACGGTCGGTGGGGACACTCGTGGCGTCGATGAGCACGCGGGGCGGGCGACCGGCGGTCACGGGGCGACTCCTTGTAATGGCGGGTCTGTGGGGAACAACACTCCGGGGGTCAAGCCTACGCCGGAGCGCGGGGCCGACGCTGACTGCGACCCGACGGTACGCCGACTTGTCATCGTCATCGAGTACGGGCCGCAGGGGCGTATCGTTCGCGCCGATGGCCGACAACATTGCCCGGGTGTTCGCCGACGCGATCGCGACCGACCCGACCCGACCGCTGCTCACCTGGTACGACGACGCCACCGGCGACCGCACCGAACTCTCCGGCGCCACCTTGGCGAACTGGGTGGCGAAGACAGCCAACCTTCTCGTCGACGAGGTCGGCCTCGCGCCGGGCACCCCGGCCGGCGTGCTGCTGCCGCCGCACTGGCAGACCGCGGCGGTGCTGCTGGGCTGCTGGTCGGCCAAGCTGACGGTGGCGGACACGCCGGGCGACGTGGGGGTGCTCTTCGCCTCCGTCGACCAGTTCGACGCCGCGCAGTCCTGGTCCGCCGACGAGCGGTACGCCCTCGGGCTGGCCCCGCTCGCCGCCCCGCTACGGCAGGTGCCGCCCGGGTTCGCCGACTACGTCGTCGAGGTACGCGGCCACGGTGACCATTTCACTCCACAGTCCGGTCCGGGCCCCGCCGACGCGCACCTGCTGGGCCGCGCCGACGCCCGCGCCACCGAGTTGGGCATTCTTCCCGGTGCCCGGGTCCTCATCGACGCCGCCCGGCACCCCGACCCGGTCGACTGGCTGCTGGCCCCGCTGACCCGAGCTGCCACCGTGGTCCTCTGCGCCAACCAGGACCCGACTCGCCTGCCAGCCCGCCTGACCGCGGAAAAGGTCACCCACCCCCTCCCGTAACCGCCCTGCCGCACTCCGGCCGGCTTTGGGTCGATCATGGAGTCGTGGTGGGCATTTGGTATCCAGGTGCCCGTTTTGTGGGGCACCACAACTCCATGATCGACCCGGGCGGGGGTGGGGTGGGGTGGGGTGGGGCGGGTGGGGTGGGGTGGGGTGGGTTAGGCGGGGGTTTTGTTGGGGGGGCGGCGTTGGGCTAGGGCGGCGAAGGCTGTCAGGGACTCGGGGTTGGCCAGGGCGCCCTTGGCCGCGGCCTGGTCGACAGGAGTGCCGGTGAGGATCTTCTTGACCGGCACCTCCAGCTTCTTCGCCGAGAGGGTACGAGGCACCGAACGCACCTGATGGATCTCGTCGGGCACGTGCCGGGGTGAGAGCGCCGAGCGCAGTTCACGGCAGATCCTCGTGCGCATCGGGTCGTCCAACTCCAGACCCTCGGCCAGCACCACGAAGAGCAGCAGCTCACCGGCGCCGCCCTCGTCGTCCTCCAGGTGCACGACGACCGAGTCGAGCACCTCGTCGAGCCCTTCCACGACCGAGTAGAACTCGGCGGTGCCGAGCCGGACCCCACCGCGGTTGAGGGTGGCGTCGGAGCGTCCGGTGATCACGCAGCCACCCCGCTCGTTGATGGTGATCCAGTCACCGTGCCGCCAGACGCCCGGGTAGACGTCGAAGTACGCCTCGCGGTAGCGGATGCCGTCCGGGTCGTTCCAGAAGCCCACCGGCATGCTCGGCATCGGCTCGGTGATCACCAACTCGCCCAGCTCACCGATGACCGGCGTGCCGTCGGCGGAACGGGCCTCCACCTTCGCGCCCAGCGCCCGGCAGGCGATCTCACCGGCGTACACCGGCAGCAGCGGCACCCCGCCGACGAAGCCGGTGCACACGTCGGTGCCACCGGAGAGCGACTGGAGCTGGAGGTGGTCGCCGACGGTCTCGTACACCCAGCGGAAACCCTCGGCGGGCAGCGGCGCACCCGTGGAACCCACGCCGCGCAGGGCCGACAGGTCGGCGACGTCCCGGGGGACCAACCCGGCCTTGCGGCAGGCCAACAGGTACGGCGCGGAGGTGCCGAAGTACGTGGTGCCGGTCTCCGCCGCCAGCCGCCACAGCCCACCGAGGTCGGGCTCAGCCGGCCGGCCGGGTTCCGCCCGGACCCCTGGGTTGCCGTCGAAGAGCACGATGGCCGCGCCCACCGCCGGGCCGGAGACCAGGAAGTTCCACATCATCCAACCGGTGGTGGTGAACCAGAAGAACCTGTCGGTCGGGCCCAGGTCGTGGTGCAGGGCGAGCATCTTCAGGTGCTCCAGCAGGATGCCGCCGTGGCCGTGCACGATCGGCTTCGGCAACCCGGTGGTGCCCGAGGAGTACAGCACGTAGAGCGGGTGGTCGAACGGCACCGGCGTGAACGTCGACGGCTCGTCGGTGGGCGCGGCCAGCTCGGCCCAGCCCAGCGCGCCCTCCGGCGCGGGGCCCGTCGGGTCGAGGTAGCCGATGCTGACGGTGTGGCGCACCGACGGCAGGGCCGCCCGGATCGCGGCGACCTCGGCACGCCGGTCCACCGGCTTGTCGCCGTACCGGTAGCCGTCCACCGCGACCAGCACGGTCGGTTCGATCTGCTGCCAGCGGTCGGTGACACTGCGGGTGCCGAACTCGGGCGCGCAGGATGAGAAGATCGCGCCCAGGCTGGCGGTGGCCAGCAGCAGGACGTACGTCTCGGTGATGTTCGGGGCGTACGCCGCCACCCGGTCACCGGCGGTGACGCCGAGCCGGCGCAGCCCGGCCGACACCCGGCGGACCTGCTCGCGCAACTCCCCGGCGGTCAGCGTGACCGGCGGGCGCGTCTGCCCGTGGGAGATCACCACCGGGTCGTCGTCGGCCCGCCCCGGCATCCGCAGCACGTTCTCCGCGTAGTTCAGCGTGGCGCCGGGGAACCAACGGGCGCCCGGCATTCCCCGCTCGGCCAGGGTCGCGGTCGGCGGGGTGTGCGCGACCACCTCGAAGTGATCCCAGATCGAGCGCCAGAACCCGTCCAGGTCGGTGGTGGACCAGTGCCACAGCGCGTCGTAGTCGGCGAAGTCCAACCCGCGGTGCTCCCGCAGCCAGCGCAGGTAGGCGCCGATCCGGGACCGCTCGCGTACGTCCGTCGGCGGCGCCCACAGCATGTCACCCACTGCTCCACCCTCCCCCTGGCCCGACACGACACTGTGACTGGGCCGTGGCGCCATCTTGCCCTACCTCGAAGCGCCATTCTGCGCACCGGGTGGGCCAATCGACGCGTGCCCGTCCCACACTCCAACCCGCCACCTCATGTGGGTCAGCCAGCGCGGTGGGCCTGGATGGCGCGACGGCGGGCGAGGCGGTGCGCACGGCGGATCTCCGCCTCCTTGTACCGCCGCTCGTCCTCCGCCGTCTCCGGCAGCACCGGGCGGACCGTCCGCGGCGCCCCACCCACGTCCACGCCGACGAACACCAGGTACGCGGTGGCCACCCGGACCGGCGCGTCCTCGGCCGAGTCCCACCGCTCGGCGACCACCCGCACGCCCACCTCCATCGAGGTCTGGCCGGTCCAGTTGACCTGGGCGTGCGCGTGCACGAGGTCGCCGACCCGGACCGCCTCGGAGAAGACGATCTCGTCGATCGCCGCTGTCACCGCGGTGCCGCCGCTGTGTCGGGCGGCAGCGGCCCCGGCCACGTCGTCGACGAACTTCATCAGAACCCCGCCGTGCACGGTGCCGTAGAGGTTCACGTCCACCGCCGTCATGATCTTGCTGAGAGTGACGCGCGAGTACGACGTCGGCTTGCCGGTCGGAGCGGCGGAGAGGTGCTCAGTCATGTCGAAAACGGTACGGTGCGCGGATGCGACATCTCTGGAGCTTCCTCGCCGGGCTGGTGGTGGCGCCCATCACCTGGGTGCTTGTCACACTGGGGCAGGACGGGTCGAGCCGGACGGTCGACCGCTGGGTGGAGACCGGCACGTTCAACACCGCCAACCTGATCGAGCCGGCCGTCTATCTCGGTGTCGGCGGTATCCTGCTGGGCCTGCTCGGCACGCTGCGCTTCTCGCCGCTGGGCCCGTTGGTGACCGGGGCGCTGCTGGTCACCCCGTACATCGGGATGTTCGTGGCGCCCTTCTCGGTGCGGGACACGATCCCGCACGAGTGGAAGGTGTTCGGCGATCCGTTGCCGCTGCGACTGCCCGTGGAGAACGGCACGCTCTTCCTGATCGGCCTGCTGCTGCTGATGGCGACCTTCAGCCAACAGCGTTGGCGGCAGTGGCCGATCCCGGCGGCGGATCCGGCCACGGCACCCGCCCCCGCGTCGGACGGAGGCCCCCGCAACGACGACTTCACGTTGACCGACTGGCCGTCCCCCGCGCCCGCCGAGCGGGACACCGCGCCCCTCACTCTGGGTTACCCGGCCGACTCGACACCTACCGAGCCGCTGCCCCGCCGAGTGGGTGGCGAATCACCCTGGTCCGCCCCACCGCGCGGTCAACCGCGCCCCGAGGACACCACCGAGATCCGCTGATCGTCGGGGCGGGCCGGTAGACCGGCCCGCCCCTCCGTCTTTCGCCCTAGTGCAGGGCGACTGCCAGGTCCGGGTCGACCGTGCCGAGGCTGGCGCGGGGAACGACGAAGAGCATGACGATCAGCGCGGCGGCCATGCCGCCCGCGATGACGATCGCCATCGGTACGCTCCCGGTGCCGAACAGACCGGCAAGTGGCGCCGACACCGCACCGATGCCGAACTGCACCGCGCCGAGCAGCGCCGCGGCGGTGCCAGCGGCCTCGCTGTGCCGGCTCATGGCCAGTGCCGGCGCGTTCGGCAGGGCCAGGCCGGCGGCGGCCAGGACCAGCCACAGTGCCGCGAGCAGGGTGCCCAGGCCACCGAAGCCGGTCGCCGCGAACATCACCAGCAGCAGGCCGGCCGCCGTTCCCGCGATCAGGGCGCTGACCAGGATCTGTTGCGGGGTGTAGCGGCGCAGCAACCGCACGTTGAACTGGGTGCCCCCGATCAGGCCGACCGCGCCGGCCCCGAAGGCGATGCCGAACTGCTGCTCGTCGAGGCCGTACTCCTGCTGGAGCACGAACGACGACCCGGAGACGTACGCGAACAGGGCCGCCATCGCCAGCCCGGCGACCAGCACCAGACCGACGAACGCCCGGTCGTTGAGCAATCCCCGGTAGTCCCGCAGGGTGGCGCTCACCCCGCCGTGCCGCCGACGTGCCACCGGAAGGGTCTCCGGGAGCCGCAACGCGGCCACGACGATCAGCAGCGCGCCCAGCACCGCCAGCGCCGCGAAGACGCCCCGCCAGTCGGTCCAGCCCAGCAGGCCGCTGCCCAGCGTCGGCGCGAGGATGGGCGCCAGGCCCATGACGAGCATCAGCCGGGAGAAGATCCGGGCGAAGGAGGCACCGCTGAACAGGTCGCGGACCACTGCTGTCGCGACCACTGTGGCGGCGGCGACACCGAGCCCCTGGAGTACGCGCAGCCCGCCGAGCACCGCGATGTTGGGCGCGAAGACGCACAGCACTGATGCCACGATGTGCGCGGCCAGACCGGCCAGCAGCGGCACCCGCCGCCCGACCACGTCGGAGAGCGGCCCGATCAGCAACTGGCCCAACGCGAGGCCGACTAGCGTGCCGGTCAGCGTCAACTGCACAGCGGTCTCGGTGGTCTGCAGGCCCGCCGTGATGGCGGGCAGCGCGGGCAGGTACATGTCGATGGTCAACGGCCCGATCGCGATCAACGCGCCCAGCACGAGGACGAGCTGCGCCCGCTGACGGGTGGTCATGAGGTCGCCGGGCAGCACCTCTTGCGCGACGGCGGAATCGCGTCCGGTCTTGTCCACCAACTGCTTCATCATCTCGATCTCTCTGCCGAAGCTGGTGCGTCGTCACGAGCGGCGCGGGGCGGCACCGGGACCGCGCGGACGCGGCGGCACGGTGTGGGGTGCCGGCGGTGGGCTGCGTGGACGTGACGAGGCAGGGGTCGTGGCGGGGGTGGCCGGGTGGGCGATGATCCGAGGGTGAATCCCCCGGTCGGCAACACCTTGGCGGTGCGCGACGTTCCCGTTGTGTGGGGAGTCACGCGGTCCGGCCCGGCCGGGAGGGCTGTGACCGGTGTCACAGCAGGATCGAAACCGGGGCCGGGGTGCGCGTCGTCTTGCCTGGTGTGAGACGAAGTCTGGACGGGCTCGACGAGGGTGAGCTCCTGCGCCGCGTCGCTCGGGGCGACCGGCGCGCGTTCGACGCATTGTATCGGCGCACCGCCCCGTGGTTGACAGCGCGTTTGCGTCGGCGCTGCGCCGACGAGGACGTGGTGGCCGAGGTGCTGCAGGAGACGTACCTGGCGGTCTGGCGGTCGGCCGGCAGCCAGGCGCAGTCGTCCGCCTCCGGCAGCGCGCTCGGTTGGCTGTGGACGATCGCCGCGCACCGGCTGATCGACGCGTTCCGCCACCGGGCCCGACGGGAGCGGGTGCCGGCGGTGCGGACCTTCGAGACGGTGGCACCGGCGGCCGAGGACGAGGCGCTGGCCGGCGGGATGGACGCCAACCTGGAGCGTGCCCTGCACGCGCTGCCGGCGGAACTCCGTCAGGTGCTGCGCTCGATGGTCCTCGACGGGTTGACCGCGCGGGAGACCGCTCTGCTGCTCGGCATGCCGGAGGGGACCGTGAAGACCCGGGCCCGACGGGCCCGAATCGCCCTCCGGGAGGCGCTGTCATGACCACTCATCCGACACCCACCCTCATCTCCCAGTACGCCTCCGGTGACGTCGACGTCGACGACACCACCATCTGGGCGGTCGAGGCGCACCTGGAGGGCTGTGCCGCCTGCCGCGCGGTGCTTACCGACGCCGCCGACCCGGGGACGCGGGACCTGCTGGACCGGGTGGCGGATGGAATCGCCACCGGGATCGCCACCGGCCCGGGTCCGGTACGCCGTCGCCGACTGCTGCGCACCGGGGTCGCCGCACGGGTCCTGCCCTGGCTGGTCACCGCCACCGGGCTGATGTTGGCCGCGGCCCTGTTCGAGTGGACGTTCGACAGCCTGCCGTCGCTGGTGCTGCTGATCGCGCCGGTGGCGCCGCTGCTGCCGGTGGCCGCGGTCTGGAGTCGGCGCCTCGACCCCGCCTGGGAACTGACGGCCACCATGCCCCGCACCGGCTTACCGCTGCTGATGCGCCGCACGTTGGGGGTGCTGTCGGCGGTCATCCCGGTGCTGGCGGTGGCCGGCTGGTTCACCGGGCACTCCCCCGGGCTCTGGTTGCTGCCCGTCCTGGGGTTCACCGCCGGAGCGTTGGCGCTGGGCACGGTGGTGGGGGTCGACCGCGCGGCACTCGCGCTGGCCGTCGTCTGGTCCGCCGGTGTGGTCGTGCCGAGCCTCGCCGACGGGCACCTCCCGGCGATCCTCACCGGCGGCAGCCTGCCGGGGTGGGCGCTCACCACCGTGGCGTTGACGGCCGTCGTGCTCGTCCAGGCCCGGCGACGTCCGCCCGATCCGCACCAGAACCTTCTGCACCGATGACGACATCGAGCCAGGGCCGAATGGAGAGATCATGATGCGTACGGTCAGCGTGGCGGAGACCGCGCCGTCCACCTATGCGTGGGCGGTGCACGCCGAGAAGTTGCAGGTCCGGGCCGGCCGACACCTCGCTGTCAACGAGCTCGACCTGAGGTTGGGCACCGGTGTGCACGGGCTGCTCGGCCCGAACGGCGCCGGCAAGACGACGTTGATGCGGGCCCTGGCCACGGTGTTGAAACCGGCCGGTGGGCGGCTGACCTTGCTCGGCGGCGAGGTCACCGGCAACGCCGACCTCCGCCAGGTACGCCGCGGCCTGGGCTACCTGCCGCAGCACTTCGGCTTCTACCCGCGCTTCACGGTCCGGGAGTTCGTCGAGTACGTCGCCTGGCTCAAGGAGATGCCGAAGGCGGTCATCCCGGGCGCCGTGCAGCGGGCCGTCGAACGGGTGGGTCTGGCCGACCGCGCCGACTCGCGGATGAAGACGCTGTCCGGCGGGATGCTGCGCCGCGCCGGCATCGCCCAGGCGATCGTGAACGACCCGGCGGTGCTGCTGCTCGACGAGCCGACCGTCGGCCTGGACCCGGAGCAGCGCCTCGACTTCCGCGAGTTGCTGCGGGAGATCGGACTGGACAGCTGCGTCCTCGTCTCCACCCACCTGGTCGAGGACGTCGCGGTGGCCTGCTCCGACGTGGTGCTCATCAGTGAGGGCCGGTTGGTGTGGCAGGGCACCACCGGGCAGCTCACCGAGCAGGGTGGGGCCGGCGACGCCGGCGACAGCGCCACCGAACGTGGCTACTCGTCGCTGCTGCGTGCCTACCGCGGGCGGGTGTCGGCATGACGGGACGCATTCTCCGCATCGAGCTGCGCCGCTCGGCGGCGCTGGGCACCGGCCTGTTGTTGCTGGTAACCGGCGCGGCGTTGCTGCTGTCGTCCACCGAGTTCTTCGCGGGGCGGTGGATGCAGCTGGCGGTGCTCGCCCGGTCGATGCTGATGGTGCTGCTGCCACTCGCGCTGGCAGGTGGGGCGTGGATGGGCCGGCGCGACGCGCGTCACCGGGTCGACGAGTTGTTCGCCAGCACCGTCCGGCCGCGGTGGCAGCGTGTCGTTCCGACCGCCAGCGCTCTTGCGGTCACCGTGGTGACCGCGTACATCCTGGTCTTTGTGATCGCGGCCGGATGGGTGGTGCCGACGTCGGCCTACTTCCCGACCGCGACGATCATCGTCTTCGCGGTCGGCGTTCTGGCGCTGATCGCGGCGGGTTGGTTGGGCATGGCCGCCGGCCGGGCCGTGCCCCGGGTGATCACCGCGCCGGTCCTCGCCGTGGTCGGGTTCGTCCTGGTGGGGTTGGTGCCGGAGTTGGCCACGGCACCCGACACGGGCGCGGAGATCGCGCAGTTCCGGCCGGAACCGGCAGGCGTGCTGCTCCTACCGACGATCACCGGCCTGGACGACTTCCAGACGATCGCGACGCGGGTCAGCCTGCTCCAGGCGCTGTGGCTGGTGTCCCTCGCCGTGACCGGCCTGCTGCTGCTCGGCGCGGTCCGTCGCCGCGCCATCGCGTTCGCCGTGCTCCCGGCGGTGCTCGGCGTCGCGGTCGCGCTACCGCTGCTGCCGGTCGGCGGAGCCCGGGGTGCGGCGGTCGTCGACCCGGTCGCCATCGAACTGGTCTGCGACAACGACGGTCCGCAGGTCTGCGTGACGCGGGCGCACGCCGGGCTGCTGCCCGCCGTCGTCGGCCCCGCCCGCCAGGCGCTCGCCACGATCGCGGCGAAGCTACCCAACGCACCGGTCCGGGCGGTGGAGACCCAACAGGTCAGCTACTGGGCGCGGCTGGACCGGGACCAGGCACCGCCCCGGCACTCCGCCGACACGATCGTGTTCGACACCCCCACGATCGACCGGGGTGGGCGGGCCGACCTGTCCGGCGACTACTTCCTGCCGTCCCTGCTGGAGGCGACCTGGCAGCAGGAGTGCGGCGACCAGGCGGTTCGGGGCGACGTGTACCGGGCCCGGATGGTCGCCGCCGCCTGGTTGACCGGTCGACCACCGGCTCCGCAACAGGGATGGGCACCCGAGGAGGTGGCGGGGCTGGAGAGCGCGTACCAGGCGCTGGTGAGCCTGCCGGAGGTCGAGCAACGACGCCGGATGGCAGCGGTACGCGAGGGCGTGCTGGACTGCCGGGACGACGAGTTGGTGGCGATCCTGCCCGCGGAGCAGCAGTGAGGTGGCTCCAGCTGCACCTGCGCTCCCGTCGGGTCCCCCTCGCCATGGCCACCGCGACCGCCCTGATCGCGCTGGCGTGGGCGCTGTCGCTGGCCTACACCGACGCGACGACCATCAGCGCCCGGACGGCCAGCCTCGCCATCATGCTGGCGGTGGTCGCGGTCGGCACCACCCTCAACGGCGCCGACGACGCCCTCGACCACACCATGGCTGTCAACTGGCCGGTACGCCGCGCCGGGCACCTGCTGCTCGCCGCCGCCGCGATCACCGCACTGCTGTCCCTCAGCATGATCACCGACACGCGCTACGAGCCGTTCGCCCTCATGCTGCGCAACACCGCGGGGCTGCTCGGGCTCACCGCGCTCGGCGCCACCCTGCTGGGCGCCGCCCTGGCCTGGATCGCCCCACTGACCTGGACCCTCATCGCGGTGCTGCCGATGATGGGGCCCAGCCCGGACCCGAAGATGCAGGTCGCCGGCTGGCTGATCCAACCCGCCGGGACCACCGCCGCCACCGCCTGCGCCGTGATCCTGGCGGTGACCGGTCTGCTCGCGTACACCCTGCGGGGTTGCCCCGTGCGGCCGGTGAGCGAAACCGCCCCCGACCGGTGACGGACGCTCCGGTGCTCCGGGGTCCCGGGGCACCGGACGTGCTGTCCAGGGACGTCCACTGCCGAACTACGCCGGGTCCGCGGCCCGCAGCCGTGGCCACCGCTGCTCGGTCCAGGCCCGCAACAGCCACTCCATCGGCCCGTACCGGAAGCGGGCCATCCACGCCGCGCTCGCGGCGAGCTGCGCACCGTAGATCGCGACCGCGATGAGGACGACGACCGCTGGCGCGACGGCACCGGCGAGGCCCAGCCCGACGCCTGTGAAGACCAGCACGCAGAGCAGCGACTGACCCAGGTAGTTCGACAGGGACATCCGGCCGGCCGGCGCGAGTACGGCGGCGACCCGCCGCCCCCGGTCGGTCTGGAAGAACTGGAGCAGGGTGGCGGCGTACGCGGCCGCGAGCAGCGGTGCGGTGAGCACGCCCACCGTCAGCCCGGTCAGGTTGGCGGTGCCCCCGCCCGATGCGAAGATCACCGCACCGGCCAGGCCGATCGGATAGCCCAGCCGCTGCACCCGGCGCAGGAGCTGCCGGTTCCCGGCGATGTCGGCGAGCAGCCGGCGCCGGCCGGCGGCGTAACCGAAGAGGAAGGCCGAGAGGGCGAGCGGGCCCTGCACGAGGAGCGTGCCGACCATCGCCGGCAGCTGGCGTACGTGCTCGGCGATCAGTCCGCCGATCCCACCCTGTAGTGCCTCGGTGGACCGCTGTCCCGCCGCCAGTGCCGCCGCCGGGTCGGTGACCAGCTGGGTCCCGCCCGTGGCGGCGAGCGCGAGGACGAAACCGATCACGCCGGTCAGCAGCACGGCGACGCGCAGCGCGGTCCCGACGCGGACCTTCCGCATGGCGAGCAGGACCAGACCGAGCAACGCGTACGTGGCCAGGATGTCGCCCTGGAACAGCAGCACCGCGTGCAGGATGCCGAGCACGAAGAGCCCGGCCAACCGTCGCCGGAACCGTGGGGCGACGTCGACGCCGCGCCGCGCGGCCGAATCGAGCTGGAGCGTGAAGCTGTAGCCGAACAGGAAGGAGAAGAGCAGGTACGCCTTCATCGTGAAGAGCAGCTCGACCAGCCAGAGGACCGCCTGGTCGCCCCACGAGTCGTGTGCGGGATCCGGAACCAGCTGGAAGGGGTAGCCGGACGCGAAGAAGGCGATGTTGACGATCAGGATGAAAAGCAGCGCCACGGCGCGCAACGCGTCGACATCGACGATCCGGGACAGCGTCCCGGATGACGCTGACTTCTCGACGGGCGGGTCCTTGATGGAGTGGCTCACGGACAACCTCCGCACGGAGAGGAATCGGGCGACTGTCCTGTGACCCTATGAAGTTGCGCGACTCGGACGACAGCCGGTGAGCGGGAAGATGGCCGGTGGGGTAGGCCCTACCCGCACCGGCCCTCAGCTGTCGAAAGGCCCCAACTCAGCCCTTCAACCGCTTCCGCGCCGCGCTACCGCTGAGAGTTACCGTCCTCGTGCATCTCTTGGCCACGTCGTCGTCGTGCGTCGCGAGGATGACGGTCTTGCCCGCGTCGTTGAGCCCACACAGCAGGTCGATGACGATGTCGCGGTTGTCATCGTCCAGCGAGCCGGTTGGTTCGTCGGCGAGGATGATGTCGCAGGGCTTCAGCAGGAGGCGCGCGACGGCGACCCGCTGCTGCTCGCCGCCGGACAGCGAGAAGACCTTGCGGTTCTCCGATCCCGGAAGCCCCACCTGGTCGAGCGCCGCCGCCATGCTGTGCCTCTTCGACGTACGGCCGGCCGAATCGGTAAACGCGATCTCAAGGTTGTGCGCGACCGACTCGTTGTCGATGAGGGCGAAATTCTGGAACAGGTAACCCAGGTGCAGACGCCGGAGCCGGTTCGCGGCACGGCTGCGCGGCCCGGGCGCCTTGCCGCCCAGCAGGCGAACCTCGCCGGCATCCGGGGAGTCCAGCAGGCCAATGATGTTGAGCACCGTTGACTTGCCCGTGCCGCTCGCGCCGGTCAGTGCGAGCATCTCCCCGGTCTTGACCTGGAGGTCGAAGTCGCTCAGGACTTGACGGCCGCCGTAGTGCTTGCGGACGGTGCGGAGTTCGACGCTGTTGTCCACCGTTAGAGCTCCTTCAGTCGTCGGGCCGCGTTCCGGCGTTCCAGCACTGTCGCGATCAGGATGAGGAACGGGGCTTCGATCAACAGCGCCGCGACAGTGACCGCCAGGAGCATGAGAAAGGTGGTGAAACCGGCTCCGGTTGCCACCCCCACCGCTAGCAGCCCGGTGACGAGCACGCCGGCGAGGATGGCCTGCCACAGCGCGGTCAGGCCCAGGAAGGTGAGCAACTCCCGGTAGGACCGCAGGAAGCCCATGCCGTGCAGCCGTCGTACGGTGAGTCGTTTGCGGTGCCGATCGGATGCGACGAACACCATCGTGGCGTTCAGTAGGAGAATGACGATCAGGGCCGCGCCGGCGAACGCCGCGAGCCAGGATATGGCGCTGCGAACCTTGGCGTTTTCGGTGTCCATGGCCTCGTAGCCGGTCACGAGATGCTGGAGGTTGTCGTCGAGCTTCAGCTCTTTCAGCTGCGGTTCGACGCTGCGGAACACCGCTGCGGAATCGCCGTTGACACGTACCTTCAAGGGCGGGTTCAGAGCGCCGGTGATCGCGTTCAACCGGTCCACCGGGAGGCTGTTCGCCTGCGTCATGATCTCAATGACAGGATTCTTGATCATGTTTCCGTCGTTGGGATTCACCAGCGAGTTGAAGCTGAACACCTCTTGGCCGGGTGCCATCCAGATAATGCGGATAGCTTGGTCAGTGAATTGCGGCGGTGCAGGTTCACCGAGCATCTTCCCGTATGCCTGGACGGCGCCCATCACATCGTTGCTACCCGTCCGCTGTGTCTGCAGGTACGCCTTGAACTCTGCCTCGCGCGACTTGAATTGGCTCGACACCGCCACCACCCAGGCCTGCTCGGATTCATCGACCACGATCGGCTTCCCGGACTCGTCCAAAACTGGGTACTTGTCGAGATAGTTGGTGTTCACCCGGATCGGCTTGGTCGGCCACGGTGGTACGGGCTGCGTCGGAGCCCTCGGCACGTAGTTGATGGCGTCGACGTAGAGCGCGCCGGCCTTGTCGAGTTCGGGGTACAGGTCGCGCGCTATCGCGATGCTCATGTCATCGCTTCCGGTTTTCAGATTCTCGCGGTCATTCCCCACCGAGAACGGATAGAAGACCGCGTACTCTGAGAGGCTCTTCCAGTTGGCGTTCTCCTCCTGCTGTTCTCGCAGATCGTCGAATTGCTGCCACGCCAGCACGACCAGAACGACGAGCAGCGCCCCGACGACCGCCTTGACCACCGCGGACGTGACGACCGTCGCACCGAAGTTCTTGGCCGGTGCCGGACTGAAGTTCTTGGTTCGCGTCTGAGTGCTCACTGCAGGCTTCCTTTGACGAGGTCAGCGATGTGGACGCGCCGGATGACGAGGAGTCCGACGCCGGTCGTGGCCGCAACACCGATCGCCGCCACCTCGACGAGCGGGACGGCGAGGGTACGCAGGAACGGCGCATCGACGTCGGGAACGGCGAATGAGGCGACCAGGAGCGCGCACAGGGCGACGGCAGTGGAGCTGAGCTGCAACTTCCCCACGACCTGGTACCAGATACGCGGTGCGGAGTGACCCATCAACCGCAGCACACCGATGCGTTTGCCTTCGCGCAGGCAGAGGACGGCGACGACAAGCGTGGCCAGACCGGTGAGGACGTACGCCAAGATCGCCTGGCTCACGCCGCCTTCGAGCGAGTCCTCAGCGGGGACATCGGTCAACTCGCCTGGGGTGAGTCCAGGCACTCCCGCTTCGACAAGTCGCTCGCGGACTATGGCGAGGAAGCGATGCGTGGCGGCCGGGTCGGCGGACTCAACGACGTACCGCCCCACGGTCGGCAGCGCGTCGAAGGCATGCCGCAACGGCGCGAACGTGAGGTCGTACCGGTGGTTGACGACCGCAGGCACACCGACGTTGTCTCGGGCGCCGACCCGAGCCGAGGAGACGGTCGCCACCGACGAACGCGACTCGGCAGGGGTGAGCCAGCGACCCTCGGCAAGCGTGAAGTCGTCGAACAGGCGACTGCGATCGCCACCCATGATGATGTAGTGCGTGATCTGGGTTCGCCCGGACGCCACGGTGCCGACCGACGTGCGCAGGACGTTCGACGCGGTTGCCTCGCTCGCTTCGGCGAGAATGCGTAGCGCCATCGCCGGTTCGGCCGCGCGAACGCCGTCCGGCCAGACGAATGGGGTGCCGATCCGGCTCGCGGCGACCTCGCTCCGCGATTGCTGGGCAAAGCTTGCATCCGCGAAAACGACCGAACCGATGGCCAGAAAAATCCCCGTTAACAAACAGGAGAATACGGTTCTCAAGTTGTTGGTTCTCCCCCGAAGTCGAACCACAAGACGGCCGATGACAGCATCGGACCCGACCGTCGCCGGGTCCGATGCGCGATCACTTTTTCGTCATGACGGGATCAGGCCGCGTTGTTCCAGTACGTGTAGCAGGTGTAGGCCCAACCAGCGGTTACGTCGGCGTACGAGAAGTAGCCGGCGTTCGCGTATCCCTTGTCCGTGCCGCTGGCCAGCACCGCAGTCGAGCTGTGGTAGTTCGACGGGTGCGAGTAGTTGGAGTAGCACTGCTTCAGGACTCCGTTGGCGGCGGTGCCTTGACACCAGGTGCCGCCGCCCGTGCTCGAACACGCCGCAGGCGAAAACCCTCCGGACGGCGTGGCGCCGCCACCAGAGGCGGCTTGTGCACCAGCGGCGCCCCCGACGAGCATGAAGCCGGCCAATGAGGCGACCGCAATCGTCTGCGAGGCTCGCACCTTGAGCGACTTACGCGTACTTGACATAGCTTCCCCGTTCCTCTACGGCGGATGTTGATTGGACGTCCGCAAAAGACGATACAGAGGGCTGTCGGCATCAGCAAGTGTCTATTTGATTGCGTTCAGTTAACTACTCAAAGCGCGTCACCGAGATCTCGGTGTTCTTGCGCGCCGTTCGGAACGTGCCGGTAATCGCGGCGGCGGCGAGCAGGAGACTCGCAGCCAGGGCAAGGAAGTAGGACCGGTCCGGCCAGGAGATCGCACGGCGTCCCTCGGTGAGGCCCGCGACGACGCACCAGGCGACCAGGAACCCGAGCCCGATACAGAGGGCGAAGACCGTGGCGAGGGGTAGCGCGGCCTCCGCGAGGATGACACGTCGCAAGGCTGACGCGGGCATACCCATGAGCCGCAGCAGGCCGAGCATCCGCTTACGGTCGAGGATGGCAGCGGTGGTCGAGACCGCCAACGAGACCGCGGAGATGACTGTGGCCACCAGGATGCCCAGGCCCGCGAGGCCGGCGTAGCGGTTCGCCGTCGTCTCCAACGCCGAGGCCGCCTGCTCGGGACGCGTCGTCGGCGGTAGCGCCAGTCGCAGTCCGCTGCCGAGCACCGCGGTGCGGGCGCGTTCGATCGAGGCCGCCGCACCGTCGGTGGCGACCACAAGAATCGCCGGCGCGTTGGCGGACGCCGCCGACGCGGAGACGACAGGCGGTCCACCCTCGAAGTAGTCGCTTGTCACCCGCACATGGCCGGCTCCGGCGGGGACGGGCAACCCGAGCCGCGCGGCATCGGATGCAACGAAGACGATCCCCTCTTCCGGGTGGTGGTAGCCGAGCGCCGCGACCGTCACTCCGGCGGTGCGGGCGACCGGCAACGCTTGTGCAATCGCCGCGTCCGCTTCGGTGGACGGGATGTTGAGACGAGCAACCACTGTGGACTTCGGTAGCCGGTCGGCATTGTCCTCACGGGCAGACTCGCTGCCGACGGCGGTGATGGCCGCTGAGAACACCGACACCATGAAGACAGCCACGACCAGACCGCTGACCGCGCGGAACGTGGCCCGAGGGTGCCGACGGATCCGGTTCATCGCGATGACACCGGCCGTGCCCCGGACCCCACGGGCCATGAGGTGGGCCACCCAGAAGGTCAGCACCGGGCCGGAGGTCACCAGCCCGAGCGAGACCAGCACGAAGCCCATGACGAGAAGAACTTCCATGCCCACGAACCGCGAGCCGGACAGAGACACGAGCGTGACGCCGAGCATCAATGCCGCGCCGACGACCAGCGGCACGACGGCGAGGGCTGCGGGGCGGCCCTCGGACCGATCGCGGGTGACGCCGAGCGGCCCGATCCCGGCGTGGGCGGTGCGCCACCACGCGACGGCCGTGGAGACGGCGACGACACCCGCGACGACGACGACCACGGTGAAGGGCGCCACGGTCAGGTCCGTGGGGAAGAACCGGCCATCACCCACCTCGATCCCGGCAGCGACCGGGATGAGCAGCCACGCCAGGATGGCACCGGCGAACGCGCCGACGAGGCTGGTCACGCCGGTCTCGACGGCGGCGATGTCGGCGACCCGGCGCGGTGTGGCGCCGATGAGGCGCAACGCGGCGAAACGCTCGGCGCGTTCGGTCGCACCCAGGCGGGTGACGATCCCGACAAGTATCAGAACCGGCAGCAGGATGGCGATCGCACCGATGATCGCGACCGTGCGGTAAGCGACGCTCGGATACGCGGCACCGCCGAACCCCGCGACGGACCAGACGCCGAACTGTGAATCGCCCGACGCGCTGCCGCCTCGCGCCGGATCCAGGTCGCTGGTCGCGGCGCCCGCCACGACGACCAGCGAATCAGGGCTCGCCAGCCCCGCGTCGCCGATCACGCCGACCCTCGTGCCGTAGCGGGCGCCGAGCTCATCGGCCGGATGGGCGTCGATGAGGGCGACCAACGCCGGCGAGGCGTGATACGTGCCAGCCCGCGGAGCGCGCCCGACGCCGGGTATGGCCACGGTCGAGGCCGGCGAGGCGGCGAGGTCGACCCGGGTGATCACCTGTCCCGCGAAGAAGTCCGAGGTGGTCGACGCCAGCACCGTGTCGTCCCCCAGCGCGACCCCTGCGGGATCGGTTACCTGTTGGGCGGACACCCCGGCACTCAACGTGGTCCAGGTCGAGCGTTCGGTGCGGGACGCGAGGCCGTTGTACGCGCCCCACAGCAACAGCAGCAGCGCGACGCCGACCCCGACACCGCCGGCCATGCCGACCAGCCGGCTCCGCGCGCCTCGGCCGCCCGCCGTGAGCAACCTCGCCAGCGAGAAGAGGCTCATTCGGTCAACCCGGCGAAGGTGATCAGCCCGTCGCGGACGATCAGCTCCCGGTCGGCGTACGCGGCCGTGCGCGGGTCGTGAGTGACGAGCACGACAGTGGTGCCGGTCGCCCGCGCCGCCTGGGTGAGGGCGAGCATCACGTTCTCGGCGGCGAGCGAGTCCAGCGAGCCGGTCGGCTCGTCGGCGAACAGGACGGTCGGCTCGGTGACCAGCGCCCGGGCCACGGCGACGCGCTGCGCCTGGCCGCCGGACAACTGCGCTGGCAGCTTGCCCGAGTGCTCGGCAAGCCCGAGTCGTTCGAGCCACACACTTGCCTGTCGCAACGCTTCGCTACGCCTGGTGCCCGCCAGCAGCAGAGGTATCGTCACGTTGTCCACAGCGGACAGGTCGGGCAGGAGCTGACCGAACTGGAACACGAACCCGAACTCGCCCAGCCGCAACCGCGACCGGCCCGCCTCATCAAGCGCGGTCAGCCGGACCTGCCTGTAGTCGACGGTGCCGTGATCGGGGACCAGGACACCGGCAAGCACGTGCAGGAGCGTGGACTTTCCCGAGCCGGACGGCCCGGTGACGGCAACGATCTCTCCGGCGCGTATGTCGACGTCGATGCCGCGCAAGGCCTCGGTCAGCCCGAACGCCAGCCGCAGGCCGCGCGCCCGCAGCAGGGGCGCCGGCCCTCCCCCGGCCGCCGGCGACGGCGCGCCCATCACCTCGGCCTCGCTCACCTCGCCACCGCCGCCCGCAGCTCGGAGAGGCGCGACGCCGTCAGGTCGATCCAGCGCAGGTCCGCCTCAATGTGGAACAGGGCGTGATCACACGCCAGCACGGTCTCCAGGGGTGCGCCCTGTTTCTCCTTTGTCAGCTCGCGCATCTGAGCCATGTGCTGGGCGCGTTGCAGGTCGAGCACGCGGCCAGCGGGGTCCCCGAGCAGCAACGCGATGATCGTCTTCGCGAAGAGGTTGCTCTGCAGAGTCCCGGACGGCACCTCGGGAGTGAACATCCACTCTTGGACCCGGCCTCGGCCCGCCAAGGTGATCCCGTACCGCTTGCGGTCCGGCCCGGACCCCGCCTCGGCGCCGACCAGCTCGATCCAGCCGTTCCGACTCAGCCTCGTCAGTGTCGAATACACCTGCCCGAACGCCAGCGGTTTCTTCATGCCGAACCAGCGGTCGTAGCTGCTCTTGAGGTCGTAGCCGTAGCTCGCACCGGCCCCTAGCAGGCCAAGAAGCGCAGTCGTGTTGTCCACCACACCACTATATACGCGATATCTACATGAGGAACCCACCGGCGGCGGAAAGGTGCGGCGTCTCGACGGCGTCGGCTGGTCGGCCAACGGGTGCAGGCGCCCTGGCCAAGGACCGCCTCGGGTCAGCCCCGCCTCACGTGCAGCTGCTGTGGACCGTGGCGTCCGCAGTCTCTCCGCTCGCCAATCGCGCGGCTGAGCACGTCCAGCAGCGCTCGGCCAGACATCCGCGAACTGCTGCACCGCTACGCCGACGCCAACGCCCGCCCCAAAAGCTGTCGGCATGCCCGTCGATGACGTTGCGTGACGGGCGTCCAGTCGACATCTCCACGTGGCATCCGCTTCTGTCGATGAGTACGTATGCGATCTCTGCCTCGACCGGCCAGACCACATTCCCCTTCGCGCCGAACGACATTCGCTTCCGCCGTCGACCGCGCGCTGAGTGCGACGTGATTTCCGCGCCGTCACCGAGGGCAGCCCTCCGAACGCGAGAGACGGAGCGCCGGTCGCCGGGCGCTGCGAGCACCGTGCCCATGACGACTACGAACGACGCCGAGTTGGCCGCGGCTCCGACCGGCCGGCCGGGCTACTCCGTATACCTCGGCGTCCACCACCGAAGAGGGGCTTCGATGGTGGATGTGGACGCGGCGTGGCGTCAGGCGACGATGATGACTGTTTTGCCGAGCAGCTTGCCGTTGCTTGCATCCTGGTGGATGGTCGGCAGTTCCTCCAGCGGCCGGCGGT
>NZ_JBNCKM010000006.1:0-110078 GCF_049841535.1 Micromonospora sp. DT53
GATCTACCAGGAGTCCCGTTCCCGTTATCCAGCAGGGGTTGACCCGCCGATCACAGCCCTAACGCAACGGCGTTGACCAGGATGTAGTGGCGTCAGGATGCGCCGAGGCCACTACATCCTGGATATAGCGCGATCTTGAGCACGGGATGTCGCCAGGCGGTTCGGCGAGCATCGCGGCAGGCGATCCTCGGGCCGGCCGGCCAGGGTTCAACCTGTGATCCACTCGGTTTCACGGAAGTCGCGCTTTCCGCCTCGCTCGGACACCGCGTCTTCAAGGAAACCGAGTCGATCATGCCGTCAGCACGGCCGCACAGCGCCGCCGGCATGGCCGGAGATCGCCGCCGGCATGGCCGGAGATCGCCCCCAGCCCTGTTGGAGGCCGCCGCCAGCATGGCCGGAGTGCGCCGCCAGCCCGGTTGGAGCCGCCGCCAGCGTGGCCGCAGACGTCGCCACACCCTGCCCGGCCTGGTCGCCGCCGACTGCCCCCCGCGGACTGCAGGCCACGCCGGCGCGGACGCACGACTGTGCCGGCCGTCGACACGAGCTGGTGGGTGACGTCGACATCGCGCGTCCGTTGGCGCGCGGTCGGAGCGATCGTGGGTCGGGTCAAGCGGGCCTGCGAAGGGTGTGGCCGCCGCGCAACCCCGAAAGGGCCCTTCCGGTTCGTGATCAACTCGGGTTCCTTGAAGGCGCGGTGTCCCAGCGCCCGGGACACCGCGCCTTCCGTGAACCCGAGTTGATCATTCATTCGTCTCGAGGGCCGCGACACGAATGGACTCCACAAGGAGGGTTAATCGGATGAAACAGGCATGTGCGCAAATCTGACTAAACCGGTTGTGACCTGCCAAAACTGCTGCGTCCGGCGGTCGGTTACCTCAGCTGAGCGCCAGCACCGGTCAGTTCTGCGGGCTTCCGGCCCGCGACCTCACGTTGATCATGATCTTATTGGCGGGGCGCGACATGAACGGCGATGGCTTCATCACAATGGGCCTGGGGTGCGGAGCGGGAGGTGGACAAAGGGTGCAATTTGCGCGGCGAGTCGGGGCCTATGGGCTCCTGCGGGATTCGGGTCGGGTCTTGGTGGTTAGGGACGGCGTGGAGGGTGAGTTTCCGGGCGTCTGGCGTTTGCCGGGCGGTGCCGTCGAACATGCCGAGCACCCGGAGCGCACCGTGGTCCGCGAGGTCGCCGAACAGGCCGGGCTGGCGGTGACGATCACGCGACTGCTCGCGGTGGTCGCCGATGTGGTCAGCTTTCCGGAGGGCAGGGTCGCGCTGCACACAGACCGGCTGATGTTCGAGCTCAGCGCGCCACACGGCACACCGTCCGAGGGCACGCGGTCCGACGGTGAAGCGCGGTCCGACGGTGAAGCGCGGTCCGAGGGCGCGCGGTTCGAGAGTGCACGGGCCGAGGGCGCGCGGTCCGGCGGTGCGCGGTTCGACGGCGCACCGTTCGAGGGTGCGCGGTTCGAGGGTGCGCGGTCTGAGGGCGGGCTGCGGGGCGTTGGCGCTGGTCTGGTTGATCAGGCTCGCTGGCTTTCCCTGGCCGAGGTGGCTGAGTTGCCGTTGACCCCGTTCACCGCCGAGGCGCTCGGCCTGCCGGTCACCCCACTGCCGCCCGGGACGCACCGGTCGCGGGACCTGTTTCCGCCGTCGCATCCCGACCGTCGGCTGCGGTTCGGGGCGTACGGGCTGGTCACGGACAATGCCGGGCGGATCCTGCTGACGGAGATCGCGGAGGGCTATCCGGGGGCCGGTCTGTGGCATCTGCCCGGCGGTGGCACCGATCACGGTGAGCAGCCGGTCACCGGGTTGCTCCGGGAGTTGGTTGAGGAGGGTGGGCAGGTGGGCCGGGTGGTGGAGCTTCTTGGCGTCAACAACCTGCATAATCCCGCCGCGCTGGGCCCGGAGGGCCGGCCCCTGGACTGGCATGGCGTACGGGTGATCTATCGGGTGCTGGTGGACGTACCTACCGATGCGGTGGTCACCGAATCCGCCGGAGGGTCGACGGCACGGGCGGGGTGGTTCACTCGGGCCGAGGCGGTTGACCTGCCGTTGAGCGACATCGCTGCCGTGGCAATCGGACAGAGTGGCCGATAGCACGCCGCTCGGTGAGCCGAGATGGTGACCCTCCGGTACAGTCGGAGGCGGGATTGATGGAGGAAACGGGCGATGATGCCCGGGATGGGAACAAGCGAGCGGTTCGAGCGGTTTAAGCCAGATATAAGTACCGCCAGCAGCTATCGCCAAGCCACGTTCCCCTATGCGATGGTGTACTCCGCAAACGGCTGCCGGCCAAGGCAAGGTCCGGCACGAGACAGCCGGACACCCGCCACACGGCGGTAAGCAGATCCGGTGATGGAGGAAACGTGCCGAGAGCCCTATGGCGCCGGCGTCGTACTACTGACAGTCCGCGCCCCGCAGGGCGTCGCTGGGCGGGCCGGTTGCGCCGCAGCAGCACGTTCGCCCGCCAGGTGCTGTTGGTCCGGGTGGGTCGCCGCGACGACGACCTGGCCCCGACCGAGCACCGGTACGCCGACCGGCAGCGCCGTCGCTACGGCCTGGACCGGCTCAGCCGACCGACACTGGGCGTGGACCCGACACTGGGCCTGGACCGCGCGGACATTGACGCGATCATGCCGGTCAGCCCGGCGATGCCGCCGATGGCGCAGGCCGACGAGGCCCGCTCGATCCCGCTGCTCCCCGGCGAGCGCACCCTCGCGCGCCGGATGAAGTTCGGCCTGGTCAACGCCTGCACGCTGGCCAGCCTGATGCTCGGCATGCTGGCCATCTTCCTGGCCATGCAGGGCGAGGTGCGCATTGCCGCGCTCTGCCTGATCGCCTGCGTCGGCTTCGACGGTCTGGACGGCGCGCTGGCCCGACGGCTCGGTGTGGCCAGCCCGTTCGGCGCGCAGATGGACTCACTTGCCGACATGTGCTCGTTCGGTCTCGCCGCGCCGGTCGTGGTCTACGCCTCGCTCGCCGGCTCCGTTTCCACGGCCGCGGCGGCGGTGGCGTGCGCCCTGGTCGCAGCGTGTGCCGCGATTCGACTGGCCCGCTTCAACGTCTCGCCGAAGGACGGTCGTTTCTTCTGCGGGGTGCCCACCACAATGGCGGCGGCCGTGCTCGCCGTGACCGTGGCGATCGGCCTGCCGGTGCCCGGTGCCGTGCTGGTCGCCGGGGTGGCGCTGCTGGCGTTCGCGATGGTGTCGAGCTTCCCGTACGCCAAGCTCGCCCGCCTGGTGAAGCTGCCGCCGTGGCTGTGGTTGGCTCCGGTGATCGGCGCGCTTGTCGACATCCGGCTCACGTTCGCCCTGATCGTGGTGGGCTACCTGGTCAGCGGGCCGGTGCTCTGGCTGCGGCAGCGTCGTACCGCCTGATGTGAGCTGACAGAACGGGGCGCCGCGGACAGCGGCGCCCCGTTCGTCGTTCGCGGGTCAGCGCCAGCGGGCGATGACCGTGGACCCACCGACCACCTTGTCGCCCGGCCCGACCAGCGGGTCCGCGGCCTCGGCGGGCAGGTAGACGTCGGTCCGGGAGCCGAACCGGATCAGCCCGAAGCGCTCGCCCTTGGCCAGCAGCGCGCCGATCGGCGCGCGCTGCACGATCCGGCGGGCGATCAGCCCGGTCCGCTGCGCGACCACCACCGGGCCGCGAGCGGTGTCCAGCACGGTGTACGCGGCGACGTTGTGCTCGGCGTCCGGCTTCATCGCGTTGACGAAGCCTCCGTCGGCGACGAAGTAGTCCACCACCTTGCCGGCGACCGGTGAGCGGTTGACGTGCACGTCGAGTACCGAGAGGAACACCGCGATCCGTAGCCACTCGCCGTCGCCGAAGCGCTCGTCGTACAGCCGCTGCACCGACAGGACCCTCCCGTCCGCGCTGGCGACGACGGCGCTCGGGTCCTCCGGCACGTCCCGTTCCGGATCCCGGAAGAACGCGGCGACCGGCCCGGCGGCCAGCGCGGGCAGCAGCCACAGCTTGGAGGACGGGCGCGCCACCCGGGCCAGCGCCGCGAGGCCCAGCGCGATGCCTGCCGCCGCCACGCCGTTGGAGTCGATGTGCATGCCCCGGGTCACCGGCACACTCGACGGCCGGTACGCGGGGGTCAGCCTGTCGGCCGTGGCCGGGCTGGCGGGGCTGAACCGCAGTCGGTAGACCCGCACCGGTGGCGAGTTGCGCAGCACCAGGTCGGCGCCGACGCCGTAGAGGGCGTCCTGTCGGGCCAACTCGGCGGCGGCGCCCTCGGTCCGGCCGGGCGTGGCGACGGTCGCAGCGCTCAGCACCGCCCCATCGGTCAGGTACTTGGCCAGCCCTTCGATGGCACTGCGGGTCGCCTCGGCGGTGCCGGTGTACGCCTCACCGGCGATGACGACCCCGGCGGTCTCGGCTTCGGCCAGCGAGTCGATGACGTTCACCCGGTCGGCGACCCAGCGGCCCTGGGCGGTGACGTGCTCGCGGAGCGCCGCAGCGCCGAGCGGCTCGGCGGGGACCACGGTGAGCCGGTCACCGGGGAGTAGCGCCTCGACCGCTGCGGCCAGCACCGCTGAGTCCGGGTTCACCCCGACCAGCAGGGCGACCTTGGCGTCGTTGATCCGGGCCAACTCGGCGACGAGGGTACGGGCGGCTCGCTCGCCGATGCGGACCGGACCGGACCGGCCGGTGGTACGCACGGCGGAGGACTGGGTCATGTCGGGCGGGCTCCTGACGGGGGTAGAGACGGGAATCGCGGCGGGACCGCCATGGGCGGGACGGGCCGGCCGGCGGAGGCGAGATCTCCACCGGCCAGCATATGCGTCCGTCCGCGCCGGCCGCACCGCCGTGGGGATGCGGTGGACCGACGCGGCCCGGTGCCCGAGGTCAGGCTTCCCTGCGAGGGCCCTCCCGCTCGTCGTCCGGCTGGTCGCCGACGCCCTCGGTCGGTTGGTTGGACCGGGTCGGCTCGTTCCCCTCGGACGGTGTCGGGCGGGCGAGGATCCCGATGGTCGGCTCGTCGTCTCCGTCGCCGGGCTGGCCGGGGACCGGCTCGGTCGGCGGCTCCGCTGGCGGATGTGCCAGCCAGGCCGGGTGGATCACGTCGTTGCTCGGCGCATCCTCCGCCCGCACCTCGGTGGTCGGCGTCACCAGCGTCGGGTCGGAGACGAGCTGCGGGTCCGAGACGAGCTGCGGGTCCGAGACGAGCTGCGGGTCCGAGACGAGCCTCGGGTCCGAGGACGGAGCGTCCCAGGTGGACCGTTCGGCTTCCCAGACCGGCAGGGCCGCGCCGGACGTTGCCGCGCCGGAGACCGGCACTGGCGCGCCGGAGACGGGCGTGCCGGAGACGGGCGCGACGGCCTCGGCGGCCCCGGCCTCGGCGGTGGGCTCCGGCTGGCTCGGCCGACCCGAGCGCAACGCGCCGACCAGCCCGAAGACCCCGATCAGGATGAGCGCGCCGGCCAGGAACCAGCCGACCGGCGGCAGGGACAGCCCGAGTAGTTGGGCGAGCAACCACCAGGCGGACAGCGCCAGGAACACGAGCCCGAAGGCGAACGACACCAGATCTGTGCGGTGGGCCTTCACCGGGTCACCTCCAGGTTGCCGGCATTGACATGGATGTAGAGGCGCAGGGTCCCGCCGCCGGGGCCGTCCGCGCCGACGTCTGTGGATTCCTGTAGGCGGCCGTCCAGCCCGCCGGAGCGGTTGCCGAAGATGGTGGCGTCGCCTGCGTTGACGTCGGCCACGGTGGTGACGTCCACGTTCGGAGGGACGACCACTGTCGCCTTGCCGAAGTTGACGGCCACGGTCACCTGGCTGTCCCGTTTCGCGAAGTCGATTCCGCGTAGGTCGAGCACGGCGTCACCGAAGCTGTTCTCGTACCGGTCCGCCAGGTCGCGGTAGTCGGTTGGTGCCCAGGTCACCGCGCCGTCGACCCCCCGGATCCGGTCGTAGGACTCGGCGACCGTCGCCGTGCCCAGCGCCGCCGCGGTCACCAGACCGAGCGCGATGAGCCAGCGGGCCCGCCCGAACCACGTGCCGACCAGCAGGCCCAGCGCGATCGTGGCCAACGCGGCCGCGAAGTACGCCGAGGCGCTGATGGCGAAGACGTCCAGCAGGTCGAGCAGGGCGACCACACCGAGCACCAGGAAGATCAGCGAGAAGGTCACCGCGCCGAGCGGCGACCGCTCCTTGGGGCGCTTCGGCGGCTTCGGTGGCTTGGGCGGAGGAGGCGCGGCCGGGGTCGGCGAAGCGTACGGGCCGTGTGGCGCGAACGGCGGGCGGTAACCGGAGGGCGGCGGGGCGGTCGGATAGCCGGCCGGGGCAGTGGGTGTGCTGCTCGCCGGTGCCGACGGCCAGCCGGCGCTGGGCGTGGCGGCGCTCGGCCAGTCGGGCTGGGCAGCCGTCGTGGCGGCCGGTTGCCCGGACAGCGGGCCCATTCCGGAAACCGGCTGCGGCGCGGTGGAGGGCAGCGGGCCGCTTGTCGGCGGCACGTCGTACGCCGGGAGGGTGACTGTGGGCGCCGCCCCCGTCGTCGTGGTGGCGTACCCCGGATTGGTGCCGAACATCGGCGGCGTCACGGCTGGGCCGGTCGACGGCGCCGTGCCGTACGACGGTGCGGGCCAGGTCGTCGGCGGGACGACCGGGCCGGCCGGGTTGGCGGACGGCGCGGCGGGCGGCGGACCGCCCGGGGCGCCGGGACGTGGATTGCGGCCGTCCCGGTTGAGCAGGAGCGCGCCGGCGACCAGGATGGCCGCGCCGAGCAGCACCGCGCGGAAGGCGTCGGTGACGATGTACGCGAAGCTGGCCGCGACCAGGATGCCCAGGACGATCACCGTCACCGGCGACATGCTGGAGCGACCGCGTCCGAGCATGGATTCGACGGGGGACGCGGTGTCGCCCTCGTTCGGGATGATCAGCCAGGCGGCGACGTACACCAGGATGCCGATGCCCCCGAAGAACCCGAGCACCGCGAGCAGCACCCGCCAGAGCACCGGATCGGTGTTGGTGGCGCGCCCGATCGCCGCGCAGACGCCGGCCAGGTACCGGCCCTCGCGCGGTCGGACCAGCCCGTACCGTGAGGTGAAGCCGGTGCCGCCCAGCGGCGGTGGCGGCGTGGACGGACCGGGACCACCCGGCCCGGGTGGCGTGCCGCCTGGGCCGTAGCCGGTGCCCGCCGCGAACCCCGGGCCTGGGCCGTGGCCCGCCGCGGACGGCTCGTAGCCGCCGGGTGTGGCGTCGGCGGTCGCGTCGGTGGCTGCGTGTGGCCCGAACGTGCTGGGTTCGGTCCATTCGGTGGGCGTCGTGGTGGGTGGGGGCGGTGCTGAACCGCCCGGCTGTGCCGACCCCGGTCGGGGCGGCGGGGCAGCTTCCTCGGTCATGCTTCGATCCTGCTGCCCGGTCCACCCGAGCGACCTCAGGACCCGACCCTGACCCCACCCTGAGATCCGGCGGCCGGAATGTCGGGGGCCTCCCCGTGGTCGCGGACGCCGCAGCGTGTGACGATCGAGTCACCGACCTCGACCTGTCCGCCACCGTGACCAGGGAGCCTCCGATCAGCACCGTGACCTCGCCCCCGCGCCTCTACCGCGCACCGGAGCACCGGATGGCCGCCGGCGTCGCCGCCGGCATCGCCGACCATCTCGGCATCTCGGTGCTGCGGGTGCGTGTCGCGTTCATGGTTCTGCTCGGGCTGAGCGGGCTCGGCCTGCTGCTCTACGCGGCCTTCTGGGCGGTGGTGCCGCTGCGTCCCGGTGACACCGCGGTGCCGCCCCGGCGGGACGTCGCCCAGCTTCTGCCGTTCGTGGGGATCGGGCTGGGTGTCCTGCTGATCCAGGTGATGGTCTTCGACTCGGTCGGCGCGGCGGGCACCGCGGGTTGGTTGGTGGCCATCATCGCGGTCGGGGCGGGCGTGATCTGGCACCAGTCGGCGCCCGAGCGGCGGCGACAGTGGGGCGAGGCGATGCCGGTGCCCTGGCTCGGCGCGGTCGTCGAGGAGAGTGACCGGCGGGCCTTCGTGCTCCGGTTCATCGGCGGGGGAGTGCTGGTCGCGGTCGGCATCATCGGCGTCGCGGCCGTCTACTCGCCGGCACAGAACTTCGACGCGGTGATCAACGGCGTGATCTTCGCGCTGGTCGGGTTGGCGGGCGTCGGCGTGGTCGCCGCGCCGGTGCTCTGGCGGACGTACAGTCAGCTCCGCTCGGAGCGCGAGGGGCGCATCCGTGAGCAGGAGCGGGCCGAGTTGGCCGCGATGGTGCACGACCAGGTGCTGCACACGTTGGCCCTGATCCAGCGCAACGCCGGCGACGTCAAGACTGTGCAGCGGCTGGCCCGAGGGCAGGAGCGTTCCCTGCGCAACTGGCTCTACAAGCCCACCGCCTCGCCGAGCGAGCGCTTCGCCGCCGCCCTGGAGCAGGCCGCCGCCGAGGTCGAGGACACCTTCGCGATAAGCGTGGAGACGGTGGTGGTGGGGGACCGGGAGACCGACGAGAAGGTCGGCGCGCTGGTCGCGGCCGCGCGGGAGGCGTTGGTGAACGCGGCCCGGCACGCCGGCGTGCAGACCGTGTCGCTCTACGCCGAGGTGGAGCCGGATCAGGTCAGCGTCTTCGTCCGGGACCGGGGAAAGGGCTTCGATCCGGATACGGTGGAGGACCACCGGCACGGCGTACGCGGCTCGATCATCGGGCGGATGAAGCGGCACGGCGGACGGGCCGAAATCCGGTCCGGCCCGGGGGAGGGGACCGAGGTCCGGCTGATTCTGCCGATCTCCCGGGACTCGTCCGCAGCGGAGAGGAACAGATGACCATGGCCGAGCAGTCGACCGAGCACCTCGACCCGGCGGAGGCCCGCCCCGAGCGGCTGCGGGTGTTCCTGGTGGACGACCACGCCATGTTCCGGGCCGGGGTGCGCGCGGAGTTGGGCGCCCACGTCGACGTGGTGGGCGAGGCGAGCACGGTGGCCGAGGCGGTCACCCGGATCGCCGCCGTCGGCCCGGACGTGGTGCTGCTCGACGTGCACATGCCCGACGGTGGCGGTCGCGCGGTGCTGGAGGCGATGCGGCGTACGCACCCGCAGGTCAAGTTCCTCGCGTTGAGCGTCTCCGATGCGGCGGAGGACGTGATCGGGCTGATCCGCGCGGGTGCCCGGGGATACGTCACCAAGACCATCTCTCCGGACGAGCTGGCCGCCGCGATCCGTCGCGTGGCCGACGGGGACGCGGTGTTCAGCCCACGGCTGGCCGGTTTCGTGCTGGACGCCTTCGCGGCCCGGCCGGACGCACCGGTGGCCGACCCGGAGCTGGACCAGCTCACCAACCGGGAACGGGAGGTGCTGCGCCTGCTGGCCCGGGGGTACGCGTACAAGGAGATCGCCAAGGAGCTGTTCATCTCCATCAAGACGGTGGAGACGCACGTGTCGAACGTGCTGCGCAAGCTTCAGATGTCCAACCGTTACGAGCTGTCGCGCTGGGCGGCGGACCGCCGCCTCGTTTGAGGGTGTGTCACAGCGGCGAGGATCGACGGTGTCGCCGGCGGCGACAAGCAGACAAACGTCAGGCGCGCCCTCGTACACCCAGCCGGTGATCGTGCCCGGGTAGCCCTAGGCGCCCTCATCCGGATGGGTCGAAACGTGAGTGGTGACGGACCTCCCACCGGGCCGGAGTGACCTCGGGGCTTGCGCACGGGCAGAGGCCGGCTGTTCGGGTCGCGCAACGTATTTCCTGCTCAGTGCCACCTCCGACGACCGCTTTATGATCATTTTTCAAGTATCGGCAACGTGGCGGGCAACTAACGGCTTGATAACGGCACCTTCACGGAAGAGGCCAGTGGGTGTCACAGTGGCAGCACCTCACCATCGGTGTGTGGCACTCCGTACGCCCCACGACCACGATTCTGCCGATCACGGCGGCCCGTGGCTGTGTCGATTGCGTCGTGCCGCGCCTCGTTGGTGGGGAAGCCCGGCGGATCGGAACATCAGGGGTGTCCCCAACTTCCCTGTGGTCCCGGCGACCCCCGCCCCGGGGTGGTCGGGCGGTGTCACCCCCAAACGTGCGTGAAACCCACGACGGAACCTGGTTAGAAAGAGGAGGCCCCTCGGAATGAGAGTCTCGAAGCGGGCGACGAGCGCGATCGCGCTCAGCGCGGCTGCCGCGCTTGTCGCGAGCGGTTGCTCGAGCGGTGGCGACGACAATTCCGCCGCCAGCGCGGATGGCTCGATCGTTGTTCACGGCGTCCAGCCGGAGAACCCGCTGGTCCCGGCGAACACCACGGAGACCGGCGGCGGCAAGATCATCGACTGGATGTGGACCGGCCTGGTCGAGTACCCGAACGACGGTGGGGCCCCGCGTAACGCGCTTGCGGAGTCCATCAACACCACGGATTCCAAGGTCTTCACGATCAAGATCAAGGCCGGTACCAAGTTCCACGACGGTACCGAGGTCAAGGCGAAGAACTTCGTCGACGCCTGGAACTGGGCCGCCTACTCGCCGAACGGCGCGCAGAACGGCACCTTCTTCGCGGACATCGCGGGCTTCGAGAAGACCTACACCTCGGACCCGGATGGCGCGGACGGCCCGAAGAAGGCCCCGGAGCCGACGGCCAAGGAGCTGTCCGGCCTGAAGGTCATCGACGAGCAGACCTTCGAGGTCACCCTGGCAGCGCCGACCGCGGTCTTCCCGACCAAGCTCGGCTACAGCGCCTTCATGCCGCTGCCGGACGCGTTCTTCACCATGAAGCCCGAGGAGTTCGGCCGCAAGCCGATCGGTAACGGCCCGGTGAGTTTCGTGTCGTGGGAGGACAACTCCCTCATCAAGCTGACGCGCTTCGACGACTACAACCTTCGCGACAAGATGAAGGTCAAGGACGTCGACGTCAAGCTGTACCAGGACGACAACGCCGCCTACGCCGACCTGCTGGCGAACAACCTCGACTTCATGGAGGTTGTCCCCACCTCGGCGCTCGCCGGCGACAAGTGGAAGACCGACCTCGGTGAGCGGGGCCGCTCGACCGTCACGCCGTCGACCGCGTTCATCGCGTTCCCGATCTACGACAAGCGCTTCAAGGACCCGAAGCTGCGTCGTGCGGTGTCGCTGGCCGTCGACCGGCAGGAGATCTCGGACAAGATCTTCTTCGGTACCCGCAAGCCGGCCGACAGCTGGGCGAACCCGCTGACCCCGGGCGCCAAGCCGGGTAACTGCACCGCCTGCAAGTTCGACCCGACCACGGCCAAGCAGCTGCTCGCCGAGGCTGGTGGCTTCACCGGTGAGATGGTCTTCTACTACAACTCGGACTCCGCCCACAAGGACTGGATGGACGCCGTCGCGCAGCAGGTCAAGACCAACCTTGGCATCAACGCTCGGGCCGAGGGTGTGCCGACCTTCGCGGTGTTCCGCCAGAACGTGAACGCCCACGCGATGAAGGGCCCGTACCGCGCTGCCTGGCAGCAGGACTACCCGGACGTCGAGAACTGGGTGAACCCGCTGTTCGTCACCAACGGCTCCTCGAACGACGGCCTCTACACCAACCCCGAGGTCGACGTGCTTGCCAAGCAGGCCAGCGGCGCTCCGACCCTGGAGGCCTCGCACGAGGCGTTCGCCAAGGCGGTCGAGAAGGTCGACCAGGACGTCCCGAGCATCCCGGTCTACTTCTACGGTCAGCAGTCCGGCCACTCGGAGAAGATCAAGAAGCTCGAGATCAACAACGTCGGCGAGGTCGACATCACCTCGGTCGAGCTCTGATCCGAACGGTCTGACCCCGGGTCGGGCTCGCCACATCCGGTGAGCCCGACCCGGGGCCGTTCCGCGATTGGGTGTTACAACACCCCACTCGCACGTTGTCACCACCGTGTCGGCCGTCCGACGCGCCCCCTGTCTGGAGGACCACCCCATGGGCCGTTATCTGTTGAGACGGCTGCTCCAACTCGTGCCGGTCTTCATCGGTACGACGTTCCTGATCTACTGGCTCGTCTGGGCCGTTCCCGGTGATCCGTTCGCCGGCAAGTGCGGCGAGCGTCGCTGCCCGGACCAGTACATCGCCTTCATGACCGAGAAGTACCACCTCGACCAGAACGTCTTCGTGCAGTACGGCAACTACATGAAGAACCTGCTCCAGGGCGACTTCGGTCAGACGTACCGGCAGACCGAGATCAGCGACATCATCACGACTGCCTACCCGAACACGCTGAAGCTGGCCCTCGTGGCGCTCGCCATCGAGGCGATCATCGGCCTCGGCGCCGGCGTGCTGAGCGGTCTGCGACGTAACGGCTTCCTGGACAACCTGGTCCTGGTCTCCACCCTCTTCCTGATCGCGCTGCCGGTCTTCGTGGTCGGCTTCGTGCTCCAGTGGCTGCTGGGCGTGCAGTGGGGCATCATCAAGCCGACCGTCTCCTCCGAGATGCGGTGGTCCGAGCTGATCGTGCCGGGCTTCGTGCTGGGCAGCGCGTCAGTGGCGTACATCGCCCGGGTGGCGAGAACGAGCATCGCGGAGAACCGTCGCGCGGACTACGTGCGTACGGCGATCGCCAAGGGCCTGCCGATGCGCCGGGTGGTGGGCGTGCACCTGCTACGCAACTCGCTCATCCCGGTGGTGACCCTGCTCGGCACCGACCTCGGTGCTCTGATGGGTGGCGCGATCGTCACCGAGGGAATCTTCGGCATCAACGGAATCGGCCGCCAGGTCTTCCGGGCGATCATCACCAAGGAAAGCGCCACGGTGGTAGGCATCGTGGTCGTCCTGGTGCTGGTCTATCTCGTGATGAACCTGCTGGTTGACCTGCTCTACGCCGCCCTGGACCCGAGGATCCGTTATGAGTGACCCGAGTACCGCATCGATCGTCAGCACCCCTGGCGCACACCCGACCGACTCCGCCGCCCCCGCCACCGCGGGCCAGCCGCAGAGCAACGAGAAGCCGCGCGGCCTGCTCGCCGACGCCTGGCGGGACCTGCGGCGCAAGCCGCTGTTCTGGATCTCGGCAACGCTGATCCTGATCTTCCTGCTGATGGCGGCCTTCCCGGCGCTGTTCGGCCCGGGCGATGCCGTCAACGGCTCGCTGTCCCGCAGCCTCGACAAGCCGTCCGCCGATGGCTGGTTCGGCTACGACGTGCAGGGCCGCGACGTCTACGCCCGGGTCATCTACGGCGCACGGGCCTCCATCGTGGTCGCCGTGCTCTCCGTGCTGGGCACCCTGTTCATCGGCGGCACCATGGGCATCATCGCCGGTTACCGCGGTGGCTGGGTGGACGCGCTGCTCAGCCGGATCGCCGACGTCTTCTTCGGTCTGCCCTTCGTGCTCGGCGCGATCGTCATCCTGACCACGTTCAACGGGTCGGGCTCCGGCAACAGCAAGGCCCAGATCATGGGTCTGGTGATCGCGTCGCTGATCGTGCTGAGCTGGCCGGTCGTGATGCGGCTGATGCGCTCCTCGGTGCTCGCCACCAAGGAGGCCGACTACATCGTGGCGGCCCGCGCGCTGGGTGCCGGCACCGGCCGGATCATCCTCAAGCACCTGCTGCCGAACTGCCTGGCCCCGCTGCTGGTCTACGGCACGATCATGGTCGGCTCGTTCATCGGCGCCGAGGCCACCCTGTCCTTCCTGGGCGTCGGTCTGAAGTCGCCTGTGGTGTCCTGGGGCATCATGATCAGTGACGGGCAGAATTTCGTCCGGGTCGCGCCAGGGCTGGTGTTCTTCCCCGCCGCGTTCCTCGTCACCGCAGTGCTGAGCTTCGTGATGCTCGGTGAGTCGGTCCGCGAGGCCCTCGATCCGAAACTCCGCTAGGGGAGATCCAGTGTCCGACATTCTCGTGTCTGAGCAGTCCGCGCCGGGACCCGGCGGGTCCGGGCGTCCCTCCGGCCGGCTGCTTGAGGTCGACGACCTGCGGGTGGAGTTCCGTACCCGGGACGGCGTCGCAAAGGTCATCAACGGGGTCACCTACCACGTCGACGCGGGGGAGACCCTCGCCGTGCTCGGCGAGTCCGGCTCCGGTAAGAGCGTCACGGCGCAGACCATCATGGGCATCCTGGACACGCCGCCCGGCTTCGTCACCGGTGGGCAGGTCCGCTTCCACGGCAAGGACATGCTCCGCATGTCCGACGAGGAGCGCCGCCGCATCCGCGGCGAGGGCATCGCGATGATCTTCCAGGACGCGCTCTCCGCGCTGAATCCCGTCTTCACCGTCGGGTTCCAGATCGCCGAGCAGTTCCGGGTCCGGCGGGGCATGGGCCGCGCGGAGGCCAAGAAGCGCGCGATCGACATGCTCGACCAGGTCAAGATTCCGAACGCCAAGGGTCGGTTCAACAACTACCCGCACCAGTTCTCCGGCGGTATGCGGCAGCGCGCGATGATCGCGATGTCGCTGGCGCTCGACCCGGAGGTGCTGATCGCGGACGAGCCGACCACCGCCCTCGACGTGACCGTGCAGGCCCAGATCATGGACCTGCTGGCGGAGCTTCAGCGCGAGCGGCAGATGGGCATGATCCTGATCACCCACGACCTCGGTGTGGTCGCCGACGTCGCGGACCGGATCGCGGTCATGTACGCGGGCCGGATCGTCGAGGAAGCCGACGTGTACGAGTTGTACGCCAAGCCGGCGCACCCGTACACCCTGGGTCTGATCGACTCGATCCCGCGCCTCGACGAGAAGGGGCAGCAGCTCCGGACGATCAAGGGCCTCCCGCCGAACCTGATGAACATCCCGCCGGGCTGCCCGTTCAACCCGCGGTGCCCGATGGCTCAGCCGGTGTGCCGGGAGAAGGTCCCGCCGCTGCTGCAGGTCGGCCCCGCCCGGGCCAGCGCCTGCCACTTCGCCGAGGAGCTGGTGAACCGTGTCTGAGAACATCCTCGAGGTCAACGACCTGGTCAAGCACTACCCCGTCACCCAGGGTGTGGTGTTCAAGAAGACCGTCGGTCAGGTCAAGGCGGTCGACGGGGTCTCGTTCGGTCTACGCGCCGGCGAGACGCTCGGTGTGGTCGGCGAGTCCGGCTGCGGCAAGTCGACGCTCGCCCGGGTGCTGATGAACCTGGAGAAGCCGACCGCCGGCAACGTGGTCTACAAGGGCCAGGACATCTCCAAGCTGTCCGGTGGGGCGCTGCGACGTCTGCGCCGGCAGATCCAGCTGGTGATGCAGGACCCGTACACCTCGCTGAACCCGCGGATGACAGTCGGCGACCTGCTCGGCGAGCCGTTCGAGATCCACCCGGAGGTGGCGCCGAAGGGTAGCCGCCGGGCCAAGGTCCGCGAACTGCTCGACCTGGTCGGGCTCAACCCGGAGCACATCAACAGGTACCCGCACCAGTTCTCCGGCGGTCAGCGTCAGCGCATCGGCATCGCCCGCGCGCTCGCGCTGCGGCCCGAGGTCATCGTCTGCGACGAGCCGGTGTCGGCGCTTGACGTCTCCATCCAGGCCCAGGTCATGAACCTGCTGGAGCAGTTGCAGGGCGAGTTCGGCCTCTCGTACGTCTTCATCGCGCACGACCTGTCGGTGGTCCGCCACCTCTCGGACCGGGTCGCGGTGATGTACCTCGGCAAGATCGTCGAGATCGGCACCGAGGACGAGATCTACGAGCGACCGACCCACCCGTACACCCAGGCTCTGCTCTCCGCGGTGCCGGTGCCGGACCCGACGCAGCGGAACAACAAGACGATCATCCGGCTCACGGGTGACGTGCCGTCGCCGATCAGCCCGCCCTCGGGTTGCCGGTTCCGGACCCGCTGCTGGAAGGCGCAGGACGTGTGCGCCGAGCAGGTGCCGTTGCTGGAGATCCGGCAGGCTTCGGACCACCCGAGCGCCTGCCACTTCGCGGAGAAGCGCGAGATCGTCGCCACCCACGAGGTGTGAGCCACCGGGACCGCCTGCCGCCGTCACCACGACGACGGCAGGCGGTTTCGTCTGTCCGGGACCACTGTCGGCCAGCGTGCCGCACGGCAGCCCACGCCGCGTCAGCGGACCGGGTGACTCGACCGCAGGCGGGCGCGGCTCACAGCGGGCCGCGGCCCGCGCGGAGCAGCAGCAGGGCCAACTGGGTGCCGTCGGCACCGAGCGCGACCCGGAACCGCTCCAGGATCTCCCGTTCCCGGGAGAGCACCAGGCGGGTCCCACCGGACGCCATCCGGGTCACCCCGACCTCCTGGGACAACGCGGCCCGCTCCTGCCAGAGCGTGATCAACGCGTTGTCGATCTCGTCGATTCGTTCCCTGATCTGCACGATCCGCGCGGCGGCGGACGGCTCCTCGGTGCCGGTCTGCTGCTCGGCCGGCTCAGTGTCCGCATCCGGCGGTGGTGTGGCCACCGCCGGCTCGGCCCCCTGCGCCGCGGACTGCCCAGACTCTGGCCGGATCGGGCCGCCGCTCTGCTCCATCACGTCTGTCATCATCGGGTACCTCTCGCGGTGTGGTGCCCGGTGCCCGGAACCTGGGACGGAAAAGCCCCGGACTCCAGGAGCCCGGGGCTTTAGCAGGTCTGAATCGATCAGGCGCGACCTACGGCAGCCGGACTACCGGTGCCATAGTAAAAGTAGTAGCGCGCAGTGATCACGCCGTCGAGTATGCCCACGCCGTTGCCGGGTACGCAAGCATTCCCCGTCGCGAGGGGCACCTTTCTCACCGGTGGGCGTACCGGGTGGTGGTGCCGGCGTCGGGCACGAGCTGCCGAGCGCCAGCGGCGCAGTGTCCGGCCCGCGGCATAGACTTGTCGGGCGATGCATCCTCTCTTCGACTTCCCCGCGTCCCCGCCTGCGCCGGAGTCCGCGCCGGCCCGCCCGCACCGACCCGGCGCGGCCGCCGCGCGCCTCGATCCGCAACAGCTGCTCGCCGGGCTGAACGGGCCGCAGCGCGACGCCGTCAGCCATGCCGGCTCGCCGCTGCTGATCGTGGCCGGCGCCGGGTCCGGCAAGACCAGGGTGCTCACGCACCGGATCGCCTACCTGCTCGCCGCTCGGGACGTGCACCCCGGCGAGATCATCGCGATCACCTTCACTAACAAGGCCGCCGGCGAGATGAAGGAGCGCGTCGCCGCGCTTGTGGGCCCCCGGGCCCGCCTGATGTGGGTGTCGACGTTCCACTCGGCCTGCGTGCGGATTCTGCGTGCCGAGCACGAGCACGCCGGCCTCAAGTCGACGTTCTCGATCTACGACGCGGACGACTCCCGCCGGCTGATGCAGTTGGTGACCCGCGAGCTGGATCTCGACCCGAAGCGCTACCCGGCGCGTGGGCTGGCGGCCCAGGTCTCCAACCTCAAGAACGAGCTTGTCGATCCGGAGCAGTTCGCGGCGCGGGCCACCGGGCCCAACGAGCGGGCGCTGGCCGAGGCGTACACGCTCTACCAGCGCCGGCTGCGTGAGGCACACGCCCTGGACTTCGACGACCTGATCATGACCACGGTGCACCTGCTCCAGTCGCACCCGCACGTCGCGGAGAGCTACCGTCGGCGGTTCCGGCACGTGCTGGTGGACGAATACCAGGACACCAACCACGCCCAGTACACGCTGATCAAGGAGCTGGTCTCCGGCACCGACGGGCTGGAGCCCGCCGAGCTGTGCGTCGTCGGCGACGCCGACCAGTCGATCTACGCGTTCCGCGGTGCGACGATCCGCAACATCCTGGAGTTCGAACGGGACTTCACCGACGCCCGGACGATCCTGCTGGAGCAGAACTACCGCTCCACCCAGACCATTCTCAACGCGGCAAACGCGGTGATCGACCGCAACACCTCCCGCAAACCCAAGCGGCTGTGGAGCGAGGCCGGCGCCGGCGAGCAGATCGTCGGCTACGTGGCCGACACCGAGCACGCCGAGGCCGACTGGGTGGCCCGGGAGATCGACCGGCTGGTCGACGCCGACGAGACCCGCCCCGGCGACGTCGCCGTCTTCTACCGCACCAACGCGCAGTCCCGCGTCTTCGAGGAGGTGTTCATCCGCGTTGGCCTGCCCTACAAGGTGGTCGGCGGGGTGCGCTTCTACGAGCGCAAGGAGGTCCGCGACGCCCTGGCGTACCTGCGTTCGGTGGTCAACGACGACGACACGGTGAGCCTGCGGCGAGTGCTCAACACCCCGCGCCGGGGGATCGGCGACCGCGCGGAGGCGTGTGTCGAGGCGCTCTCCAGCCGCGACCGGATCTCCTTCGGCGCGGCGTTGCGTCGGGCCCGCGAGGCGCCGGGCATCTCCAGCCGGGCGGCCAACGGCATCGCCGACTTCGTGGCGCTGCTCGACGGCGCCCGCGAGCTGGCCGAGACCGGCACCCCGGAGGAGGTGCTGGAGGCGCTGCTGACCCGCTCGGGCTACCTCACCGAGCTGGAGGAGAGCCTGGACCCGCAGGACGCCGGGCGGGTGGACAACCTCCAGGAGTTGGTAAGCGTCGCCCGGGAGTACACCGAGCGGATCGAAGCGCTGGGCGAGGAGGGGGAGCGGGCCACCCTGGCCGGCTTCCTGGAGCAGGTGGCGCTTGTCGCCGACGCCGACCAGATCCCCTCCGACGACCCCGACCACCAGGGCGTGGTCACCCTGATGACGCTGCACACCGCCAAGGGCCTGGAATTCCCGGTGGTCTTCCTGACCGGGCTGGAGGACGGCGTCTTCCCGCACCTGCGCTCGCTGGGCGACACCCGCGAGTTGGAGGAGGAGCGCCGGCTGGCGTACGTCGGCATCACCCGTGCCCGACAGCGGCTCTACCTCTCCCGTGCGGTGACCCGCTCGGCCTGGGGGCAGCCGTCCTACAACCCGCCGTCGCGCTTCCTGGAGGAGCTGCCGACCGAGTTGGTGCACTGGGAGCGCACCGAGGGGTCGTACACCTCGTGGGCTGGCGGGGGCGGTGGCGTCGGTGGCCGCGCGGACCGCGCGCCCGGCGGCCGTGGCACCTTCACCGGGGGGACGCCGAAGGCGGCCCAGTTGGCGCAGCGGCTCGGCGTGGACGCCAGCCGGCTGACCACGGCCAGCGAGCTGCCGCAGGGGCCGAAGGTGTCCGCCGGCGACCGGGTCAATCACCAGCGGTACGGGTTGGGGCGGGTGCTCGCCGTCGAGGGGCACGGCCCGGGTGCCCGCGCGCAGATCGACTTCGGCGACCAGACCATGTGGCTGGTGCTCCGGCACGCCCCTGTCGACAAGCTCTGACCCAGCGCCCCAAGATCGCACTCACGAAAGGAAAGAGTGGCCTCCGGCACCACCCGAGGCCACTCTTTCCTTGTCGTAGCGCGGGAATGCTGCCTCAGCAGCCCAGGTCCACGCCGTGGGCCCGCATGAACGGGGCCGGGTCGATCTGGTTCCACATGCCCTGGTGCACCTCGAAGTGCAGGTGCGGGCCGGTGGCATCGCCGGTGGCGCCCTCGTAGCCGATGACCTGGCCGGCCTTGACCTTCTGGCCGACCGTGACCGCGATGCGGCTCTGGTGGGCGTAGTGGGTGAGGTACCCGTTGCCGTGGTCGACGAAGACGGAGTTGCCGTACCCGTCGGAGGCGTCCCCGGCCTGGGTCACGGTGCCGGCGGCCGCGGCGCGGATCGGCGTACCGGAGGGCAGCGCCAGGTCGATACCTGCGTGCAGGGTGCCCCAGCGCTGCCCGTAGCAGGATGTGACGGCTGCGCCCGGCATCGGGTCGACCCAGGCGGGCGTGGGCTTGGTGGTCTTCTTCGGCTTCGGCTTGGCCTTCGCGACGGCCGTTCTGGTGGGGGCCGGGCTGGCGCTGACCGCCGACGGGCTCGGTGTCGGGCTGAGCGAGGGGGTGACCGGTGCGCTCGATTCGCGGGCCGAGCGGTCGGCCCGGCTCGCGGCCTCGGCCCGGGCCTGGGCGTCGAGGGAGACGGCGGCGGGCGCGGGGCGCTCGGTGCCGCCGGTGGCGACGGCGACACCACCGAGGCCGAGGGCTACCAGGGCGGCGGCAGCGAGCACGATGAGCAGGTTCCGCCGGCCGGTGCGCTGCGGCGGAGTGATGTGGCTGGTGTCGGGGGTGTTCTCGTTCTGGACGGGGCTGTCTTCCTGCACGGCGGACCTTCACAGTCGAGGGGCACTTGACCTCGAAATACTGGTATCGCGCCGGGTCGGGGGCGGGATGGGGACCGGGTGGCCGGGCGAGGGGGAGCCACTCGAGTGCCCGGATATGACCCGCTCTGCGATGCTACGACCGGAAAAGTGATCATGCGGCAGGGTGTCGCCGCTCACAATCCCCGCTGTGACCTGGCAAACAGGCGCCCACAGAAAACCGCCCGGATCGACAGATCCGGGCGGTCAACGGTCGTTGCACAGCGTCAGGAGCCGGCTACCTCGCTGTAGATTGCCTCGACTTGCAGCTTGATGTCCACTCCGCGCTCCTGGAGGAACGGCACCGGGTCGATCGGCTGCCCCTTGACATGGATCTCCAGGTGCAGGTGGGTGCCGTACGCGTGGCCGGTCTGACCCACGAGGCCGAGCTGGTCGCCCGCCTTGATCTGCTGGCCTTCCTTGACGCTCACCGCCGAGGAGTGGCCGTAGATGGCCTCACTGCCGTCGGCGTGCTGAACGATCACCGCGTTGCCGTACCCGCCGAACCAGCCGGCCTTGGTGACCAACCCGTCGTGGATCGCCACGTAGGGCGTGCCCTCGCCGGCGACCAGGTCCACGCCGGTGTGCATCTTGCCCCAGCGGACGCCGTACGGGGAGTTGAAGTCGTAACCCTGCAGCGGCAGCAGCCAGACCTCGGGCTCGGCGCTGTCCTTGCTGCGGCTGTCCCGGGAGGCGCGGTCGGCGTTGTCCGCACGGGCCGCGGCGTCCTGACTGGTGACCGACGCCTGCTTGAGCTCGTCGAGAACCGTCGGGCTGACGTCCTTGGCGTCCGGCAGGGCGCTCGCGCCGAGGGCCACGATGCCAGCACCGACGAACGCGGTGGTGACGACAGCGGCGTAACGGCTGCGGGGTGGGGTGGGCACGCGGCGGCGACCGCGATATCGATCGGGCTCAGACGACAGGCGCTGGCGCACGCACACCCTCCGTTGTCGGGGTTCCGAAGCGGCCGGTGGCGTCCCCTGAAGCTCAGTGAAACGTCCGCTGACCGCGTCGTCACCCGTCCATGGACCTGATGACAACCGTGGACACGTTAGCCAACCGCTAGGCGAGTCACAAGCTAGAGCGGAAAATTGGCGTGTCGATCTGTCCGTTTGCGTCCATGATTGTCATGCATCGTGACGCCGAACGGTGCCCCCGTCGCTGCCCGTTCGTCGCCGAGCGTGACCGTTCCGGCGGACTCGTCCGGCTTGACTCCGAGCAGCGTCGGGATGGTGTCGGCGGCCCGGTCAGAAGTGGGGCGGGAATGGTTCGACGCCGGACCTCGTCGGGTTGCCCCGGGGAGCGCCGGGTAACGGCCGGTGACAGAGCCCGGATTTCCCGGGCCGGGCCGGCCGGGTTACCGTTCGTTAAGGTGAAGGCGGTCCAGCCGGTGAAAGGTGTGCGCTGATGAGCTCTCGAATTCGGGTCGTCGTCGCCAAGCCTGGCCTGGACGGCCACGACCGGGGCGCGAAGGTCGTCGCACGCGCCCTGCGGGACGCCGGCATGGAGGTCGTCTACACCGGCCTGCACCAGACCCCCGAGCAGATCGTGGAGACCGCCATCCAGGAGGACGCCGACGCGGTCGGTCTGTCCGTTCTCTCCGGCGCACACATGACGCTCTTCCGGCGGGTGCTGGAACTGCTCGGTGAGCGGGACGCCCGCGACATCGTCGTGTTCGGCGGCGGCATCATTCCGAACGGCGACATTCCCGAGTTGGAGAAGCTGGGCGTCGCGAAGATCTTCACGCCGGGCGCCACCACCCAGGCGATTGTCGAGTGGGTCCGACAGAACGTGGCCCAGCCGGTTTCCTGAGGCCCGCCGGTCTGCTGCGGCGACCGAATTTGGGCACGGGGGAGGGGCCGGACGCACCCCTCACACGTCCGGCCCCTCTATGCACGATGCCCCGCCGCCACCCCTCGACCGACAGGGCATCGGCCGTATCCCGTCTTTGCGCTGTTCAGCGCTCCGACATCTGACTCAACGACGCCCCCACGGCAGGGTTACGCAAGCCGGACAACATCGCCCGGATGGTGGATGCCACCCGGTGCCGGCCGGAAACCGGCCACACCTGATGTCCGGTTGTGCATTACCGCACACCGCGCACCCGCTCGGTTGCCGGTGGTGCCGACCTCGCTAGGCTGCGGCCAATGGCCTGTTTCAACTGATGACAGGCGTCAAACTGTTTTCTGAACGCTGGTGGCGGCGCGACGGCGCGCCGCGGAGACGGGACGGGACGCGCAATCGTGGACCTGTACGAGTACCAGGGGCGGGACCTGTTCGAGCGGCACGGCTTGCCCGTGCTGGCCGGCGGCGTCGCCACTACCCCGGAAGAGGCCCGCGCGATCGCCGAACGCCTTGGCGGCCGTGTGGTCGTCAAGGCGCAGGTAAAGGTCGGCGGCCGAGGTAAGGCCGGCGGCGTCAAGCTGGCCGAGGGCCCGGATGAGGCGGTGGCCCGGGCCACGGACATCCTCGGCATGGACATCAAGGGTCACACCGTCCACAAGGTCATGATCACGGTGACCGCGGACGTGGCCGAGGAGTACTACTTCTCGTACCTGCTCGACCGGGCGAACCGCACCTTCCTCTGCATCGCCAGCGTCGCCGGCGGCATGGACATCGAGCAGGTCGCCGCCGAGACCCCCGACAAGGTCGTGAAGGCCCCGATCGACGCCGTGAAGGGCGTGGACGAGGCCAAGGCCCGCGAGATCGTGACCGCTGCCGGCTTCCCGGCCGAGGTCGCCGACCAGGTGGTCGAGATCGCCGTGGGTCTGTGGCAGGCGTTCGTCGCCGAGGACGCCACACTGGTCGAGGTCAACCCGCTCGCCAAGAACGGCGACGGCCGGATGCTGCTGCTCGATGCCAAGATCAGCCTGGACGAGAACGCGGCGTTCCGGCACCCGGACCACGAGGCCCTGGTCGACCAGGCCGCGGTGGACCCGCTGGAGCAGGCCGCCAAGGCCAAGGACCTCAACTACGTCAAGCTCGACGGCGAGGTCGGCATCATCGGCAACGGCGCGGGTCTGGTCATGTCGACCCTCGACGTGGTCGCGTACGCCGGTGAGCGGCACGGCAACGTCAAGCCGGCCAACTTCCTCGACATCGGCGGCGGCGCGAGCGCCGCGGTGATGGCGAACGGGCTGGAGATCGTGCTCTCCGACCCGGCCGTGAAGAGCGTCTTCGTCAACGTCTTCGGTGGCATCACCGCCTGCGACGAGGTCGCCAACGGCATCATCCAGGCGCTGGCCCTGCTGGAGCAGCGCGGCGAGCAGGTCACCAAGCCGCTCGTCGTCCGTCTCGACGGCAACAACGCCGAGGCTGGCCGGGCGATCCTGGACAGCGCGAACAACCCGCTCGTGCAGCGGGTGGACACCATGGACGGTGCGGCCGAGCGGGCCGCCGAGCTGGCAGCTGCGGGGGTCTGATCATGGCTATCTGGCTGACCAAGGACTCGAAGGTCATCGTCCAGGGGATGACCGGTTCCGAGGGTTCCAAGCACACCCGGCGGATGCTGGCCGCCGGCACCAACGTGGTGGGCGGCGTCAACCCGCGCAAGGCGGGCCAGACTGTCGACTTCGACGGCACCGAGCTGCCGGTCTTCGCGTCCGTCGCGGACGCGATGGCCGAGACCGGGGCGGACGTCACAGTCATCTTCGTGCCGCCGCAGTTCACCAAGGCCGCCGTGGTCGAGGCGATCGACGCCGCGATTCCGCTGGCCGTGGTGATCACCGAGGGCGTTCCGGTGCACGACACCGCGTCGTTCTGGGCGTACAACGTGGCAAAGGGCGAGCAGACCCGGATCATCGGGCCGAACTGCCCGGGCATCGCCTCGCCGGGTGCCTCCAACGCCGGCATCATCCCGGCCGACATCACCGGCTCCGGCCGGATCGGCCTGGTCAGCAAGAGCGGCACGCTGACCTACCAGATGATGTACGAGCTGCGCGACATCGGTTTCTCCACCTGCGTCGGCATCGGCGGTGACCCGATCATCGGGACCACCCACATCGACGCCCTGGCGGCGTTCGAGGCCGACCCGGAGACCGACGCCATCGTCATGATCGGTGAGATCGGTGGCGACGCCGAGGAGCGGGCCGCCGAGTTCATCAAGGCCAACGTCACCAAGCCGGTGGTCGGCTACATCGCCGGCTTCACCGCTCCCCCCGGCAAGACCATGGGTCACGCCGGTGCGATCATCTCCGGCTCGGCCGGCACCGCCGAGGCGAAGCAGGCGGCGCTGGAGGCAGTCGGCGTCAAGGTCGGCAAGACGCCGACCGAGACCGCCAAGCTGATGCGGGAGATCATGTCCGGCAGCTGAGCCGGCCAGGTAACACCGGAGGGGGTCGACCGCAGCTTGGTCGGCCCCCTCCGGCGTACCACCGGGGCGCCGAACGGACCGTAGGCTGCCGGCGTGCTGAGAGTGCAGCGGCTGAGGGCCGACCACGCGGACGTTCTGCTGGCGTTCGAACGGGAGAACCGGGCGTACTTCGCGCGTTCGGTGCCGGATCGTGGCGACGCGTACTTTTCCGGGTTCGCCGATCGGCACCGCGCGTTGTTGGCCGAGCAGGAGGCGGGCCTGTGTCACTTCCACGTCGTCCTGACCGAGCAGGGTGACCTGGTCGGCCGGGTCAACCTCGTGGATGTCGCGGCCGGGTTCGCCGAACTCGGCTACCGGGTCGGTGAGCGGGCCGCCGGCAAGGGCGTCGCCACCGCGGCTGTCGAGCAGGTGTGCCACCTGGCCGCCGACGACTACCGGCTCGCCGGTCTCACCGCGCTGGCCACCCTCGACAACCCGGCGTCCCAGGCGGTGCTGGCACGCACCGGGTTCACCGTGACCGGTGAGACCAGCATCGGCGGCCGCCCCGCTCTGCGCTACCAGCGTCAGCTCGCTGGTCGACCAGCCCGCTCAGTCGTTGTTCCAGAACGGGTAGTTGCCGGTCGCGCGCAGGATCGCCCCGCCGATGATGTTGATCACGCCGAAGACGATGGCGAGGTAGCCGAGCAACGGTGACTGCCCGTACCGGCGGGCATCGCGGATGGACAGGTAGCCGAAGACGATGCCGAAGATGCCGCAGCAGATCAGCCCCAGCACGATGCCCAGCACGCCCCAGAGGGTCGTCCGGTCGCGTCCCCGGGCCGGTGGTGGCGGGGGAGGCGGGTATGGCGTCGTCACAGCTTCCTCCGAGCGGTCGTGGGCGACCTGCCGGCCCGGACCGCGACCGGCGGGCCCGTCCCGGGTGGCGGCGACTCGCGCCCCCTATGGGCCGAGGCTAGACCGGCCCGGGTGGGCAGGACGTCGGTTCGGTGAACTCGCCGTCCTTAGGAGGGGTTAACGGACTGCCACCGCCCGCGCGACGTGCCAGAGTAGAGCGGATGTCCCCCGTCACCCCTGATCGTCCCAGCCGTCCCGGCGGTGTGAGCGCCGACGACCGGCGGGTCGACCGTGCCGCGCCGGCCCGGCGGGTGCCCGCGCCCCGCGCGGGCGGGTCGCCGCGCGGGCGCGCGCCGCTGCCCGTCGCCGCCGGGGTGGCCGCCTGCTGGGCCGCCTGCACCTCATACCTGCCGGTCGCCATCGTGCTCGGCCTGGTGCAGCTCGGCGCGGACTCCACCACCCTGACCGGCGCCCTGCGCGCCGCGTTGGCCGGCTGGCTGCTCGGGCACGGCGTGCCACTGCACACCGAGTCCGGCCCACTCGGGCTCGCCCCGCTGGCGCTGACCGTGCTCGCGCTCTGGCGACTGACCCGCGCCGGTGTGCACGTCAGCCGCGCGATCGGCGCCCGTGACACCCGCTCACCGCGCCGGGCGCTGCTCGCCGCGGGCGCGGTCGGCATCGCGTACGCGCTGCTCGGCGCGCTCGCGGCGGTGCTGGTCGGCACCGGCGGGCAGGATGTGTCAGTGATCCGGGCGGGCGTCACGTTCGCCGTGGTCGGCACACTCGCCGCACTGGTCGGCGCGATCCGCATCACCGCCGTGACCCGGCTCCTCGTCACTCGGATGCCGGGGCCGGTGCGCGACGGCATTCGCACCGGTCTGGTGGCCGTGCTGCTGCTGCTCGGCGCGGGCGCGGGCGCGGCCGGCCTGGCGGTGGCCACCGGCGGCGGCGACGCGGCCGACATGATCGGGGCGTACCGGACCGGGGTCGCCGGGCAGGCCGGCATCACCCTGGTCAGCGCCGCGTACGCGCCCAACGCGGCGGTCTGGTCGACCAGTTACCTGCTCGGGCCGGGCTTCGCGATCGGGACCGACACCGCGGTCCGCACCAGCGAGGTCTCGGTCGGCGCGTTGCCGGCCGTGCCGCTGCTCGCCGGCCTGCCGCGCGGCCCGGTGGACGGCTTCGGCGCCCTGCTGCTCGCGGTGCCGGTGCTGGCCGGGATGGTCGCCGGCTGGCTGCTCGCCCGTCGGGTGGCTCGACTCGCCGGGCCGGAGCGGGCCGCGCAGCGCTGGGCCGAGTTGCTGGCGCCGGCGGTGCTGGCCGGGCCGGTGGCCGGGCTGGTGCTCGGCGCGGCTGCCGCGGTTTCCGGCGGGCCGCTCGGCGCCGGTCGGCTGGCCCAGGTCGGGCCGGTGGGTTGGCAGGTCGGAGCGGTGGCGGCCGGGGTCATCGCGGTCGGCGCACTCCTCGGCGCCGCCGCCACCCGTGCGCTGACCCGCGGGCCCGCGCAGTAGACGAGCGCGGGGCGCCCCGGGCGAACCCGGAACGCCCCGTCGAATCCGAGCCCGTCAGGGCTGGGCGGGCAGGTTGACGTTCAGCACGATGCTCAGAATGATCCCGAGGATGCCGAGCCCGACGCCGACCGCGCCGCAGATCAGGCCGGCCTTGGCCTGACCGGCGTTGCTGGCCTGCCCCTGGGCGGCCTTCTGCCGGCCCAGGTAGCCGGTCACCAAGCCGCCGATGCCGACCGGAACGCCCAGGAAGGGGCAGCACGCCAGCGGGATCGACGCGATACCGAGGATCAGCGCCACCAGGCCGAGGGTGTTGCTCTGCCCCTGCGCCTGCGGGTACCCGGCGTTGGGGTACCCGGGGGCGCTGCCGTACTGGGGCTGCTGCTGGGCGTACGGGTCCTGGTACGGCGGCTGCTGGCCGTACGGCTGCCCCGAGGTGGGCTGCTGGCCGTACGGGGCCTGCGGCGCGGCGTACGGGTCCGGCTGCTGCTGGCCGTACGGCTGGCCGGAGGTGGGCTGCTGGCCGTACGGGGCGGCCGGCGGCTGGGGAGCGGTCGGGTCCTGGTTGGGCTGCTGGCCGTACGGGTCCTGACCGGGGTTACCGGGCTGCATTCGAGAAGCTCCTTGGACTGGTTCCGTCAGTTAGTGCTCTTTGTTTCCATCCATGATCGCGGTCAGTCCTCCCAAAGCCCAGTACGGCAACAGGACGACTTGTCGCCCGAAACACGCAAACAGGCCCTTCTCGACCGCTTGGTGTGTCGGATCAGGGGCGGTGTGTGGCCGGCGCGGCGTTCGGCCCGAGCGAGCGGCAGCGTACCGGGTCGCCGCACGTCGGAACGGTCGAAGATCGGCGCGCCGCCCAGCCGAAGGGTGTCCCTGACCTGCCCGATAGGGTGGCCCGGTGACCGAGCCCGCGTCCGTCGCCCGCATCGTCGTCCTCATCTCCGGCTCCGGGAGCAACCTCCAGTCGCTGCTGGATGCCGCCGCCGACCCCGCGTACGGCGCACAGGTCGTCGCGGTCGGCGCGGACCGCGACGGCATCGCGGGCCTGGACCGGGCCGACGCGGCAGGGGTGCCGACCTTCGTCGAGCGGGTCCGCGACCACGACACCCGGGAGGCCTGGGATCGCGCGCTCACCGCGCACGTCGCGAAGCACCAGCCCGACCTGGTCATCTCCGCCGGTTTCCTCAAGCTGGTCGGTCCGCACTTCCTCGCGGCCTTCGGTGACCGCTACCTGAACACGCACAACACGCTGCTGCCGGCGTTCCCCGGCATCCACGGCCCGCGTGACGCCCTCGCCTACGGCGTGAAGCTCACCGGCGCCACCCTCTTCTTCGTCGACGCCGGCATGGACACCGGGCCGATCGTCGCGCAGGTCGCGGTGCCGGTGCTGGACGACGACGACGTCGACACGCTCACCGAGCGCATCAAGGAAGCCGAGCGGCGCCAGCTCGTCGAGCAGGTCGGTCGGCTGGTCCGCGAAGGCTGGACCATCACCGGAAGGAAGGTCACGGTTCCGTGAGTCCCACTCAGGACGGGCGCCGCCCGATCAGGCGGGCGCTGGTCAGCGTCTATGACAAGACCGGGTTGGTCGAGCTGGCCCAGGCCCTGCACGCGGCCGGCGTGGAGATCGTGTCCACCGGCAGCACGGCGGGCACCATCGCCGCCGCCGGGGTGCCGGTGACGCCGGTCGAGACGGTGACCGGGTTCCCCGAGGTGCTCGACGGTCGGGTGAAGACCCTGCACCCGAAGGTGCACGCGGGTCTCCTCGCGGACCTGCGCAAGGACACGCACGTGGCACAGCTCGACGAGCTGGGCGTGGCGGCGTTCGACCTGCTGGTCTCCAACCTCTACCCCTTCCAGGCGACAGTCGCCTCCGGCGCCGGCGTCGAGGAGTGCGTGGAGCAGATCGACATCGGTGGCCCGGCGATGGTGCGGGCCGCTGCCAAAAACCACGCCTCGGTCGCCGTGCTCACCGACCCGAGCGGTTACCCGGCGCTGCTCGGCGCGCTCGACGAGGGTGGTTTCACCCTGGCCCAGCGTCGTGCGCTGGCCGCCCGGGCGTTCGCCGACATCGCCGAGTACGACGTCGCGGTTGCCCAGTGGTGCGCCCAGGAGTTGGCGCCCGCCGACGACTCGTGGCCGCAGTTCGCGGGGCTGGCGCTGCGCAAGTCGACAGCGCTGCGCTACGGCGAGAACCCGCACCAGCCCGCCGCGCTCTACACCGACCCGGACGCCCCGGCGGGGCTGGCCCAGGCCGAGCAGCTGCACGGCAAGGAGATGTCGTACAACAACTACGTCGACGCGGACGCCGCGTGGCGGGCCGCGAACGACTTCGCCGACCAGCCGGCGGTGGCGATCATCAAGCACGCCAACCCGTGCGGCATCGCGGTCGGCGCGGACGTGGCCGAGGCGCACCGCAAGGCGCACGCCTGCGACCCGGTGTCGGCGTACGGCGGTGTGATCGCGGTCAACCGGCCGGTCTCGGTCGAGCTGGCCCGACAGGTCGCCGAGATCTTCACCGAGGTGGTGGTCGCCCCCGGCTTCGACGAGGGCGCGGTCGAGGTGTTGCAGGGCAAGAAGAACGTCCGGCTGCTGCGGGCCCCGGCCTGGACGCCGGCGCTCGTGGAGTTGCGGCCGGTGACCGGTGGCGTGCTGGCCCAGGTCGCCGACCGGGTGAACGCCCCCGGTGACGACCCGGCGAATTGGCAGTTGGCGACCGGCGCGGCCGCCGACGAGGAGCTGTTGCGGGACCTCGCGTTCGCCTGGCGGGCGGTCCGCGCGGTGAAGAGCAACGCGATCCTGCTCGCCAAGGACGGCGCCACCGTCGGCGTCGGCATGGGTCAGGTCAACCGGGTCGACTCGGCGCAGCTCGCGGTCACCCGCGCCGGCGCCGACCGGGCCCGGGGGTCGGTCGCCGCCTCGGACGCGTTCTTCCCGTTCGCCGACGGCCCGCAGATCCTCATCGACGCCGGCGTCCGCGCCATCGTGCAGCCGGGAGGCTCCATCCGCGACGAAGAGGTAATCGAAGCAGCCAAAAAGGCCAACGTAACGATGTACCTAACCGGAACCCGCCACTTCTTCCACTAACAGTGCTAGACCCCGTCGATCATGAAGTTATTGCCCTGCACGTCGGCGTGTCAGGGCAATAACTTCATGATCAACCGCAGGGGTCGGTGGGGTCAGGCCGGGGTGGCGCGGAGTTCGGCGAAGTGGCAGGCGGACGGGTGCGGGTCCGCTGCCCTCGGCACGGCCTGCGGGTCCTCGACGGCGCAGATGTCCTGGGCCTTCCAGCAGCGGGTCCGGAAGTGGCACCCACTCGGCGGGTCGGCCGGGCTGGGCACGTCGCCGACCAGCCGGATCATGTTGCGCTGGTCGCGGGCCTCCGGGTCCGGCACCGGCACGGCAGAGAGCAGAGCCTGGGTGTACGGGTGGGTGGCCCGCTCGTAGATCTCGTCCTCGGTGCCGATCTCGACGATCCGGCCGAGGTACATCACCGCGACTCGGTCGGCGATGTGCCGCACCACGGACAGGTCGTGCGCGATGAAGATGTACGAGAGCCCCAGCTCGCCCTGTAGCTGCTTGAGCAGGTTGATCACCTGGGCCTGGATGGAGACGTCCAGGGCCGACACCGGCTCGTCGCAGACGATCACCTCGGGCTTCAGCGCGAGGGCCCGGGCGATGCCGATGCGCTGACGCTGACCGCCGGAGAACTGGTGTGGGTACCTGTTGATGTGCTCCGGGTTGAGCCCGACCAGGTCCAACAGCTCCTGGACCCGCTTGCCCTTGCTGCCCTTCGGCGCGGCATCCGGGTGGATCTCGAACGGCTCGCCGATGATGTCGCCGACCGTCATCCGCGGGTTCAGCGAGGTGTACGGGTCCTGCATCACCATCTGCATGTTGCGGCGCAGCCGGCGCAGCTCGCCCCCGGAAGCCTTGAACAGGTCCTTGCCCTCCAGGGTGGCGCGTCCGGAGGTGGGCGTCTCCAACCGCATCAGCAGCCGGGCGAGGGTGGACTTGCCGCAGCCGGACTCGCCGACCACGCCGAGCGTCTCGCCCCGACGCAGCTCGAAGCTCACCCCGTCGACGGCCTTCACCGCCCCGATCTGCCGTTGGAACAGCACGCCCTGGGTGATCGGGAAGTGCTTCACCAGGTTGTCGACGGAGAGGATGGTCTCGCCACGGACCTTTGTCGGGTTAGCGGGCGACGCTGTCATCACGGACCTCCTGCGCGAAGTGGCAAGCGCTGGTCCGGCCGTCGCCGAGGACCAGGTCGTGCGGCACCTCGTCCACGCAGACCTGCTGGACGTACGGGCACCGGGGGTGGAACGGGCAGCCGGACGGGATGCGCATCAGGTTCGGCGGCAACCCCTTGATCGTCGACAGTTCCTGGCCGCGGACGTCCAGGCGCGGGATCGACTCCAACAACCCCTTGGTGTACGGGTGGGCGGGCGCCTTGTAGAGCGAGCGGACGTCGGCGTGCTCGACGATCCGGCCGGCGTACATGACCGCGATCCGGTCCGCGACACCGGCGACCACACCCAGGTCGTGGGTGATCAGGATCATCGCCATGTCGCGTTCCCGGCGAAGGTCGGCCAGCAGGTCCATGATCTGGGCCTGCACGGTCACGTCGAGTGCCGTGGTGGGCTCGTCGGCGATCAGCACCTTCGGGTCCAGCGCCAACGCCATGGCGATCATGACGCGCTGCCGCATACCGCCGGAGAACTGGTGCGGGTAGTCGCCGATCCGCTTGGCGGCACCCGGGATCTTGACCAGGTCCATCAGTTCGACGGCACGACGTCGAGCGTCGGCTCGGGACATGCCGGCGCGCTGGCGCAGCGTCTCGCCGATCTGCCAACCGACCGGGAAGACCGGGTTGAGGGCGGAGAGCGCGTCCTGGAAGATCATCGCGATCTCCTTGCCGCGTACCTGCCGGCGCTGCTCCTCGGAGCGGGTGAGCAGGTCCTCGCCCTGGTAGAGGATCTGGCCGGAGCGGACGAACGCGGGCGGGGTGTCCAGGATGCCCATGATCGCCTGGGCGGTGACCGACTTGCCCGAGCCGGATTCGCCGAGCACCGCGAGGGTCTCGCCGGCGTCCAGGTGGTACGACACGCCGTTGATCACCCGGGCGACACCCTCGTTGGTGCGGAACTCGACGTGCAGGTCCCGCAGCTCCAACAGGTGGCCGCCCTCGGGTGTGGCCGAGGCGGGCGTCGGTTGAACGGTCATGGCTGTGCCTGCCTTTCGCTCGCGACTGCGGGGTCCGCTTCGCTCACTCCTCGCGCTCGCACGAGTCACCGCAGCTTCGGATCGAAGGCGTCACGGATCGCGTCGCCGAGCATGATGAACGCCAGCACGGTCAGCGCCAGGAAGGCCGACGGGACGATCAACGGGGTGGCCGCCTCCCGCATGTGGATGCGGCCGGTGTCGATGTCCTGGCCCCACGAGATGGTGGGCGCCTTCAGGCCGATGCCCAGGAAGGAGAGCGTCGCCTCGGCCGCGATGAACGAGCCGAGCGCGATGGTCAGCACGACGATCGCCGGGGCCAGCGAGTTCGGCAGGATGTGCCGCCACATGATCCGGCTGTTGCCGGCGCCGAGCATCCGGGCTGCCGCGACGTAGTCCTGCTCCTTGGCGGTGATCACCGAGGACCGGACCACGCGGGCGGCGGTGGTCCAGCCGAGGAGGGCCAGCACGAAGACGACCGCGCCGATCCGAGCCCACTGACTGTCACTGGACACCCGCTTGAGCAGCACGATCGCGGCCAGCAGCAGCGGGATGCCGAGCACCACGTCGATCACCCGGGAGAGCACCGCGTCGACCCAGCTGCCGAAGTAACCGGCGAGCATGCCGATCACCAGCGCGATGATCCCGGTGCCGAGCGCAGCGAGCGCGCCGACCAGCAGCGACGCGCGGGTGCCGTAGACCGCCCGGGAGTACGTGTCGCAGCCCTGGAAGTCGTACCCGAAGATGGCCCCGCCGGACGGGCCGGCGTGCTGCCGGGAGAGCAGGCAGTCGTTCGGGTTGTTGGCGGTGAACACTCCGGGGAACAGCGCCATCAGGGTGAAGACGACCACCAGCGCCAGCGAGATCCAGAAGATCGGGTTGCGGCGCAGGTCGCGCCAGGCGTCCCCGGCCAGGCTGCGGGCCTTGTTCGCGGCGCCGACCTGGTTGGGTGTGCCCGGCTCCCCCGAGGGGCCACGTCGCGCGGCCTGGTTCTCGGTGGCCGCCACAGTTTCAAAATCACTCATAGCGGATCCTCGGGTCGAGTACGGCGTACAGGACGTCCACCACCAGGTTCGAGACCAGGTAGACCACGACGAGCACGCTGACGATGCCCACCACCAGCGGGCCGTCCTCGGTGCGGATGCCGCGGAAGAGGTTGAAGCCCACGCCTGGGATGTTGAAGACACCCTCGGTGATGATCGCGCCGCTCATCAGGTTGCCCAGTTCCACACCGAGGAAGGTGACCACCGGGATCAGTGAGTTGCGCAGCACGTGGACGACGACGATGCGCCGCTTGACCAGGCCCTTGGACCGGGCGGTCCGGACGTAGTCCGCGCGCAGGTTCTCCGCCACCGAGGCCCGGGTGAGCCGTAGGGCGGTGGCCAGCGACAGTGAGCCCAGCACGATTCCCGGCAGCAGGAGCGCGTAGAACGTCGGGTCGGAGCCTGCGGTGGGTGGGAAGAGCTGCCACTTGACGCCGAGGAAGTACTGCGCCAGCGGCGCCAGCACGATGGTCGGGATGCCCAGCACCAGCAGGGTCAGCACCAGCGTCGAGTTGTCGAAGATGCTGGCCCGGCGGATGCCGGCGAGCACCCCGGCGGTGACGCCGAAGATGATCGCCACGGCGAGCGCGATGAGCGCGAGCCGCACGGTGACCGGCCAGGCCTGCTGGAGGATGTCACCGATGTTCCGACCGGTGAGTGACTCGCCCAGATTGCCCTGGAGCAGGTTCTTCACGTAGTCGAAGTAGCGGTAGAAGAAGCCGCCGACGCCCGTGGCGTCCAGGTGGTACTTCTCGGTCAGGTAGGCCCGTTGCGCTGGCGTCACCGGCCGTTCGCCGGCGAGCGCCTGGATCGGGTCGCCCTGCCCGGCGAATGTCAGCGCGTAGACGATCAGGGTGGTCCCGAAGAACGCGAGGACCATCTGCAGTAGGCGCCGCAAGATGTAGCGGAACATGCTTAGCAGTCTCTCCGGAAATGTGCGAAAGGGTCGCAGGACGGCATCTCTGGTCGTACCCGAAATATCGGAGACGTGCCGTCCGGCCCGGGTGAGCCGGCACCACCGACGCCGGGTCCGCTGCTGCGGCCCGGCCCCGGTGGTGCGGTCCGGGCCACCCGGGCTTCGTCGCCCGGGTGGCCCGCACCATGGTCAGCTCAGCTGGCTGCTTCGATCTTGACGAGGTTGACCCGCTGGAACAGGTCCATCTGCACGTTCTTGACCTTGGACGAGGTGCCGAACACGTTCTCGCCGAAGCGGAGCGGGATCACCGGCATGTCCTTGGCCAGGATGTCCTCCGCCTGCTGGTACTTGGCGATCGCCTCGTCCTGCGTCTTGGCGGCGGAACCCTCCTTGACCAGTCGGTCGAAGTCCGGGTTGCTGTAGCCGTAGTAGTTCGACGAGCCGTTCGTGGTGTACAGCGGGCCGAGGTAGTCCTCCATGGTCGGGTAGTCCATGACCCAGGCCATCCGGAACATACCCACCGGCTGCTTCTTCTCGACCTTGGTCAGCAGGTCGGCGAACTTCGGCTCGGCCGAACCGACGGCGTCGACACCCAGGTTGGTCTTGAGCTGGTTGACCGTGGCGTCGACCCAGTCCTTGTGACCGCCGTCGCCGTTGTAGGAGATGACGATCTTCGACGGACCACCGGCGGCCTGGTAGAGCTTCTTGGCCTCGGTCGGGTTGAACTCGCCGGCCTTGCCCGCGGTGTTCTCCCGGTAACCCGGCAGGACCGGCGAGACGAAGGAGCGCGCCGGCTGCTGCGAGTCCTTGAAGACCGACTTGGTGATCTCGTCACGGTCGATCGCCATCGAGATGGCCTTACGCACGTCCGGGTTGCTGTAGTCCTTGTCGAACGTCGGGAACGACAGGAACTGGAACGACGACATCGGGCTGGTCTTGTACCGGTCGCCCAGGTCGCTCGGCGCGGTGCTCAGGCTCTCGGACGGGATCGTCGGCAGCACGTCCAGGTTGTCCGCCAGGACGTCCGCGTAGGCCGCGGTCAGCTGCTGGTAGATCCGGAACTCGATGTTCTTGACCTTGGGCTTCTCACCCGGGTACGCGTCGTAGCGCTCGACGTCGATCTTGCTGTCGTGCTGCCAGGCGCCCTTCATCTTGAAGGGGCCCTGCCCGATCGGCGCCTGCTCGTAGGAGTCCTTGAGCACGCCCGGGGCCGAGAACGCGGCCTTCGGCATCGGGTAGAACGCGGTGTAGCCGAGCACCGTCTTGAAGTCGATGTACGGGTCGGACAGCGTCACGGTGAAGGTGAGGTCGTCGACCTTCTTCAGACCGGACATCTCCTTGACCTTGGGCGTCTTGCCCTGCAGGTCGGCGTAGCCAGCGATCTTCTCGAAGAAGTAGTTGCTGTCCTGACCGTTGGGGGCGTACGCGCCGTAGTTCCAGGCGTTGATGTAGTCCTCGGACGTGACCTTCTCACCGTTGTGGAAGGTGAAGCCGTCCTTGAGCTTGATCGTCCAGACCTTGTTGTCGGACGAGGTCACGGACTCGGCTGCGACCTCGTACGGCTTGTTCTGGGCGTCGTAGTCGACGAGCGGGCTGAACAGGCCGGTGAGCACCTGCGCCCCGGACGTCTCAGTGGTGTTTGTGGGAACCAGGTGCTTCGGCTCGGCGATCTGGATGCTGACCGCCGAACTGCCGTTGCCGCTGGATCCACCGTCTCCGCCGCTGCCGCAGGCCGCGAGGCCCAGCGTCACCGCGAGCGGGAGGGCGGTCCAGGCGGCGAGTCTACGAACTCGCATTGAGCCTCCTCATCTCCTCACGCTGCGCAGTCAGGCCCGACGCTGGGTTACGCTGCGCAACAAGCGGTAACGGTAGGTCGGCGGCGGGCCTTCGACAACGACGCGGTTGCGGGTGGGTAACGGTCCGGGGTTGCCGCCCTTGTCGGGAGCGCCCGAATCTGCTAACCAGAATCAGGTTTATCGACAGTGGCCTGCGGATATCCGGGTGGCTGACGGGCTGATTGGACGCGCTTGGGTTCGGCCGGTGCCGTCTGGGGCGACGGTCCGGTCTGCACGGCACCGGCCCGGTCTGTCTGGTTCGACCGTGATCGAATCCACAGATTGTGACCGAGAGTGACTAGCAACACGTCACACACGGTCACTCCGACGGTGGCCCGCTCACCTCGGCCCGGCCCCCCCGGTCGCCGACGACACGGCAGCGGCGACGGACCGCCCGACCGAGGTCGTCCGAACCGCGGGTGCTGGCCGTGAGACGATCTGGTCGTGACGGCGACGCTTCTGGACGGCAAGGCAACCGCAGCGGAGATCAAGGACGAGCTACGCATACGGGTGAAGGCACTCGCGGAACGCGGCATCATCCCCGGGCTCGGCACGGTCCTGGTCGGGGCGGACCCGGGCAGCCAGGCGTACGTCAACGGCAAGCACCGCGACTGCGCCGAGGTGGGCATCGCCTCGATCCGCCGGGAGTTGCCGGCCGACGCCACCCAGCAGCAGGTCGACGACGTACTGGCCGAGCTGAACGCCGACCCGGCGTGCCACGGCTACATCGTCCAGTTGCCGCTGCCGGCCCACCTCGACACCCAGCGGGTGCTGGAGTTGATCGACCCGGACAAGGACGCCGACGGCCTGCACCCCGTCAACCTGGGTCGGCTCGTGCTCGGCTACGACGGTCCACTGCCGTGCACCCCGCGTGGCATCGTCGAGCTGCTCCGCCGGCACGACGTGGCGCTGCGCGGCGCCACCGTCGCGGTGGTCGGTCGCGGCAACACCGTCGGCCGGCCGCTCGGCCTGCTGCTCACCAGGCGCAGCGAGAACGCCACCGTCACCCTGTGCCACACCGGCACCCTCGACCTCGCCTCGCACACCCGTGCCGCCGACATCGTCATCGTCGCGGCCGGCGTACCGGGCCTGCTCACCGCGGACATGATCAGCCCCGGTGCGGTGGTGGTGGACGTCGGCATCACCCGCGTGGTCGGCGCGGACGGCAAGGGCCGTTACACCGGCGACGTCGACCCGGGGGTGGCCGAGACGGCCGGCGCGCTGGTCCCCATGCCGGGCGGCGTGGGCCCGATGACCCGGGCCATGCTGCTCAGCAACGTGGTGGAGCGCGCCGAGCGCGGCTGACCCACATCGCAAGGCCGAACCAGGACGGCGGTGACGTTCACCCCATCCCGACGATGGCCGCCGCCCCTGGCCCGATCGGTGCCAGGATGACTGATACGGTCCGGAAAACCGACTGGTATCAGGGAGTGGGACGACCATGGGTAAGAAGGTCACTGTCGTCGGGGCTGGCTTCTACGGCTCCACCACCGCACAGCGCCTGGCCGAGTACGACGTCTTCGACACCGTAGTGATCACCGACATCGTGGAGGGCAAGCCCGCGGGCCTCGCGCTCGACCTCAACCAGTCCCGGGCCATCGAGGGCTTCGAGACCAAGGTCGTCGGCGTGACGACAGGCCCCAACGGTGAGGGTTACGAGCAGATCGAGGGCTCCGACGTCGTCGTGATCACCGCTGGTCTGCCGCGGAAGCCCGGCATGAGCCGGATGGACCTGCTGGAGACCAACGCCAAGATCGTCCGCCAGGTCGCCGAGAACGTCGCCAAGTACGCCCCGAACGCCGTCGTCATCGTGGTCTCCAACCCGCTGGACGAGATGACCGCGCTGGCCCAGCTCGCCACCCAGTTCCCGAAGAACCGGGTGCTCGGCCAGGCCGGCATGCTCGACACCGCCCGGTTCAGCAACTTCGTCGCCGAGGCGCTGAACGTGCCGGTGGCGTCGGTACGCACCCTGACCCTGGGCTCGCACGGCGACACCATGGTCCCGGTGCCGTCGAAGAGCACCGTCAACGGCAAGTCGCTGCGTGACGCGATGCCGGCCGAGCAGATCGAGGAGCTGGTCGTCAAGACCCGCAACGGTGGCGCCGAGGTGGTCGCGCTGCTCAAGACCGGTTCGGCCTACTACGCCCCGTCCGCCGCCGCGGCCCGGATGGCGAAGGCCGTCGCGGAGGACTCCGGCGAGATCATGCCGGTCTGCGCCTGGGTCGACGGCGAGTACGGCATCTCCGGCGTCTACCTGGGTGTCGAGGCCGAGATCGGCGCCGAGGGCGTCAAGCGGGTCGTCGAAACCGACCTGGACGCCGACGAGCGTGCCAGCCTCCTGGCGGCCGCCGAAGCGGTCCGCGCCAAGCAGGGCGACATCTCCAGCATGTAGTTCCCCGAACGAGAGCCACCCGAAGGGCCCGCCGGCAAACCGGCGGGCCCTTCCCCGTCCTGTCCGCCCCTCAAGCCCTTGTTGATCATGAAGTTATTGCCACTTTCATCGGCGTGTCGAGGCAATAACTTCATGATCAACGTGGTCAAGGGGGTGGGTCAGGGGGTGGGGGTGGGGGTGAAGGGGTTGGAGAGGTGGGGGGTGGCTAGGAGGGCGGGGGAATGGGTTTGCAGGGCGGTTCGCCGGGAGGTGCGGGCTTGGCCAGGGTCTTCCTCGTGGGCGTACGCCAGGTCGGGGTCGACGAGTTGCACCATGTGCACCAGCAGGTCGCCGGTGAGCAGCATCCGTTCGTCGGCCGAGGTCACCAGCACCGACTGGTGGCCGGGGGTGTGGCCGGGGGTGGGCAGCAGACGTACCGCTGGGGTGAGGGCGGTCTCGCCGTCGACCACCCGGAGCTGGCCGGCGGCGCGCAGGGGCGCGATCAGGCCGGCCGGCAGCCCGGGGTTGAGCATCTCCGCCGCGTCGAGTTCGGCGCGCTGCAGCAGGTAGCTCGCGTTCGGGAAGTACGGCCGCCCGGGCGTGCCGGTGACCGCCCAGCCGATGTGGTCGCTGTGTAGGTGGGTCAGGACGACAGTGTCGACGTCGGCCGGGTCGATGCCCGCGGCGGCCAGCTCGGCGGGCATCCGGCCCGGCACCGGCGCCCAGCTCGCGGCGGGTGCGTCGGTCGGGCCGATCCCGGTGTCGACGAGCGTGACCGGCCCGTCGCCGACGCGGATGGCGAAGCTGCGGAACTGCAGCCACCACTGCCCGTCGGCGGTCACCGAGTCGGGGTCGCGCCGGTCGGCCTCTGCCCATTGGGCCGCCGTGGCCTGCGGAAACGCCTCCGCGCGGGGCTGAAAGAAGGCGCCCTCACCGTCGGTGAGCGCGGTGACCGTGATAGACCCGAGAACGCGGTTCAGTGGCATCGGACGATGATTCCAGGGCATTCCTGTTCCGCGCAGCCCGGTTCCGCCGGCCGGTCGAGGCCGGCTGGGGGCTGCCGGCCCAATTGCAGTACGCTCGTACTGCTTGAGCACGTGTCCCCCGAGAGGAGCGCCGGCCGATGGCGAAGATCAAGGTAAACAACCCGGTCGTAGAACTCGACGGCGACGAGATGACCCGGATCATCTGGAAGCAGATCCGGGAGCAGCTGATCCTGCCCTACCTCGACGTCGACCTGCACTACTACGACCTGTCGATCCAGCACCGCGACGAGACCGACGACCAGGTCACCATCGACGCCGCCAACGCCATCAAGGAGCACGGCGTCGGCGTCAAGTGCGCGACCATCACCCCGGACGAGGCCCGGGTCGAGGAGTTCGGCCTGAAGAAGATGTGGCGGTCGCCCAACGGCACCATCCGCAACATCCTCGGCGGCGTCGTCTTCCGTGAGCCGATCATCATGTCCAACGTGCCGCGGCTGGTCCCCGGCTGGACCAAGCCGATCATCATCGGCCGGCACGCCCACGGTGACCAGTACAAGGCCACCGACTTCGTCGTCCCCGGCCCGGGCACGGTGACCATCACCTACACCCCGGCCGACGGCGGCGCGCCGATGGAGATGGAGGTCGCCAACTTCCCCGGCGGCGGCATCGCCATGGGCATGTACAACTACGACGAGTCGATCCGGGACTTCGCCCGGGCGTCGTTCCGGTACGGACTGGACCGCAACTACCCGGTCTACCTGTCCACCAAGAACACCATCCTCAAGGCGTACGACGGCCGGTTCAAGGACATCTTCGCCGAGGTGTTCGAGACCGAGTTCAAGGCCGAGTTCGCCGCCGCCGGCATCACCTACGAGCACCGGCTCATCGACGACATGGTCGCCGCCGCGCTCAAGTGGGAGGGCGGCTACGTCTGGGCCTGCAAGAACTACGACGGTGACGTGCAGTCCGACACCGTCGCGCAGGGCTTCGGCTCGCTGGGTCTGATGACCTCCGTGCTGCTCTCCCCGGACGGCCGGACCGTCGAGGCCGAGGCCGCGCACGGCACTGTCACCCGGCACTACCGGCAGTACCAGAAGGGCGAGAAGACCTCGACCAACCCGATCGCGTCGATCTACGCCTGGACCCGGGGCCTGGCCCACCGGGGCAAGCTGGACGGCACGCCGGCGGTCACCGAGTTCGCCAACACCCTGGAGCAGGTCATCGTCGACACCGTCGAGGGCGGCCAGATGACCAAGGACCTCGCGCTGCTCATCTCGCGCGACGCCCCGTGGCTGACCACCGACGAGTTCATGAACGCGCTCGACGAGAACCTGGCCCGCAAGATCGCCGCCTGATCCAGGCGTACCGCGTCATCGGAGCCCGCCGGCACCCCTGCCGGCGGGCTTCGGCGTGTCCGGCGCCGCCGCGCCGGTCGGCGTCACTGCGGCCGGCGCGCCTCGTTGACCAGGATGGACGAGATGCCAGTCGAGTCCAGGAAGGTTGACCACGGTCGACCCGCGGCACCCGTGCGCCGATCAGCCAGCCTTCCCGGCTGTGCCGTGCACAGCCAGCCGTCCCTTCCCTGCGGGGGGCCCTGTCCCGGGCCCCCCGCGCCCTGTTTCCCACCAAGCTCAGGCCGCGCGCACAGCAGGGCTGATGCCGTCTTGGCCCTGCGCTACGCCGCCATGGCCCGTGTCCCTCGCGGCGGCCGAGCGGGGATTGGCCTCGACCGCCGAGACCGTTCCCCGAGGCCAGGCCAGGTTGGTGCAGAGCACGACGGTGCCGGCCGGCGGGCACTCCAGAGAGCGTGATGTCTGTGAGTCATCACGATGACCCACAGACATCACGCTTCCTGCCGTGTGGGGTGGGAGGTCGGGCCGCGCTCACGGCCGTGCCGAACGCCCCGCGAGCCCGAACGTCCGTGAGCCCGCACGTCCGCGAGCCCGAACGTCCGTGAGCCCGAACGCCCGCAAGCCCGGAGCCGGAGCCCGGAGCGGGCGCTCAGGCGGCGCGCAGCAACTCGGCGGCGCGTTCCGGGGCGATGTCGTTGATGAAGACGCCCATCCCGGACTCGGAGCCCGCCAGATACTTCAGCTTGTCCGTGGCCCGCCGGATGCTGAACAGCTGTAGGTGCAGGTGGCCCAGCTCGCGGTGGATCCGCACGGGCGCCTGGTGCCAGGCCGAGATGTACGGCATCGGCATGTCGAACAGGCCGTCGAAGCGGCGCAGCAGATCCAGGTACAGCGGCCCGAAGGCGTCCCGCTCGCTGTCGCTGAGCGCCGGGATGTCCGGCACCGCCCGGTGCGGCGCGACGTGCACCTCGAACGGCCAGCGGGCGGCCGCCGGGACGAAGGCCGTCCAGTGCTCGTTCTCGGTGACCACCCGGTCACCGGTGGCGCGCTCGGCGGCCAGCACGTCCGCGTACAGGTTGCCTCCGCCGGTCCGTTCGGCGTGCCGCCGCGCCGCGGCCAGCAGCGCGCGGGTGCGCGGCGTCACGAAGGGGTACGCGTAGATCTGCCCGTGCGGGTGGTGCAGCGTGACACCGATTTCGACGCCCCGGTTCTCGAAGCAGAAGACCTGCTCGACACCGGGCAGCGCGCCGAGCACCTCGGTGCGGTCGGCGAGCGCGTCCAGCACGGTGCGGACCCGGCGCGGGGGCAGGCTGGCGAAGGAGGCGTTGTGGTCGGACGTGAAGCAGACCACCTCGCACCGGCCGAGGCCCGGCCGGACCGGTGTGAACGGGGTGATCTCCCCGGGCTCCTCGGCCACCCGACCGCTCAGCGACGGGAACCGGTTCTCGAAGACCACCACGTCGTAGTCGGGTGCGGGGATCTCGGTCAGCCGGTCGCCCACCGACGGGTCGAGCGGGCACTCGTTCGCGGGCGGGAGGAAGATGCGGGTCTGCCGGTGCACGGCGACCGCCACCCACTCGTCGGTCAGCGGGTCGTAGCGCAGCTGCGACGCGGGGGGAGGTGGCGGCAGGTCGCGGAGGTCCGGCTGGTCGCGGACCGCGTCGTCGCGCTCGTCGAAGTAGATCAGCTCCCGGCCGTCGGCCAGGTCGATCGCGGTGCGCTTCACGGCGCCGTCCCCTCAGTTGTCGGCGTGCGCGTCACGCGGCCCGCCCCCTGTCACCTTCACCATGATCAGTTCGCCCACCTGTTCGCCGAGTACCCGTCGTGCGGGTGGGGGCAACCGGTCGTCGCTGACCAGTACGTGGGCCGCCGTCAACTCGACGATCGAGGAGATGCCCACCGTGCCCCACTTGGTGTGGTCGGCGAGCACCACCAGCTGGTCCGCCGCGGCCACCAGCGCCCGATCGGTCTCCGCCTCCATCAGGTTCGGGGTGGTGAAGCCGGCCCGCTCGGTGATGCCGTGAACGCCCAGGAAGAGCAGATCCAGGTGCAGTGACCGGACGGCCCCGACCGCGAGAGGACCGACCAGCGCGTCCGACGGGGTGCGTACGCCGCCGGTGAGCACCACCGTCTGGTCCGGGCGGCCGCCGGCGTGCATGATCTCGGCCACCGGCAGTGAGTTGGTCACGACGGTCAGCTCGGGCACGCCCACCAGCCTGCGGGCCAGCTCGGCCGTTGTGGTGCCGGCGGAGAGCGCGACCGCCGCTCCTGGCCGGACCAGCTGAGCGGCCCGGTCGGCGATGGCCGCCTTCTCCGGCAGTTGGCGGACCGACTTGGCGTGGAAGCCCGGCTCGTCGGTCGAGCTCGGCCCGGTCGCGGTGGCACCGCCGTGCACCTTGGCCAGCAGGCCGCGCTCGTGCAGCGCATCCAGGTCACGCCGGATGGTCATGTCGGAGACGCCGAACTCGCCTGCCAACTCGCTGACCCGGACGCCGCCGGTCGAGCGGACCCGCTCCAGGATGGCAGCCTGCCGCTGTTGAGCGAGCATCCGCCGTGCCTCCCCGAGCGTCCACGACCTCACGCGGTCAAACGTGTTCCAACAAAGATGAACACTAGCGCGTGCCGGTCAGCCGTGGAAGGAACGGGTACGGCGACGCCTCAGGCGGACGCGATCGTCAGCTCCACCCAGCCGGTCTCGGTCAGATGGTGCAGCACGGCCTGCACCGCGTCCGCCACGCTCAGGTCGGTGGTGTCGACCACCAGATCGGCGTCGGTCGGCTCCTCGTACGGGTCGTCGATGCCGGTCATCCCGGTGAGCAGGCCGGCCCGCGCCCGCGCGTACAGGCCCTTGCGGTCCCGACGCTCGCACACCTCCAGCGGGGTGGCCACGTGCACCAGCACGAAACCCGCCCCGGCGGCGAGGGCCATCTCCCGGGCGGTGGCACGAGCCGCCGCGTACGGGGCGATCGGGCAGCAGATGCCCACCCCACGATGCCGTGCGATCTCGGCGGCCACCCAGCCGATCCGCCGTACGTTGAGATCGCGGTCGGCCTTGCTGAAGCCCAACCCGGCGGAGAGCTCCCGGCGCACCACATCCCCGTCGAGCAGGGTGATCGTGCGGTCGCCGCTCTCCCGTAACGCGTCCGCCAGCCCTCGGGCGATTGTCGACTTGCCGGAGCCGGAGAGACCGGTCAGGAAGACCACCAACCCTCGCTGCCGACGCGGCGGACGGGCCCGGGCCAACTCCCGCGCCACGGCGGGCGGGGTGTGCCACTCCGGTAGCGGAAAGCCACGGTCGAGCAGGTCGTCGATCTCCGGCTGAGTCAGCGCGAGCCGACGGTTGCGTGGTGGGATGTCCTCCCGCCAACGCCACTGCCCGTCCCGGTTGTCGTACGCGAGTTCGCGCGGCACCAGCACCCGCAGCCCGGCGCCGGAGAGCATGTCGCCGGTGGAGAGCAGGTGGGTGACCCCGTACGCGGCGGAGACCCGGGCACGCAGCAACGCGTCGCTGATCTCCTCGCGGCGGTGCGACAGCGGCACCGCGACCAGGGTGGCGGGCGGCATCCGGTCCCGCGCGGCGAAGATCGTACGGACCAGCGCCTCCGGTGGGAGCCCGTCGGCACCGCCCTCACCGACCGGGATCATCACGAGGAGATGAGCGGCCAGGGTGCGGGCGGCATGGGCGATCTGGGCGAGCTGCGGACGATGCAGCGGCCGATCGGCGATCACCCCGAGCACCCGGCCCGGGGGCAGCAGCGCGCGGACCTCCTCCGGGTTGCGGCGCAGTCGCTGGAACGGACCGTGCCCACCGTCGCCCAGTCGCCGGACCTGGCCGCCCACCCCGGCGACGCCATCGCGCACCGGCCAGACGTCCGCCACGTCCAGGGCCGCCGTCGGGGCGCCCTCCCCGTCGGTCAGCACGAGCGCCCGGCGGGCCGGGTCACGCGGATCGAAGCTCTGCGCCAGTGCGGCCGGCACCTGGAGGACGACCGCGACCTGCCACGGTGTGCCGTCGGCCAGCCGGCCGCGTCGGCTGACCGAGACCAGGTCGGCGCGGGTCATGAAGCCGGTCAGAGGGGCGTACGCGCCGGTCAGCAGCAGCTCCAGATCCGCGAGCTCACCGGGACGTGGCGTGTACGCCGGTGCGTCCCGTAGCACCTCGTCGGGCAGCACCCAGCCGTTGCTCATCCACACCCCCCACTCGCTGACCGGCACACAGTTTCGCAGCCGACCGCCGATCGGTCGAGGACGCCACTCCCGGACCCCAGCGGGCGGATCAGCGCTTGATCCGCCGGCCTACCGCCGACCGCACCCGGTTCCACATCTTCCGCTCGTCGCGGATCCGGGGTCGCGAACCGTCGGCCCGGCAGACGAACACCAGCGGCAGTCGCGCGTCCTCGGTCCAGCCCACGTTCGTGATCCGGGCCTTGAGCAGCCAGCTGCCCCTGGTCCGGCCGCCGTTGAGGGCGGCAAAGTCGATCGTGGCGGTGGCCCGGTGCACCAGGTGGACGGTGTCCGCTCCGGTCGTGCCGGTGATCCGCTCGGTCTCGAAGGTGTTCGGGAGGAAGATCTCGGCGCCGGTCTCCCGGTGGCGGGCCACCAGGTCCAGGCGGGCCTTGCGCACCTGCGCGGTGGCGTCGAGCACGTCGGGGGCGATCTCCTCCATCGGGAGCATCAGCACGTCGCGGCCGTCGTCGGCCTGGAAGCCCACAGGTTGGTCCGCGGAGCGCAGCTCGGCGGCGACGGTCACCGTGACGGCGTGGTCGGCCTGCCGGAGTTTGTCGATCGTGCCGTGCGCGGCGATGCCCGCCTCCCAGGAGGCGAGCCTGCGCAGGTCCGCGACGCGGCCCCGCTCCGCCAGGTACGCCACGGCTCGGAGCAGGGGCGGCAGCCCGCCGGCGACGCCGGGGGCGAAACGATCCTGGATGATCTTCTGGACCTCCAGCGCGACCTCGTCCAGCCATGCCTCGGGGGCGTTCAGCAGCCGCTTGCCGCGCAGCCGGCTGAGCATCTCGTTGCGCAGCCAGCGCCGGTGCAGTCGGTCCCGCAGCGGACCCGGCTCGGTGTTGGCGTCCACCACGTCCAGCGCCTCGCGCACGCTGGCGTAGTAGCTCGACGGGTCCAACTGGCCCGCTGTGACGTTGCGCGCGTCGCCCCGCTGGACGTGGTGATAGCAGGTGTAGTCGGCCAGCACGGAGGTGCGCCGGGACAGGAAGTAGGCCCGGACGACAAGTGAGTGGTCCTCCAGCCGACGCTTGCCGCCCTCCGGGAACCGCAGACCGTGCTCGTTGAGGAACGACCGCCGGAACAGCTTGTGGCAGGTCAGGCTGTCGATCAGGGGGGAGTTGCCCAGGGTGGCGTCGAAGCGGTTCTTCCGGAACAGCTCCCGTGGCACCGGGCGTCCGTACCCGGCCATCTTCCCGACCACGATGTCGGCGTCGTTTTCCTTCGCGCACGCGTGGAGCCGCTCCAGCGCCTCGTCGGCGAACCAGTCGTCGTCGTCGGCGAAGAAGACGTACTCGCCGTGGGCCTGCTCGATGCCGAGGTTGCGCGGACGCGACGGCCAGCCGGAATTCTCGATGTGCAGCACCCGGATGTGTGGGTGCTCAGCCGCCAGCCGATCCAGTCGCTCGGCCGTGTCGTCGGTCGAGCCGTCGTCGACGAAGATCGCTTCGAACTCGCCGGCGGGCAGCGACTGGCGCAGCAACGAGGCGGCGAGCTTCTCGATGTGCGGGCCGCAGTTGTACGCCGGCACCACGACGCTCACCTTGGGGACGCCCACCTCGGCCATCAGGATCCCTCCCGCGTCATCGGTCGATCACCGGGCGGGTCGATGCCTGGTGAACGGGAGGTGAATGGTGTCACCCCGGATGTCTCTTTCTCCAGGCGGGGTCGGGCCGAACGCGGGACCGGCGGAAACGTCGCGGCCGCCGCCGCCAAGACCTTAGGGGTCCGTCGGCGCAAGGATCAGGGGAGTGCCCGGGGCGTGCCGGTGTTCCTGGTGGGCATCGACTCCCTACGCTGGGCGCGTGACACTGATCGCGACCCAGTCGCTCACCAAGACGTACGGAGGTCGGGTCACCGCACTCGCCGACCTCACCGTCGCCGTCGAGCCCGGGATCATCGGCCTGGTGGGCGCGAACGGCGCCGGCAAATCCACCTTGATCAAGATTCTGCTCGGCCTGATCGCACCAACCAGCGGTCAGGTCTCGGTGCTCGGCATCGACCCGACCGCGGACCCGGCGGCCGTCCGCAACCGGGTCGGCTACATGCCGGAGCACGACTGCCTCCCACCGGACCTGTCCGCCGCCGAGCTGGTCACCCACCTCGGCCGGATGAGCGGCCTGCCCCGCACGGCGGCTCGCGAGCGGGCCTCGGAGGCGCTGCGGCACGTGGGGCTCTACGAGGAGCGCTACCGCCCGGTCGGTGGCTACTCGACAGGCATGAAGCAGCGCGTCAAGCTGGCCCAGGCGCTGGTGCACGACCCCGACCTGCTGCTGCTGGACGAGCCGACAAACGGTCTGGACCCGGCCGGCCGCGACGCCATGCTGGCCCTGGTTCACCGGATCGGCACCGAGTTCGGCATCTCCGTGCTGGTCTGCTCGCACCTGCTCGGCGAGGTCGAGCGGATCTGCGACACGTTGATCGCCATCGACGGCGGCCGGTTGCTGCGCGCCGACAACATCTCCGCGATGACCACGGCCACCGACGTGCTCGCCGTGGAGGTCAGCGAGGGCATCGACGAGCTCGCCGCCCGACTCGCCGAGCTGAAACTGCCTGTCGCCCGGGACGGGCGACTGCTGCTCGTGCCGCTCGCCGACGACGGCACCTACGACCTGATCCTCGGTGCGGTCGCCGAACTGGACCTGCCACTGCACCGACTGGACCAGCGCCGGCACCGGGTGGCCGAACTCTTCGCCACGAGGGAGCTCACCCATGCCTGAGCCGTCCACCGCCGCAGTGCGCCCCGCGCCGACCGGCGTGATCCACGACATCGGCTACCAGCGCTACGAGGGTCCGAGGTTGGGCCGTCGACAGGTCTTCGGCGCGCTCTACCTGCACGGTCTGCGCACCGCGTTCGGGTTCGGGCGCAGCGCCAAGGCCAAGATCTTCCCGTGGCTGGTGGTCGGCATCGTCACCCTGGTCGCGGTGGCCCTGGCAGCGGTACGCAGCCAGATCGGTGAGCCGGTCGCCACGTACGCCCAGTTCGCCGACGCGATGAGCTGGCTCGTCATCTTCTTCGTCGCGGTCGTCGCTCCGGAGCTGGTCTCCCGGGACCTGCGCAGCGGTGTGCTGCCGCTGTACTTCTCCCGGCCGCTGCCGCGCACCGACTACGCGCTGGCCAAGCTGCTGGCGCTGGTCACCGCCCTCTGGCTGCTGCTCGGCGGGCCGCAGCTGCTGATGTTCCTGGGTGCCGCCTTCACCACCAAGCAAGGCATGCGCGGGGTGTGGAACGAGCTGCTCGACCTGCTGCCCGGGCTGCTCTACGCCGGGCTGTGGGCGGTGGTCTTCGCCTCGGTCGGGCTGCTGGTCGCCTCGCTGACCGGCAAGCGCGCCTTCGCCGCCGGTGGGGTGGTGGCGGTCTTCCTGATGACCACCCCGATCGTCGGGGTGCTGAGCATCCTGCCGTCGCGCTCCGCCAACGAGTTGGCCGGGCTCGCCTCGCCCTCCACGCTGGTGCAGGGGGTGGGCATCTGGTCGCTGGGTGACCTGCTGGTCGAGGGCGATTCGGGCGAGATGATGATCGGCGGGTTCGGCCCGGTCTACGCCCTGGCCGCGGTGCTGCTGGTCGCCGGCGCGACCGCCCTCCTGCTGGCCCGCTACCGGAAGGTCGCCTCCTGATGAGCACGCTGAGCCTGACCGGGGTGTCCCGGTGGTACGGCAACGTGGTCGCGGTCAACGACATCAGCATGGCCCTCGGCGCGGGCGTGACAGGCCTGCTCGGCCCGAACGGCGCCGGGAAGACCACGCTGCTGCACATGATGGCCGGGTTCCTCGCCCCGTCGCGGGGCACGGTAACCCTCGACGACGAGCCGACCTGGCGCAATCCCGACGTCTACCGGCGGCTGGGGCTGGTCAGCGAACGGGAGGCGGTGCAGGGTTTCCTCACCGCGTACGAGTTCGTGCTGGCCAGCGCGAAGCTGCACCGGCTGCCCGATCCCGCGGCTGCGGCCCGACGGGCCATCGATCTGGTGGAGTTGGAGTCGGCGCAGGACCGCCGGATCGGCACGTACTCCAAGGGCATGCGCCAGCGTGCCCGGGTGGCCGCCGCGCTGGTGCACGACCCGCAGGTGCTGCTGCTCGACGAGCCGTTCAACGGCATGGACCCCCGCCAGCGGCTGCACATGATGCAACTGCTGCACACCCTGGGTGACGCCGGCCGGACGATCCTGTTCAGCTCGCACATCCTGGAGGAGGTCGAGCAGGTCTCCGGCACGGTGCAGGTGATGGTGGCCGGCCGGTTGGCCGCCTCCGGGGACTTCCGGACCATCCGCCGGTTGATGACCAACCGGCCGCACGTCTTCGCGGTGCGTTCCACCGACGACCGGGCGCTGGCCGTCGCGTTGATCGCCGAGGCGTCGGTGAGTGGGGTCGAGCTGGACCCGACCGGCCTGACCGTGCGGGCCGGCGACTACGGCGCCTTCACCCGGGCACTACCCCGGATCGCCCTGAACAAAGGCATCCGGGTGCGCCAGTTGGTGCCGTCCGACGAGTCCCTGGAGAGCGTCTTCTCCTACCTGGTGGAGGCCTGAGACCATGTCGACAGTTACCTGGATCACCGCACGTGGGTTGTTCGGCCGACGTCGGTTCCTGCTGCTGCTGCCGCTGCCGTTGGTGCTGCTCGGGCTGGCCGTGCTCTGCCGGTCGCTGGGGGTGGACCCGGGCCAGTGGGGGCCGCCGGTGCTGGTCGGCCTCGGGCTGGCCGTGGTGCTGCCGGTGGTTGCGCTGATCATCGGCACGGGTGTGCTGGGCGCCGAGATCGACGACGGCACTGTGGTGCACATCCTGACGAAGCCGCTGCCGCGTTGGCAGATCGTGCTGCCGAAGCTCGCGGTGGCCACCGGAGTCACCGCGGTCACCGCGGCCGTGCCGCTCTACGTCGCGGGCGTGCTCGCCGACTCGGTACGCCTCGGTCTGGCGCTGGCGGTCGCGGCGGCGCTCGGCGCGCTGGCGTACTCGGCGTTGTTCCTCGCGCTCAGCCTGGTCACCAGGCGGCCGGTTCTGCTCGGCCTGGTCTACGTGCTGATCTGGGAGGGGCTGCTGGGCAACTTCGTCAGCGGCACCAAGGTGCTCTCCATCCAGCAGTACGTGATCGCCCTCGCCGACCGGATCGCCCCCACCGGGCTGCTGGAGACGAGCGTGTCGGTGCCTGTGGCGTCGGTGATGACCGTGCTGGTCAGCGTCGGCTTCACCGTGCTGGCCATCGATCGCCTGCGCTCGTTCAGCGTGGCTGGCGAGACGAGCTGACAACTGTGCGAGACGCTGTTCCGGCCAGCCCCCGCGTGGCGGTAGGGCTGGCCGGATGTACTGGTCGGGCCCCATCGGGCCAGGCTGGTGGGCGTGAGCGTCGAAGCGGAGCAGACGTCGTTGGCTGAGCCATACTCCCGGAGCAGCCGGCCCTGGCTGACCAGCCTGGCCGCCGCCGGGCTGGCCTGCGCCACGGTCGCCACGGCGGCTCAGGGCAGCGGCCAGTTCCACTGGTGGGCGGTGTTCATCCTGATCCCGGCCGCGTTGATCGCGGCCAGCGGCGGGCCGTTGCTGGCCCGTGGCGGTGGCCGGGCCTTCGCCGGGTACATGCTCGCCTGCGTCGGCACGATGGTCTTCGCGGTCGGCGCGCTGCTGATGTTCGGTGTGATGGGGCGGGGCTGGCCGCTCATGGTGGTGCTGCCCTGCCTGGCGGTCGCCGGCACCTACGGCTGGCGGGCAGCCCATCCGCTGGCCCGCGGCCTGCACCGGGCGGTGGCTCTGCTCGCGCTGACCGGAGCGCTGCTCGGCCTGACCCTGCAACTGATCCGGGTGGAGCTGATCCACCTGGAGACCGGTTGGTGGGGGGCGTTCCTGATGCTGGCCGGGGCCATCGTGCTGGGCAACGCGGGGGAGCTGACCCGGCACCGCATGCCGTACCGCCTCCAGGCGATCACCCTGCTGGTGGGGCCCTCCGTGATCGCGTTCCTCCTCGGGCTGCGCTTCCTGCGCGGTTGGTGACCCGCCGGCCCGCCGCCGCCCGAGCGGGCGGCGGCGGACACCTGTCAGAAGGCGCAGGCGATGACCAGCTCCGGGGTGCGGTCCGGAAGCATGTCGAGTTTGGCGATCCGGCCCGCCGCCCGTAGGTCGTCGGCGACCAGCGTGAGCTGCTCCAGCAGCACCGCCGGGCCGAGCGCTTCCGCCAACGGCACCTCCGCCCTCATCGACAGCTTCCGCTCCGACTTGGCCCGTCGCACCTGGCTCAACGCGTCGCCGGCGAGCCGCAGCAGCGCCGGCTCACCCGACCCCTCGATCGTCCGGGCCACCTCGTAGGTGGTGGGCCACGGCGCCTGGTGCACCGAGCCGTACCGCCACCACGACCAGATCTCCTCGGTCACGTACGGCAGCACCGGGGCGAACAACCGCAGCTGCACCGACAGCGCCGAGGCCAGCGCCGCCCGGGCGGAGTCGGCCGCCGCGCCGGTGCCGTAGGCGCGCTCCTTGACCAACTCGATGTAGTCGTCGCAGAACCGCCAGAAGAACGCCTCGGTCACCTGCAACGCCGCCGTGTGGTCGTACGAGTCGAAGGCGGTGCTCGCGGCGCTGACCACGCTGGCCAGCTCGGCGAGCATGGCCCGGTCCAGTGGGGTGGTGGCCGGCAGCTCCAGGTCGCGGCGCGGCGTCAGACGCGCCGAGCTGGAGTTGTCGTACGGGGCGCGCAGCGCGTCCGCCGCGCCCAGCCCGAGCGCGAACTTGGACGCGTTGAGCAGCTTGGTGGCCAGCCGCCGGCCCACCTTGATCTGCGCCGGATCGAAGGCCAGGTCCATGCCGGGCTTGCCGCTGGCGGCCCAGTAGCGCACCGCATCCGAGCCGTGCTGCTCCAACAGGGCCAGCGGGGTGACCACGTTCCCCTTGGACTTCGCCATCTTCTTGTGGTCGGGGTCGAGGATCCAGCCCGAGAGCACGGTGTCCCGCCAGGGCAGCACCCCGTGCTCGAAGTGCGAACGGATCACGCTGTCGAAGAGCCAGGTCCGGATGATCTCCTGGCCCTGCGGGCGGAGGTCCATCGGGAAGACCCGGGCGAACAGGTCCGGGTCGGTCTCCCAGCCACCGACGATCTGCGGGGTCACCGAGGACGTGGCCCAGGTGTCCAGCACGTCCGGGTCGCCGAGGAACCCGCCCGGCTGGCCGCGCTGCGACTCGTCGTAACCGGGCGCCGGATCGCTGGATGGATCGACCGGCAGCGCGGACTCGTCAGGCGTGAGAGGGTGGGACCAGTCCGGCTCGCCAGTGTCGTCGAGCCGGTACCACACCGGCACCGGCACCCCGAAGAAGCGTTGGCGGCTGACCAGCCAGTCCCCGTTCAGCCCACCCACCCAGTTGTCGTAGCGGTGTTTCATGTGCGCCGGCACCCAGTGCAACTGCTCGCCCCGGGCCAGCAGCGTGGCTCGCAGCGCCTCGTCCCGGCCGCCGTTGCGCAGATACCACTGTCGCGTCGAGACGATCTCCAGTGGCCGGTCGCCGCGTTCGTAGAACTTCACCGGGTGGGTGATCGGGCGCGGCTCGCCGACCAGGTCACCCGCGTCGGCCAGCAATGTGACGATCTCCCGGCGGGCGCCGTTGACGGTCTGCCCGGCCAGCGCCGCGTACGGCTGGGCCGACACCCCGTGCGGCGGGTCGAGGAGCAGCCGACCGTCCCGGCCGACCACCACCCGGGTGTCCAACCCCAGCTCACGCCACCAGGTCACGTCGGCCAGGTCACCGAATGTGCAGACCATCGCGACGCCGGTGCCCTTCGCCGGGTCGGCGAGCGGATGGGCGTACACCGGCACCTCGACGTCGAACAGTGGGCTGCGCACCGTGGCGCCCACCAGGTCGGCGTACCGCTCGTCGTCGGGGTGACAGACAAGCGCCACACAGGCCGGCAGCAACTCGGGCCGGGTGGTGTCGATGAGCACCTCACGCCCGCCGGACGCGGTGAATCGCAGCCGGTGGTAGGCGCCCGGGCGCTCCCGGTCCTCCAACTCCGCCTGGGCGACAGCTGTGGCGAAGCCGACGTCCCAGAGCGTCGGCGCCTCCGACTGGTACGCCTCACCGCGGCGCAGGTTGCGGACGAACGCCCGTTGGCTGGTGGTCCGGGCGATCCGGCCGATCGTCGTGTACGTCAGGGACCAGTCCACCGAGAGCCCCAACCGCCGCCACAGCGCCTCGAAGGCCTGCTCGTCGGTGACCGTCAGCCGTTCGCACAGCTCGATGAAGTTGCGCCGGGAGATCGGGGTGGGGTCGCGGCGGGCCGCGTCGTCCACCGGAGCCGCCGGTGGTCGCCACCCCGGGTCGTACGCCAGCGCCGGATCGCAGCGCACCCCGTACACGTTCTGCGCCCGACGCTCGGTGGGCAGGCCGTTGTCGTCCCAGCCCATCGGGTAGAAGACGGCCTTGCCGCGCATCCGCTGGTACCGGGCGGTGGTGTCGGTGTGCGTGTAGGAGAACACGTGCCCCATGTGCAGCTCGCCCGATACGGTCGGCGGCGGGGTGTCGATCGAGTACACGTCGTCTCGCTGCTTCGAGCGGTCGAACGCGTACGTGCCGTCCTCCTGCCAGCGGCGCGCCCAGCGCTCCTCGAGCCCGTCCAGGGTCGGACGCTCGGGAACGCCGGCGCGGGCCGTCCTCGCCGTATCGGTCATCCTGCGATCGTAGGCAGGGGCCGACGGCCGGACCACGGGTTAACCCGGCACGCCACGAGAATTCGTGCCGACGGGCCGTCGGCCCACCCGTCAGCGGGCGACCGGGCCCGCCACCGGGCCGGACGTGGCCAGCCGGACCCGCAGCCTTCCGTCGCTGCGCGCGTTGACCCGCTCCAGGATGGTGGAGACGGGGGCGTAGGAGTTGTGCTCGTTCGGGTTGGTGCAGGCGCCCTGCCCCGGGTCGCCGCTCGAGAGGATGCCCAGCGCCTTGCCGTCGGCCTCGCCGAACAGCGGGCCGCCGCTGTCTCCCGGCCGGGCGCAGATCCGCACGTCGATGCCGCCGCTGCTCTTGCCGGTGATCTCCCCGCACCGGGTGCCGGGCAGGTAGCCGGCACCGGCGCCGGAGTCGACGTACTGCTCACCGGCCTTCGGGGTGTACGCCGACCCGGTCGCGCAGACGACCCAACCGGTCTGGATGGCGCTCCACGGTATGTAGCCGGTGATCCGTACGTCCCGGCTGCCGCTGGTGGCGCATCGCGGGTTGTCCGCGACGCACCAGTAGTTGACCAGGCTGGGCGTGCTGGTGGCCCCCCGCGGGTACGTCCACCGGGGCAGAGCCCCGGGCTGGTACGGCATGATCGCGTAGTCGTACGGGTAGGCGTTCTCGGCCAGGGTCGGCTTCTCCACGGTCATCGGCACCTTCGGGCCGAGGAACTGGTGCCAGGTCCGGTCCACCTGCTGGTGCCGTCCGCCGACGACGCAGTGCCCCGCGGTCAGCACGTACGCGTCGCGCGCTCCGACGATGAGGTTGAAGCCGGTGGTGCAACCGCCGACGGTGCCGTCGTCGCGCGGCACGTCCAGGCGGATGCCGCCGCGCATCGGCGCCTGCGGGCAGTAGCGCGGGTCGCACGCCTTCTGCACCCTGTTCGCGGGGGTCCGGGCCTGGGCCCGGGTCGGCACCCCGGCGGCGCGACGTGCCTCGGCCAGCCGCGGGTCGTCCGCCGCGATCTGGTCGCCGGTGAGCACCACGATCTCGTTGGCCTGCTGATCCACCACGACGTCCGAGCCGGGGGATGCGTCGAGCGTGCCGGCGATGGCGGCTGCGGCCTCGGTGAGCTGACTCAGGGTGTGCCGCACGGCGATCACCCGGACGTGCGCCGGGTCCGTCAGCTCGGCCACGGCCGTCTGCACCGCCGCGACGTCTGTCGCTCCGACGGTGAGCACGCCGCCGGCCTGCTGGTCGAGCCACATGCCGCCGTACGAGTGCGGGGCCCGTTCGGTCAGCCGCGCGGCGAGGGGCGCGGACAGTTCCTGGAGGGCGAGCCGCCGGGCCGCCTCGGTCGCGGAGATCCGGTAGTGGTCGCGCAGGTACGCGACGGATGCGGGCGCGGCCTGGGCGATCACCTGGGCCGGTCGGACGCGCACCGGTCCGGAGGCGGCATCGGGCTCGGTCTTCCGCTCGGTCTGCGGCGCGGGCGCGACGGCACCGGAGGCGGTTGCGCCGGGCGTTGCGCTCGCTCCGCCGGTTGTCGCGCCGCCCAGCCGTTCCTCGGCCGCTGCCGCGGTCGTGGACGGGCGCTCGGCTCCGTCTCCTCTGGTCACCGCGACGGCGGCCCCGATCAGACCGACGATGGTCAGCCCAGCGACGATCACGCGTCCCCGTGTGCGCACCCCGTACCCTCCCCGTGCGTTCGGTGGTGCCCGGCCGGAATGATCCGGTCGTTGTTGCCGGCTCTACCAAATTGGTCCGGCCGGCGAGTCGTGATTGTAGCTACACAAGTGAATCCCGCCACTGCCGATGCAGGGCGGCGTACCGGCCGTCCGCCTGGGCCAGCACGGCGGGTGGACCGTCCTCGACGACAGTTCCGCCGTCGAGGACGAGCACCCGGTCGGCGGTCTCCACTGTGGAGAGCCGATGGGCGATCACCAGTGCGGTCCGGTCACGCAGGATGGTGCCGAGTGCCCGCTGCACCAGCCGTTCCGTCGGCACGTCCAGCGACGATGTCGCCTCGTCCAGGATGAGCACGGTCGGGTTGGCCAGGAACGCGCGGGCGAACGCGACAAGTTGCCGCTGCCCGGCGGAGAGCCGGCCGCCGCGTCGGTGCACCTGTGTGGCGTACCCCTCGGGTAGCGCGGCGATGAAGTCGTGCGCGCCGATCGCCCGCGCGGCGGCCTGGACGGCGGCGTCGTCGGCCCCCGGGCAACCGAACCGGATGTTCTCCGCGACGGTCCCGCTGAACAGGTGGTTCTCCTGCGTCACCAGCACCACCGCGCGGCGCAGGTCGGCGTCGCGTACGTCGCGCAGGTCGACCCCGTCCAACCGGACCGTGCCGGTGTCGGGGTCGTGGAACCGGGCGACCAGCTTGGCGATCGTCGACTTGCCCGCCCCGGTGGGCCCGATCAGCGCCACGGTCTGCCCGGCCGGCACTGTCAACTCCAGCCCGCGGAGGATCGGGGTGTCGACCCGGTAGCCGAAGCTGACCGCCCGGAAGGCCAACTCGCCGCGACCGGGCCCGGGCGGCAGCGGCGTGGGCCGGGCCGGTTCGGCGACGGCCGGTCGTTCGTCGAGCACCCCGGCCAGCTTCTCCAGTGCGGCGGTGGCCGACTGCAACGAGTTGTAGAACTGGCTCAGCTCCTGCATCGGCTCGAAGAAGCGGCGTAGGTAGAGCAGGAACGCGGCGAGCACGCCGACTTCGGTCTGCCCGCCGAGCACGCGCCAACCGCCGTAGCAGAGCACCACCGCCACTGTGACGTTGCCGATCAGCTTGATCGCGGGCGAGTACGTGGCGATCAGCCGGAACGCGTGCAGGCTGCTTCGTCGGTAGTCGTCGCCGAGCGCCACGAAGATCCGTTGGTTGCGGGGCTCCCGGCGGAACGCCTGCACCGCCCGGATGCCCCGCATCGACTCGACGAAGTGCACGATGACCAGCGCGACAGCGTCCCGGGTCCGTCGGTACGCGCTTGCCGACGACCTGGCGAACCAGCGGGAGAGCCAGAACAGGAACGGGAAGGCGAACAGCGTCACGGCGGCCAGCGGCAGGTCCAGCCAGAGCAGGATGGCGGCCACCGACAGGATCGAGAGCCCGGCCAGCACCAGGCTGTCGATCCCGCCGTCGACCAGCTCGGCGATCGAGTCCAGGTCGCTGGTGAGCCGGGAGACCATCCGGCCGGACGTGTACCGCTCGTGGAAGCCCACCGACAGCCGCAGGAAGTGCCCGAACACCCGCTGCCGCAGGTCGAGCAGGACCGCCTGGCCGATCCGGGCGGAGAGGGTGAGGAAGCCACGGCGGGCCGCGTACTCGGTCACCGCGGCCACCGCGAACGCCCCGGCGACGATGATCAGCGGGCCGGGGTCGCCGGCGCGCAACGGCGGGATGGCTCGGTCGATGCCGACCATGACCAGGTACGGGCCGGCCATCGCGGCGCCGTTCTGGGCCAGCAGCAGGGTGACCGCCGCGGCGAGTCGCCTCCGGTGCGGGCGGAGCAGGTCGCCCAGCAGGGTGCGGCTGAGCCGGCGCAGCCGGGCCACCGCCTCGGGGCTGGTGTCCTCGGCTCGACTGCGGTCGGCCTCCGGGTCGGTGGCGGTTCCGCGCCAGCGGTCGAGTTCGGGCTCCTCCTCGGGAGGTGGGTCGGCCTGCTTCGGCACGGTCACGAGCGCACCAGCCCCCACCCGTCCGAAGGGGACGGGCTGGGCCCGCTGGCGCCGGCCGGCGGTGGATGGCCGGCGGGCGGCTCGGCGGCGAGCAGCGCCCGGTACGCCGGGACGGTGGCCAGCAGGTCGGAGTGCCGACCGGTCGCGGTGATCCGCCCGTCCTCCAGCAGGGCCACCCGGTCGGCAAGCGCGATCGTCGACGGTCGGTGCACCACCAGCAGGGCGGTGCTGTCGTGCAGGACCCGGCGCAGCGCCGCTTCGACCAGGGCCTCGGTGTGCACGTCGAGAGCGGAGAGCGGGTCGTCCAGCACCAGCACCGCCGGTCGGCCGAGCACGGCCCGCGCCAACGCGAGCCGTTGCCGTTGCCCGCCGGAGAGGGACAACCCCTGCTCGCCCACCCGGGTGGCCAACCCCCAGGGCAGGTCGTACGCGAAGTCGGCCTGGGCCAGCGCGAGGGCCGCGCGGACCTCGTCGTCACCGGCGTCCGGGCGGCCCAGGGTCAGGTTCTCCCGCACCGACATGGAGAAGAGCGTCGGCTCCTCGAACGCCACCCCGACCAGCCGGCGCAGCGAGGCCAGCCGCAGCCCGCGCAGGTCGTGCCCGTCCAGGGTGATCCGGCCGGTGGTCACCTCGTGCAGCCGGGGCACCAGGGAGAGCAGCGTGCTCTTGCCGCAGCCGGTGGCGCCGACCAGGGCCAGCGTCTCGCCCGGCTCGATGGTCAGGTCGATCTCGCGCAGCACGGCTGAGGTGGCACCGGGGTAGCTGAACGCGACACCTTCGAAGCGCAGCCGACCGCGCACCGCGGCGCGGGGCAACGCGACGGCGCCGGGAGAGTCCACGATCTCCGGTGGGGTGTCCAGCACCTCCTGGATCCGGTCGGCGGCGGTGGCCGCCTCCTGACCGTTGGCGATGATCCAACCCAGCGACTGCACCGGCCAGATGAGCATCAGTTGCAGGCTGACGAACGCGACCAACTCACCGATGGTGAGCGCGCCCTGCGCGGCGGCGACGGCCCCCGCCGCCAACACCACGCCCAGGGTCACGTTGGGTACCAGGTCCAGCAGCGCCGAGGTGTTGGCCAGCAGCCGCCCCTTGCGGACGCCGGTGTCGTGCAGCCGCCGGGCCGCACCCGCGAAGCGGGTGGCCAGTTCGGGCCCCCGCCCGTACGCCTTCATGGTGCGCAGACCCTGCGCGGTCTCCTCGACGAGCGTCGCCACGTCGCCCTGCTGATCCTGCATCCGGCGGGACGCCGCGTGGTAGTGCCGCCCGAACCGGCGACTGATCAGCAGCAGCGGCACCGCGCTGGCCGCGACCAGCACCCCGAGCGCCGGGTGCAGGTTGATCAGCAGCACCACCACGACCACGTACGTGGTCAGGTTGAGCACCAGGAAGAACACACCGAAGGAGAGGAACCGGCGGATCACCGACAGGTCGCTGGTGATCCGGGAGAGCAACTGACCGGACTGCCAGCGGTCGTGGAAACTGGTCGGCAGTCGTTGCAGGTGGGCGTAGACGTCGGCGCGCAGCGCCGCCTCCATGCCCACCGCCGAGGACGACTGCACCCACCGGCGGATGAAGATGAGCACCGCCTCGACGACGCCGAGCAGCAGTGCCAGGCCACCGAGCTGGAGCAGCCCGGCGGGTTCGTGCCGGGCCACCGGCCCGTCCACGACCCGCTGCACCACAAACGGTACGGCGATCCCGGCCGCGGTGCCGGCGAGCCCCGCGACGAGCAGCCAGGCGAACTCGGCGGCGTACGGGCGCAGGTAGGGGCGTAGCCGCCAGAGGTTGTGCGCGGGGTGGGTGCCCGCAGCGGCCCGGGAGGCTGGGTCGCCGTCGCTCTGCACAGGCACTACCAGACGGTAGCGTCTAACTGGTGTCGGTGCTTCTGTCAGCTTGTTGTCAAGCGCTGCTCATGACCGAGAAGCCACCTCTTCACGTCCAGCCCCCAGCGGTAGCCGCCGAGCGTGCCGTCGGTGCGAAGAACCCGGTGGCAGGGCACGAACAGGGCTGCCGCGTTCCGGGCGCAGGCGGCCGCGGCGGCCCGCACCGCCGGTGGGCGGCCGGCCAGCGCGGCGTACCCGGTGTAGGTGACCGGGGTGCCCGCCGGCACCTCGCGCAGCACCTGCCAGGCGTGCGCCATGAACTCTCCGCCGGTGCGTTGACGGACCGGCACCGCGTCGATGGCGGCGAGGTCACCGTCCAGGTAGGAGCGGACCGCCGTGCTGACCGGGCCGAGGTCGGCTCGCTCCCGCAGCGGCGCCCGCAGGGCCGGGTGGACCAGGGGCAGCAGTGCCGACGGGTCCGGGGTGAAGCCGGCTGCCCGTACGTCACCGTCGGGGCCGGCGAGGATGCTCAGTGGGCCGGCCGGTGTGCTCAGTACGGTGCTGTCGATGTTCATGCCGCTCTCCAGAGTCTGATCGTGGCGTAGGACCGCCAGGGACGCCAACGCTCGGCGTACCTGTCGAGGGATCTTTGGGTGTCGGGCAGGCCGAGCGCGGCGGCGCCGCGCCGGACCGCGAGGTCGGAGCTGAGCAGGACGTCCGGGTCGCCGAAGGCGCGCATGGCCAGGTAGTTGGCGGTCCACGGGCCGATGCCGGGCAGCGTGAGCAGCCGCCGCACGGCCTCCTCCCGATCCACCCCCGCCGCCAGATCAACAGACCCGTCAACCACCCCCCGAGCCAACCCCCGCAGAGCCTCCCGCCGCCCCACAGGCATCCCAAACCCCGAGTCCGGCACCGACAGAAGCTCCTCCGGGCTCAAGAACCCCCGCAACCCACCTCGTTGATCATGAAGTTGTTGTCCCGACACGCCGTCGTCAGTGGCAACAACTTCATGATCAACGCGGGTGTGGGCGGTGGTCAGGAGGCGGGTCAGTGTTGTTTTTGCGGATCTCACCGAGACCTGTTGGCCGATGATGGCGCGGACGGCCAGCTCGAAGGCGTCGACCGACCGGGGGACGCGGATGCCTGGCTCGACGGTGACCGTCGGGGTCAGCGCCGGGTCGGCGGCCAACGTGGCGTCGATCGCCGCCGGGTCCGCGTCCAGGTCGAGCAACCGGCGGCAGCGGGCCACCGCCGGCGCCAGGTCACGCAGGTCGGCGAGCCGCAGCGTCGCCGCCACGTGCCCCTCCGCCGGGGTCAGCGCCACCTGGCCGGTGCCGTGCGGCAACCGCAGACCCCTGTGGTACGTCCCATCGCGGACCTCCTCCACGCCGGGCAACGCCCGCACCGCGAGGAAGTCCAGCAGCGCCCGGGCGTGCAGCGGCGGGCGGTACGCCAGCCGGAGCGCGATCGTCCCCGCCCCGGCCGGCGCCTGCTGGCGGCCACGGGCCGTGCGCAGGTCCGACGGTGCGCTCGCGTACACCTCGCGAAGCGTGTCGTTGAACTGCCGCACGCTGCCGAAGCCGGCGGCGAACGCGATCTCGGCCATCGCGAGGTCGGTCGTCTCGATCAGGATCCGGGCGGTCTGGGCGCGTTGGGCCCGGGCCAGCGCGAGCGGTCCGGCGCCCATCTCGGCGCTCAGCATCCGGTGCAGGTGCCGCTCGGTGTAGCCCAGACGGGAGGCCAGCCCCGGTACGCCGGCCCGGTCGACAACCCCGTCGGCGATCAGCCGCATCGCCCGACCGACCACGTCCGCACGGACGTCCCAGAGCGGGGAGCCGGGCGCGGCGTCCGGCCGGCAGCGGCGGCAGGCGCGCAGCCCGGCGCCCTGCGCGGCGGCGGCGGACGGGAAGAACCGGACGTTCTGCCGCTTGGGCGTGATCGCCGGGCAGGACGGCCGGCAGTAGATGCCGGTGGACGTCACACCGGTGTAGAACCAGCCGTCGAACCGCTGGTCACGGCTGTCCACGGCCCGGTAACACCGCTCGAAGTCCATCTCCATGTCACCGATGATGCCCCGCTGGACCGGTCATCGGCTGGCGGAAATCGGACCTGGGTGTGCGCGCCGGGCGCAGACCCCGCCCGGTGTCAGCGGCGGCGTCGGTGCGGCTGACCGGATCGACCGGTCCGGGCCGCCTGCCCGGTCCGGCTGGCCTGGCCGGCCCGGTTGCCCTCGCCGGACCGGTTGGTCTGGCCGGCGCGGCCGCCCTGGCCGGTCAGCAGGGCCGGTCGGAACACACCGTCCGGGTCGTACCGCTTCCACAGCCGCCGCACCCGGGCCCCGGTCTCGCCCGGGTAGATCCGGGCGAACGCGGCCGGGTCCGGTCGGCTCTCGAAGTTGACGTACGCGCCCTCGGCGCGTGCGCCGGCGGCCCGCCAGGCGGTGTTCAACGCGGCATCGGCCTGCGGCGGAAACACCGAGGCCACGATCAGCGTGTCCTGGTGCCGATGCGGGTACGCGGTGGCGTCGGAGGCGACGTCGTTGACCGCCCCACCCAGCGAGCGGAGCTGGATCACCGCCCGCCCCGGCCCGGTCACCGCTCGCGTCACGGCCCGCGCCCCGCCGTCGTCCAGCGCGGTGAACAGACCGTTGGTGGTCGTGCCCCGCTGCTGCCCGACGTTGGGGTTGAGGTGCGCGGTCGGCACCAGCGTCGGGTAGGGCAGCAGGTCGGTGCGGTGTTCGAGCACCTTGCCGATGGCGAGCAGCGGTTCCACAGCCGGTCGGGCCCGGCGCAGGCTCTCGACGGCGACCACGGCGGTGATGGACATGAGGACCGATCGGCCCTCCGCGAACACCACGGCGGCGGCGGACAACTCCCGGGGCGCCCGCGCGAGGTAGCTCGTCCACTCCCGGATGGTGCGACCGTCCGGGTGCGCCTCGACGACCAGCTGGGCGACGCCTACGTTGCGCTGCTCGGCCGCCTCGATCTCGAAGGCCACCACGATTCCCGCGCCGGCCCCGGCCCCTCGGACCAGCCAGAACAGCTCCGGCTCGTGGTCGGCGTCCGCGCGTACCAGCGTCCCGTCGGCCAGCACCACCTCGACGGCGCGGACCCGGTCGATGGTGAGGCCGTGGGCGCGGACCAGCCAGCCGACCCCACCGCCGGTGGCCAGGCCGCCCACGCCGACGCCGCCGTAGTCACCCGAGCTGATCACCAGGCCGTACGGGGCCAGCGCCTTCGCGACGTTCGCCCAGCGGGCGCCGGCCTCGACCCGGACCAGCCCGGCCCGCTCGTCGATCACCTGGACCCGGTTGAGCATGGACAGGTCGATGACCACCCCACCGTTGTTGGACGAGGCTCCGGAGAGGCCGTGCCCGCCGCTGCGGACCGCGATGGGCAGCCGCTGCTCCCGCGCGTAACGGAGCGCGTCGACCACCTGCGCGGTGGTCTTCGGCAGCAGGACGGCGGCCGGTGACGCCGACCTGGTGTACGTCGAGCGCAGCTGCGCGTACCGGCGGTCGCCGGGTGTGACGAACTGCCCCCGGAGGGAGTCGGGCACCCGGGCCATCGCGGTGCTCATCGTCGCCCCCGCAGCTCGCACCTCGGGTATCCGGAATCGGTCATGGCCCAAGAATGAGCAGGCACGTTGGTCTCGACAAATTTCGCTTCCGTCGGCCGGTTCGCACGGCGCTCGCCTGGTACGGGGAGCGCCGTGCGAAGGTGACCGGAATCTCCGATCGATTCCCGGGTCGACAGGTCAGGCCGGGGCGGAAGAACCACCGACCTGACCGGTTCTCCTCAACGCCACGGGCTGGGCACGGCCGTCGGCCGGCCCGGCACACCGGGCGGGCCCAGCGGAGGCGACGGGGTGGGTGAGACGGACGGGTCGCCCGGTGCGCCTGGCTTGCTCGTCGGGCTCGGCTTGGCCGTCGGTTGGCCCGGTACGCCGGGCGGGCCCGGTGTGACAGACGGGTCCGTCTTCGCCCCGCCGGGGCTCGGTTCGGCAGTCGGCACCGTGGTGGGCGCGGACGGCGTGGGCACGGGCGGGCTGGGCACGGCCGCCGGCCCGGCCGGGCTGGGCACGGCCGGCGGACGCTCGTCCGAGCCGGTCGCGGCCAGGGCGATCGGGGTGGCGATCAGGATCGCCGCCAGGGTGCCCACCGCCCCTGCTGTCACCGTGGCGCGGCGTCGGTTGCGCACCCGCCGTTCCGCTCGGCTCAACTGGTCATGCACGATCGGTGCCTCCTCGGCCAGGTCGGTGAGGGTGGAGCGGATGAGGCGCTCGAAGGGTTCGGTCATCGCCGTACCTCCAGCATGTCGACGTCCGGCAGCAGGTCGCGCAGTCGCTTCACCGCTCGATGGGTGCGGCTGCGCACGGTGCCCACCGAGCAGCCCAGCAACTCGGCCACCCGGGCTTCGGGCAGGTCCTCGTAGTAGCGGAGGACCACCACCGCCCGTTGCGACGGTGGCAGGTGACGCAGCGCGGCACGCATCGCCAACCGCACGTCGGAGCCGCCGCTCGGGTCGCCGCCGACCGGTTCGTCCGCCGGGTTGAGCGGTCTCTCCCGCCGCCGGCGGAGTCGCCGCCACCAGCTGATCTGCTCGCGGTACATCACCACCCGCAGATAGCCCTCGGGATCGGTGTGCCGGATGGTTCCCCACTTCGGGATGGTCCGCGCCAACGCCGACTGGAACAGGTCCTCGGCGGCGTTGCGGTCCCCGGTCAACAGGTACGCGACCCGCATCAGCGCCGGAGTCCGACTGCCGACGAACTCGGCCAGCCGCGCGCGCTCGTCCTCGTCCACCCATCACCCCCGTTTCGTTGTCACAGATACAGACGTCCCAGGTCATCGTCGCTATCCACGATCGGTGGGGTTTTTCGGGCCGAAAGTGTCGGTCGTGCCGGGTAGCGTCCGGCCACCAACTGAAGAAGGGGTGCGGCGAATGACGAGCGTGGCGGGTTGGGCGGCGGCGTCGACACCGGGGGCGTTCCCGCCGTTACCCCGCGCGGTGGCGCAGTCCTTCTACCGCCGGATGCGGGCCGTCGCGCCGGCCACCAAGGGCGCCATCGAACGGGACCGGGCCGGCGACCCCGAGCAGGGCTTCCCCGACACGGCCTGCGGCCGGTTGGCCGGCTCGCTCGACGACGCGGGCCTGCGGGCGCTGGGGATGTGGACGCACCACTGGTGCATGCGCTTCTACGACGACGACACGACTGTCGGCCGGCGGTTGATCCGCGAGATCGCCGCGCGGCCCGGGCTGGGCTGGACGGCCGACGAGGTGCGGTGGATGCTGCGCGAGTCGGTCTCGGCCGGGCCGGCCGCCGCCGACCGGTTCACCCTGCCCCGCGCCGCCGCCGCGCAACTGCCCCCGGCCGACCGCCCGGCCCTGGGTCACTGGCCCGAGGTCGAGGTGCCCCGCCAGCGGCGGCCCGACCAGTCTCGCTGATCATGACGTGGCATTCGGCCCGTGCCGAGCGGGCGGGACGCCGGCTGCGGCAGGATGGACGCCGCACCGCCCCCGACCGGAAGGACGCTCCGATGCCCGCCAGCGAACCGACAATCATCGCCACCAGCATGGGCTTCTTCCGGGGCGGCCGCGGGCCCTACGACCTGCGTCCCAGCCCGGTCTTCGAGCTGGCGGCGGAGCTGGCCGACGCCGGTCCGCAGCCGCGGGTCTGCTACCTCGGCCAGGCCGTCGGCGACCAGCCCACCTCGTTGGCAGCCGTCTACGGCGCGTTCGCCGACACCCGGTTCCGGCTGTCCCACCTCGCCCTGTTCCCGATGCCCAACGTCGAGGATGTCCGCGCCCACCTGCTCGCCCAGGACGTGATCTGGGTCGACGGTGGCAGCGTGGCCAACCTGGTCGCGGTGTGGCGGGTGCACGGGCTCGACGAGATCCTGCACGAGTGCTGGCAGGCCGGCGTGGTGCTGGCCGGCGTCTCCGCCGGCTCGATCTGCTGGCATGTCGGCGGTGCCACCGACAGCTTCGGCCCCCGGCTGCGTGGCTTCACCGACGGCCTGGCCTGGCTGCCGTACGGCAACGGGGTGCACTACGACAGCGAGGGCCAGCGCCGCCCGCTCATGCACGAGCTGGTCGGCGACGGCACGCTCCCCACCAGCCACTGCACCGATGACGGCGTCGGCCTGGTCTACCGGGGCACCCGGCTGGTCGAGGCAATCGCGGACCGCGAGGGCGTCTCGGCGTACGAGGTCAGCCGCGGCGCGGACGGCAGCGTCCGGGAGGCGGTCATCGCCCCCCGCCAGCTCGGCTGAGCGTCACGCCTCGTCGGCAGGCTTCCGGCGGCGCAGCACCGCGTCGAAGACCTGGGCCAGCTCCGCGGCGTCCTCCCCGGCGTGGTGCGTGTGCGGCATGTCGTGCAGGCCCAGCTCGTGCTTGATCGTGCCCTGGCGGGTGTTGGCCCACCCGCTGCCGGTCAACCCCATCCAGTAGCTACGGAGATCAATACCGGAGCCGGTCGCGCCGTACGGGCTGTGCCCGACGAAGCGGACGAAGTACCAGTGCACGAACATGCCGTCCCACACGGCCGGGGCGGCGAGGAAGACCGGACGGCCGACCCGGCGCAGCCCGTCGACCCAGGCCGCCGCGGCGGACATCGCCTCCTGCGCGGTGGGCGCCTCCCGCAGCAGCCGGTCCCGGTCCAGGCCGGAGACGGCCAGCGCCGCCGGGACGAACTCGTCGGAGATGGGACGCAGCTCGGTGTAGAAGGTCAGGTCCGGGTGGCCGGCCACGGCCATGCCCAACGAGATCATGCTGTACGGCCCGGGGATCGGCCCGTCCGCCTCCACATCGACAGCGATGTACAGCTCAGGCAACGTCGAGGTCATCCCACCTCCAGCGGACCGTCGAACCGGGAGACTAGCAACGCCGGACGGGGCCCGGCGGGAGCGACGATCGACCAGCGGCACGGCGTCGAATCGGAGCCGCCTGGACCGGCCCGGCCGGGACCGGCGTAAGCTGGCCCGTCGTGAGTCTCACCATCGGCATCGTCGGCCTGCCCAACGTCGGCAAGAGCACGCTTTTCAACGCGTTGACCAAGAACGACGTGCTGGCGGCGAACTACCCGTTCGCCACCATCGAGCCCAACGTCGGCGTGGTCGGGCTGCCCGACGAGCGGCTGGGCAAGCTGGCCGAGATCTTCTCCTCGCAGAAGGTGCTGCCGGCGCCGGTGTCGTTCGTCGACATCGCCGGCCTGGTCCGCGGCGCGTCGAAGGGGCAGGGCCGGGGCAACGCCTTCCTGGCCAACATCCGGGACGCCTCGGCGATCTGCCAGGTCGTCAGGGCCTTCTCCGACCCGAACGTGGTGCACGTCGACGGCAAGATCTCCCCGGCCGACGACATCGAGACGATCAACACCGAGCTGATCCTCGCCGACCTGCAGACCCTGGACAAGGCGCTGCCCCGGTTGGAGAAGGAGGCCAAGCTCCGCAAGGACCGGGCTGCCGCTGTCGCCGCCGCGAAGGCCGCGATCGAGGTGCTCGACGGTGGCACCACCCTCTACTCCGGGGCCGCCGCCGCCAAGATCGAGCTGGAGCACCTGCGCGAGCTGCACCTGCTCACCACCAAGCCCTTCCTGTACGTCTTCAACGTCGACGAGGCCGAGCTGGCCAACGAGACGTTCCTCGACGAGCTGCGCGCCCTGGTCGCCCCCGCCGAGGCCATCTTCATGGACGCCAAGATCGAGTCTGAGCTGGTGGACCTGCCCGAGGAGGAGGCCCGCGAGCTGCTGGAGTCGATCGGGCAGAACGAGCCCGGCCTCAACCAGCTCGTCCGGGTCGGCTTCCGCACGCTCGGCCTCCAGACGTACCTCACGGCCGGCCCCAAGGAAGCGCGCGCCTGGACCGTCCCGGTCGGCGCCACCGCGCCGGAGGCTGCGGGCGTCATCCACAGCGACTTCCAGCGCGGCTTCATCAAGGCCGAGGTGGTCTCGTACCACGACCTGGTCGAGTACGGTTCGATGGCGGCGGCCAAGGCGGCGGGCAAGGTCCGCATCGAGGGCAAGGAGTACGTCATGCAGGACGGCGACGTGGTGGAGTTCAGGTTCAACGTCTGACCCGTACGCCTGCTGTTGGTCAGAAGCGGTAGACCTCGCGACGGTGGCCCAGGTGCACGACCAGGACGACCAGGACCGAGTCGTCCACCGTGTACACCACCCGGTAGTCGCCGACGCGCACGCGGAACAGACCGCGACGCCCAGCCAGCGCTTTTACACCTTCCGGTCGCGGGTCGGCGCCCAGCGCGGCTATGGCGGCGACGAGTCGGGCCTGAACGGGTGGCTCAAGCTTGCGCAGTAGCTTGGCCGCCGATCTGTCGATCTGAACCATGTAGCGGGTGTCTCCGCTCATAGCCCGAGCTCGGCCCGCAGTTCGGCCAGGGATACCGGCTTGTCGCCGGCGTCAATCCGGGCGAGCGCTTCACGGGCAGCAGCTACGTCTTCCGCATCCTCGGCGCGTTCGATCGCTTCGGCCACCTCCGCCGGCACGATCGCGGCCATGCGTTGGCCGTGACGAGTGACGTAGGTAATGCGACCGCCGTAGGCGGCACGAGAGACGACCTCGGCGAGATGATCACGAGCGGCCGAGATCGAGAGGTCGCGCGCGGGTTCAGTCATGTACGAATCGTACAACCCAAGGTGGTGCGGGAGGTGGGAGTGCCAGGCATGTACGACGAAGTGTTGGCCGTCTCGATGCGCCGCTGCCCGTTTGGGAGCGGAACGTGCGCGCACAGGCCTTTTACGCGAAGCATGGTTGGGAGCCTGACGGGCAGCGTCGGCCCGAAGGGCCGGACAACTCCGAGTACATCTACCTCCGACTTCAGGCCGAGATCCCTCCCACCCCTCGTGGGGCGCACGCGGGCACAGAACAACGTGAAACGTCGGAAATCAAGGATGAACGACAGGGACCTAAGACCGAGCGTGACCAGCATGCCGAGCCCATTCACCCAGGCCAAGCTGCGGCTGATCTGAGTTCCGCTTGAACGTCTGAGTCAGGAATTCCTCGCACGCACGAAGTCCGCGTAGTCCTCCCCGGCAACCCCGTGGTTGACCCAGCGATCCGGCGACGCCCCGATCAGGCGGCCGGCCCCCTGGTCGTCCTCGCCGTCTGGGTTCAGCGACGGGGAACACCGACAGGTCGCGGCGGTTCTCGTCGTGCAGGTCCTGCACGTCATGGATGGACACGTTGTAGCCCCCCTGCCTGGGCTGGCACGCCATCGACCCGCAGTCGACTCTCCCAAGAGTCGTTGTCCTGAAAGGTCTTGAACGGCAGCCACATCATGACCATCCCGACCACGAGGCCGAGTACGTAGACGGGGTAGCGGACGCGCCACCAACTCCGCAAGATCTGCACGGTGGCCGTGGTGGCTGTCGATGTCGACAAACGACGCTAGGTTGACCGCATGACGGAACAACTGCTCCGATCGTCGTTCGGCACGGCCGCGACCTCGTACGCCGAACACCGCCCGGACTACGCGCAGGCCGCGGTGCGGTGGGCGCTGGAGCCCGCGCCCGGCCTGCGCGTGCTCGACCTGGGCGCCGGCACCGGCAAGCTGTCCGCGACTCTGGTGGCGGTGGGCGCGGACGTCGTGGCGGTCGAGCCCGACCCGGCGATGCTCACCGAACTACGTCGGGCGCTGCCGGCCGTCAGTGCCCTGCCGGGTAGTGCCGAGTCGATCCCGCTGCCGGACGCTTCCGTCGACGCCGTGCTGGCCGGCAACGCCCTGCACTGGTTCGACATGGCCGTGGCCGGGGCGGAAATCGCCCGGGTCCTCGCCCCTGGCGGCATCCTGGCCGGTCTGTGGAACATCCTGGACGACCGGATCGACTGGGTTGCCGGGCTCGGACGGGTCAGCGGGAGTGCGGCCATCGGCCCGCGTGACACGTTGAGCAGTTGGCGCGCGGCGACGGCAGACATGCTCGTTCCGAGCACCGGCCTGGTCGTCCGGTTCGGGTCGGCGGAGCCTGTCGAGTTCCCGCACGGTCAGCGCCGTACCGCCGACTCGCTCGTCGCGACGCTCGCGACGCGGGCCGGGATGCTGGTCATGCCGGACGAGGAGCGAGCGGCCACGCTCGGCCGGATCCGCGCCTTCCTCGGGAGCCGACCCGAAACGGCGCACGGCGAGTTCACGCTGCCGATGCTGACCGGCGTGCTGCGCGCCCGGCGACGCTGACGGCCGGCGACCCGGGCGTTGAAAGCTGTGCTGGCAGGCGCCGACGTGGCTCTGGTGGGCCTGTTCTCGGCGAAGGACAAGGAGTTTGCCAGCAATCTCGATCTGCTGGCCAGCTTGGTGGAAGCCCACGGTGGCCAGGTCGTGAGCCGGCACGTGCAGCGGCGGGGGGTCTCTTCAGGCGGCGCGGACAAGATGGGCGACCCGTTCTCGCGGCGGACGTTGCTCAGCCCCGGTAGGGCCCGCGAAGTCGCCGACGCCTGCCAGCAGCGCGGGGTCGGCGTCGTGGTCTTCGCGAACCCGTTGACCGACCACCAGCGGGCAGTCCTCACGGACATGTTCGGCTGTCTCGTGCTGAGTGGCGAGGACCTCCGATAGATCAGGGACGGACGGCCTTCTCGCCGTGGACGACCGCGTACTCCGCGGCGAGCCAGGGCCCGAGGTCGTCGATGAGTTCGTGCAGCACACCCGGGACCGGCGAGGGCGTGCGGCCAATGACGGCAGCTCTACGCATCTGCCCGGCACGTTCCGGGTAGTAGAGCCCGAACACCTCGGCGGACTCGCTGAGGTCGCTTGTCCACCCTCCCCAGCGCGGCATGACCAGCGTGAGTCCTGTCCTGACGATGCGCCGCGCGACGAGCCGGCTGAGGGCCTTACGTTGCTGCTCGGTGGTCGCTTCGGCTGCCTGGCGGCGCCACCCCGCAAGCGCAAGGGACAGGTCACCGTTCGTCTCGCGGGCGAGCAGGGGAGTGGGCCGGTAGCGGGGGAGTTGGTCGGCGAGGTCGTCACCCAGCAGGGGAGTGCACAGGCAGGCGACGAAGAAGCCGAGGTCGTGCCGCTCAAGCTCGCTGAGCAGCGTACGTGCACTGAACAGCAGGACGCCCACGCCGTCGATCTGCGGAAAAGACTGGTCGAGGTCCTGCTCGATCCTGGTGGCAGCCGCTCGGTCGGCCTCGGTTGGTTCGGTGCGCAGGGCGAGCAGCAGGTCGAGATCGGAGACGCCGAGGGTGGCGGTGCCACGCGGGATGCTGCCGTAGATGTAGGCGCTGTGCAGCGGACCGCAGTCGAACGACTCGGCTATTCGAGCGCGTGCCGCGTCGACAACACCGGCGAAGGCGGCCGGGACCCGGCTCAGTGCACCCTCGCGCGCAATCCAGCCCTCGACGTCCAGTCCTCTGTCGGCCATGGGGACACTCTGCCCGGGTCGGCGAGCACGTTCAGCCCCGCCCGGGCGACCTCGGTGCCCTACTGCTCTGCCCAGGCGCCCAACTCGTTGCCGCTGGGATCGGTGAAGTGGAACCGCCGGCCACCGGGGAACTCGTACGGCCCGTTCACCACCTGGCCGCCGGACTCCTTGACGGCCTGCACGGATCGGTCCAGGTCGCTGGAGTAGAGCAGCACGAGCGGACCGCCCGCCCGAACATCCCTGTCCACCCGGAGACCGCCGACCTCGGGCGCGGCGTCGCCGTGTGGGCTGCGGATGCCGGCGTACTCCGGCCCGTAGTCGTTGAACCGCCAACCGAACGCGTCAGCGTAGAACCGCTTGGCCACGGCGAGGTCGGTCACCGTGAGCTCGACGTAGTCGATGGCGTGGTGTCGGTGGGGCGATGGCTCAGACATGCGCCGATCGTGCACCCCGGGTACGACGAAACCGCGACGTGCAACGAAAGGTTGCGCAATGGGTGTGGGCTGCCATAGGTTAAGCGCAACCAAAGGTTGCGAAAGGGTGTGAGCATGGAACAGGGAACGATCGAACGCGACATCCACGTCAACGCGTCCCCCGAAATCGTCTTCGAGGTGGTCAGCCAGCCCGAGCACATGCGGGAGTGGTGGCCCGACGACGCGCGGTTCGAGTCGGTCGCCGGCGCGCCCGGCGAGCTGGTCTGGCGCGACGCCGACACCGGCGAGACGAAGACCGTCGCGCTCGCCGTCGTCGAGGTCGACCCGCCGAGGCGGTTCTCCTTCCGGTGGTGCTTCACCGAGCCGGACCGGAGTGGGCAGGCGCTGCTCGTCACCTTCGACCTGGTGCCCAGCGGCGTGGGGACCCTGATCCGGATGACCGAGACCGGTTTCCGCGAGCTGGGTTGGGAGGTCGCCGTCCTGGAAGAGCAGTACCGCGACCACGAGAACGGTTGGGACCACTACGTGCCCCGGCTCGGCGAGTACGTCGCGCGGCTGGTCGCGACCCCGTGAGCGCGGTGGTCGACGACGAGTTGTGGTCGGCGATCGGCGATCCCATTCGGCGTACGATGATCGATCTTCTCCTCGCCGACGGGCCCGGCACGGCCACCTCGTTGAGCAGACAGCTACCCGTCACCCGTCAGGCCGTCTCGAAGCACCTGGCGGTCCTCGACCGGGTTGGGCTGATCCACGCCGAGCCGGCCGGTCGCGAACGTCACTACCAGGTGGACGAGGCGCAACTCGCCCGCGCGGTCGCCCAGCTGTCGGCGGTCGGCTCCACCTGGGACGCCCGCCTGCGCCGGATCAAGCGCATCGCCGAGACGATCGAACGCCACCGCACCAACAACCAGGGAGGCTGAAAATGGTCGACATCCTGCACCAGGTCGGCATCGTCGCTCCACTTGCCGACGTCTACCGTGCGGTGGCAACCCCCGAGGGCGTCGCCGGCTGGTGGTCGGTCGACACGACCGGCAAGAGCGAGGTCGGCGGGTCGCTGGCCGTCCACTTCGGTGACGAGGGCGGGTTCGACCTGGAGATTCTTGAGCTGGACCCGGCTGGTCGGGTGCGGTGGCGGGTCGTCGGTGGCCCCGAGGAGTGGATCGGCACCGAGATCGGCTGGCGGCTCGGCCAGCGAGGTCGGTACACGATCGTCGACTTCACGCACTCGGCCTGGCGCCAGCCGACCGACCTCATGCACGAGTGCAGCACCAAGTGGGCGATCTTCCTGATGAGCCTCAAGGAGCTGGTCGAGACGGGGCGCGGCCGGCCGGCGCCGGACGACGTCCAGATCAGCGACGGGCACTGACCTCAGTGCCCACCGAGAGACGGTCAAGCCTTGCCTGTCCGTCAGGTCGGATGGCCCGAGGGCCCGACTTACCCCTCCGGGCCGTCGTTTCCGCGGGCAGTGCGGGAGGACGAACCGATGCTCGCCACTATCGAACCCACCGAGGCGAGCGCCACCGCCACCGTGCCGGCCGTGTCGGCCCCGCCGTCCCCGGCCACCCTGAGGACGATGCCGGTGACCATCAGGACGACCGACAGGGCAAGGACCACATGGACGGCTCGTCTGCTCATGGCGGCATCTCACTTTCCGGCGGCGGGAGATCGACTCGGGTTCCTCGACGTGGTGCCTTGACACACCGACTTTCCGGAACCCGAGTCGACCAAACCGCTACTCCGCCCGGTAGACGGAGATGTGCGACGGGCTGTCGGCCTGGAACGGACGTCGATGCCAGTCGGCGTACCGCTCGGTGAGCCGGAGCCCTGCCTGCTGCGCCATCTCGTCGATCTGGTGCGGCCAGGCGTACCGCATGGCGAACGGCTTCAGGTGCACACCGTCGCCGTCGAACGTGATGGTCTGCCGGATGAACCGCTGCGCCGGCCTGTCGTACCGGTGCAGTCGGATCGTCGCGGAGTCCTCGGTGACCTCACGTACCTGCACCTGCTCGTCCGAGTCGAAGCTGCGCGGGTCGGGCACGAACGTCTCGATGACGAACGCGCCGCCCGGCGACAGCACCCGGGCGACGTTGCGGAAGCAGTCCGCCTGCCGCTCGGCGTCCACCAGGTTGAACAGGGTGTTGAAGACCAGGTACGCGAGCCGGAACTCACCGGCCACCGGCACGTCCGCCATGTCGGCGACGACCACCGGAATCCGGTCGCCGCCGGGTTTCGCCAGCAGTTGCGCGAGCATCTCCTCGGACGCCTCGACACCGTGCACGGCGAGGCCGCGCTCGGCCAGCGGGAGTGCGACCCGGCCGGTGCCGATCGCCAGTTCGAGAACCGGACCGCCGTCGGCCAGGTCGGCCAGGAAGTCCACCGCTGGCGCGGGGTCGGGGTTACCTGGGGCGTCGTAGCCGGCGGCCCAGAGCCGGCCGAAGAGGCCGGGATCGTCGAAGACCGACATCAGCGGCCTCCGGGGTTGGGGTCAGTGGCGCCCAGCAGCGCCAGGGGAACGGTCCTGCTCACGAAGTCTCGATTCCTCGGGTCGGATGACTGTGGGTTCGGGGGACCTCGTCGTGTTGGGCATGATGGCTGCTCCCTTCGCGCGGCTGTCGGGCCAGGACACCAGAGACGACGTGGGCCCGGCAAGGCGATTACGCCAGCCGGGCCCACGACGGGACGCGCCGTCAGGAGATGTGGTGCAGGATCACGTTGTGCACGTGGTGGCTCTTCTGCGCGCCACGGAACTCCACCTCGTAGGTGTGCGTGCCGACGTGGATGGCGATGGCGCCGGTGGAGAAGAACGACCCACCCCACGACTTGTTGCTGACCACGCTCACGCTGGTGATCTTCGAGTACGGGATGCTGGTGATCGCGAACCGCTTCCCGACGAACGAGCGGTCCTGGATGATCACCCGACGGTCGGTCAGCCCGATGAACCCGGTGCCGGTGCCGACGGCGTCGTAGACGGCGATGATCTGCTCGCCTTCGAGGAGGCCACTCTCGATCTGCTGGACCTGCTCCTTGCGGTCGTACGCGATGTTCGCCATGTGATCCAGGCTAGAAAACCGGTGCCAACGTACCCACCCGGGCGAGGACCACGAACTCGCCGTCGCCGTGGCCGACGGGCTCGCCGTGCCAGCCCCCGCGAACGCGATCCACGATGAAGCCCGCCCAGGTCAGAGAGGTGCGTAGCTCGGCCTCGGTGCGGAAGCGCAGGCTCGCCGAGCTGAGGAGTTCCTCCCCGTCGTCGAAGTGGTAGTGGTGGGTGAAGTCGACCACTCCGTCGCGTACCCCGGTGACCTCGGTCCACGCGCGGACCTCGCCGCCGTCGGGCAGCGTGACCAGCCGGTGCGAATCCACCGGGTTCCACCGCTCCCAGCGGCGGTCCGCCGGGTCGCGGGCGTCGAACCAGGTCACCCGCTCACCACCCGACTTGGCCGGGGTCTCGTCGACCACCGTCTGGAAGAAGTCGTCATCCGGCCCCCACCGGCACTCCGCGTCGTACACCTGGACCAGCCGGTGGTGGCGGAACTCGGCGTGCCTCATCGGGGGTTCGCGTCGGTCGCGGCGCGGACGAACTCGCGTACCCGGGTGGTGGTGTTGCTGGGCAGCCAGACCGGCCCTCGTTCGATCGGTGGCGCGTCGTGGATGGGCACGTACGCCACGTCGGGGCGCGGGTAGTAGCGGCGCGTGTGCTCGCCCACCGGCAGGACTCCCCGGCCCAGCGCGACCAGGGACAGCATCTCGGAGAAGGTGTTCCCGGCGGGCCCCTTCGGCACCGCCCGGCCGGACGGGGTGCGCTCCGGGGTGCGATCCCGCTTGAACTCCACAGAGGTCACTGTCGGGTACTGCACCACCGGGTGGTCGGCGAGCACCTCCAACGACACCGACCGCTCCCGGGTGAGCGGGTGGCCCGCGGCCACCGCCAGCACCCGGTCCTCGGAGAGCAGCGCCGGGCCGTTGGCCATCCCGTCGAACGGGTACGAGGCGATCAACACGTCGGTCGAGCCGTCGAGCAACCCCGATCGGGTGGTGGACAACTGCGCCTCGTGCACCTCCACCCGGCAGTCGGGGTGCCGTTCACCGAACAGGGCCACCGCCCGGAGCAGCACCGGCGCCGTCCACTCGCCGAGGAACGCCACCCGTAGCGACCCGGTCACGCCCCGGGCGGCGTCGGTCGCGCGGCGGACGGCCTCGTCCATGCCTGCCACCAGCGGGGCCAGCTCGACGGCGAGCTGCCGGCCGATCGGGGTGAGCCGGACGACGCGACTGGTGCGGGCGAACAACGGTGCGCCGATCCGGCGCTCCAGCTTCTTCACGATGTGGCTGACCCGGCCGGTGCTGACGGTCAGCCGCTCGGCGGTCCGGCCGAAGTGCAGTTCCTCAGCGAGGGTCAGGAACGTCTCGACCTCGTACCGCTCCAGCACACCGTTCCCATCGTTGACCTGTGGGCAACGATCGTAGCGGCATCGGGTCTTGGTCGGCGTCCCTCGTCCGGGGATCGTGAACGCGGCAGGGAAAACCGAGCGAAAGGCTTCGACATGAGCGTTGACGACCACCTGACCGGCCCACCTGGAGGAGGCGTGAGCGGGGTGCGGGTAACCGGTTTCGACCACCTGGTGCTGACCGTCGCCGACGTGGAACGGTCCCTGGACTTCTACTGCGGCCGGCTCGGGCTGGCGCCGGTGCGGGTCGACGAGTGGCGTGCGGGCAGTGTGCCGTTCCCGTCGGTACGGATCAGCCCCGACAGCATCATCGACCTCGTCCGCGGTGAGCCGCAGGGCGCGAACGTGGACCACTTCTGCCTGGTGGTGGCACCACTGGACTGGGCGCAGGTGATCGAGTCCGGAGACTTCACCGTGCTGACCGGGCCGGTCAGCCGGTTCGGTGCCCGCGGTTCGGCGACCTCGATCTACGTACGGGACCCGGACGGCAACTCGGTGGAGCTGCGCTGTTACCCGCAGGACGCCGTAGCCGACAGGTGAGCCCGAGCTGTCTGGCGACATGCGGAAGCCCCGCGTCTCCCCATCGAAAGTGGGCAGGCGCGGGGCTCCGGCCGTACGTCAGTGATCGCTGCTCGGGTCGTGGTCCGTGCTGCGGCTGCCGGCTGGTCATGGTCAGCTACTCAGGACTCGGTGACCGCCCGGTACGCGTCCTCGATGCGGGCGGCCAACAGGACCTCACCCTCGGTCAGGGGCTCGCCGCTGCCGTGCCCGACCCGGATCTGGGTGCTGTCGGCCCGGCGGCTGATCTCGGGCCGCAGATGCAGCGCATCCGCGACGACCTTGACGCGTTCAGTTAGGGCGGCGTGTTGGGTATCGTCGATCACGAGCGTCCGTCGGATCTGCTCGCCCTCGCGTGTCCAACCAGACAGCAAGGTCAACGCGTCGGAAAGGTAGTCGTGCTTGGCCCTGCTGTTGAACAGCACGCGCATCACCGCACCTCCCAAGCGCCGTTGCCGGCTTGTGGCCAAATCGTCGCCATCCCGTGTCTTGTCGGTGTCCCCTAGTCTCTCGCTGCTCGGAGGGGGTGTCCACGCCCACACTTCCGTGTCTTATTGGCCTAGCGGACGGCTACGGTACCCAAACCGCCGATTGATCTGGCACCCTGGACGCCCGTGCGGACCGAACGGGCGAATGATGGCGGGCAGGCCGAACGACGGGACCTGAAGGTGATCGTCGGCGCGGCGATCATCCGGGATGGGCGGGTGCTCGCCTGTGCGCGTTCCGCCCCACCCGAGGTAGCGGGCATGTGGGAGTTTCCGGGCGGAAAGGTCGAGCCGGGGGAGGCCGAGACCGACGCGTTGATCCGGGAGTGCGCGGAGGAGTTGGCCGTACGCGTCGAGATCGGCGACCGGGTCGGCCGCAACGTACGGATGGCGCACGGCCGCTCGGTGCTCAAGGTGTACGCGGCCCGCCTGCTGGGCGACGACCAGCCGCAGGCGCTGGAGCACGAGGCGCTCCGCTGGCTCACCGCCGACGAACTGGACTCGGTCACCTGGCTTCCCGCCGACGCCCCCATCGTGGCAGCCCTCCGCCCCCTCCTCCTCACCCCACGCCCCTAACCCCCGGGCCCCGGTCCCCTATCTCCCGGTGATCAAGAAGTTTCGGTCACGGCTTCGGCCTTTGATGACCGAAACCTCTTGATCACCGCAGGTGGCGGGGGTGGGGGTGGGGGAAGTGGGACGGGGGCCGTGGCTATTGCCACGGCCCCCGTTTCTGTTCGGGTGGTTAGTGCTTGTTGTCCTGCTCCGGGTGGGCGAAGTTGAGGTGCTCCGGAGGCAGCGGGAAGGTCACGTCGTCGCCGAACGGCGACGGCGCGGCGGCCCGGTCGAAGGTGAGCTCGGTCAGCGGCAGCTTGCCCCGGTCGTCGACCGCCGGAGCGGTCGGGTGGGGCACCTCCCGATGCCAGTTGACGCCGCTCTGCGCCTGCGCCTCAGCCCGCGAATCGTGGGAGCCACCCGCGTGCGAGTGCACCCCACCCCGGGCGGAGCCCGGCGTCGCCGAGCCCTGACGGGCGGTGGTCACGCTGGTCTGGGGCGTCTCGCCCCGACGGAAGATCTTGCTACCAAGCCACACAAGGGGATCGTACCTGCGGTCGACGACCCGTTCCTTCATGGGGATGATCCCGTTATCAGTGATCTTGATGTGCTCGGGGCAGACCTCGGTGCAGCACTTGGTGATGTTGCAGAAGCCGAGGCCCTGTTCGGCCTGCGCGTACTCCTTGCGGTCGGTCCGCGCGTCCAGCGGGTGCATGTCCAGCTCGGCTGCCCGGATGAAGTACCGCGGGCCGGAGAACGCCTGCTTGTTCTCGTCGTGGTCACGGATCACGTGGCAGACCGTCTGGCACAGGAAGCACTCGATGCACTTGCGGAACTCCTGCGAGCGCTCGACGTCGACCTGCTGCATCCGGTAGTCACCCGGGGCCACGTCCGCCGGCGGGGCGAACGCCGGCGTCTCCCGTGCCTTCTCGTAGTTGAACGAGACGTCGGTGACCAGGTCCCGGATGACCGGGAAGGTGCGCAGCGGGGTGACCGTGACGGTCTCGTCGTCGCCGAAGGTCGACATCCGCGTCATGCAGCCCAGCCGCGGCTTGCCGTTGATCTCCATGGAGCAGGAGCCGCACTTGCCGGCCTTGCAGTTCCACCGGCAGGCCAGGTCGGGCGCGTCGGTGGCCTGCAGACGGTGGATGACGTCGAGGACGACCTCGCCCTCGTTCACCTCCACCATGTAGTCCTGGAGGTCACCGCCGGTCTCGTCGCCCCGCCAGATCCGGAACTGACGCTTCGCGCTCATCGGTTGTCCGCCTCTCCAGCGTCGACAACGAGGGCGTCGAAGTCGGCGATCTCCTCGTCGGTGAGGTACTTGGCCAGTTCGGCCCGGTCGAAGAGGCCGATCAGCTCCGGCCGCATCTTCGGCAGCGGCTTGCGGGTCAGTTGCACGGTGTCGCCGTCCAGCGCGCAGACCAGGTTGACCTGCCGCCACTTCGGCTCCATCGCCGGGTAGTCCTCCCGGGTGTGCCCGCCGCGCGACTCCTGCCGCTCCAGCGCCGCCTTCGCGGTGCACTCCGAGACCACCAGCATGTTGCGCAGGTCCAGGGCCAGGTGCCAGCCCGGGTTGTAGCGTCGGCCGCCGGCCGCGCTCACCTTTGCCACCCGCTCACGCAGCTCGGCGAGCCGGACCAGCGCGTCGGCCAGCTCACCCTCCCGGCGGATGATCCCCACCAGGTCTCCCATGACCGCCTGGAGGTCCTGCTGAAGGGTGTACGGGTTCTCGCCGGTGTCCCGCTGCAGCGGAGCGAGGGCGGTCTCCACGGCGGCTTCGACCTCGTCCACGGCCACCTTCGGCCGAGCGGCCAGCCCGTCGGCGTAGCTGGCGGCGTGCCCGCCCGCCCGCTTGCCGAAGACCAGCAGGTCGGACAGGGAGTTGCCACCGAGTCGGTTGGAGCCGTGCATGCCGCCGGAGACCTCACCGGCGGCGAACAGCCCGCGTACGTGGCCGAAGGCGGCACCCGAATCCGGGTCGACCTCGACGCCGCCCATCACGTAGTGACAGGTCGGCCCGACCTCCATCGGCTCGGCCGTGATGTCGACGTCGGCCAGCTCCTTGAACTGGTGGTACATCGACGGCAGTCGGCGGCGGATCTCGTCGGCCGAACGTCGGCTCGCGATGTCCAGGAAGACGCCACCGGCGGGGGAGCCCCGGCCGGCCTTGACCTCGCTGTTGATCGCGCGGGCCACCTCGTCCCGGGGCAGCAGCTCCGGCGGGCGCCGGTTGTTGTCCGGGTCGGTGTACCAGCGGTCCGCCTCCTCCTCGGTCTCCGCGTACTGCTTGCGGAAGACGTCGGGGACGTAGTCGAACATGAACCGCTTGCCCTCGGAGTTCTTCAGGACGCCACCGTCACCGCGCACCGACTCGGTGACCAGGATGCCCTTCACCGACGGCGGCCAGACCATGCCGGTCGGGTGGAACTGGAGGAACTCCATGTTGATCAGCGTCGCCCCGGCGCGCAGCGCCAGCGCGTGCCCGTCCCCGGTGTACTCCCAGGAGTTCGACGTGACCTTGTAGGAGCGCCCGACGCCACCGGTGGCCAGCACGACCGCCGGCGCCTCGAAAAGGATGAACTCGCCGGACTCCCGGTAGTAGCCGAACGCGCCGGCCACCCGGTCACCGTCGAGCAGCAACTCGGTGATGGTCGTCTCGGAGAACACCCTGATCCGGGCGTCGTACGAGCCGAACTCCCGCTGGTCCTCCTGCTGGAGCGAGACGATCTTCTGCTGGAGGGTGCGGATCAGCTCCAGGCCGGTCCGGTCGCCCACGTGAGCCAGACGCGGGTACTCGTGGCCACCGAAGTTACGCTGCGAGATCTTGCCGTCCTTGGTGCGGTCGAAGAGCGCACCGTACGTCTCCAGCTCCCAGATCCGCTGCGGCGACTCCTTCGCGTGCAGCTCGGCCATCCGGAAGTTGTTGAGGAACTTGCCGCCGCGCATGGTGTCGCGGAAGTGCACCTGCCAGTTGTCCCGGCTGTTCACGTTGCCCATCGCGGCGGCCGCGCCGCCCTCGGCCATCACCGTGTGCGCCTTGCCGAACAGCGACTTGGAGATGATCGCGGTCTTCTTGCCGGCCAGCCGGGCCTCGATCGCCGCGCGCAGACCGGCGCCGCCGGCCCCGATGACGACGACGTCGTAGTGGTGTCGTTCGATGCGAGTGGTTGTGGTCATGTCAGGGGCCCTTTAGTTGATGAACCGCAGGTCGGAGAACCAGCCGGCCGCGAGCGCCATGATGTAGAAGTCGGCCAGCGCCAGGGTGCCGAGGGTGATCCAGGCGAGCTGCATGTGCCGGACGTTCAACGCCGAGACGAAGGTCCAGGCCTTGTACCGCACCGGGTGCTTGGAGAAGTGCTTGAGCCGGCCGCCGATGATGTGCCGGCAGGAGTGGCAGGAGATCGTGTACGCCCACAGCATCACCACGTTGAGCAGCAGGATGATGTTGCCCAGCCCGAAGCCGAAGCCCTTCGGCGAGTGGAAGGCGAGGATCGCGTCCCAGGTGTTGATCAGCGAGATGATCGCGGCGGCGTAGAAGAAGTAACGGTGCAGGTTCTGCCCGAGCAGCGGGAAACGGGTCTCACCGCCGTACTCCTTGTGCCCGTCCGGGACCGCACAGGCCGGCGGCGACAGCCAGAACGACCGGTAGTACGCCTTGCGGTAGTAGTAGCAGGTGAGCCGGAACAGCAGCAGGAACGGCAGGGTCAGCGCGGCGTCCGGGATGATCCACCAGTCGGGCAGGAACCGGCCGAAGTGCGAGGCTTCCTCGACACACCTGTCGGTCACGCACGGGGAGTAGAACGGGGTCAGGTAGTGGAACTGGTCCACCCAGTACCACTTGTGCATGAAGACCCGGACCGTCGCGTACGCGACCCAGGCGCTGAGCCCGATCACGGTGATCAGCGGGGCGAACCACCATCGGTCGGTACGCAACGTCTTCGCCGCGATGGCGGCGCGCGCCCGCGCCCCCCTCGGCCTCGTTGCCGTTGAAGTCATTCGAGTCGTCTCCTCGACGGGCCCGTACGGGCGGGCTGGTCTCTCTCCGGTCGGCACGCGGACCGGCGAACCCGCACCCGCTGCCACGTCATGCGCACACCAACGACCACGCCGGATCGACCGACGCAGCTAAGTGACACACGTTACGCCGATCTCTGCGAGCCGTCCGCGCAAGGGAGTGTCCCGTGTGTCTGGCCTGCGGAAAAGCCCTCGACACGCCGGTTTGGCGCGCTCGTGGGAAACGTCAGCCGGAGGCGCCTCCGGTGAAGTGCCAGGACGCCAGTCGCAGCGAGGGCGCCGCCCACCAGGCACCGTCCACCCGCTCCGGTTGGCGCACCGCCCGCGCGCCCAGCCCGAGCACCGCCCCCGGCCCGAGCGCCCGCGGGTACGACTCGGTGAACCGCAGGTCACGGACCGCCCGGACGACCGTGCCATCCTCGATCAGCCAGACACCGTTGCGGGTCAACCCGGTGACGACGAGGCTCTTCGGGTCCAGCACCCGCGTGTACCACAGGTCGGTGACCAGCAGCCCCCGGCGTACACCGGCCACCAACGCGGCGGTGTCCGCGTCGACGACAGCTCCGGCCGCCGCGCCTGTGGTGCTCCGACCCGCCGCACTGACCGGGCCCGCCACCGCGCCGGTCAGCCGCAGGTTGCGGGGCATCGGACCCCAGGTGGCACCCCCCGCGACCGCGTGCCCGGTGGACTCGGCGCCCGCCTCGGCGGCGGTCCGGCGATCGTGCGCCACCGACCGGGTGCTGCCCGCCTCGACAAGCGTCAACGCTCGTCGACCGGTGCCCTCCGCGTCGAACGGCAACCCGGACCCGCCCAGCGGGTCGTCCACCAGGGTCACCGCCCGGTCGAACTGGGCCGCCCCCGGCACGGCGAACGACTGCCGCTCGGCGTACCGCTTGCCGTTGAAGCCGTAGAAGGACAGGTTCTGTAGGAGGTCCGCCACGGCGGCCGGCTCGAACACCACCTCGTAGTGCCCCGGCGGCAACTCGACCGGATCGGCCGCCGCCTGCGCCTTCGCGGCGGCCTGCGCCCCCAACTCGGCGCCGTCGAGGTCGGACAGCCGGTCCGCGCTGCGCCGGGCCACCCCGTCCGCGCCGTCGCGGCGGGCGATGCCATCCATCGCCGCCTCCACCGAGCGGCCGTACGCCGAGTGCCCGGCCGAGTTGGCGAACGCCGACGAGCGGTGCGCGGTACGGCAGTAACCGGCGGTGCTGAGGCCCCCGGCGGCGGCGACGAACGCCCTCACCCGGTCGGCCCGCTGATCCGGCTCGGCATGCGCGGTGGCCTCGTCGACGGGCGGCGCGTCCGGCGTGGGCACGGGCGGGGCCAGCCCCGGCCAGCCCGGGTCGGGCGGGCAGAGCCGCGCCGCGGTCAGGGTGCGCTCCACCAGGGCGCTCAGACCGTCGGCGGTGACCACGCTGCCGCCGCCGGCGGCCGTCCGACCGTCGACATGCACCCGCAGCCGGACGCCGACTGTCGACTCGGAGACGTTCTGATGGATGCCCGAGTTCGCGAACCGGGTCAACGCCAGGTCCGCCCGCGTCACCACCGCCTCGGCCTGCGCGTTCGGCCCGCCAAGACGCCGAACCAGCTCCACGACCTGCCCGGCCAACTCCGGCTCACTCCTCGCGCTCACGCTGAGCCACCTTTCGTTCGCGACTGCGGGGCTCGCAAACCCGGCTCACTCCTCGCGCTCACGCTGAAACTCCTACGCGGACGTTCTTGAACCGGGCCGGCGCGGCCGGGTGGCCGGTGTGCCCGACCTGGCCGGGCTGGCCCTTGCCGCAGTTGGGCGTCCCCCAGGAGACCGTCTCGCCGGAAAGCATGTCCATCGAGCGCCAGAACAGCGGGCCGATCCCGGTGTACGTGGGATTGCGCAGCATCCGCCCCCGCCGCCCCTTCTTGATCTCCCAGCCGACCTCGCAGCCGAACTGGAAGTTGAGCCGCTTGTCGTCGATCGACCAGGATCGGTTGAGGTCCATCAGCACCCCGTCGTCGGTGGCCGCGATGATCTCCTCCAGGGTGTGCGGGCCGGGTTCCAGGCCGACGTTCGTCATCCGCACCATCGGCAGCCGGGCCCACCCGTCGGCCCGTACGCTGCCGCCGTAGTCGAGGCTGGCCATCGCGGCGGAATCCCGGCCGGCGAGCACACCCACCCACCGACCGTCCCGGACGGCGTCCCGCTTGACCGCCGGGGAACCCTCGTCGTCGTAACCGAAGCTGCCCAGCGCACCCGGGATCGTCGGGTCGATGGTGATGTTCATCAGTTCCGAGCCGTAGCGCAGCGACCCGAGCTGGGCCAGGTCCAGCCAGGACGTGCCGGCGAACGCCGCCTCCCAGCCGAGGATCCGGTCCAGTTCGATGGCGTGCCCGACCGACTCGTGGATCTGCAGGGCCAACTGCTCGCCGCCGAGGATCAGATCCGTCTCGCCGGCCGGGCAGGGCGGCGCGGTGAGCAGCGCCCGGGACTCCTCGGCGATCTGCGCGGCGTGCGCGGCCAGGTCCAGCGACTCGACCAGCTCCCACCCGGTGGTGCCGTACTGCCCCCGGTAGCTCGGCCAGGACCGGCGCTGCGTCTCGCCGTCGCCGATGGAGGTGGCCGAGATGCCGCCGCCGCACTCGCGGATCCGCTGGTCGATCCGGTGGCCCTCGCTGGAGACGAACCACTTCGCGGTGTCCCAGATCTGGTAGAGGCCCTCGGCCAGGTCCGCGCCGTGCTCGGCCATCGTGCGGGTCGCGTCGACCAGCAGGTCGCCCTTGGCCGACAGGGGCACCCCGAGCGGGTCGATCTGGCAGCCGGAGGCCCAGCTCGCGGTGACCGCCTGCACCGGCACCAGGTCGACCGCAGGGCCCGGCACCCGCGCGCTTGCCATGGCGGTCCGGGTCGCGCGCCGGCCGGCGTCGCGGGCGGCGGCGTCCGACAGATCGGGTACGGCGTGGAAGCCCCAGCTCGCCCCGACCAACGCCCGGACGCCCAGCCCGATGCTCTCGTCCTGGGTCAGCTCCTCCACGTCACCGTTGCGCGCGGTCATCGACTCGTAGCGGCGGTGCATCACCCGGGCGTCGGCGTACCGAGCCCCCGCGTCGAGGGCGGCCTGGACGGCGGCGGCGGCCGCGTCGAACTCGGTCATGGACCGACCCTAGGCCAGCCGACCGACACCCGTCAGGGGACGAGATCCTCCGGCCGGATCGTGGCCCGCACCGGCTCCGTCAACTCCAGAACCTCGCCGCGCTTCGTCGTTGCCCTCTCCACGTAGTGGGCGCCCTGCCGCTGGTGGAGATGCACGGTCAGGGTCTCCTGGTCGACGAGCAGGTACCACTCGATCCCGGCCGCCGCGTACAGGTGCGGCTTCAACACCCGGTCGATGACGGCGGTGTGTGGCGCGGCGACCTCGCCGACCAGGAGGACCGCGCCTGCCGGTACGCAGGTCGCTTCGAAATCCAACTCCGTGGCCACCACGAGGTCGGGGTTGAGGATCCGCGTGGCGTTCAGCCGTAGGTTGATTACCGGGAGCACGGTGTGATTCGTCGTGGTGCAGCCTCGTTCCAGAGCGACTAACAGGCCACCGACGATCACCTGGTGTCGGACGGACGGCGATGGTCCGACGAGCAGGCCGCCGTCGAGGAGTTCGATGCGCTGGGCCGTCTCGCCGAGGGCGAGGTAGTCCGACTCAGTCCACGGCAGCGCGCGGCCAGGAATGCCGACGGGAATCACCCGCCCAGTGCAACTCATTCTGGATCGCTGAGGTCGCACCCGAGGTGCGAGCACCCTCGACGGGCCGCAAGATCGTGCAACATCCTGTATGTAGTGGTATCACCGCGTCGGTGATGCCACTCGATCCTGGATCGAGCGTGACCTTGGCAGCGGGTGGTCGCCCCCAACCCTCGCTCCCGGCCCCCGGGGGCGGTGTTCGTCGTCAAGATCCGCGCAGTATCGGGGAAGTTGCTGCCTCCGCCGCGGCCGAGGCAGCAACTTCGGGGATGTTGTGAGGATCTTGGCGCGTCGCGCGACATGAACGGGTGTGGATGGCGAGGTGACGGGGGTGCGGGGCCGATGCGGACTCGTTACGCTCGGGCCCGCTGACACGTGCCGGCTTTGTAGCTTATTTTCACCCTCGGGACATTGCTGTAAGTTCTCTTCGTCACTGAGGGAGGTGGCCGTGGACAGCTCGGAACCGTTGCCGTCCGGTGACCCGGACGACCGCCCCGCCGTGCCGGCACAGCGCTCCGACCAGGACGCCTACCTGCGGGTGGATGACCTGCGGGTCCGGTTCGACACCGAGGACGGCGTGGTGCGCGCGGTCGACGGGGTGTCGTTCGCCGTCGAGCGGGGCCGCACCCTGGGCATCGTCGGTGAGTCGGGCTCCGGCAAGAGCGTCACCTCGCTGGCGATCCTCGGCCTGCACGACCCGAAACGGACCACCATCACCGGGGAGATCTCGGTGGGTGGCCGGCAGGTGGTCGGTCTCGGAGACGAGGAGGTACGCCGCCTGCGCGGCCGGGACATGGCGATGATCTTCCAGGATCCACTGTCGGCGCTGCACCCGTACTACACGGTGGGTCGGCAGATCGCCGAGGCGTACCGGGTGCACCACCCGAAGGCCAACCGGCGCGAGGCCCGCCAGCGGGCGGTCGACATGTTGGACCGGGTCGGCATCCCACAGCCGGCGCGCCGCTTCGACCAGTACCCGCACGAGTTCTCCGGCGGCATGCGCCAGCGGGCGATGATCGCGATGTCCCTGGTCAACGACCCGGCGCTGCTGATCGCCGACGAGCCGACCACCGCGTTGGACGTCACCGTGCAGGCGCAGATCCTGGACCTGCTCGCCGACCTCCAGGCCGAGTTCCACTCCGCGATCATCCTGATCACCCATGATCTCGGCGTGGTCGGCCAGGTCGCCGACGACGTGCTTGTCATGTACGGCGGGCGTGCCGTCGAGCGGGGCAGCGTCGAGCAGGTGCTGCGCGCGCCGCAGCATCCGTACACCTGGGGGTTGCTCTCCAGCGTGCCGTCGCTGCACGGCGACGCGGACGCGGACCTGGTGCCCATCCCGGGCAACCCGCCCAGCCTGATCAACCTGCCGGCGGGCTGCGCGTTCCACCCACGCTGCCGGTACGCGGACCGCGCCGGCAGCCGCTCCCGCACCGAGGTCCCCGAGCTGCGCCCGGCCGGGGCCGATGACCACCTGGTCGCCTGCCACCTGAGCGCCGAGGAGCGTGTCACGTTCTACGCCGAGGACATCGCACGAGTGGGGGTGGCCCGATGACAGCTGAGCCACTGCTGCGGGTACGCGGCCTGAGCAAGCACTTCCCGGTTCGTCAGGGGCTGCGCGCCACCGGTCTGGTGCGGGCGGTGGACGGGCTCGACTTCGACGTGCGCCCGGGTGAGACGCTCGGCCTGGTGGGGGAGTCGGGCTGCGGCAAGACCACCACCGGGCGGATGCTGGTGCGGCTGCTGGAGCCGACGAGCGGCAGCATCGAGTTCGACGGGCGGGACATCACCCACGCCGGCCGCCGGGCGTTGCGCCCGCTGCGCCAGGACCTGCAGATCATCTTCCAGGACCCGTACGCGTCGCTGAACCCCCGGCACACCGTCGGCCGGATCGTGGCGATGCCCCTGCAGGTCAACGGCATCAAGCCGCCGGGCGGGACCAAGGCCCGGGTGCAGGAGCTGCTGGAGCTGGTCGGGCTGAACCCGGAGCACTACAACAGGTACCCGCACGAGTTCTCCGGCGGTCAACGCCAGCGCATCGGCATCGCCCGCGCGTTGGCCCTGCGGCCGAAGCTGATCGTCGCGGACGAGCCGGTGAGCGCGCTGGACGTCTCGATCCAGGCGCAGGTCGTCAACCTGCTGCGCGACCTGCAACGGGAGCTCGGCCTGGCCTTCGTGTTCATCGCCCACGACCTGGCCGTGGTCCGGCACTTCTGCCAGCGGGTCGCGGTCATGTACCTGGGTCGGATCGTGGAGATCGGCGACCGGGCGGACATCTACGAACGCCCGCAGCACCCGTACACCCGGGCTCTGCTCTCGGCGATTCCGGACGTCACGCAGCTCGGCCCGGCGGGTCGGATCCGGTTGACAGGTGACGTGCCCACCCCGCTGGACCCGCCGTCGGGCTGCCGGTTCCGCACCCGGTGTTGGAAGGCGCAGGACATCTGCGCCACCGAGGAGCCCGCGCTGGTCCGGCGGGACGGCGGCAACCAGGCCACCGCGTGTCACTTCCCCGAATCGACCGACGCCGGCCCGGGCGTGGCCACCGCGCGGGCTGGTCGCGGCGCCGGGGCGAAGAGCGAGGAGGTGCCGTCGTGAGTCTGTCCCCGGTGGAGGGTGTGGCACTGGCCGAGATCGAGTCCGGCACGGACCCGGGCGGGCCGGCCGCGAAGGGCGTCGTCGGTCGCTCGCCCGGTCAGCTCGCCTGGCTGCGGCTGTGCCGCGACCGTACGGCGGTGGTCAGCGGCGTACTCCTGGTCTTCTTCCTGCTGTTGGGGTTGGCCGCCCCGCTGATCGAGATGGTCTACGGGATCGGGCCGCGGGAGCAGTTCCAGAACCTGCTGGACGGCTTCGGCATGCCCCTGGGTTATGCCGGTGGGGTCAGCGGCGGGCACTGGTTCGGTCTGGAGCCGGGGCTGGGCCGGGACATCTTCATCCGGCTGATCTACGGGCTGCGGACCTCGCTGTTCATCGCGTTCGCGGCGGCCCTGATCACCGCGACGATCGGGATCGTGCTGGGCGCGCTCGCCGGCTACCTGGGCGGCTGGCTCGATGCGGTGATCAACTGGATCACCGACCTGACCCTGGCCATGCCCTTCCTGATCATCGCGCTCGCGCTCACGCCCACCATCACGCTGCGCTTCTACGGCGAGCGGGGGCAGGTGTCGTCCGCCTTCGGGGTGGGCGTGCTGATCGCCGTCTTCGCCATCTTCGGCTGGACCAGCACCGCCCGGCTGGTACGCGGGCAGGTGATCGCGTTGCGCGAGCGGGAGTTCGTGGAGGCGGCCCGGGCCAGCGGGGCCGGACTGGGCCACATGCTCTTCCGGCAGCTGCTGCCGAACATCTGGGCGCCGATCCTGGTGTCGTTCTCCCTGGCGGTGCCGCAGTTCATCACCAGCGAGGCGGCGTTGTCGTTCATCGGGGTCGGCCTCAGCGACGAGACGCCGAGCTTCGGCCGAATGATCTACCGCAGTCTGGACTTCCTCCAGACCGACCCGGCGTACGTCTTCTTCCCGGGCATCACGATCTTCGCGCTGGTGTTCGCCTTCAACCTCTTCGGCGACGCGTTGCGGGACGCGCTCGACCCGAAGTCGTCCCGGTAGGGGTGGACTCATGTCACGGTTCCTGCTCAAGCGACTCTTCTCTGCCACGCTGACCCTCTTCGCGGTGAGCGTGTTGACCTTCCTGATGTTCTTCGCCCTGCCGCGCGACCCGGTCAGCAGCATCTGCTCGAAGAACTGCAACCCGGAGCGGCTGGAGCGGGTCCGCGACGACCTGGGCCTCAACGACCCGCTGATCAGCCAGTACGCCGGTTACATGAAGGGCATCGTGACCGGTCGGGACCTGGGCAGCGCCCAGGGCGGCCGGTGCGACGCGCCCTGCCTGGGCTGGTCGTACGTCACCAACGAGGCCGTCTCGGACACCATCGCCCGGGTGCTGCCGGTGACGCTGAGCATCGTGATCCCGGCGGCCATCCTCTGGTTGCTGCTCGGCGTGGGGCTCGGCATGGTGTCCGCGCTGCGTCGGGGCACCTGGCTGGACCGGCTGGCGATCGGCTTCTCGCTGACCGGCGCGTCGTTGCAGCTGTACTTCGTGGGTGCGGTGCTGCTGATGGTGTTCGTCTACAACCTGCGGCTGCTGCCGGTGCCGAGCTACACCTCCCTCTTCGACAACCCGGCGAAGTGGGCCAGCGGGCTGGTGCTCGCCTGGGTGGCGCTGGCCTTCCTCTTCTCGGCCATCTACGCGCGGCTGTCGCGGGCGCAGATGTTGGAGACGCTGTCGGAGGACTTCGTCCGGACCGCGCGGGCCAAGGGCCTGGCCAAACCCAAGGTGTACGGGCGGCACGCGCTGCGCGCGGCGATCACCCCGGTGGTGACGATCGCCGGGTTGGACGTGGGCGGGGCGCTGGGCGGAACGGTGATCACCGAGACGACGTTCGGCATCCAGGGGCTGGGGCGCACGGCGGTGGACGCGGTGCGCTCGGGTGATCTGCCCACCATCATGGCCACCGTGCTGATCGCCGCGGTCTTCGTGGTGCTGGCGAACGTGCTTGTGGACCTGCTGTACGCGGCCATCGACCCCCGGGTGCGGCTGCGCTGACCGGCGGCTGGGCCGGTGGCGAAATTTATCGACAACTGTTACACAGCTTGTAGGTTTTCTTCCTTACGATCCTCGGGACGTCGGCGCTTCTCGCCCCGACGAAACCGCACGACACATGGGTGAAGGAGGTACTTCATGAGACCACGCGTGGTGGCTGCCGCAGGCGGCGCGATCGCTCTGGTGGTGGCATTGGGTGCGTGCTCGAAGAACACGGGCGAGGGCACCACTGTGGACACCGAACGGCAGCAGACCGGGGTCATCGCGACCGACCCCAAGGACTCGCAGGGCCCAGCGGCCGAGGTGAGCGGCGCTGCCAAGGGCGGCGTCTTCAGCGTCATCCGGGAGTCGCCGATCTCCCACCTCGACCCGCAGCGGACGTACTCGTTCGCCGGTCTGATGGCCAACCCCCTGTGGTCGCGCTACCTGACCACCTGGAAGGACGACGGCAAGGGCGGCCTGGTCCTGGTGGGCGACCTGGCCGAGACGCCGGGCAAGAACGTCAACAACGACTGCAAGGTCTGGGAATTCACCATCAAGGACGGGGTGAAGTTCGAGGACGGCCGGCCGATCACCTCCAAGGAGATCGCGTACGGCATCGCCCGGTCCTTCGACCCGGACCTGTCCGGCGGCCCCACCTACATCCAGGAGTGGCTGGCCGACACCGCGCAGTTCGACACCAAGTGGGACTTCAAGAAGAACAAGACGTCGCTGCCGCCCGGCCTGAGCACGCCGGACGCGAAGACGCTGCGCTTCGAGTTCGCCAAGCCCCGCTGTGACCTGCCGTTCGCGGTTTCGCTGCCGACCACCGCGCCGCTGCCGGCCGACAAGGACACCGGCGTCGACCTGGACAAGCAGCCGTTCTCGTCCGGGCCGTACAAGGTCGCCAAGAACCAGGTCGGCGTGCAGATCACCCTGGACCGCAACCCCAACTGGGACCCGAAGACCGACCCGGTCCGGCACCAGTACCCCGACCAGTTCGTGTGGAGCTTCGGCCCGACCGCGGACGCCGCCAGCAACCGGGTGATCGCCGACAACGGCGCCGACCAGAGCGCGCTCGCCTTCAACAGCGTGCCCGCCTCGCTGGTCGCCAAGGTGGCCGGGGACGCCGCGCTCAAGTCCCGGACGATCCTGTCGCCGACGCCGAGCGCCAACCAGCTCGTCATCAACAACCAGCGGGTCACCGACCTGAAGGTCCGCCAGGCGCTCAACTACGCCATCGACCGCGAGGGCCTGATCAAGGCCATGGGCGGGCAGACCGTCGCCGCGCCGCTGACCACGCTCATGCCGCCGGCCACCATCGGCTACAAGGCGTACGACGCGTACCCGGCGGGCGCCAACGGCAACGTCGACAAGGCCAAGGAGCTGCTCGGTGGCAAGACGCCGGAGCTGGTCCTCGGTGTCGCCGACAACTCGACCGAGCAGCAGCAGGGCGCCCAGCTCAAGGCCAACCTGGAGCGGGCCGGCTTCAAGATCACCGTCCGGAACATCTCGGACGACGCCAAGCTCGACGAGATCAAGAAGAAGGACAACCCCTGGGACCTCTACATCGGTAACTGGGCGGCCGACTGGCCGAGCGGGGCGTCGATCCTGCCGGTGCTCTACGACGGCCGCACCATCAAGCCCGAGGGCAACAGCAACCAGTCCTACTTCAACGACCCGACGATCAACGCCGAGATGGACCGCATCCAGGCCATGCCCGCCGCCGACCAGGGCCCGGAGTGGGCCAAGCTCGACGAGCGGATCATGAAGGAGTTCGCGCCCGTGGTGCCGCTCTTCGTCGACGTGGCCTACCACGTGCACGGGTCCAAGGCGGGCGGGGTGTTCATCTCCAGCGTCTTCGGCTACCCGTCGTTCGTGAACGCGCACGTCAAGCCGTAGGTCACACCGCAGACCAGAAGGTCCCCTCCCGACAACGCCGTCGGGAGGGGACCCTTGCTGGATCTTGATCAATCGGCGCCAGGGCGTGCGTTTGGTTCAGTGAAAGGGCGTTGTCGGCCGGCTCACTCGCTCGCCGTCGACGACGAGGTCGACTTTCTCGTTGTAGAAGGCGATCAGGCCGGCGATCGGCAGGAGTGCGGCGGTGGGGAAGTCGTACGACCAGGCCAGGTCCGGGTGGGCCTGGTCATCGAGACGGACGGACCAGTAGTCGCTGGTTTGGCCCTTGTACGGGCAGGCGGTCCTCGTCTCCGACGCCACTAGGTGCCTGAAGTTCACGTCGGTCCGGTTGAGGTAGTAGCGGGTCGGTAGACCGGTTTCGAAGACCAGCACGGGCGATGTCGACTCGGCCAGGACGACCCCTTCCAGTTCCACCCTGACGCTGCGGGTGGAACGCAGCGCGTCCACCCGGGCATACGGGTTCCGGGGGTGCACGAAGACCTCCTCGTCCTCCTCGAACCAGCCATCCATGGCTGCCCAGTCGAACCGGATCGTGCCCGCCAACCCGGCCAGCGCGTCGTCCCCGTACAACCGGCCGCACGAAGGACGGATCGTCTCGCCAACCTGCAGCCCGTACAGCCGCGCGGTCCCGCGCCGGGACACCTCGGTGCGCTCGCCCTCGATCAACAGGTTGCGATTCAGGTCGTCGATGGGGATGTAGTACTGCGGGTAGAAGGGCCATTCCCACACGTACCGCGCCCGCGTGGTCTCCAGTACCTGCTCGCCGCCGAGGAAGGCTCGGACCCGGCGAGGCACCGGCTCAATGTGATCGACCGGGACGATCATCTTCGGATAATCCGACACGTTGTCCTCCCGTGATGTGACGGCCGGCTCGGGCAGGCGCCGGTTCAACGATCAGCGTGGCCCCCGCGTTGTCACATGCGCTTGTTGCAGAGACCGTAACCGATGTCGCCTTTCGTGACGAGGCCTTGGCGGCGGATCCGGACCCTCGCCTATGGTGGCCCGATGAGAGCAGCAGTCGATGGGTCAGCTCGCTGGAGGTCGACGGCCCGGTCCATCCGGAGGGCTGGAGCTCCGAGAGCGCCCGGCTGGAAGGAGCGCTGGGAAGAACTCACGCCGGCATACCAGCAGATGGAGATAGGCTGATGTCGAACCTGATCAGGCTCAGCCTGACGACGATCAATGCGCCCAACGCAATCGCCCTCGCGCGGTTCTACGCCGAGATCACCGGCGGGGTCGCGAAGGGTGACGAGGCCTGGGCGCTTGTAGAAGGGCCGAACGGCGACATCGGGTTCCAGCAGATCGATGACTACCGGTCACCCACCTGGCCGGATGGCGAGGTGGGGATGCAGATGCACCTCGAGTTCCTCGTCGACGACCTGGAGGCGACCGGAGCGCGTGTGCTGGCAGCCGGTGCTACCCGATTCGAGCATCAGCCCAACGCGGACCACTGCTTCGTGTACGCCGACCCGGCCGGGCATCCGTTCTGCCTGTCCCTGTGGGGGGTCCCGAGAGTCGGCGACTGACTCAGCTCGTTCGGGCATCTGTCGTTCAGGCGCGACCAACTTGCCGGTGCCGGAACGGGCCGAGCGCCACCACCGATACGCGGAGTTGAATGCCTGCTGTGTCGCGACAGAAAGTGCAAGATCGCCGAGCAGGGGAGCTCAGATCCCGGCGATCATGGAGTTGTGGTGCCTGTTTCGGCCACTCAGGGGCGTTTTGTTGCCCACCACAACTCCATGATCGACGAGGTGGTGTGCGTGGTGCCGGCGATGGCCGACACGTCGTACAGGCGGTGGCCGGCCGGGATGCTGGCGGCCGGCGTGACGACGCCGGCGTCCGCGTAGTACCGGACGGCGCTGACGCTCAGGCCGGCCCGCCGAGCGACGTCCCCGATGGCGTACAGCTCTTCTCTGTCCACGCCGACCGCTATGCGATCTCAAGCGGCTTGAGATGCAACAGGTGTGGATCAGGGAACGACCACCACGCTGCCGCGCACGCCGCCCCGAGCCAGCCGCTCGTGGGCGGCCGCCGCGTCGGCGAAGGGGTACACGTCAGCGACCCGGAGCGGGATGTCACCGCTGGTGACGAGTGTGACCAGTTCGCCCAGCCGGGTTCCGTCCGGTAGCACCTCCAGCGCGAAGGTCCGGATTCCCCGCACCGGCTCCGGGCGAAGCGGAGGCGACGCGGCCACGTAGCCGCCGCCGTCCCGGATGAGGTCCAGCAGCGAGGAGCCGATCACCGCCAGGTCGATGACCGCGTCGAACGGCTCCGTCGGATCGTCGACGCTGGACAGGAACGTCGCGCCGAGCGACTCGACGAACTCGCGGTCGCCGGCTCGGGCGAGTCCCGTGGCGTGCAGGCCGGTCGTCCGGGCCAGCGCCAGAACGAACCCACCTACCTGCCCGGCGGCGCCGGTGACGAGCACTGTCGCACCCGCCGGGAGCGCGAGCAGGTCGAGTGCCTGAACGGCGGTGAGGCCATTGGTCGGCAGGGTCGCCGCCTCGGTGGCGGGGACGCCGGTGGGCGCGGAGGTCAGCCAGGCGGCGTCGAGGACCACGTACTCCGCGTGGGCGCCGACAGTGGTTCGCAGCCACGGTGAGAAGCCGATGACCTCGTCGCCGATCGCCAACCCGTCGACCGATGGGCCGACCGCGTCGACGCTGCCGGCAACGTCCCAACCGGGCGTGTACGGCAGGCTTGTCGGCAACGGAGCCGGGAATCGACCGGAGCGGATCATCAGATCGACCGGGTGTACGACCGACGCCGCGACCCGGACCCGCACCTGCCCCGGCCCGGGTTCGGGCAGCGGCACCTCGGCCACGTGCAGGACCTCCGGCCCGCCGAACTTGTCATAGCTGATTGCGCGCATCGCCGTCTCCTTCGTGGGATTTCGTGCTCACCACGACCGTACGAACCTTCAGCACTATGAGAAAGTAGGTACCTTTAAGTGCCTAGGGCACCAGAGGGGGAGAGATGGCGACGACGACCGCGGCGCAACGCCGCGAACAGGCGAAACGCGACTACGACGCGTTCCTGGAGCAATGCCCGACCCGCGAGCTGCTGAGCAGGCTCACCGACAAGTGGGTCGCCCTGGTGATCCCCGCGCTCGCCGGTGGCCCGCAGCGGCACGGCGAACTCGCCCGCCGCATTGCCGGCGTCAGCCAGAAGATGCTCACCCAGACCCTGCGAACGCTGGAGCGCGACGGCCTGGTCACCCGCACGGTCACCGCCACGGTGCCGGTCCGTGTCGACTACGAGCTCACCCCGCTCGGCCACGAGCTGTTCCCGGTCATGATCGCGATCAAGAACTGGGCTGAGACGCACATGGACCGCGTCTTCGAAGCGCGGACCCGATATGACGCACGCCCTGAGACCTGAGGAAGTCGTTCCGCCCCGCTGTTGAGCCGGCCTAGCCCTCGCCACTTTGTCGCCGACGAGGGCTAGGGTCCGCGTCGTGGACGACACCTCGACGGCCCGGCAGGCCGCCCACGCCTACGTTGATCTCTTGGAGCGCCGCGACTGGCCCGGAGTGGCCGCCCTGCTCACCGATGACGTGGTCTACGAGATGCCGCAGACTCGGGAGCGCATTCGCGGCAAGGACGCGTTCCTGCGGTTCAACACCGAGTATCCCGGCGATTGGCACCTCCGGCCGCGACGGGTGATCGCCGATGGTCGCCTCGCTGCCCTGTTGCTCGACGTTCGCGTCGGTGACGAGCAGCAGGACGCGTGCGTCTGGCTGGAGATGTCCGAGCAGGGGCTGATCAGCAAGATCATCGACTACTGGCCCGAACCGTACGATCCGCCGCAGGGCCGGGAACACCTCGTGGAGCGGTGGTGATCGTCAGCCTGCCGCAGCATCGGGCCAGGCGCACGTGCTGTTCGGCGGACTGACGTCCGATGCCCGACGGTTTCGGAAGCCTTCCGAGTTCTGCGCTGGCTGACAACGGCCCGTCGGTCGGCGCGAACACCGAGAGGCGGCCCTGAGCCGAGAAAGGGGGCGTCGTCATGGCAGCCCGGTCGATACGATGCGGCCGTGGGCATCGACGCACTTCGCCGGCCACTGGACCGTCTCGCCGATCTACCGTGGATCCTCTGGTTCGGCCTCCACGTGCTGCTCTACCTCGGCGTGTGGCTGACGGGATATGTCGTCTACGCCTTGATGGATCTGCCCCCGGGCAGGGCACTCGCCGAAGACCTGCTGGTGATGACCATCGGGATCATGTTCCTCGCCCCGTTGTGGGCGCTCCTGAGCGTCGCGGCCACCTTGTGTCTAGGGGTGCTGCGTCTGCTGTCCGACGTCCGCTGGTATTGGTTCAGGCTGGCCGCGATCCTGCTTTTCGCCGCGCCGTTCCCGCTGTTCGTGTTCAGCGCCTACGGTCCGCAGAAAGCTCTGCCGGTGGCGGTTGCCCAGGTGGTGACGGCAATGCTTATTGTGCAGCCCCGGAAGGATTCAGGCGGTTGGGCAAACCGGAATCCCGACCTGGAGGACCATCGTTGGTAGCGGGGTCGGGCCGGCGCGGGGCGTCGAGCCGTTCCGGGTGCTTTGTTCAAGGTCACGCTCGATCCTGGATCCAGTGGCCATCTGGCGCCGGAATACCACCAGATCCTGGATCGAGCGCGATCTTGTGAGCACGGGCCAGGGGCCACGGGCCACGGGCCACGGGCCACGGGCCACGGGCTGCGGGCTGCGGCGGCGGGCGGCGGACTGGCCGCTTCGGCGCTCAGGAACGACCGATGGAGCGGTCCAGGAAGTCGCGGATCATCGGCGCGGCGACGTCGAGCTTGTCTTCCAGCAGGAAGTGACCGGTGTCGAGCAGGTGGAACTCGGCCGACGGCAGGTCGCGCTGGTAGGGGTGGGCGCCCGCGGCCGGGAAGACCGGGTCGTTCTGGCCCCAGACGACAAGCGTCGGTGGCTGGTGGTCGCGGAAGAAGGCCTGGAATTCCGGGTACAGCGTGACGTTGCTGCCGTAGTCGTAGAACAGGTCCAGCTGGATGTCCGCGTTGCCGGGGCGGGCGAGCTGCGTGTCGTCGTGGGCCCACCTGTCTGGGTCCAGCCGACTGAGATCTTTCACCCCCGCCGTGTACTGCTGCTTGACCGTGTCGGGGCTGAGGATGAACGCGATTGCCTGGCGGCGCTCGTCGGTCTTTTCGGCCCAGTAGGCCTTGATCGGATCCCAGAATTCGCTCAGGCCCTCTTCGTACGCGTTGCCGTTCTGCACGATGAGCGCGCTGACCCGCTCGGGCGCTTTCAGAGCCAGCCGGTATGCGGTCGGAGCGCCGTAGTCGAAACAGTAGAGCGCGTAGCGATCCAGGCCGAGCTGACCGACGAGGCCGTCCATGAGGTCGGCGAAGTTGGCGAATGTGTAGTCGAATGTCGACCGGTCCGGGCTGGCGCTGTGACCGAAACCCGGGAAGTCCGGGGCGATCACCCGGTAGCGGTCCGCGAGCAGGGGGATCAGGTGGCGGAACTGCGAGGAGGCGGTGGGAAATCCGTGCAGCAGCAGGATCGCAGGGCCATCGGCCGGCCCGGCTTCGCGGTAGAAGATGTCGATCCCGTTCACGGTCGCCGTGCGGAAGTGGGTGACCGGAAACTCGCCTTCCTGAATGGCGGAGACCGACGGTTTTTGCGCAATGCCAACCATGCTGGATCCTTTCGGCATAAGGGAAAGCGGTGCCGCCCTGAGGAAGCGCCCTGCCGGGTCCCGCTTCGGTCAGCAGGCATTCGGCAGAGGGTCCGGTGTGCCGAACTCACCTATCGAATGCTGCTTACAACAGATGGGTACGGAGGAAATCCAGTTCCAGGGGAAGTAGCCGTTCGGCGGTGCCGTTCGCGGCCAGGTGGGTGGCGCCGGTCAGCGGCAGCACGGCGTGTGGCCGGCCGGTGCTGAGCAGGGCCGCGGAGAGCCGGAGCGTGTGCGCCGCCACCACGTTGTCGTCGGCCATGCCGTGCACCAGCAGCAACGGGCGGGCCTGGCCCGGGCCGGTGACCGGCTCGGCGGCCAACTCGACGAGCGAATGGTGCGCGTAGATGTCCAGGCCGTCTTCCGGCAACCCCAGATAACGCTCGGTGTACGCGGTGTCGTACAGCGCCCAGTCGGTCACCGGGGCGCCCGCGATCCCGCACTTGAACAGCTCCGGGTGGCGCAGCACCGCCAACCCGGCCAGCCACCCACCGAACGACCAGCCGCGCACCCCCACCCGGCTCAGGTCCAGGTCCGGGTGCTTGCCGGCGAGCGCGGTGAGCGCGTCGATCTGGTCGGTCAGGATCACGTCGGCGACCCGCCGGTGGATCGCCTTCTCGAACGACGGGGCCACGCCCGGCGTACCCCGGTTGTCGATGGTGACCACCGCGAACCCGGCGTCGGCCCACCACTGCCGTTCCAACCACGCGGCCCGCGCCGCCACGACCTCCTGGTGCCCCGGACCGCCGTAGATGTCCAGCAGCACCGGCAGGCGTCGGCCCGTCACGTGGTTGTCCGGGTAGAGCACCGCCGCCGGCAACCGCCGATCGGTCACCCGTTCCAGCAGCGGCAGCGGGGAGTACGGCGGGGTGGCGGCGAAGGACCGCAACGCGGCGATCTCCTGATCGCCGCGGCGCACCGTCCAGCGCACCCCGGCATGATCGAGCGACGCGACGCCGACGGCCAGCACGTCCCCACCCACCGCCGCGGTGTACCAACCGGAGTCGGTGGTGAGTCGACGCGCGTCCACCCCACCGCCGATGGTGGTGCGGACCCGGAACAGGTGCCGCTCGCTCGGCTCGCCGTCGCTCGCCTCCACCAGCAGGTCGGCCGGGCCGGCGGCGGCCGGCAGCCGACCCACCACCCGCCGCACGTACAGCGACGGCGGGGTGAGCAGGGTGCCGTCCGCGAACAGGCACCGGGCGTCGTACCCGTCGTGGGCCAACTCCCCACCGACCAGCACCCGGCCGTCCGGCAGGTGCGCGGGGGTGCCGGCGATCGGTTCGACCCACCGCGGGTCGGCCAGCTCGGCGTGCACCTGGGTCTCACCCGTCCGGGGGTCCACCGCCAACACCAGCCCGTGCTGCTGCGAGCGGCGCAGCACGGTGATCAACGGGCTGCCCTCACCCCAGCTGACCCCGGTCAGGTACGGGTAGGTCTCCCGGTCCCAGTGCACGTCGACCCAGCCGTCGTCCAGGTCCAGCAGGTGCAGGCTGACCTCCGCGTTCGGCCCACCAGCCCGGGGGTACGCGATGGCGGTCGGCGGGCTCGCCGGCTCCGCCGGGTCGTGCAGGTGCCACCGCTCCAGGCGGGACTCGTCGACCCGGGCGGCGAGCACCATCCGGCCGTCCGGCGCCCACCAGTACCCCCGGAACCGGCCGAACTCCTCAGCCGCGATGTGCTCGGCCAACCCCCAGCTCACCCCGGCGTCCTCGCCGGCCAGCAGGGTGTCGGTCCCGTCCGGGTCGATCACCCGCAGCTCGCCCCGACGCACACCATCGGCCGCGTCCGTCACGTACGCCAGCCGCTGCCCGCTCGGGTCCGGACGTGGGTCCAGCACCGGGCCGACGGCCGCCACCTCCACCACGTCGCCGTGCACCAGATCGGCCCGGAACAAGCGCCCGGCCAGCGCGAACACCGCAACCCGACCGGCCGCGTCCAACGCGTACGAGCCGATGCCGGCGGCACTGAGCCGCAGCCGCTCACGCAGCGCGCGTTCACCGGGGGAGAGGGACCGGACGTCCCCGCCCTCGCCCAGCAGCGTCGCCGGATCGGCGACCAGCCGCTCCTCGCCCGTGGCCACGTCCAGCAGCCAGAGCGCGTCCGCCGGATCCTCGGGGCCGGCGGAGCGCAGGAAGATCACCCGTGAGCCGTCCTCAGCCACCGAGACAGCGCGTGGCGCGCCGTGGCTGAACCGGCGAGTGCGGGCGGCCAGCTCCGGAAAGTCCACACGCCAAATCGTAGAGCCGGAGCGGAGGTGATGTGGCCGACCTGGGCGGACGCGTCAGCGTCAGCCGGGGCGAACCGCCAGTTAGAGTGACCGTCGTGACGATGCTGCCCGACCGCCGCCTGCTGCTGGTCCACGCGCACCCCGACGACGAGTCGATCGGCACCGGCTCGACGATGGCCCACTACGCCGCCGACGGCGCGCACGTCACGCTTGTGACCTGCACCCTCGGTGAGGAGGGCGAGATCCACGTGCCCGCGCTGGCCCAGCTCGCCGCCGCCGAGGCCGACCAGCTCGGCGGGTACCGCGTCGCCGAGCTGGCCGCCGCGTGCGCCGCGCTCGGCGTCAACGACCACCGCTTCCTCGGCGGCGCCGGCCGCTACCGCGACTCCGGGATGATGGGGCTCGCGACAAACGAGCACCCCCGGGCGTTCTGGCAGGCCGACCTCGACGAGGCCGCCGGGCATCTCGTGGAGATCATGCGAGAGGTACGCCCGCAGGTGCTCGTCACGTACGACCCGAACGGCTTCTACGGCCACCCCGACCACATCCAGGCGCACCGGGTGGCCATGCGCGCCGTCGAGCTGGCCACCGCCGAGGGCTGCGCCCCGCTCAAGGTCTACTGGACGGCGATGCCGCTCAGCGTCCTGGAGGCCGGCATGACGCACTTCGCCGAGTCCTCCGACAACCCGTTCGGCGGCATCGAGGACATCGCGGACCTGCCCTTCGGCACCCCGGACGCCCAGATCGCCGCCCGGATCGACGGCACCGACCAGCACACGGCCAAGGAGGCCGCGATGCGGGCGCACGCCACCCAGATCCCGGCCAACTCCTGGCTCTACTCGATCGCCGGCAACTTCGGCGGCGAGTTCATGGGCGTGGAGTACTTCACCCTCGCGGTCGGCGAGAAGGGCCCGGGCGCCGGGCCGTACGGCTGGGAGGACGACCTCTTCGCCGGCCTGCCCACGGAGACCGCCCCGGACCGGTCCCCGGTCGCGGCGGCGGGTCTCCGGTGACCCTGCCGGCCGCACCGATGACAGTCGTGGAGGACCAGGAAGTCCCGCCCCCGGCGGGGCCACCGCCGCGACTACTGGACCTCGGCCTGCGGCTGGTCGGTGCGATCGTCGTGGTCCTCGCCGGCGTGTTGACCGGCGTACTGGAGTTGCTGTTCGCCACGGTCCGCGTCGGAGGGCAACTGATCGGCGTGTCGGTGCTGCTCGCCATCGGCGCCAACATCCTGCTGAGCTGGTTCGCGTACGAGGCGGTCGGCCGTCGCTGGGCGGTGGCGCTGCCGGCGGTGCCGTGGTTCGCGCTGATGGCGGTCGCCGCCATCCGGACCAACGAGGGCGACCTGTTGCTGGCCGGGGACAACTGGGTCGGGCTGGCCATGATCGTGGCCGGTGCGATGACGTTCGCGGTGATGGGCTTCCGGCAGATCCTCGCCCCGCCGCAGCCCATGCTCGGCGGCTGACGCCGGGTGCGGTCGGCTGATGACGTCTCCCAGGTAAGGGTGGTAGATATTCCTGCCAGGGATGCGAACCCCACGACGGGGCGTACGGCAGGAGGGTCCGGCGATGGACAAGCGGTGGCGTGACCTCGGGGTGCTCGTAGCAGCGCTGTTCGCGGTCAACGTGGTCGCCCGACTGATCATCCGGCTCGGCTTCGACGGTGACGACACCGTGGCCGACCGGGTGTCACTGGCGATGTTCACGGTGATCGGGTTGATCCTCGCCGTGGTCGCCTTCCGCTGGGGTCGTCGTCGGCCGCTGGCGGGCTGGGCAGCCGACATGGCCGTCGTGGTGCCGGTGGCGATGTTGCTGACCGTGCTGGTCGGGCCACTGCTGGTCGGGCACAACCCGTTCGCCGGCGGCGCGGGGACGTTCTTCGCCCAGATCTGGCTCTACCTGCTCGCCACCGGGGCGGGGTTGCTGATCGGCTACCTGGTGCTCACCGCGCTCGGCCGCGACTACCGCTCGCAGCAGCTGAAGCGGTACGCCGAGGTCAAGGCCGCCAAGCCTCGCCGAGTCGTCCGCCGCTGACCACGGCCCAGCCCGGCCGTGCGGCTGCCGGTCCAGGCCGTGTGTGCGCCCGGCCGTCCGGGCCATGCGGCAGCCGGCCAATCACCGCTTGATCGACTCGGCTTCCTTAAAGTCGGGGCATCCCGGCGTCCAGAACACCGCGACTTCCTGAAAGCCGAGTGGATCAAGCGCCGGCCCGCCTCGCGCCGGGCCGCCTCCTCGGGGGCGGTCGGGGGTCAGTTCGGGGCGACCCGGGTCAGGTAGGTGTGGTGGGTGACGAGGCCGAGCCGTTGGTAGAGCGCGACCGCCGCCGTGTTGCGCTGCTCGACCTGGAGGAACGCGTGTGTCGCACCGCCCGACACGCCCCAGCTGGCGAGTTCGTGGATCACGCGGCGGGCCAGCCCCTGACGGCGGGCCGTCGGCAGTACCTCGACAAGGCTCAGGCCGAGCCAGCGCCCCTGGCCGGTCACCGTGCCGCGACCGACCGCCACCAGGGCGTTGTCGGCGTACACGTGGGCGAAGCGGACCTGGTCCACGGCGGTGAGCACGTGCCGGGCGGCGTCCGGCAGGCCGCCCTTGCGGCCGGCGGCGATGGCCAGCCACTCGTCGCTGGGCGCGGTGGTCAGCTCGACGACCGCACTGCCCCGGCCGTCGGCCGGACCGTCGGCGGGCGCCGACGTCAGCAGGGACAGCGGCGCGGTCTGCACCAGCGTGGGCGGGCGGGTGGTCCAGCCGCGGGCGTCCAGCTCGGCGCCGACCGGTGCGGCGAGAGGCAGCGGCGTGTTGATCAGCGCGGGTTGACCCAGGTCGGCGTACCAGCGCTCCACCGCGTCGACCGCGGCGGCCAGCGGCCGGTCCGGGTCGCCGATCGGCAGTGCCGAGTTGGCGCGCCCGGTCCAGCCCTCGGCCGACCGGAGCAGCCAGTCACCGAGCCGGCCCCGGGTCGGTGCCGGCCAGGCCTCGTCGGCGGCCCGCTCCAGCGCCACGACCGCGGCGGCGGTCGGCCGACGCGCCGGCGGTACGCGCTTGGCGCGGTGGACCTGCGCCACCGGGACGCGTAGCTGTCCCTGGGCGGTGGCCAGCGTGAGATGAGTCTCGCTCAGCTCCACCAGCTCGCCCAGCGCGTCGGAGAATTGCGGGCGGCCCTCGCGAATCCCCACAATCCGGCGGACCACGATTCGGTGTCCCACATCCTGCTGTCGGAGCACGATCGACCCCCTCCCCGGCGAGATACTAGGCTCTTACCGTCGCGGGAGATCGCGGCGAGTCTTGCGGAGGAGAAGACCGGTGACCTACATCATCGCCGAGCCGTGCGTAGATGTGCTCGACAAGGCATGCATCGAGGAGTGCCCGGTCGACTGCATTTACGAGGGCAATCGGATGCTCTACATCCACCCCGACGAGTGCGTCGACTGTGGTGCCTGTGAGCCCGTCTGCCCCGTGGAGGCGATCTTCTACGAGGATGACGTCCCGGAGCAGTGGAAGGACTACACCGGCGCGAACTACGAGTTCTTCGAGGACCTGGGCTCGCCCGGTGGCGCCTCGAAGATCGGCAAGGTGGAGAAGGACGCCACCTTCGTCGCCGCGCAGCCGCCGCGCGGCGAGGGCCACTGAACCGGCCCGCGCCGGTCTCGTCGCGGCTGCCCGAGTTCACCTGGGACACCCTGGACGCCGCGGCCACGCTGGCCGCGGCGCATCCGGAGGGCCTGATCAACCTCTCCATGGGTACGCCTGTCGACCCGGTGCCGGAGGTGATCCGGCGGGCGTTGGCTGACGCGTCCGATGCTCCCGGTTACCCGCTGACCGCCGGCACCCCGGCGTTGCGGGCCGCGATCGCGGCGTGGGTGTCCCGAGCCTGCGGCGCTGGCGTCGACGGTCTCGGTGTGCTGCCGACCATCGGCTCGAAGGAGCTGGTGGCGTGGCTGCCCACGCTGCTCGGCATCGGCCCGGGTGACGTGGTGGTGGTGCCGTCGATCGCGTACCCCACCTACGAGGATGGTGCCCGGCTGGCCGGCGCCACAGTCGTCCGTACCGACTCGCTCACGTCGGTCGGGCCGACCTCGCGGGTCCGGTTGGTCTGGGTCAACTCGCCCGGCAACCCGACCGGCCGGGTGCTGCCCGCGGCGCACCTGCGCAAGGTGGTCGACTGGGCCCGCGAACGCGGCGCGGTGGTGGCGAGCGACGAGTGCTACCTGCCACTGGGCTGGTCGGCCGAGCCGGTCTCGGTGCTGTCTCCGCAGGTGAGCGGGGGCAGCTATGCCGGGGTGCTGGCCGTGCACTCGCTCTCCAAGCGGTCCAATCTCGCCGGCTATCGGGCCGGCTTCGTCGCCGGCGACCCGGCGCTCGTCGCCGAGCTGCTCAAGATTCGCAAGCACGCGGGCATGATCGTGCCCGCGCCGGTGCAGGCGGCAATGGTGGCCGCGTTGGAGGACGAGCGACACGCCGAGGAGCAGCGGGAGCGCTACCGCGCCCGGCGGGAGGTGCTCCGCGCGGCGTTCACAGGTGCCGGGTTCACCGTCGAGCACTCCGAGGCGGGCCTCTACCTCTGGCTGACCAGGGGAGAGGACTGCTGGCAGACGGTCGACTGGCTGGCCCGGCGCGGCATCCTGGTCGCTGCCGGCGTCTTCTACGGCCCCACGGCCGGGCAGCATGTCCGGGCCGCCCTGACCGAGTCCGACGACCACATCGCCGCCGTGGCCGCGCGCCTCGCCTGACCGCGGTCCGGGCGGTCGAGCCCGTCGGCCGACCGCCTGACCGGCGTCAGCCGCTGACCTGGCGGAACGCGGTCGGGTGGGCACAGCGGGCGGGAGCCGGTGGCCCCCGAACGCTATCCTCGGCCGCGGACCTGGTCGGGGCCGTCGCGGCCCCGCACCCCAGCGGGAACATCGAGGTGTGCGGATGGTGGACAGGCCAGGCGCGCGGGTGCGGGCGGCGGTGGTCGGCACCGGCCTGATCGGTGGCTCGGTGCTGCTCCGGCTGTTTGACGCCGGCATCGACGTGATCGGGTGGGACCCGGACGAGGCCACCCGGCGGGAGACCCGACGGGCGGGCGTACCCGCGCCGGATCGGCTGGTCGAGGCGGTGACCGACCGGGACGTGGTCTTCCTGTGCGGGCCGTTGCCCACCCTGCCGGCGACGCTTGTCGAGGTGGCGGCGATGACCGGTGAGCGGTGTGTGCTGACCGACGTCGGTAGCACCAAGGAGCAGGTCGCGGCGTTCGCCGCCGCGCAGGGGCTGACGCATCGGTTCGTGCCCGGTCACCCGATGGCGGGCACCGACCGGTCGGGCTTGACGGCCGCCCGGCCGGACCTGCTCACCGGCGCGGCCTGGGTGCTCTGTCCAACGCCTGGGCCGGCCACGACCGCGTTCCGCTGGCTGGCCGAGCTGCTGGTGGAGCTGTTCGCGGCCCGGGTGGTGCCGATGTCCGCCACGGAGCACGACTCGGCCGCCGCGCTCGCCTCACATGTGCCGCATCTGCTCGCCGGCGCGCTCGCCGGGGCCGTGCAGCGCGCACCGCTGCGCGACGCGATACTCGCGCTCGCCGCCGGCAGCTTCTCCGACGGCACCCGGGTCGCCGGAACCCCGGCCGATCGGACCGCCAACATGCTGCTGGGCAATCGGGACCTGGTGCTCCGTGAGCTGGCCGAGGTCACCGTGTTCCTGGACGACCTGGCCGCCGCGCTGCGCGCCGACGACGCTCCGGCGCTCACCGCGCGGTACGACGAGGCGCGGACCGCCCGCGCCGCATTGCGTGACCGGCGGTTCGATGCGTACGACAGGCAGTTCCCGGCCGGCGGTGACCACGTGGCTGAGGTGTCCTGGCTGCGCGAGTTGGGAGTTGCCGGCGGCCACCTGACCGGCCTGCACGTCGACGCGGACACGGTCTCCTACACGGCGCGGCGCCCGGTGGCTGACTAGGCTGAGCGGCATGGCGGTGGACAGTCCGGTGGTGCAGGTGCGCGGCGAGGCGTACCGGGAGGTGCCGCCCGAGCTGGCCCGGTTCGCGGTCACGGCGACGGCCCGCGACCGGGACCGGGAGGCGACGCTTACCCGGCTGGCGGAGCGGGCGGCGGCGGTCCGGGTCCTGCTGGACGGCTCCGGGCCGGCGGTGGCCCGGCGGGAGACCGGTGACCTGCGGGTGCGGCCGGAGACCCGACGCTCGGGTGAGCGGGTGGTCGCCTGGCACGGCAGTGTCACCACCACCGTCACCGTCACCGACTTCACAGCGCTGGGTGAGTTGATGCTCCGCCTCGCCGACCAGGACCAGGTCGAGGTGGCCGGCCCGTGGTGGGAGCTTCGTCCCGACAGCCCCGCCCATCGTGCGGCGCGGCACGCCGCGATCAGCGACGCGCTGCTGCGGGCCCGGGAGTACGCGGAGGCGCTGGGCGCCCGGGTCACCTCGTTGATCGAGCTGGCCGATGCCGGCCCCGCCGACCGTCCGATGTTCGCCCGTGCGGCCTTCGCCGGGGGCGGCGGCGCGGGCGGTGGTCCGCCGGAGCTTGAGCTGGACCCGCAGCCGCAGACCGTGCAGGCGGCGGTGCAGGCTCGGTTCACCATCAGCGACCCGGTTCTGGGCTGATGCCGCCGGCCCGGGTGCTGTCCGTCGACGAGTTGGTGGAGCGGGCGTTGGTGCTTGCCGACGCCGGTCCGCGACAACTGCTCGGCATCGCCGGTGCGCCGGGCGCCGGGAAGTCCACGCTGGCGGAGCGGATCGTCGCCGCGGTCGGGCCGGCCGCCTGCCTGGTGCCGATGGACGGCTTCCACCTGGCGCAGTCGCAACTGGTCCGGCTGGGGCGCGCCGACCGCAAGGGCGCGGTGGACACCTTCGACGCCAACGGGTACGTCTCGTTGCTGCGCCGGCTCCATCGGTTGGAGCCGACGTCGGTCTACGCGCCGGAGTTCCGCCGGGAGCTGGAGGAGCCGGTGGCCGGCGCGATCGAGGTGCTGCCGTCGGTCCGGCTGGTGGTGACCGAGGGCAACTACCTGCTGTTGAAGGATTTCCCCTGGCAGGAGATCCGGCCGCTGCTGCACGAGGCGTGGTTTCTCGACCTGGACGCCGAGGCGCGGCACCGCCGGCTGACCGCCCGGCACGAGGCGTTCGGTCGGTCTCCGGAGCAGGCGCGGGCGTGGGCGCTGGGCAGCGACGAGTCCAACGCGGCCCTGATCACCCCCACCGCCGAGCGGGCTGACCTGGTGGTCCGCCTGTCGGAGCCTGCGCCGGCCTGACCGCCGACTAGTCGAGCTGACGGACCGGTCGGGCCGGGTTGCCGACCGCGACCACGTTGGCGGGCAGGTCCCGGGTGACCACCGCGCCCGCGCCGACGACCGTGTTCGCACCGATCGTCACGCCGGCCAGCACGATCGCGCCGCCGCCGAGCCACACGTTGTCACCGATGGTGATCGGCTTGGCCGCCTCCCACTTGTCCCGTCGCGGGCCGGGCTCGACCGGGTGCGTCGGGGTGAGCAGCTGCACGTTCGGCCCGACCTGGACGTCCGCACCGAGGGTGATCCGACCGACGTCGAGGAAGACCGCGTTGTAGTTGACGAAGCTGCGCGGGCCGATTCGGATCTGCCAGCCGTAGTCGCAGTAGAACGGTGGGCGGATCCAGGTGCCCTCGCCCAGTTCGCCGAGGAGGTCACGCAGTGCCGCGATCCGGGCCTGCGGGTCGGCTGCGGGACTGGTGTTGAAGCGTTCCATCAGCCGGGCGGCCTGCTCCAGGTCGGCGACGATGTCGGGATCGTCGGCGAGGTACGGCTCGCCGGCGAGCATCTTGTCCTTCATGGAGGTCACCGCCCGATCATGCCGGCCCGGTTCGTCGGCTCGTGGCGGGTCCGTCATTTTTCGGCCTTCATTTTGCATACTCGGTATGCAATTCTGGGTTGTCAATGTGACCCCCATCCATCAAGACGCTTGACGAGGAGGATCCGTTGCACCAGGGAAGAAGATTGGCCGCTCTCGGCCTCGTGTTCGCGCTGGCGCTCTCCGCGCCGGCTCCCGCCTCAGCCACGGCCGCGGCGCCCGCCCCACCCGGCGGCACCGCTCACCAGAGCACTCCGGGTGGATTCACCGCCAACCGTTCGACGACCGTCACGCTGATCACCGGTGACCGGGTCACCGTCACCGCGTCCGGCGCCTCGGTCCGGCCCGGCGCCGGCCGCGAGGACGTGCAGTTCCTGGTCCAGCGCGACCGCGGACGCCTCTCGGTGACGCCGACGGACGCGCTGCCGTTGCTGCGCTCGGGCCGGGTGGACCGGCGACTCTTCGACGTCACCGGGCTGGTCGAGGCGGGATACGACGACGCCCACCGCAACACCCTGCCGCTGCTGGCGACGTACGGCTCGACGAACGCCCGGCGTACCCCGGCCGCTCTGCCCGGCACGCGGGTGACCCGCGACCTGCCGGTGATTCGTGGTGCCGCCCTGAACAGCGACAAGTCTTCCCTCGGCGCGGTCTGGGAGACGGTCACCACCGGTTCCGCCAGCGCCCGGCTCGACGCGGCGGGGGGCGTCGAGCGGATCTGGTTGGACGGCCGTCGACGGGTGACCCTCGACCACAGCGTGCCCCAGATCGGCGCGCCCGCCGCCTGGGCGGCCGGGTTCACCGGCGCGGGAGTGTCCGTCGCGGTGCTGGACACCGGCGTCGACGCGACCCACCCGGACCTGGCCGGCAAGGTGGCCGAGGCGCGCAACTTCACCGAGGTCGACGACGCTCGGGACAATGTCGGCCACGGCACCCACGTGGCCTCGACCATCGCGGGCAGCGGCGCCGCCGCCGGCGGCAAGTACCGGGGTGTGGCACCGGACGCGACGCTGCTGGACGGCAAGGTCTGTGAGGACACCGGCTGCTCGGACTCGGCGATCCTCGCCGGCATGCAGTGGGCCGCGGTGGAGAAGAAGGCCGCCGTGGTCAACATGAGCCTCAGCGGCTGGGACACCCCGGAGCTCGACCCGCTGGAGGAGGCGGTGCAGACCCTGACCGCCCAGACCGGCACCCTCTTCGTCCTGGCGGCCGGCAACGACGGCTCGGACGGCTCGGTCGGCTCCCCGGCCACCGCCGACGCCGGGCTCGCCGTGGGCGCGGTGGACCGCGACGACGAACTGGCCGAATTCTCCAGCCGGGGCCCGCGGGTCGGCGACGACGCGCTGAAGCCGGACATCACCGCGCCCGGCGTCGACATCGTCGCCGCCCGGTCCGCCAACGGCTACATCGGTGAGCCGGTGGACGACCGCTACGTCACGCTCTCCGGCACCTCGATGGCCACCCCGCACGTGGCCGGGTCGGCGGCGCTGCTGGCCCAGCAGCACCCGGGATGGCGGGCCGACCGGCTCAAGGCCAACCTGATGGCCGCCGCCAAGCCGCACCCGGAGCAGACCGCCTACCAGCAGGGAGCCGGGCGGGTCGACGTCGCCCGTGCGATCACCCAGCAGGTCACCACCGACCCGGTGAGCGTCTCGTTCGGGCGTACGCTCTGGCCGCACGCTGACGACGCTCCGATCACCCGCACGGTGACCTGGCGCAACGACGGCCCGGCCGCGATCACCGTGGACCTGAGCATCGAGGGCGCCGGCCCCGGCGGTCGCGCCCTGCCGACCGGCCTGTTCCAGTTGGGCGCCAACCAGCTCACCGTGCCGGCGGGTGGCACGGCCGCCACGACCGTCACCGCGGACACCCGGCTCGGCGACGCCGACGGTTACTGGACCGGGCGGGTCGTGGCCCGATCCGGTACGGCGGTCGCGGTGACCCCGCTGGCCGTGCACCGGGAGGTGGAGAGCTACACGCTGACCGTGGAGCACCTGAACCGCGCCGGCGCGCGCACCGCGGACCACTGGACCATCCTGGTCGGGATGGACACCTTCGGCTCCTGGGACCTCCTCAGCTCCGACGGGGTGGCCAAGGTGCGGGTGCCCAAGGGGCACTACGGCCTGAGCGGCCTCGTCTTCGAACCCGGACCGGAGGACGAGCCGCGCGAGATGTCCCTGTTGGCGCAGCCCGACCTGACAATCGAGCGGGACACCCGGATCGTCGTGGACGCCCGCCGTACCAAGCCGGTACGGACGACAGTTCCGGACCGGAAGGCCGTCCCGCAACTGATCGACCTCAGTGGCAACTTCACTGCCGACGACGGCAGTACCTCCGGCATCGGGCTCTGGGCGGACACGTTCACCGGCCTGACCAGCGGTCAGCTCGGCAAGCCGGTCTCCGCCGAGCGGTTCGTCGCCACCCTCACCAGCCAGTGGACCACGCCGGACACGGCCAACAGCCCGTACCTGTACGCGCTGGCCGACGCGATCCCTGGCCGGATGCCCACGGGCCTCGTCCGCCACTACGACCGACGGGACCTGGCCACCGTCGTGCACCGGTTCCGCGGTGGCGACCCGGGCATCGAGGCCGAGCGGATCGTGTTCCCCGTGCTGAAGTACAACGTCGGCGGCGGTGCTCTGATCCTCCCCACCGCCGTGCCCGGCCAGCGGGTCGAGTACTACAACACCAAGGGCGTGCGGTGGGAGTCCGAGATCGCCTTCGGAAAGCGGGACGAGGAAGGTTGGTTGAACGCGCAGACAATTCTCCTCTCCACCCCCACGGCGTACCGGGCCGGGCGGACGGTGCAGGAAACCTGGAACCAGGCCCCGTACGGGCCGTCCTTCCCGAACCCGCGCTGGCCGCACCAGAGCGTCAGCCGGATCGGCGACACCATCGTGGCCGACGTGCCGATGTTCAGCGACGCGGCCGGGCACCCGGGCGGCTCGCTGAGCGACAGCGAGCAGACCAAGCTCTGGCGCAACGGCACGTTGGTCGGCGAGAGTGAGTACGCGGGCTATGGAGAGTTCGCCGTGCCACCGGGTAGGGCGAACTACCGGCTCGTCGCGTCGTCCAAGCGGAGCTTCACCGACCTGAGCACCGAGGTGGAGTCCAGCTGGACCTTCCGGTCGAGGCACGTCGCCGGTGAGACGCCGGCCCGGTTGCCCCTGTCGGCGGTCCGCTTCGCGCCGCCGCTGCGGGTGGACAACAGCGCCCCGGCCGGTCAGGGCTTCGTCGTGCCCGTGCGGGTGCAGCGGCAGCCCGACTCGCCGGCCACCCGGGTGGAGAAGCTCGCTGTCGACGTCTCGTACGACGGCGGGAAGACCTGGAGCAAGGCGAAGCTGGTCCGCACCTCCGCCGACGGCTGGTCGGCCCTGTTGCGGCACCCGGCCGGCCCCGGCCACGTGTCGCTGCGGGCCAGCGCCCGGGACACCGCCGGTAACACGGTGACCCAACGGATCATCCAGGCGTACCGGTTGCGCTGAGGCGTACCCCGTCGGGGGGGCGGGCGCCGAGAGGGCGCAACCGGGTGAGGGGGGGGGGCACGCGGGGCCGGAGCACACCCACTGCGGCCCCGACCCCCCT
>NZ_JBNCKM010000006.1:110088-152018 GCF_049841535.1 Micromonospora sp. DT53
CGCGGTGGCCCCCCGCGGGGGGCCCCCCCCCGTGCCCCGCCCACCCGACGGGTCCGTCAGTCGTTGGCGTGCAGGGCGGCGTTCAGCTCGATGCCCCGGCCGGTGCGCGGCCGCGCCTCCAACCCGCCGGTGACCGAGTTACGCCAGAACAGCAGGCCGTCGACGCCGGACAGCTCCCGGGCCTTGACCACCCGGCCGTCGGGGAGCGTGATCTTCGACGCGGCGGTGATGTAGCAGCCGGCCTCGACCACACAGTCGTCGCCGAGCGAGATCCCGACGCCGGCGTTCGCGCCGACCAGGCTCCGCTCGCCGATGCTGATCCTGTCGGTGCCGCCGCCGGAGAGGGTGCCCATGATCGACGCCCCGCCGCCGATGTCGGAGCCGTCGCCGACCAGCACGCCCTGCACGATCCGCCCCTCGACCATCGAGGTGCCGACGGTGCCGGCGTTGAAGTTCACGAAACCCTCGTGCATCACGGTGGTGCCGGCGGCCAGGTGCGCGCCCAGGCGGACCCGGTCGGCGTCGGCGATCCGCACCCCCGCGGGGACCACGTAGTCGGTCATCCGGGGGAACTTGTCCACCCCGTACACCGCCAGGTGCCGGCCGGCGGCCCGCTCGATCACCCGCAGCTCGTCCACCCGCTCCGGAGGGCAGGGCCCGGCGGACGTCCAGGCCACGTTGGCCAGCTTGCCGAAGATGCCGTCCAGGTTGAGCTGGTTGGGCTGCACCAGGCGGTGCGAGAGCAGGTGCAACCGGAGGTACGCGTCGGACGCGTCCTTGATCGGGTCGTCCAGCGACCCGATCACGGTGACCACCTGCACGGTACGCAGACCGGGCAGGGCCCGGTCACCGAGCGCGGCCGGTGGCAGGTCGAGCACGTCCGCCTTGTTCTCGCCGGCGATCAACGGCAGCTCGCCCAGGCCCAGCTTGCCGGTCGGGTACCAGGTATCGAGCACCTGCTCGTCTGCGGTGACCGTAGCCAGGCCGATGCCCCAGGCGGAATCTGCGGACGTCACTGTTACACCTCTCGGTCACGGCCGGGTCGACCTCGGCTCGCTCCTCGCGCTGACAGACCTGAAGGTACCGTGCGAACCATGGAGAACCCGCTGACCCCCGAGGTCCTCGCCGATCCGGTGCAGCTGACCCGCGCTCTGGTCGACATAGAGTCCGTGTCCCTCAACGAGAAGGCGATCGCCGACTGTGTCGAGGAGGTGCTGCGGGGCGTACCGCACCTGACCACCCACCGGCACGGCAACACGGTGATGGCGCGTACCGACCTCGGTCGGTCGCAGCGCGTCGTGTTGGCCGGGCACCTCGACACGGTGCCGCTGAACAACAACTTCCCGTCGACCATGCGTGGCGACCTGATGTACGGCTGCGGCACCTCGGACATGAAGTCCGGCACCGCGTACGCGCTGCACCTGGCGGTGACCCTGCCCAACCCGCGCTACGACGTGACGTACTTCTTCTACGAGGCGGAGGAGATCGAGTCCCGGTACAACGGCCTCAACCTCGTCGCCCAGGCGTTCCCGGAGTGGCTGCAGGCGGACTTCGCGGTACTGCTGGAGCCGACGTACGGCATCGTCGAGGCGGGCTGCCAGGGCACCATGCGCTCGGTGGTAACCACGACCGGCGTACGCGCCCACTCGGCCCGCTCCTGGCACGGGGTGAACGCCATCCACGCCGCCGGTGAGGTGCTGCGGCGCCTCCAGACGTACGAGGCGCGCCGGGTCACCATCGACGGCTGCGACTACCGCGAGGGCATGAACGCGGTGCGGATCAACGGCGGCGTGGCCGGCAACGTGGTCCCCGATCACTGTGAGGTCGAGGTCAACTACCGGTTCGCCCCGGATCGCACCCCGGCCGAGGCGGAGGCGCACCTGCGTGAGGTGTTCGATGGCTTCGAGGTGACGGTGACCGACACGGCTGCCGGTGCCGCGCCCGGGCTCGACGCGGCCCCGGCGAAGGAGTTCCTGGCGGCCGTCGGCGCCGCGCCGATCGGCAAGCTGGGCTGGACGGATGTGGCCCGGTTCGCGGCGATGGGCATCCCCGCGCTGAACTTCGGCCCCGGCGACCCGAACCTCGCCCACCACCCCGACGAGCACGTCGAGATCAGCAAGATCCGCGACGGCGCGGCAACCCTGCACCGCTGGCTGGCCCCAGCCTGACCCGCCCCGCGCCGGTGATCAAGAGGTTTGCGTCAGCCTGGCCCGTTGTCGGCGACGCAAACCTCTTGATCGGCTCCGGATGATGTGGGGGAGGTGGGGATTGGGTTCTGCTGGCGGGTGCGGCGGCGTTCGGCCACCACGTCTTGGATCCGTCGCTGCATCTGGCGACGGATCCGGATCATCTCGCTGTTGCTGATCACGCTGTCTCCTCCCCCGAAGGCGCGCGCCGGGGCATACCCGGTATGTGAATAGTAAGACGTACGGGAGAGCCGAATAGTTGCCCATGATCCCGAACTATTTCTCTGCGTCTGCGCCCCGCGTACCCGGCCGGTGCTGCTCCACTACGGTTGGCCCATGAGCCAGAGCAACGGGCGGGAGGCCGGTCGCGGTCCGGGACAGGAGCGGCACCGCGGTGCGGTCACCCTTCGCAGGGGGTCGATCCCGAGCAGCACCGCGGACCAGCGGTTGCTGGATTCACGGGGGCGGGGCGACTGGAAGACCAAGGACGCCTGGCGCGCGCTGCGCATCCTCGCCGAGTTCGTCGAGGGTTTCGACACCCTCGCCGACGTGCCGTCGGCGGTCAGCGTCTTCGGCTCCGCGCGCAGCGCGCCGGACAGCGCCGAGTGTCAGTTGGCCGAGCGGTTGGGCGGCGCGTTGGCCCGAGCCGGCTACGCGGTGATCACCGGAGGTGGGCCCGGGGTGATGGAGGCCGCCAACCGCGGTGCCAGCGAGGCCGGTGGGCTCTCCGTGGGGCTCGGCATCGAGCTTCCGTTCGAGCAGGGCATCAACGACTGGGTCGACCTGGCCATCGACTTCCGCTACTTCTTCGCCCGCAAGACGATGTTCGTCAAGTACGCCCAGGCGTTCGTCGTGCTGCCCGGTGGGTTCGGCACCATGGACGAGCTGTTCGAGGCGCTCACCCTTGTGCAGACCGGCAAGGTCACCCGCTTCCCGGTGGTGCTGATGGGGGTCGCCTACTGGCAGGGCCTGTTGGATTGGCTGCGCGACACGATGGCCGCCACCGGCAAGATCGGGCCGGTCGACCTGGACCTCATCTGCCTCACCGACGACGTCAACGAGGCGGTCAAGTACATCGTCGAGGCGGAGGCCGCGCTCTCCGCCGAGCAGGAGGCGGTCCGGGAGGAAGCCGTCGCCCGCACCGGCGCAGCCCAGCAGACCGCCGCCGAACAGGCCGCCGAGCAGCCCCGGGATCAGGACTGATGGCGGCGATCTGCGTCTTCTGCGCCTCCTCTCGTACCCTCGATCAGCGCTGGTTGGACCTGGCCGCCGAGACCGGCGCGGAGCTGGCCCGGCGCGGGCACACGCTGGTCAGCGGTGGTGGCTGCGTCGGCATGATGGGCGCGCTGGTGGACGGTGCCCGATCCGTCGGTGGGCGCACCGTCGGCGTGATCCCGCAGTCGCTTGTCGATCTGGAGGTCGCCGACCTGGCCTCGGACGAGCTGCTGGTGACCGACTCGATGGCCAGCCGCAAGACCCTGATGATCGACAAGTCGGACGCCTTCCTCACCCTGCCCGGCGGGCTGGGCACCCTGGACGAGCTGTTCGAGGTCTGGACCACCGCCACCCTCGCCCTGCACACCAAGCCGATGGTGTTGATCGACACCGACGGGTTCTACCGCCCGCTGCTGGACTGGCTTGACACGCTGGCCGACCAGACCTTCCTGAAGCCGGCCGGCCGTGACCTCCTGACGGTCGCCAGCACCGTCCCCGAGGCCCTGAACATCCTGGAATCCCACCTAACCTGACCACCACGCCCCGCCCGGCCCCATCCACCCGCGTCGATCATGAAGTTAGCGACGCCGCTGTCGGCGTGTCGCGCCGCTAACTTCATGATCGACCGGGGTGGATGGGGTGCGGTGTGGGGTTGGGGGTGGGGTTTGGGTGGGTGTCGTATGGGTCTGATGGGATGAGCTGATGCAGGCGTACCGGTTGGTGCGGCGGCCCGGAGGGTCGGCGCGGGGGGACGGGGCGACGGCTGACCGTGCTTCCGTGCCTGCCAGCGGCGGCACGGCCGGGGGCGTTGTCGGCGCGTCGGATGGGTCCGACGGCGTGGCCGGGCCCGAGCTGGCGACCGGCGGCAGCGGCTGGCGGGTCGATCGGGTGCAGGCCGAGGTGGTCGGGCACACCGACGGCCCGATGCTCGTGCTCGGTGGCCCGGGCACCGGCAAGACCAGCACGCTCGTCGAGGCGGTCGCCGCCCGGGTGGCCGAGGGCGTCGACCCCGAACGGATCCTCGTGCTGACCTTCGGCCGCCGAGGCGCCACCGCGCTGCGACAGCGCATCGAGGCCCGGATCGCGCAGGACGGCCACCGGGTGCTGCGCGAGCCGCTGGTGCGCACCTTCCCGGCGTACGCCTTCGGGCTGCTCCGCCGGGCCGCCGCCGAGCGGGGCGAACCGTCGCCCCGGCTGCTCACCGGCCCCGAGCAGGATCTGATCATCCGTGAGCTGCTGGACGTGGTGGGCGAGGAGCCCGAGGACGACCCGATCGGCTGGCCAACCGACCTGCGCCCCGCCCTGCGGACCAGGGCGTTCGCTGGCCAGCTGCGCGACCTGCTCATGCGCGCCGCCGAGCGCGGCGTGGGCCCGGTCGACCTGGCCCGGCTGGGTGAGAAGCTCGGCCGCGCCGACTGGCCGGCCGCCGCCCGCTTCCTCCGGGAGTACGTCGCCGTGCTCGCGCTGCGCGACGTCAGCAACCGGGGCTCCATCGCGTACGACCCGGCGGAGCTGGTCCGGGCGGCCACCGGGCTGCTGCGCGACGACGAGGAGTTGCTGGCCGCCGAGCGCCGTCGGCTCGCGCACGTCTACCTCGACGAGATGGCCGACACCGACCCCGCCCAGCTGGAGTTGCTCTCGGTCATCGCGGGCGGGGGCAAGTCCCTGGTCGCGTTCGCCGACCCGGACTCCTCCACGTACGCCTTCCGGGGCGCCGATCCGGCCGGGGTGGCGACGTTCCCGCACCGCTTCCGGACGGCTTCCGGTGCGCCGGCCGCGCAGGTGCTGCTGACCACCTCCTACCGGGCCGGGCCGGATCTACTCGCGGCGATCGCCCGGCTGGGTCGCCGGTTGCGGGGTCCGGCCGCGCACCGTCGGCTGCACCCTCTGCCGGACGCGCCACCCGGCGTGGTCGAGGTGCACACGTTCCGGTCGGCGACCAGCGAGGCCGCCTGGCTGGCCCACGCGCTGCGCTCGGCCCACCTGCTCGACGGCGTGCCCTGGTCACGGATGGCGGTGCTGGTGCGGTCGACCGCGTTGCAGCTGCCCACCCTGCGACGGGCCCTGCACGCCGCCGGCGTACCCACCGTGGTGCACGGGGAGGACCTGCCCCTGCACCTGCAACCGGCGGTCGCGCCGCTGCTGCTCCTGCTGCGCTGCGCGCTGGAGCCGGAACGACTCGACGAGGAGGCGGCCGTCGCGCTGCTGCACTCGCCGCTGGGTGGGGCCGACCCGCTGGCCGAGCGGCGGCTGCGGCAGGGCCTGCGTGCGCTCGCGTTGGCCGGCGGTGACCGACGCCCCTCCGGGGAGCTGATCGTCGAGGCGTTGCGCGATCCGGCAGAGCTGGCGGGCATCGAACGGCGCTGGGCGGAGCCGGCGCAGACGGTGGCCGGGCTGCTGGCCACCGCCCGGGATGCCGCCGCCCGGCCGGGTTCGACGGCCGAGGACGTGCTCTGGGCCGTCTGGAACGCCAGTGGTCTCGCCGAGCGGTGGGCCGGCGCGATCAACCAGGGGCGCCCGGAGGCCGGCGAGGGCGACCTGGCTCGGCGACGGCGGGCCGAGGCCGCCGACCGCGACCTGGACGCCGTGCTGGTCCTCTTCGACGCGGCGGCCCGGTTCACCGACCGACTGCCGGGCGCGCGGGCCGAGGTCTTCCTCGACCACGTGCTCGCCCAGGACCTGCCGGCCGACACCATCGCCCCGACCGCCGACCGGGGTGCGGCGGTACGTCTGCTCACCGCGCACGCCGCGAAGGGCCTGGAATGGGACCTGGTCGCGGTCGCTGGGGTACAGGAGGGGATCTGGCCGGACCTGCGGCTACGCGGCAGCCTGCTCGGCTCCGAGCGACTGGTCGACGTGCTGGCCGGCCGGTCGGTCGACGGCGCGACGGCGGCGAACGTGGTGGGTCAGACCTCGGCGTTGCTGGACGAGGAACGCAGGCTCTTCCACGTCGCCATCAGCCGGGCCCGGCACCGGCTGCTGGTCAGCGCCGTGGCGTCGGCCGCTGTCGGCGGTGACGATCACGAGGAGCAGCCGAGCCGGTTCCTGCACGAGCTGGGCCCGAGCACCCCACCCACGCCGCCGAGCAGGTCCGGGCCGCCGCCTGGTCCGCCGAGCACGTCCGGGCCGCCGCCCGGTCCGCCGAGCACCCCCGGGCCGCAGCCCGGTCTGCCGAGCACGTCCGGTCCGCCGCCCGGTCCGCGCAGTGAGCCGTCCTCCGGCGGCACCGGAGGCGGTGCGGCGGGCGAGAGCGGCGACGAGGAGCCGGACCGCCCTGGGGCACTGCCGGTGACCCGTCCACCACGGGCGCTCACCCTGCCGGCGTTGGTCGCGGAACTGCGTACCGCCATCACCGACCCGGCCGCCCCGGCGGCCCGGCAGCGCGCCGCGGCGGCCGAACTGGCCCGGCTCGCCGCCGCCGGGGTGCCCGGTGCGCACCCCGACGACTGGTGGGGGCTGCGCGTGCTCTCCGACGACCGGCCGCTCGTCGACGACGGCGAACCGGTGCGGGTCACCCCGTCGGCCATGGAGAGCGCGCTGCGGTGCAGCCTCCGCTGGCTGCTGGAACGGCACGGCGGCAGCGGCCCGACAAGCACCGCGCAGGGGGTGGGCAACCTGGTGCACGCCGCCGCGATGCTCGCCGAGGACGCCACCGCCGACCGGGGCGCGTTGCTCGACTACGTGGCCGCCCGGTTCGACGCGATCGAGCTGGCGGCCCGGTGGATGGCCGGGCCGGAGCGGGAACGCGCCGAGGCGATGGTCGACAAGTTGCTGCGCTGGCTGGCCACCAACCCGCGTCGGTTGCTCGCCATCGAGCACGAGTTCGCCGTCCGCCTGGATGACCCGAATCGGCCCGTCGAGCTGGCCGGTCGGGTCGACCGGCTGGAGGTCGACGAGGCCGGGCGGCTCGTGGTGATCGACCTGAAGACCGGCAAGTCCACAGCTGTCACCGGCAGCGACCTGGCGGAACACCCACAGCTGGGCGCCTACCAGGCGGCGGTGGAGGCGGGGGCGTTCGCCGAGTTCGGTGACGAGTCCGGGGGCGCCGCGCTGGTGCAGCTCGGGACCTCGGCCAAGGATGCCAGGGAGCAGAATCAGCCGGCGGCCAGCGAGGGGCCGGCGGCCGGTTGGGCGACCGCGCTGGTCCGGCGGACCGCCGATACGATGGCAGCCGCCACGTTCGCCGCGGTGGCCAACTCGAAGTGCCGGGTCTGCCCGGTGCGCACCAGCTGCCCGGTCTCCGGGCAGGGCCGCCAGGTCGTCGAGCCGCCCACCGTCCGGCGCACCCGTGAGGGCGAGGAGTGAGCTTGCGAGCCCCGCAGTCACGAACTGAGATGGGCACCGTGAGGGCGAGGAGTGCGCCGGTGTTGGGAACCGAGACGGCACGGTGAGTCAGCCCACCCTCTTCGGCGCGAGTCCCGCGCCGACGCCCCGGCTCGCGGACTCCGGCCCCCGGTACACACCTGTGGAGCTGGCCAAGCTGCTGCGGTTGCCGGCGCCCACCCGGGAGCAGGCCGCGATCATCGCCGCCCCGGTGGAGCCGCTGCTTGTGGTCGCGGGCGCCGGGTCGGGCAAGACCGAGACGATGGCCGCGCGGGTGGTCTGGCTGGTGGCCAACTCGTACGTGCGGCCGGAGCAGATCCTCGGGCTGACCTTCACCCGCAAGGCGGCCGGCGAGCTGGCCCATCGCGTACGGGCCCGGCTCGACCAGTTGATCCGCCGCCTCGGCCGGCAGGGACGGGACCCGCTGGACGATCCGCTCGCGGGTGAGCCCACCGTCTCCACCTACCACTCGTACGCGGGGCGGATCGTCACCGAGCACGGGCTGCGGGCCGGCTACGAGCCGTCCACCCGACTGCTCACCGAGGCGTCCCGCTGGCAGTTGGTCGACCTGCTGGTGCGCAACTACGACGGTGACATGTCCGAGGTGGACCGGATGCCGAGCACCATCACCGACGCGGTGTTGGCGCTCGCCGGGGAGTTGGACGAGCATCTGGTCGCGCCGGACGACCTGGCGGCCTGGACTGGTCGGTTCTTCGCCGAGGTGCAGTCCCGGCCGGGTCGGGTGTACGCCGACGTGCGCAAGGCGCTCACCCTCCAGCAGACCCGGTTGCGTCTCCTGCCGCTGGTGCGGGCGTACGCCCGGCGCAAGGAGGACTTCGAGGCGATGGACTTCGCCGACCAGCTCGCGCGGGCGGCCCGGGTGGCCCGGGACCACCCGGGGGTCGGTGTGATCGAGCGGGACCGCTTCCGGGTGGTGCTGCTCGACGAGTACCAGGACACCAGCCACGCCCAGGTGGTGTTGCTCAATGCCCTGTTCGGTGGGGGGCACCCGGTGACCGCGGTGGGTGACCCGTGCCAGTCCATCTACGGCTGGCGGGGGGCCAGCGCGGGCACCCTGGACCGGTTCCCCACCGAGTTCGCCCGCGCCGACGGTGAGCCGGCCCCGGCGCTGGGGCTCACCACGAGTTGGCGCAACCGTCCGGAGATCCTCCGGGTGGCGAACGCGCTCTCCACCCCGCTGCGGGCGGCGGGCGCCCGGGTGCCGGAGCTGCGCTCCGCGCTGACCGTCCGGGACCCGATCCCGCATCGCAGCCCGAGCGGTGCGGCCGGCGGTACGGTGCACTGCGCGATGCTGCCCACGTACGCCGACGAGGCCGACTGGATCGCCGACAGCGTGCTCGCCGCCTGGCGCGGGGCGGCCGGGATGCCGGGCGCGGCCCCGGAGCACATCCCGGTGGCGCGGCGCCCGACGACCGCCGTGCTGGTTCGGGTCCGCAGTCAGATCCCGGCGATCGAGTCGGCGCTGCGTGAGCGCGGCCTTCCGGTCGAGGTGGTCGGGCTGGGCGGCCTGCTGGACACCCCCGAGGTACGCGACGTGGTCTGCACGCTGCGGGTGCTGGCCGACCCGACCGACGGCGCCGCGCTGCTGCGGTTGCTCACCGGCGCCCGTTGGCGGATCGGGCCGCGTGACCTGGTGGCGTTGCACCGGCGGGCTCGGGCCATCGCGAACGCCCGGCGACAGGTGGCCGCCGACGACGCCGCCGAGATCAGCCCCGACCTGTTGGACGAGGCGACCCTGGTGGAGGCGTTGGCCGACCTCGGGCCGGCGCAGGCGTACTCGGCGGAGGGTTTCGCGCGGCTGCGCGCGTACGGCCGGGAGATGGCGCTGCTGCGCTACCGACTGGATCAGGCGCTGCCGGACCTGATCGCGGACATCGAGCGGACCATCGGCCTGGACGTGGAGGTCGCGGTGCGGGCCGGCCGGGACGGCGCCGGCGACGCGGGCCTGGCCCGCGGGCATCTGGACGCGCTCGGCGACGTGGCGGCCCGGTTCAGCGGGGAGACGCCCGGCGCGACCCTGTCCGGCTTCCTGTCCTACCTGGCCGCCGCCGAGGACGAGGAGCGTGGTCTCGCCCCGGGCGAGGTCGAGGTGGTGGAGGGCGCGGTGCAGGTGGTGACCGCGCACGCGGCCAAGGGCCTGGAGTGGGACGTGGTGTCGGTGGCCGGGCTCAGCCGTGGGCTGTGGCCGGGGCCGGTGCGCAACTCCGACCACTGGCTGGGTGGGCTGGGCGTGCTGCCGTTCCCGCTGCGTGGCGACGCCGACGGGCTGCCGGAGTTGGCGCTCGACGAGGCGGGGGACCAGCGGGCCGTGGCGCGGGCGTTGACCGACTTCACCGATGCGTGGCGGGCTCACGACGAGCGGGAGGAACGCCGGCTGACGTACGTGGCGGTGACCCGACCGCGTCGGCTGCTGCTCTGCTCCGGCTACTGGTGGGGGGAGGGCACGAAGCGACCGCGGGGTCCGTCGGTCTTCCTGCGTGAGGTGTACGACGCCTGCCTCGACGGCGGGCCGGGGCACCTTGTCGACGCGTGGGCGCCGGAGCCGACCCCCGACGCGACGAACCCCACGGCCGAGGTGGTGCTCCGCGCGGAGTGGCCGGCCGACCCGCTGGGCGGTCGCCGGCCGGCGTTGGCCGAGGCGGCCGGGTTGGTACGTCGCCTGATGGCCGACGGTCCGGCGGCGGTGCTCTCCGGGCCGGTCGGGCCGGTGCTTCCCGGGCCGGCGCCGGCGCACGGGTCGGAGGTCGAGTCGGTCGAGCCGGAGGTGGATCCGGAGGTGGATCCGGAGGTGGTGCGCTGGCAGCGCGAGGCGGACCTGCTGTTGGCGGAGCGTGCCGAGCTGACTCGGCTCTCTGGTGCGGTCGAGGTGGCTCTGCCCGGGGCGCTGAGCGTCACCCAGCTGGTCGCGTTGCGGCGCGATCCGGCGGCGCTGGCCCGTACGCTGCGTCGCCCGGTGCCGGCCGAACCCAACCCGTACGCCCGTCGAGGCACCGCCTTCCACGCCTGGTTGGAGCAGCGCTTCGGCGCCGACCGCCTGTTGGACCTGGACGAGTTGCCGGGCGCGGCCGACGCCGATGCCGCACCCGACGAGGCTCTGGTCGAGCTTCAGGAGCGATTCCTGGCCAGCGAGTGGGCCGACCGGTCACCGGTGGAGGTGGAGGTGCCGTTCGCCACGGTGATCGCTTCAGTGGTGGTGCGGGGGCGGATGGACGCGGTCTTCGCCCGGCCGGGTGGTCGGTTCGACGTGGTCGACTGGAAGACCGGCGCGCAGCCCACCGGGCCGGCGGCCGAGGTGGCCGCCGTGCAGCTGGCCGTGTACCGGCTGGCCTGGGCGGAGTTGGCCGGGGTGCCGGTCGACCGGGTGGGCGCGGCGTTCCACTACGTTCGGCACGGGGTGACCGTTCGGCCCGCCGACCTGCTGGATGTGACGGGCCTCACGGCCATGATCGCCCAGTTGCCCGAGGATTCTGCCCAACATTGACCACTGCGGGAAAAACCGTGGTAGGTTGACCGGGTTGCAGTTTTGGTTACCAGAGACTCTGTGTGCGCCTGGCGGGATTGTGGCCCCAGGCGCTCTTTGTTGTGTCCGGAGTTCTCCGGGCGGGGCGACCAGAAGCGACAGGCGATTCGCGCATCCCCGCGCGGAGCGCTCCTCTTCGGGCACGCAACAAGTGCGTGTCCGACGTTCCGTCAAGGAGACGAAACACATGGCTATTGGCACCGTGAAGTGGTTCAACGCTGACAAGGGCTTCGGCTTCATCACCCCGGACGGCGGCGGCGCCGACGTCTTCGCCCACTTCTCGGCGATCCAGTCCTCCGGCTACCGGAGCCTGGACGAGAACCAGCGGGTCGAGTTCGAGGTGACCCAGGGCCAGAAGGGCCCGCAGGCGGAGAACATCCGCCCGCTCTGATCTTCGGATCGGTCAGCATTGCCTGTCGCGCCCTCCGGGTGTGACGGTGACGGGACCGGCCCGCCCCGCTGCCGCCTGCCTACGCGGGCGGCGGCCCGGCGGCGGGCCGGCCTGTACTCCCTTTCGGTTCGTGCTTGTGAGTCCTGGCGGCCTTTTTCCGCTGGTGACAGCGCCGACTTCGGCGCCCTCCCTCGACACGTGCCGCGTCGAGGAAAGGCCTCCGCATGACCACAGTTATTCCGTCTTTCGCTCATACCGGTCTGGCACCGGCGCTGCTCACCGCGTTGACCGCGCAGGGCATCACCGAGCCGTTCCCGATCCAGTCGGCGACGCTGCCCGACTCGCTCGCCGGCCGGGACGTGCTGGGCCGGGGTCGTACCGGCTCCGGCAAGACCCTCGCCTTCGGGCTTCCGCTGCTGTCCCGCACCGCCGGCCGTAAGGCGCGGCCGGGTCGCCCGCTGGCCCTGGTGCTGGTGCCGACCCGCGAACTGGCCCAGCAGGTCACCACCGCCCTGGCTCCGTACGCCCGCGCCGTCGGGCTGCGCTGCGCCACAGTCGTGGGCGGGCTGTCATTGCAGCGGCAGGCGGACGCCCTGCGCGCCGGCGCCGAGGTGGTCGTCGCCACCCCCGGCCGGCTGCACGACCTGATCAACCGTGGCGACGCCCGACTCGACCAGGTCGAGATCACCGTGCTCGACGAGGCCGACCAGATGGCCGACATGGGGTTCCTGCCCCAGGTCACCAAGCTGCTGGAGCAGGTCGCGCCGCAGGGGCAGCGGATGCTCTTCTCCGCGACCCTGGACGGCGGCGTGGACCGGTTGGTCCGCCGCTTCCTGAGCAACCCGGTCACCCACTCGGTGGACCCGGGCACCGCGACGGTCACCGCGATGACCCACCACGTGCTGCACGTCGACGCCGTGGACAAGCCCGACGCGTTGACCCGGATCGCCGCCCGTGAGGGCCGCACCATCCTGTTCATGGGCACCAAGCACCGCGCCGACCGGCTGGCCCGCCAACTGCTCTCCAAGGGCGTACGCGCGGCCGCGCTGCACGGCGGCAAGTCCCAGCCGCAGCGCACCCGGATCCTGGAGCAGTTCCGCAACGGTCAGGTGACCGCCCTGGTCGCCACCGACGTGGCGGCCCGTGGCATCCACGTGGACGGCCTGGACATGGTGGTCAACGTGGACCCGCCGGCCGAGGCGAAGGACTACCTGCACCGGGGCGGCCGTACCGCCCGGGCCGGCGAGTCCGGCTCCGTGGTCACCCTGGTCCTGCCCGAGCAGCGCCGGGACGTGTCCCGGCTGATGGCCACCGCGGGCATCCGGCCGGAGTCGGTTCAGGTACGCCCGGGTGACGGGGCGCTGGCCCGGGTGACCGGTGCCCGCGAGCCGTCAGGTGTGCCGGTGACCATCGTCGCTCCGCCGGCGCCCGCCTCTCGGGTACGCACCTCCGGTGGCTCGGCCGCCGACGGTGGCGCCCGGCCGGCACACCGCGCGTCGGGCCGCTCCCGCCGCCCGCGTCGCCCCCGTACCGTCTGATCTTCTGCGCGTCGACCGTCCCGTCCCGCTTCCGCGGGGCGGGACGGTTTCGTCTGCGCGATGTGCCGGGCCGGTCGGCTGTCCGTGCGGCCCGAGCGGTCAGCCGGCCGCGCCGGTCGGCTCACTCTTCTGAGTCGGTAATCAGCCTCCGCTGGGTCGGCTGGCCGACTGCGCCCCGACCGGTCGTGGTCGAGGCTGACCGACGGGGGAAAGTCGGGCGGGGGGCCCGGCACGGAAGGGGTGACCATGGCGGGCGAAGCCGGCTCGGGCGCACTGCGTGAACTGATCCTGGTGGTCGCGGTCGCGCTCGCCGGGTTGTTGCTCGCCATGGTCGCGGCCTTCGCACCCTGGCACGCCACTCCGGCGGGTAACGCTCCCGCCGGCCTGGTGGAGTTGCACAGTCCCGGTGACCCGGGCCCCGGCCCGGCCGCCGCACACGTGGGCTGAGCAGTGACCGGCCTGTCGGCGCCGGCGGAGGGGCAGGCCCGGTCAGGGGCGGTACGAGATGTGGTCGGGTCGGCGGGGCGCCGGCCCGACCACACCGCCTTCGCCGTTCAAGAAGTGGTGGGGGCGTCAGTGAGCAGGTTGGCCAGTGTGGTGCTGTCGACCACCGTGGCGATCGCCCCGTGCACCGCCAGCCAGACGTCGGTGAGCCCCGCGGCCACTCCGTGATAGCCCGCCCGCTCGGCCGGCAGACCGCGCACCGTCGTGAGCGTGCCGCCGACCGCGCGCAACACGTCGCCGACGGTGATCTCGTCGGCTGGGCGGGTCAACGCGTACCCGCCGTCGGCGCCGCGATGGCTGTGCAGCAGGCCGGCCCGGCGCAGGTCTAGCAGGATGCCCTGCAGGAAGCTGAGCGGGATGTCCTGCACCTCGGCCAGGCTTGCCGCCTTGACCAGCTCACCGCCGTTGTCGCCGTCGCCACCACCACTGGCGGCGGCGACGGCGAGCATCGCCCGGAGCGCGTAGTCGCTGCGTGCGGAGACGTACACGGGTCAGCTGCCCACCTGGTCGAGCACGCCCCAGCGCCGCCGGATCGCCTTGTCCGCCGCGCCGAACGCGGCGTCCACGACCAGGCCGACGACCAGGATGACGATCATGGTGGAGAGCAGCCAGGGCGCGTCGGACAGCTCCCGGGAGTAGGTGAGCTGGGCGCCGAGCGACGTCTGTGAGATGCCGACCACGAGCAGCTCACCGGCCATCAGGCTGCGCCAGGAGAAGGCCCACCCCTGCTTCAGCCCGGCGACGATCGCCGGCAGGGCGGCCGGCGCGATGACGTACCGGTAGAGGTTGAGCCCGCGGGCACCCAGGTTGCGGCCGGCGCGCTTCAGCAGTGGCGGTACGTAGTCCACCCCGGAGATCACCCCGTTGGCGATGGACGGTGCCGCGCCGAGTACCACCACGAAGAAGATCGCCTTCTCGCTCAGCTCGAAGAGCAGGATAGCCAGCGGGAACCAGGCGATCGACGGCATGGTCTGCAACGCGGTGATCATCGAGCCGATGGCGGCGCGCAGCACCGTGGACCGGGCCACCGCCAGGCCCAGCAGCAGGCCGACGGCGACCGAGAAGACGTACCCGAGGGCGGCCCGGCGGAGCGTCGTGACGAGGCCCTCCCAGAGCTGCGGGCCCTGGGCCTGCTCGACCAGCTCGCGGCCCACCTCCAGCGGCCCCGGCAGCGAGTACGGCGGCTTCCAACCCGAGAGGACGACGAGCTGCCAGGCGGCGATGGCGATGGCCAGTGCGGCGAGCTTGGGCCAGGTGGCCGCCCAGATCCGGGCGCCCCGGGATACCTCCTTGTCCCGGCCCGCGATCTCCAGCGCGTCGAGGCCGGTGATCTCCGCGTCGCTGCGCGCCGAACTGGTCAGGGTGTCATTGGCCATGACGGCCCACCTCCGTACGGAGCCGCTCGGTGACCTCGGCGGCGATGGCGGCGACCTCGGGGGAGTCGATCCGGCGGGGGCGCGGGATGTCCACCTCGGTGGAGTAGATGATCCGACCGGGTCGGCTGGAGAGCAGGATGATCCGGTCGGCCAGCCGGGCCGCCTCGCGGACGTTGTGCGTCACGAAGAGCACCGAGAGCTTGCGTTCGGACCAGATCCGTTCCAGCTCGTCGTGCAGGATGTCCCGGGTCATCGCGTCCAGCGCGCCGAACGGCTCGTCCATCAGCAGCACCGGTGTGTCCAGCGCCAGCGTGCGGGCCAGCGCGACGCGCTGCCGCATCCCGCCGGAGAGCTCGTGTGGGCGCTTGCGGCCGAAGTCGGCCAGGTGCACCGTCCGCAGCAGCTCGGCCACCCGCTCGCGGCGTTGGGCCCGGGGGAGCCTGCGCAGCTTGAGGGGCACCTCCACGTTGGCGTCGACGGTCAGCCACGGAAAGAGCGCCGGCTCCTGGAACATCAGGCCCGGGTTGACGTCACCGGCCAGGGTGATCTGCCCACCGCTGACCCGGTCCAGCCCGGCCACCAGGTTGAGCAGCGTGCTCTTGCCGCAGCCGGACGCACCGACCAGACAGACGAACTCGCCGGGCGCGACGTCCAACGAGACGCCGTCCAGGGCCAGGACGGCGTTCGGCCCGCGTCCGTACACCTTGGTCACGCCGGAGAGCGCGACCGCGGTGGTCGCGCTCTGCGGCGTCGTCGTGGTCGACGTCATGGCTGGACGACCTCGGGCTTGCCCTGCGCCTTGAGCGCGTTGTTGAGGTACTTCAGGTCGTACAGGCCCTTGAGGTCCACCGGCTCGGTCAGTCCCACGTCGACGGCGTGGTCGAGCCCGGCCTTGAGGGAGGACGAGATCGGGTCGTTGGTGAACTCCAACGTCGGCCACGCCTGCTTGATCAGCTTCAGGTCCAGCGGCTTGCCGGTGATCTTGCCGATCGCGTCGGAGATCGCCTGCTGCGCCTCGTCGGGCTTGCTGTTGACGAACTCGTTGGCGGCCACCTGGCCGTCGACCAGCTTCTGCACCACGTCCGGGTGTGCCTTGAGGAACTTCGTGCTGACCAACAGGTTGGTGATGACGAACTTCTTGTCCGGCCACAGGTCGCGCTCGTCGACCAGCACCTTGCCGCCGGCGTTGACCAGGCGGGAGACGAACGGCTCGGGCACCCAGGCGCCGTCGATCGCGCCGCTGTTGAACGTCTCGACGGTCTGGGCGTTCTCCTGCGGCACGATCTTGACGTCACCACCACCCTCCTTGGTGGTGGTGAGGCCCTGCTGCTTGAGCCAGTAACGGATCGCCACGTCCTGGGTGTTGCCCAGCTGTGGGGTGGAGATCTTCTTGCCCTTCAGGTCCGGCACGCCGGTGATGCCGGGCTTGACCACCAGGGCCACTCCGCCGGAGGCCGCGCCGGAGATGACCCGGACGGCCTCACCCTTGGACTTGGAGAAGGCGTTCACGGTCGGGTTCGGACCGATGTAGGTGGCGTCCAGCGCACCGGAGAAGACCGCCTCGATGGCGGCCGGGCCGGCGTTGAAGGTCTTCGGGTCCAGCTTGACGTCGGTGCCGAGCTTCTCCGCGAAGATGCCCTTTTCCACGCCGACGACGGCCGGCGCGTGGGTGATGTTGGGAAAGTAGCCGAGGCGCAGCGTCACCGGGCCGGAGCTGTCGCCCGCGCCCTCGCTGTCGTCGCCGCACGCGGCGGTGCTGCCCAGGGTCGCCGCGCCGACCACGGCGAGGGTGGCCAGGGTGACCAACCGGCGCAGGGGGAGCCGTCTCATCGTCCATCCAATCCGCAGTATTCCTACTTACTTGGTAGGAAGACTGGGCCAGGCTGCGGGCAGCGTCAAGAGCCATCCACATGGCGGGATGACGAGTCTCATTCATGTCGGTATTTCCTACCAGCTTGCTAGGGTAATCGGCATTCGGTCACCGGCAGAGAGGCGACTTCGCGATGACCTTCCACTGGTTCCTGCCCACCTCCGGCGACGGCGACCAGGTCGGTGCGGCCACCGTCACCGCGGGGGCCGCGAGGCATGACCGGGCCGCGACGGTGGCCTATCTGGCCGAGGTCGGTCGGGCCGCCGAGGCGAACGGGTTCACCGCCGTCCTCACGCCGGTGGGCGCCGGCTGCCCCGACCCGTGGATCATCTGCGCGGCCGTCGCCCAGCACACCGAGCGGCTCGGGATGCTTGTCGCGGTCCGGGCCGGTTTCGCCCTGCCCACCCTGATCGCCCAGCAGGCCGAGGCGTTCCAGGCCATCTCCGGTGGCCGGTTGTCGCTCAACATCGTCACCGGAGGCGACCCGGCCGAGCAGCGGGCGTACGGCGACTTCCTCGGCCACGACGACCGCTACGCGCGCACCTGTGAGTTCGTCGAGGTGCTTCGCCGCGCCTGGGCCGGCGGGCCGTTCGACTACGCCGGCAGGCACTACCGGGTCGACGGCGGGGGCCTGGCCACCCCGCTCGCCACGCCGCCGCCTGTCTACTTCGGCGGCGCGTCCCCGACTGCCGAGGCGGTGGCCGCCCGTCAGGCCGACGTGTACCTGATGTGGGGTGAACCACCGACGTCTATCGCGGCCCGGGTCGCCCGGGTCCGGGCGCTCGCCGCCGAGCAGGGCCGTACCCTGCGCACCGGCCTGCGGCTGCACGTCATCGCCCGGCCGACAAGCGCCGAGGCGTGGGCCGAGGCCGACCGGCTGCTGGCCGGGATGAGCCCGGAGCGGATCGCCGCCGCGCAGGCCCGGTTCCGCCGGATGGACTCGGTGGGCCAGGCCCGGATGGCCGCGCTGAACGCCGGCCGCACCGACGGGCTCACCGTCGCACCGAACCTCTGGGCCGGCGTCGGCCTGGTCCGCGAGGGCGCCGGCACCGCGCTGGTCGGCAGCTACGCCGAGGTCGCGGCCCGAATCGACGAGTACGCCGCGCTCGGCGTCGACGAGTTCATCCTCTCCGGCTGGCCCCACCGTGAGGAGGCCGAGCGGGTCGGCGCCGAGGTGCTGCCCCTGGTGACGGCCCCGGTCGCGGCGGCTCCGGGAAGGTCGCGGGTGGCGGCGGTGTCGACGCGCTAGGGTCGACTCCGTGGCGGCGCGGAGATCCAGAATTCCAGCGACGAAGTATCCGGTCGAGCGGTTCACCCTCGACAACGGCCTGCGGGTGGTGCTCACCCCCGATCGCAGTGCCCCGGTGATCGGGGTGGCGGTGGTCTACGACGTCGGCATCCGCTCGGAGCCGGAGGGGCGCACCGGCTTCGCCCACCTCTTCGAGCACCTGATGTTCCAGGGCTCGGAAAACCTGGAGAAGCTGGCCCACTTCCGGCACGTGCAGGGGGCGGGTGGCACCTTCAACGGCTCCACCCACCTGGACTACACCGACTACTTCGAAACGCTGCCGAGCAACGCGCTGGAACGCGCGCTGTTCCTGGAGGCGGATCGGATGCGTGGCCCCCGGCTGACCGAGGAGAACCTGCGCAACCAGGTCGACGTGGTCAAGGAGGAGATCCGGGTCAACGTCCTCAACCGGCCGTACGGCGGCTTCCCCTGGCTGACCCTGCCGCCGGTCATGTTCGACACCTTCCCGAACGCCCACGACGGCTACGGCTCCTTCGACGACCTGGAGTCGGCGACCGTCGCCGACGCCGCGGACTTCTTCCGCCGCTACTACGCCAGCGGCAACGCCGTGTTGGCCGTCAGCGGCGACATCGACGTGGCCGAGGCGACCGAACTGGTCACCCGGCACTTCGGCGACGTGCCGGCCCGACCGGCACCGCAACGGCCCGACTTCACCGAGCCCGACCTGAGCGCCGAGCGGCGCACCTCGTACACCGATGCCCTGGCGCCGCTGCCCGCGGTGGCCGGCGCCTGGCGTGTGCCCGACCCGGTCACCGACTTCGCCGGCTACCTGCCGTACGTGGTGCTGGCCGAGGTGCTCACCGACGGCGACGCGTCGCGACTGGTCGAGCGGCTGGTGCAGCGGGACCGCACGGTGACCAGCCTCGGCGGCTACCTCGGTTTCATGGGCGACCCGTTCGACGTCCGCGATCCCACCGCGCTGCTGTTGCAGGCGCATCTGCCGCCCGGGGGCGACGTGGACAAGGTGCTGCGCACCATCGACGAGGAACTGGACCGGCTGGCGGCCGACGGGCTGACCGACGGTGAGCTGGCCCGCACCCAGGCCCGGATGGCGACCCACCTGCTGCGGGACACCGACGCGGTGCTCGGTCGGGCACTCCGGATGGCCGTGCTGGAGCAGCAACGCGGCGAACCGGGCCTGCTCAACGAGCTGCCCCGGCTGGTCGGCGAGGTCACCGAGGAGCAGGTCCGGGCCGCCGCGGCCACCCTGCGCCCGGAGCGTCGCGCCGCCATCGAGGTCATTGCCGGAGGGGCCCGATGACTACTACCACCACCACCGCTCCGGCCGGGCCGCGTACGCTGCCGCCGCTTGGTCCGACCCGCAAGCTCAAGGTGCCCAAGCAGGCCGAACGCACGCTGCGCAACGGCCTCACGGTGATCGCCGTACGCCGGCCCGCCGTGCCCCTTGTCGAACTGCGGCTCTGGGTGCCGTTCGGCCGGGTTCACCTGGCCCGCGGCGCGATGCTCTCGCAGACCATGCTCTCCGGCACCGAGTCGATGACCAGTGTGCAGATCGCCGCCGAGTTGCAGAAGGTGGGCGGCGGGCTCTCCGCGGGCGTCGACCCGGACCGGCTGATGCTCTCCGGCGCCGGCCTGGTCACCGGTCTCGACCGGATGCTGGAGCTGCTGGCCGAGGTGTTGACCGGCGCCAGCTACCCCAGTGACGAGGTGGCCACCGAGCGGGACCGGCTGGTCGACCGGATCCAGGTGGCGCAGAGTCAGCCGGCGCACCTGGCCCGGGAGGCGCTGCTGAAGCGGATCTACGGCCGGCACCCGTACGCGACGCAGACGCCGGAGCCCGGCCAGATCCGTGCCGTCCGGCCGGCGGCGTTGCGCACCCTGCACGCGGAGCGGGTCCATCCGGCCGGCGCGCAGTTGGTGCTGGTCGGTGACGTGCAGCCGGAGAAGGCACTGGACGCGGCCGAGCGGGCGCTCGCTGGCTGGTCGGGTGCCGGGCGTACGGCCGAACTGCCCGCGGCCCCGCCGCTGGAGCCGGGGCCGCTGCTGCTGGTCGACCGGCCGGGCTCGGTGCAGTCCTCGCTGCGGATCGCGCTGCCGGCGGTGCCGCGCACCGACCCTGACCATGCCCCGCTGCAACTGGCCAACCTGATCTTCGGCGGCTACTTCTCCTCCCGGTGGGTGGAGAACATCCGCGAGGACAAGGGCTACACGTACGGTCCGCACTCGGTGATCGAGCATTCCGTCGCCGGGTCGGTGCTGGTCGCCGCCGCCGACGTGGCCACCGAGGTCACCGGTCCGGCACTACTGGAGACGACGTACGAGTTGGGTCGGTTGGCGTCGCTGCCACCGAAGTCCGAGGAGTTGGAGCAGGCCCGGCAGTACGCCCTGGGCACCCTCCAGCTCGGCATGTCCACCCAGGCCGGGTTGGCGGCGTTGACAAGCGCGTATGCGGGCAACGGCCTGCGCCTGGACTTCCTCGCCGAGTACGCGGCGAGGTTGGCGAAGGCGAGCATCGACGACGTGGCGCGCGCTGGGGCCCGGTACCTGGCACCGGCTCGGGCGGCGATCGTGGTGCTCGGCGACGCGGAGCGGGTCACCCCGGGGCTGGCCGCGCTGACCACGGTTGACATCGAGCGAAAGGCGTGAGCGAGCGGAGCGAGCGAGCCTTGGGGCTCAGCAGCGGGCCGTCTCAGGCCGGCGCGGAGCGTAGCGGAGCGCTGGCGTGAGCGAGCGGAGCGAGCGAGCCTTGAGGCTCAGCAGCGGGCCGTCTCAGGCCGGCGCGGAGCGTAGCGGAGCGCTGGCGTGAGCGGGGAGGCGGCGCCGCCGTTGGCGCGTTCCACCCTGGATCGGGCGGCGCACCGGCGGGGTGACTCGCAGTGGTTGACCGAGGCGTGGTTGCGGGCCCGGGTGCTGTTGCTCGATTCGACAGACGAGGGTCGGACGCTGGCCCGCACCGAGACGTCGCCTCCGACGTTGGTGCTGTTCGGGGCGGGCGACGTGCCCGCCGGGTCCGAGTCGACGGCGATGTTCCTGGGTGTCGAGCCGGACGGGGTGCCGGTCTTCGCGGTCGACGCGCCGCTGCCGGCGATCCCGGGCACCCGGGCGGTTCACCTTCGGGAGGTGGGTCACCTGCTCGCCGACCGGGAGGCCGGCATCTTCACCACCGCGGTGGCGCTTGTCAACTGGCACACCCGACACGGTTACTCGACGAGCACCGGGGCACCGACCGTGATGGACGAGGCCGGTTGGTCCCGGGTGGACCGCAGTGGCGGGCGGATCTGGCCGCGTACCGACCCGGCGATGATCGTGCTCGTTCACGACGGTGTGGACGGAGCGGACGGCCGCTGCCTGCTCGGCAACAACGCCAGCTGGCGGGGCACCCCGGGCGGCCGTCGCTACTCCTGCCTGGCGGGCTACGTGGAGCCGGGCGAGTCGGCTGAGGCGGCCGTGCTGCGCGAGGTCCGCGAGGAGGTGGGCGTCGGGGTCGAGCGCATCGGGTACGTGGGCAGCCAGGCGTGGCCGTTCCCCGGCTCGCTGATGCTGGGCTTCCTGGCCACCGCGAACCCGACCGAGCCGGTGCGGGTCGACCCGTCCGAGATCGCGTACGCCAGGTGGTTCTCCCGCCGGGAGGTCGGGGCGGCGTTGGCCGGGCAGACGGTGGATGTGGGCGATGGGGCCCGGCTGCTCCTGCCGCCTCCGTCGTCGATCGCGCTGTTCCTCATTCACCGCTGGCTGGACGGCTGGGTGGACGGCGACCGTTGAGCACGGTCCCGACCCGTGGCCGCCGTTGCCGCGGCGGTCACGGGCCGGGAACACGGGCCGTCGTGGTCGGTGGGTGCGAGTAACGCGGCGGGGGAGCCGGTCCGACCACGACGGACGACCTGTGGAATCAGGTGCCGATGCGGCCCGGTCTGTGTCGGAAGGCGGGCCTCGGCTCGACCAGCGGGAGGACCTTGACCCGCTGCTTGCCGGCGCGGACCGCGCCGACCGTGGCCAGTGCGCGGGCCAGCAGCAGTGCGGCATCTCGGTCCTCGGCGTGCACGATCTGCCGCCGGGGCTCGGGCGCTGTCGTCTCGTCGCGAAGTCGGTGGCCGTCCGCCCATGCGGCGGCGATGTCCCCGTCGGCGACGGCGCGGATGTCGGTGCGAACGATCAGGAACCGCATGAGGGTCTCCGGATGAACCGCGACGGATGAGCCAGTGTGGAAGTTCCACGTACTCGAAGGCCATGTTACGCCCGGTGTTCGTCTCAGCAACTGAAACGCGCCTATCGGTTTCGAGCCTCGTCCGATCGGCGGATGGCTGCTCAGCGGGGGTGTGACGCGACGGGGCCGCCGGCTGTACGCCGACGGCCCCTCACCCGGTCACCGAATCAGTTCAGATCGAACTGGCCCTTCTTCGCTCCGGTGATGAAACCGAGCCATCCCGTGCGGTTGAACAGCAGCACCGGGCCGCCTCGGTCCTTGCTGTCGCGCAGGGCGACCGCCGACGGGCCGGTGGCGAGCGGGGCGACCTCCACGCAGTTGGAGGTCTGGCTGCGTGTGCTGGTACGCCACGGGGCGTCCGCCAGCGAGTGGGCGGAGACGGACGGCGTGTTGCGGATGTCGTTCATGGTTCTGCTCCTGATGTGCAGCGATCCGATGGGACGAGTGGTGCCGCACGTTCCGACGGAGGGTCCCCCGTGGATCACCGGTCCGTCAGTCGCCCCGAGTCCCGGCGGCGTTGGGTCGGCGCCGTTGCCGGCCCGAACGCCACTGTGGATGGGGGCGCCGCCTCGGTCAGCCGTCCCGTCGCCTCGATCAGCCAGGAGAGGGTGTCCGAGGCGTTAAGTGCCGCCGTGCATAGCCACTCGAACACCACTTTATAGCGATTTAGCGTGATTGCCTCGGTCGACATGACGTCGGTGAAGCCACCTTCGATGGTTAATGTCTCCGGATCGAGGGGATCGGCGAACCGATAGACCGAGAAAGCGGTCGGCGGAAGGTACCAATCGCCGATCTGGGTGTCCCGGGGCAGCACGTGCAGGGCCACGTTGGGCAGCAGGGCCAGCTCGCAGAGTTGGAGCAGCTGCTCGTGCAGCACCTCCGGCGGCCCGGCCCGGCGGCCGAGAGCGGCCTCCTCCAACACGGCTGTGTATTGCGGAGCGTGCGGCTCCCGGGTCAGCAGCGACTGGCGGGCCAGCCGCGCCTGCACCTCGATCTCCGGCTCGTCGCCGGGCTCCGGCTCGCCCGCGCTCGCGTTCACCTGCCGGGCCGACACGATCCGGAGCTGCGCGTACCCGGGGGTCTGCAACAGGCCCGGCACCAGCACCGGGTTGTACTCGGAGATCTCCGCGCAGCCCGCCTCCAACTCGGCCCAGCCGCGCTGTTGCTGCGTCATCACCGGGAAGTTCTTCAACCAGCCGCGCATGTCGCCGGCCTCGTTGGTGATGCCCAACAGCTCGTCGTGCAGCGCCTGGTCGGCGCCGTAGAGGTCGAGCAGGTCGGCGACGTCCTGCGGGTCGGGTCGGCTGCGGCCGTTCTCCAAGCGGGACAGTTTGGATGCGGACGCCCAACCGATACGCTCGATGACCTGATCGCCCGTGAGGCCCGCGGTCTCACGCAGGCGGCGCAGCTCGATGCCCAACCGGCGACGACGCAGGATCGGGCTGGGTGCGGCAGGAGGCACAGTGTCCTCTTTCCCGTCGACCGCCGCAGACGCGACGGTAACTGTATGAAATTCGCCCCCCACGGTCAGTATGGACGGCGCGACCGGTGTCGGAGGTTCCGGCGAGGGCGTGTCTTGCGAAAATCGCACCACGGGAATGCCGGATGACGACGGACCCGCGGTCGCGGCCCGTCGACCTCGCCCACCTGGGCACGCCATCCCGCCGGAGGGACCCCATGCGCACGATCCTGCGCCGACCCGACTTCCGCCTGCTCTTCGGCGGCCTGCTGGCCAGCATGACCGCCGAGTCGATCCTGCTGCTCGCACTCGCCATCTGGGTCAAGGATCTGACCGGCTCGAACGGGTTGGCCGGTGCCACGATCTTCGCGGTCATCGCGCCGATGACGCTGGCGCCGCTGGTCGGCTGGGTCGTCGACCGTTACCCGCGCCGGCCGTTCTTCGTGGCGGCGAACGTGCTGACCGCGGCCCTGCTCGCCCCGCTGTTCACCGTCCGCGACGCGGGCGACGTCTGGGTCGTCTATCTGGTGGCCGCCCTGTACGGACTCTCGTCCATCTCGCTCGGCGCGGCGCTCAGCGGGCTCATCCGCGAGTTGGTGCCGGTCGAGCTGCTGGCCGAGGCGAACGGCGTGCTCCAGACCGTACGTCAAGGGATACGACTGGTCGGCCCGTTGGCGGGCGCGGCGCTCTACGCGGCGCTCGGCGGGTGGGCGCTGGCCGGAATCGGCATGGTCGGATTTCTGACCGCGGCGGCGGTGGTGACCGCGCTGCCCACCCCGCGACAGGTGCCGGCCGCCGTACGGCTGCGGTGGCCGGCCGAACTGGGCGCCGGCCTGCGGCACCTGGCCGGCGAGCCGGCACTGCGGCGAGCCCTGCTCGGCTACGGGTTCGGGTCACTGGTGATGGGATTCAGCGAGTCGCTCATCTTCGCCTACGTCGACCAGGGGCTGAACCGGGACGCCGCGTTCGTGGGGGTGCTGGTCACCGTGCAGGGCGTGGGTGGGTTGCTCGGTGGGCTCTGCTCACCGACGCTGGTCCGCCGGCTCGGCGAGGTCGGCACGATGGCCGCCGGGGTGGCCTTCTTCTCTCCGGCCGCGCTCGCGCTCGCGTACCCCGATCTGCGGCTCGGGTTCGCGGCGGTGCTGCTGGCCGGCGTCTCGCTTCCGCTGACGATGGTGGGGTTGCACACGCTCATCCAGCGCCGTACCCCGCCCCCGCTGGTCGGCCGGGTAGCCGCCGCCACCCAGGCGGTGGTCAGCGGGCCGCAGGCGTTCTCCATCGGGGCGGGTGCCCTGCTGGTCGGCTTCCTGGACTACCGGCTGCTGTTCGCGCTGGTCGGGATGGCCACCCTGGCCGCCGGGGCCTACCTGTGGCGGGGCCGGCACCTGAGCGCGCCGGCCGGGGCCCGACCGCCGACGCCACCCACCCGCCCGACGCTCCCGCCGCCCCGCCGGCCGGTCGAGGACACCGACCTTCCCGAGCTGCCGGCACCCACCGACCGTCGCCACCGTGACCCGTACCCGAACACGACGAGCGGCCGCCCCGGGTGGGGCGGCCGCTCGTCGAGAACGAACCGGCAGATCAGGCGTTGAGCGACTCCAAGTGCTGCTTGACCTGGGTGATCGAGGGATTCGTCAGGGCACTGCCGTCGGCGAAGCGCAGCGTCGGCACCGTCTGGTTACCGCCGTTGACGCTCATCACGAACTCCGCGGCCTCCGGGTCCTGCTCGATGTCGACCACCTCGTACCCGATGCCCTCCCGGTCGAGCTGCGACTTCAGCCGGTGGCAGTAGCCGCACCAGGGGGTGGAATACATCGTCAGCATGGTCGGATCCTCCAACTGCTCCGGCCGCGGCTTGCGGATCAAGCCGAGGCTGTTCGCTGCAACGCTAGAGGGAGCTGAGATGATTCCTGGTTGTGGTGGTTCACTCAGCGTCGGAACAGGTGCTCGCCGGGCTGGACCCGGAGCAGCGCTCCGCCGTGACCGCACCCGCCGGGCCGGTCTGCATCCTGGCCGGCGCCGGCACCGGCAAGACCCGGGCGATCACCTCCCGAATCGCCCACCGGGCACTCTCCGGGGAGATCTCCCCCCGGCACGTGCTCGCGGTCACCTTCACTGCCCGCGCCGCCGCCGAGATGCGACACCGTCTCACTCTGCTCGGGGCGCACGGTGTGCAGGCGCGGACCTTCCACGCGGCCGCGCTGCGGCAGGTGCGGTACTTCGCGCCCCGGCTGCTGTCCGGCCGCGCCATGCCCGAGCTGCTGGACAGCAAGGTGCGACTGGTCACCCTCGCCGCCGCCCGGGTCGGCCTGCGTACCGACCGGGCCGCCGCCCGTGACCTGGCCGGGGAGATCGAGTGGGCGAAGTCGTCGCTTGTCGAGCCGACGGACTACGTGGTGGCCGCGGCCCGGGCACTGCGCGACACACCGCACGAGCCGGCGAAGGTCGCCGACGTGTTCACCGCGTACGAGCAGCTCAAGCGCTCGAACGGTGTGATCGACTTCGAGGACATGCTGCGGGCCGCGGTGTGGGGCATCGAGGAGCACCCGGACGTCGGCGAGCAGATCCGCACCCAGTACCGCCACTTCGTGGTGGACGAGTACCAGGACGTCAACCCCCTCCAGCAGCGGTTGCTCGAAGCCTGGTTGGCCGGCCGCAACGACCTGACAGTGGTCGGCGACGCCAGCCAGACGATCTACTCCTTCACCGGGGCGACCTCCGCGTACCTGGTCGACTTCCCCCGCCGGCACCGCAACGCCACAGTGGTCCGGCTGGTCCGCGACTACCGCTCCACCCCGCAGGTGGTCGGGCTGGCCAACGCGGTGATCTCCCAGGCCCGGGGCACCGAAGCGCGGTTGCGGCTGGAGTTGAGCGGGCAGCGCCCGCCCGGCCCCGAGCCGGACCTGCGGATCTTCACCGACGAGCCGGCCGAGGCGAACGCGGTGGCCGCGCGCTGCCGGTCGCTGATCGACGCGGGCACGCCGGCGAAGGAGATCGCCGTGCTGTTCCGCGTCAACGCGCAGTCCGAGGCGTACGAGAAGGCGCTCACCGAGGCCGCGGTGCCGTACGTCGTGCAGGGCGCGGAGCGGTTCTTCGAACGGGTCGAGGTGCGCCAGGCGATGGTCGCCCTGCGGTCGGCCACCCGCTCGATCCCCGGGGAGACACCGTTGCCGGCCGCCGTCGTCGAGGCGCTCACCGCCGTCGGCTGGGCCCCGGACGCGCCCCCGGCCGGTGGCGCGGCCCGCGAGCGCTGGGAGGCGCTGTCCGCGCTGGTCCAGCTCTCCGAGGAGTACGCGGCCACCCCCGAGGTCGTGCCGATCGGCGAGGCCGCCTCGGTGGAGCGCCCGGTCACCCTCACCGACTTCACCGAGGAGTTGGCGCGCCGGGCCGCCCAGCAGCACGTGCCGACGGTGGACGGCGTGACGTTGGCGTCCCTGCACTCGGCCAAGGGGTTGGAGTGGGACGCGGTCTTCCTGGTCGGCCTCGCCGAGGGCACCCTGCCCACCACGTACGCCAAGACCGTCGAGCAGGTCGAGGAGGAGCGCCGACTGCTCTACGTCGGGATCACCCGCGCCCGGGAGTGGCTCTGGCTGTCGTACGCCGCCGCGCGCTCGCCGGGCGGACGAGCCCGGCGGCCGTCGCGGTTCCTTCCCCAGCTGGACCGCTCCGGCGGCACCGAACGGGCGACCGGCGGCACCGGTCCGGCCAGCCGCCCCGAGCGGCGGCGAACCCAGATCGTCTCCTGCCGGATCTGCGGCGCCACCCTGCTCGCCGGCCCCGACCGCAAGCTCGGCCGCTGCCCGACCTGCCCGTCCGATATCGACGATGAGCTGCACGAACGGCTGCGCGAGTGGCGGCAGCGGGTGGCCGGTGCGCAGAAGGTCCCGGCGTACGTGGTCTTCACCGACGCGACGCTCGTCGCGTTGGCCGAGCGGCGACCCGGCCGGTCGGAGGAGCTGATCGCCATCGCCGGTATCGGCCCCCGCAAGCTGGGCCTCTATGGCGAGTCGGTGCTGGCCCTCGTCGCCGGTGCCGGGGTGGACGATGTCTGCCCGGAGAAAACTTTCGAAATCTCGTCGTAAATTCGTTTGCCCTCGCCCCGGCGCGAGGAATAGCCTCAGAACACACCACGCGAGCGGCGCCATTCCGGCTGCTCACGGGGCCGGTCCAGTCGATTCGAGGAACGTGAGGGAGGTGGCACCCGTGGAGATCTTCACCTATGAGCGTCTGACGGCGATGCCGTCTGTCCACGCTCCGCTGTCGGCTGTCCGGGTGGCCCTTATGGCTGCACGACCGTCGGTTCCACAGGTGCACCAGGTTCAGGCCGAGCTGATCCTGACCGTCGCGCCCGCTGGAGTCGAGGGGACCAGTGGCTTCACGGGCAATGGCATCCAGGTCGCCAAGAAGCGCATGGATGTCCGCGGCGTTCCACCTCGAGGTAAACCGGTCTGACCATCAGACTCCGGCTCACCTCGAGGCCGCGGAACCCGCTTACCGGGATCCGCGGCCTCAGTTTTTTGCCCGCCGTAAGTACGTCGGAATGCGATCCACGAGATCGAAGTGAGAGAGAGGTGACCGGGAGATGAGTCTGGCGTTGGCCCCCCTCGACATGAGCGTCGAGATGGAGGCGAACCTGCCCTGCCGGAAGTTCGACCCCGACCTGTGGTTCTCCGATTCGCCCACCGAGCTCGAGCTGGCCAAGTCGCTCTGCGGGGACTGCCCGCTGCGTGTCGAGTGCCTGGCCGGAGCCGTTGAGCGAGCGGAGCCCTGGGGCGTCTGGGGCGGCGAGATCTTCGAGCGTGGCGCGGTTGTCCCGCGTAAGCGGCCCCGTGGCCGTCCGCGTAAGGAGGACGTCGCACGTGACGCCGAGCTTCGGGTCGAGGCCGAGGCGCGCCTGGCAGCCAGTGGGCTGTCCGAGGTGCGTGGCGCGGTCCGGCTGGCAGCCTGACATGTTCCCGACCCGTACCAACTACGCCGGTGTCACACCGGCAGTGAGTGAGAAAACGATGTTGAACGTTCCGAGTGGAGCCTTCGAGATGCAACTACTCCACGAAGCGTTGACCCGGGCTCGAATGCGCCGGCCTCAGGCCGGTCGTACCACCACGAGCACTGAGGCAGCCCGATCCGCCCGTACCGTCGCCATGACCGGCCGCAACCAGGCGGCTCGCGACCTGGGCATTCTCTAGTACCACCCCACCTGGAAGGGCGGGTGCCGACCGGCACCCGCCCTTCCGCATGTCGTCTCTTGACGCCCTCAGGCGACCGGGGCGAAGCCGGGCAGCCAGCGCTCCAGAATGCTCCGGTAGGGGGCCTTCGCCTCCAACTGGCAGAGCACCCCGATCGATCCGAGCGTCACCCGGTGGATCAGCAGGTACGACGGTGGCAGGTTGAGTTGCCTGCTCAGCTGGTACGTGGGGGAGCGAGGGCTGGCCAGTCGGCCCGCCTCGCCCCGTAGCCAGGCCCGGGTGAACCGGAAGCCGTCCGCCGCGATGGGTTCCAGCATCGGGCGGATGAAGTCGAGCACCCCCTCGGCGTCGATCTCCTCGGCCGAGCCGATGAACCCCTCCGACCGCAGCCCCGCCACGACCTCGTCGGCGTCGCCGCGCAGGGCCATCGCCGCGATCCGGCCGATCGGCTCCGGAGTGCCCTCCGGCATCCGGGCCACCGCACCGAAGTCGATCACCCCGAGCCGACCGTCGGGCAGCAGCCGGAAGTTTCCCGGGTGCGGGTCGGCGTGCAGCAGCCCAGCCCGCTGCGGCGCGGAAAGGTGCAGGGTGGCCATCAACCGGCCCGCCTCGTCCCGATCCTCCTCGGTGCCCTCGCGGATGATGTCGGCCAGCGGGGTGCCCGTCACCCACTCGGTGACCAGCACCCGAGGCGAGGCGTTGACCACCTCCGGGATGAAGATCTCCGGGTCGTCGGCGTACGCGGCCGCGAAGGTGCGCTGCGACTCGGCCTCCAGCTCGTAGTCCAACTCCTCGGTGATCCGTTCGCGCAGCTCGGCCAGGAGCGGCTTGACGTCCAGGCCGGGCTGGATGGCTCGGAACATCCCGCCCAGTCGGGAGAGCTGCTTGAGGTCGGCGAGCAGGGCGTCGCCGGCCCCCGGATACTGGATCTTGACCGCTACGTCGCGGCCGTTCGGAGCGCCCGACTCGTCGAACCCCGGCTCGCGCCAGCGCGCCCGGTGCACCTGGCCGATGCTCGCGGCGGCGGCCGGGACGTCGTTGAACTCGACGAACAGGTCCCGCCAGTCGGGGCCGAGTTGCTCTGCCAGCACCTTGTGCACGCTGGCGACCGGCAGCGGTGGCGCCGCCTCCTGCAACTTCGTCAGCGCCTGCCGGTAGGGCGCGGCGATCTCCTCCGGCAACGCGGCCTCGAAGACCGACAGCGCCTGGCCGAACTTCATCGCCCCACCCTTGAGCTGGCCCAGCACGCTGAACAGCTGCTCGGCGGTGCGCTGCTGGATCTCCGCGGAGATCACGTCGGAGGCGAGCCCGGTGACGCGCTTTCCCATGCCGAGAACGGTCCGGCCGGCGAAGCCGAGCGGCAGGGCGGCGAGCTTGGCGGTGCGGGACACGGCGCGGCGCGGGATGTCGGTCACTCGGTCATTGTTACCGACCGGAGGGCCCCGCTGCTGCTCTGCGGCCGGGCTGGTGCGGACACTCGGCCCTGCGAGCACCCGCAGGCCGGGTGTGGCGGCCAACCCCGACGACGGAAACGGCCGGTGCCGGTGATCTCCATGGCACCACCCAGCGTCTCCGGCTGGCCCCCGTCCAGCTGCGTCAGCGCCTCGGTCAGCGCGTACCCGCAGGCGACGAGCAGCGTGCCGGTCGTTCCGGCGGCCAGCGGGTCGGCGGCGGCGAGTTGTGCGGCGAGCCGCGGCCAGTCCGGGTCGCGGTCGGCCCGGTGCAGCTCGACGCAGTGCAGGCAGGGCCCGGCGGGCGGGCGGACCAGCGGCCCGATCACCGGGACGCCCTCGCGCAGCGTGACCAGCAGGTGCGGCTGCCGGCGCTGGGCGAGACCGGCGGCGAGCAGCGCGGGAGGCCGGTCCGTACCGAGCTGGATCACCAGGTCGACCCGCCCGGCGCGGCTCGGCTGCGTGTTGGTGCCCGGTGCGACGCGGTTGACCGCGGCCCGCACCGTCGGTGCCAGCGGGCGACCCAGTTCGGTGGCGGCGATGCCCGTGCCGACCAGGTCGACGGCGCGCACCAGGCCGCTGAGCTGGGGAATCACCTGCCCCACCCCGGACTGGGCCAATGCCACCGTCAGCGGCCCGCCGAGCGCCCCGCCGCCGGTGAGTAGGACGCGGGCCGCCCGCCGCCGACGCAGGACCTGCGCGGGCGTGCCCGGCAGTCGAGCGGCGGCCAGGGCCAGCGCGACGGCCTCCGCCGCGAGCCGGGCACGGACCGGGCCGGTCAGGTCGCGGGGGAGCAGGCTGTGCGCGGGCACCAACAGGCCGGCGCCCCGCAGGGTGTCGAGCAGGGTACGCGCGTCGTCGGCGCTGACCTGGGCGGCCGCCGCCTGGGCCAGCACGGCGCGCTCGCTGCGGGTGCCGTCGAGTAGGTCGAGCAGGTGGGCGGCGCGGGGGTTGGCCAATTCCAGCAGGACGGCCGGTGCGGGGCCAACGCCGAGCTGGAGGGTGTGCCGGTCCCGCCAGAGCCGGTTGAGGCCGGGCAGCAGGGTGGGGCGGGGCAGTACGGTGCGGCTCATGGTCACGAATCGTGACCGCATCTTCGCGCTCGGTCGATCGTTGTCCACAGGCCGCCAGGCCGCTGTCCAGCGCTATCCACAGGTTTTGACGAGTTTTCCACAGCCCGCCATCACGCTTGTCGCCCACCCGACACGGCTACCGATGCCGGTGGCAGCGCACTCCCGATCGGCGACGGGGGTGGGATGGCCACCGGCCACCCCACCCCCGTTCACCCATTCGGGTCAGACCTTGGCCTTGCCCAGGATGCGGTTCACTGTTGTTCCGCATACCGGACACTTGCCCTTGGCCATGTTCATTCCGGTCTTCGAGACCTCGACGTGTCCCTCGAAGTCCCGCTTCTCCTTGCACTTCACGCAGTAACCGTTGTAGGTCGTCTGGGCCTGGTCGGCCACGGTGCCCTCCTCGTCTCGTCCGCCGGTCAATGCCGTTCCGGCGGGGTGCCCGGCGGCGGGCCACACGGGGCGCCGGCGCTGGGTCTCACTCCGCGGCCACCTTCGTGACCGCTGGTCCGCGGACCCTACCCAGGTCTGGGCGGTTCCATGTCAGCTGTGCATCGACACTGTGAGCAAGTCGACGTCGAGAGTGTGCATGGCGAAATAGGTCGGATAAGTCAGTTTGGCGGGGACACGCCGACCAAACCCTGACAGCCACCCGTGCGAGTGCCCCTGCGGAGGCATCCGGGAGGCTGATCACCTACGGTGGGGACGTGCCGCGTACCGGCGCCATCGCCGTTCACCAAGGGTGACGAGATGGCGCGATGGCGCTTCGGTCAAGAAATTTTCGGGACGGCTGGCGACCAATCACCATTTTCTGGGCGCGTGTCGTGCGGTTGACTCTTGCGGACCCCTGGTCAGTGGGCATTAGCTTTCCTTCGTGACACGTAGTCGAGGCTGCGCGGGCCACTGATGGCGGGGACGCGCAAGCCGGTCGTCGAGGTGCGGCGCAGTCAGCGTCGACGACGCACGGTGTCCGCGTACCGTGACGGTGAGCGAGTGGTCGTCCTGATCCCCGACCAGTTCTCCCGCGCCGAGGAGAGCGAGTGGGTCGACCGGATGCTCGCCCGCCTCGCCGCCCGGGAGGGCCGCCTCGCCCGCTCGGACGCCGAGCTGCTGGCCCGCGCCAACCGGCTCATCGACCTCTACCTCCCCGGGTACGCCACGAAAGCGGTGCCGGCGAGCGTCCGGTGGGTCACCAACCAGAACGGCCGGTGGGGCTCCTGCACGCCGGCCGACCGCAGCATCCGCATCTCGCACCGCGTCCAGGAGATGCCCGAATGGGTGATCGACTACGTGTTGCTCCACGAACTGGCCCACCTCATCGTGCCCAGCCACAACGCCCGGTTCTGGGCGTTGGTCGGTCGCTATCCCAAGGCGGAACGAGCCCGCGGCTACCTCGAAGGAGTCGCCGCCGCCTCCTGCGCGCCGCTCCCCACCTGATCGACACACTCACCTGACCCGCCGAGCTCCTGACCGCCGAGCCCCGTGGCACCGATCGCCCTAGATCGACTCGGTTTCCTGAATACCGCGCTGTCGGTGGTCCTGGGACCCCGCGACTTCATTGAAGTCGAGTCGATCATGTGGTCGGGGTGCGTCTGGGGGGTGGGTCGGGTGGTCGGGTCGGGGGGTCGGGTCGGGGGGTCGGGTCGGGGGGCCTGGCGGGTCCGGGTTGGTCTTCGCGGGTTGGCCTTGCTGCCGTGCCCCGAGATCGACTCGGTTTCCTGAATACCGTGCTGTCGGAGGTGCTGGGACCCCGCGACTTCATTGAAGTCGAGTCGATCATGATTCGTGCCCGCGCCAGGGTGTCCAGGTCGGGCGAATAGTCCCGATATTGGGTCGGATGGCGCTCAAGTGAGTGCGGGCGGCCTCGGCCGGGGCCGTGTGGGTCGGGCCGGGTGTGGCGGTGTTGCCCAGCGGGTGGGGTGCGGGTGGGTGCGACGGCTGTGCCGGCCGGGTGGAGCGCAGGTCGGGTCGGGGTGGAGCGCAGGTCGGGTTGAGGTGGAGCGCAGGTCGGGTTGAGGTGGAGCGCAGGTCGGGTTGAGGTGGAGCGCAGGTCGGGCCGGGGTGGAGCGCAGGTCGGGTTGAGGTGGGACGGCTGTGCCGGGCGGGTGTGGGGCGCGACTGCGACGACGAGGAGGGGGTGATGGAGAGCGGGGGGCAGGTGGGGCAGCCGTGCGCGACGGGGCGCTAGGGTCGGGGGATGGCGCGACGAGTGGTGGTGGCGTTGCTCGGGCCGGTGCACTGGTCGCCACCGGGCGTCGACCTGGCGGAGTGGCGAGCGGCTCTCGCAGAAGACGTCATCGACCTGCTCGCCACGCTCAACGAGGTGGAGATCGCGGTCGCGGTGACCCCGGCCGACCGGGCTCTGGCAGATGCCTTGGTGTGGCCGGGCACGGCCGTGTACGAGGTGGCCGAGCCGACGCCGAATGCCGTGTTCGCCGCGCTGGAGGGGTACGACCAGGCGGCCGTGCTGGTAAGCGACGTGCCTGACCTGCCCGCACTGACCGTCGGCAAGCTGCTCCGCCCGCTCACCACCCGACCGGTCGCAGTGGCTCCGGTCGAGGGCGGCGGCCCGGGTCTGCTCGGGGTCGCGGTACGACTGCCCGCGCCGGACTGGCTACCGACGCTGGAGTTGGACACGGCGACGCCGGCTGAGGCGCGCGCCAATGCCCCCCGCCCGGGCGACGTGGCGGTCACCGCCGGCTGGCGACGACTGCGCGGCCCGGCTGACCTGGCCACGCTGGACCCGGCCTTCGAGGGTTGGGACGCGACCCGCGCCCTTCTCTCAGGGTCGGGCCATCCCGCCTGAACCGCCAGCCTGCCAGCCAACAGGACCCGAGTCATCGCGCCGGCGCGGTCACCCCGCGAGTCCGACCGGCCCCGCTCTGTCCGACCGGCCCCGGGCTGCCTGTTCGGCCCCGCGCTAGCCTGTTCGGCCCCGCGCTAGCCTGTTCGGCCCCGCGCTAGCCTGTTCGGCCCCGCGCTAGCCTGTTCGGCCCCGCGCTAGCCGACCGTCTGACCAGCCCACCCTGCCGAACGCGCCCGGGTGCCCGCTGTCGATCATGCGGGCACCCGGGCGCGGGTCGTCGATGCGCGGACGTCAGGACTTGGCGTCGCCCTCGCCGTCGGTCTCGTCCGACGGACCGGACTCACCGGACTCACCGGACTGACCCGACTGACCCGACTGACCTGGGGCTTTCTCCTCCACCCCGCCAGGGGCGGTGAAGTCGAAGCTGTCCAGCTCGCTGAGGTCCATGTCGTTCATCGCGAAGGCGACCGGGTCGGCGAAGTCGTCGTCCGACGGGAGCAGGTCCGGGTGGCCCCACACGGCGTCGCGGCCTTCGATGCCACGGTGTTGGGTGAGCGCGGCCCAGAGCGCCGCGGCCTCGCGCAGGCGGCGGGGGCGTAGTTCCAGACCGACCAGCGCGGCGAAGGTCTGCTCGGCGGGACCGCCGGCGGCCCGGCGACGGCGGAACGCTTCGCCCAACCGGACGACGTTGGGCAGCCGGTCGCTGGCGGCGTTGTCCACGACGTGGCACACCCAGCCCTCGACCAGGGCGAGTGCGGTTTCCAGGCGGGCCAGTGAGGCCTTCTGCGCCGGGGTGTCCTCCGGGGTGAAGATGCCCTCCAGGGCGATCGCCTGCATCGACTCGGGGTCGGTCGGGTCGACCCGGCCCATCGCCTCCTCGATTGCCTCCCGGTTGACCCGGATGCCCGAGGCGTACATCTCGACGGCGCTGAGCACATGCCCACGCAGCCACGGGACGTGCTGGAACAGCCGCTGGTGTGCGGCCTCGCGCAGCGCCACGTAGAGGCGGACCTCGTCCTCGGGGAGTTCGAGGCCCTCGCCGTACGCCCGGATGTTGGCCGGGATCAGCGCGGCCGTGCCGGCCGGGCCGAGCGGTAGCCCGATGTCGCCGGCGGAGAGCACCTCCGCGGCGAGCGAACCGAGGGCCTGGCCGAGCTGACCGCCGAAGAGCGCGCCACCGAGGGAGGCCACCATCGACTGCATCGGGCCGAGCTGGGCGCGCGCCTCCGGTGGCACCAGGTCGCCCATCGCGCCGACCATCCGGCTGGCGACCGGGTCGCACAGCTTGCGCCACACGTCAAGCGTCTTGAAGATCCACTCGTTGCGGTTCCACGCAACGGGGTTCTGGATGCCGGAGGGCCACGCCGAGGCGGGCTCCAGCCACAGGTCGGCGAGGCGCAGCGCCTCCTCGACCGCGTTGCGCTCGTACATCGACACCGCCGGGTCACCGGCGGCCGCGAGCTGGCTGGCTGCTACCTGCCGGGCCAGGTCCCAGTTGACCGGACCGCTGCCCGGCGCGGAGAGCAGGTGCTGCAACTGCGACATGAACTGCTGCATCTGCGCGGGATCGTTGGGGTCTGGTGGCTGCCCACCCGGGAGCGCGAAACCGAACGGAATATCAGGCACGACATCTACGGTACGCGGACCGCGCCCCAGGTAGCCGCCGCTGGCGTTGCGCTGAGGGCGAAGTCGCGTGGCGCATCCGGCGGGTGACCCGCGACCGGTCGGTACGCTCTGCGGCATGAGACGTCGTGGCCTGACGGTCCTGCTCGGTGCCCTGTTCACCGCCCTGCTGAGCATCGGGGTGCTCCGGGTGCCGATTCCGTACGTGGTGCTGGGCCCGGGTCCGACGGTCAACACCCTCGGCACGACCGACGGTAAGGAGGTCATCCAGGTCTCCGGTCGGGAGACCTCGACCTCGGCCGGCCAGTTGCGGTTGACCACGGTGGGGGTGCAGCCCACGGTGCGGTTGCGGGGGGCGATCGCGGGCTGGTTCTCCGACGACGAGGCGGTGGTGCCGCGCGAGCTGGTCTACCCGCCGGGGGAGTCGACGGAGCAGGTGGAGCAGCGCAACGCCGAGGACTTCAAGGCGTCGCAGACCAGCGCGGAGACCGCCGCGCTGCGGGAGTTGGGCTTTCCGGTGCAGGTGGTGATCAAGACGGTGGCCGGGGACGGCCCGGCGGCCGGGGCGCTGAAGGCCGGTGATCTGATCACCTCGGTCGACGGCCAGCCGGTACCGGTGGCCGCGAAGGTCACCGAGCTGGTCCGGGCCAGGCCGGCGGGCACGGCGTTGTCGATCGGCTACACCCGTGACGGCGCGCCGGCGACCGCGACGGTGACCAGTCAGGAGCAGGACGGTCGACCGCGGATCGGTGTCGAGATCGATCAGCAGCAGCCGCACCCGTTCACGCTCGGCATCGACCTGGGGGACATCGGCGGGCCGAGCGCCGGTCTGATGTTCGCCCTGGGGATCGTGGACAAGCTGACCCCGGCCGACCTCACCGGCGGCCAGGTCATTGCCGGCACCGGCACCATCGACGACGAGGGCACGGTCGGCCCGATCGGCGGCATCGCCCAGAAGTTGGTCGGCGCGAAGCGCGCCGGGGCCAAGGTCTTCCTGGTGCCGGCGGACAACTGCGCCGAGGCGGTCCGCAATCCGCAGCCCGATCTGCCGCTGTTGCGGGTGGGCTCGTTGGACGAGGCGATGACCGCGCTGGAGACGTTGCGTGCGGGCGGTCAGCCGACGCGTTGCTGACCGGTGTGACCGTGCCCCGCCACGCTCAGGAACACCCCGTACTCTGGGTGCCTGGTCGGAGCCGATCATATCGAGCGTGCGGAGCCAACAGTGGTCATGCGTAGCAGCAGCCCCCTCCCGAGGATGAGCCGGCGCGGGCGCGTCACCATCGCGGTCCTGGTCGGGGTGTTCGTGCTCTTCACCCTGCTCGGTTGGGGTGTCCAGGCGTGGACCGACTGGCTCTGGTTCGACGAGGTCCGCTACACCGAGGTCTTCACCGGCGTCCTGCTCACCCGGTTGGTGCTCTTCCTCGCCATCGGCCTCGGCATGGCGGTGATCGTCGGCGGCAACCTGTGGCTGGCCTACCGGTTGCGCCCGCGACTGCGCCCGCACTCGGTGGAGCAGGCGACCCTGGAGCGCTACCGGATGGCGCTCAGCCCGCGTCTCGGCACCTGGATCTCGCTTGCCGCCGCGGTGGTCGGGCTGTTCGCCGGCCTCTCCGCGCAGAACCGGTGGAACCAGTGGCTGCTCTTCCGCAACGGCGGTGACTTCGGCATCAAGGACCCGGAGTTCGGGGTCGACATCGGCTTCTACGTGTTCCAGTTGCCGTTCTGGCGTTACCTGCTCGGGGTCGCCTTCACCGCTGTGGTGCTGGCCGTGATCGGCGCGTTGGCGGTGCACTACCTCTTCGGTGGGGTCCGCCTGCAGGGCGTCGGTGACCGGATGAGCAACGCGGCACGCGCGCACCTGAGCACTCTGGTCGCGGTCTTCGTGCTGTTGAAGGCCATCGCGTACGTGCTGGACCGGCGGGCGATGCTGCTGGAGTACAACGAGGGCGCCAAGTTGTACGGCGCCGGCTACGCCGACGTCAACGCGTTGCTCCCGGCGAAGGAGATCCTCGCCTACATCTCGATCGTGGTGGCGATCGCGATCATCGTGTTCTCCAACGCCTGGATGCGGAACCTGGTCTGGCCGGGGATCTCGCTGGCGCTGCTCGGCGTGTCCGCGGTGGCCATCGGCGGCATCTACCCCTGGGCGGTGCAGACCTTCGAGGTCAAGCCGAGCGCCAAGGACAAGGAAGCGCCGTACATCCAGCGCAGCATCGACGCGACGCGGGCGGCGTTCGGGTTGGGGGCCACCGAGACGACCCCGTACGCGGCGAACAACCTCACCCCACCGGGGAACCTGGCCACCGACACCTCGGTGGTGTCGAACGTGCGGCTGCTCGACCCGCAGTTGGTCAGCGAGACGTACACCCAGCTCCAGCAGGTGCGTGGCTTCTACGACTTCGGCCCGAAGCTGGACATCGACAGGTACGGGGTGAACGGCAAGGTCTCCGACTACGTGGTCGGCGTCCGCGAGATCAACTACGGCGAGTTGACCGACCAGCAGAACACCTGGATCAACAGGCACACCGTCTACACCCACGGGTACGGGCTGGTGGCCGCGCCGGCCAACCAGGTGGTCTGCGGCGGGCAACCGTTCTTCGTCTCCGGCTTCCTCGGCGAGAAGACCCAGGAGGCGTGCTCCTCGCAGACCGAGCAGATCCCGGCCAAGCAGCCGCGCATCTACTACGGCGAGCGGATGGCGGCCGACGACTACGCCATCGTCGGGCAGGCCGACCCGAACAAGAAGGCCGAGTTCGACAGGCCGGTCGGTGAGGGCGGCGGCGAGTCCTACACCTACACCGGTGAGGGTGGTGTGGAGATCGGCTCCTTCACCCGGCGACTGCTGTACGCCATCAAGGAGCAGGAGTCGAACTTCCTGCTCTCCGAGGCGGTCAACAAGGACTCCAAGCTGCTGTACGTGCGCAACCCGCGCGACCGGGTGGAGAAGGTCGCGCCGTTCCTCACCCTGGACGGCGACCCGTACCCGGCGGTGGTCGACGGTCGGGTGCAGTGGATCGTGGACGGCTACACCACGGCGGCCTCGTACCCGTACGCCGAGAAGGTCAACCTGCAGACCGAGACCACCGACGAGTTGACCAACCGGGGCACCTTCCAGCTGGCCCGGGAGGACGTCAACTACATGCGCAACTCGGTGAAGGCCACCGTCGACGCGTACGACGGCACGGTGAAGCTGTACGAGTACGACGACACCGACCCGGTGCTCAAGGCGTGGAACAAGGCGTTCGGTGGTGACCTGGTGCTGCCGAAGGCGGATATCCCGGTCGAGTTGACCGAGCACCTGCGCTACCCGGCGGACATGTTCAAGGTGCAGCGCAACCTGCTCACCAAGTTCCACGTGACCAACCCGGGTGACTTCTACTCCGCACAGGACTTCTGGCAGGTGCCCAACGTGCCGGACGCTCCGGACAGCGGTCAGAAGCAGCCCCCGTACTACCTGTTCACCCAGTTCCCCGGTCAGGAGAGCCCTCGGTTCCAGCTCACCTCGGCGGTCACCCCGAACGGCCGGCAGAACCTCGCCGCGCTGATCTCCGGGTCGTACGTGGAGGGGCAGCCCCGACTGGAGGTGCTGGAGTTGCCGGATCAGACCCGGATCTCCGGCCCGGTGCAGGTGCACCAGCAGATGACCAACAACGCGAACATCCGTCAGCAGCTCAACCTGCTCTCCAGCAACCAGGCGCAGGTGCAGTACGGCAACCTGCTCTCGTTGCCGTTCGCCGACGGCATGCTCTACGTCGAGCCGGTCTACGTGAAGAGCAACCAGCAGGACGCGTATCCGCTGTTGCAGAAGGTGCTGCTCTCGTACGGTGACGGTGGCTCCTTCGTGGCGCTCGCCGACAACATCAACGACGGCATCAAGCAGTTGGTCGAGCAGGGTAAGAAGGCCGGGCAGGGCACGTCGCCGCCGCCGACGACCGGGGGTAACCCGACGACCCCGACGCCGACGCCTTCGGGGACGCCGGCACCGACGCCGACGCCGACGGGGACCCCGAGCCCCGGTACCCCACCGCCGGCCGGTGACCTGGCTGCCGCCGCGGACCGGGTGCAGACCGCGATCACCGAGGTCCGGGCCGCGCAGACGTCTGGCGACTTCGAGCGGTACGGGCGTGCGCTGAAGGCCCTCGACGAGGCGCTCACCGCGTTCCAGCAGGCGCAGCAGGCCGCTGGTGCGCCGGGTGCGACCCCGAGCGCCGGCGGCTGACCCGCCACCGGCGGGAGTACGTCTCGGAGCCCCCGTCGTCGGACCGCGCAGGTCCGACGGCGGGGGCTCCGCCGTGTCCGGAGTTGTGCCCGCTGTCACCTCGCGGACAGGCGCGGCTGGGCCGCAACCTGCGACGGCGGTCCGCCGTCCTCATTTGCAACGGGGTGGATGAGGGGGAGCAGTTGTGAGGGATGGGCAAAGCTTCGATGACTTCTACCGCAGCACGACGCGGCGGATGATGCGGTACGGCTACGCGGTGGTCGGCGACTACAACGAGGCGCAGGACCTGGTGCAGGAGGCGTACGCCCGGGCCTGGCGGCAGTGGGGCAGGTTGTCGGCGCATCCGGCGCCGGAGGCGTGGCTGCGGCTGGTGGTGTCCCGGTTGGCGACCGACCGCTGGCGGCGGCTGCGCGGTCTGCGGGGCGCGTTGCGGTTGGCCGGCCCTCCGCCGTCGGTGTCTCCGCCCAACGAGGACAGCGTGCTGCTGGTCCAGGCTCTGCGTCAGCTGCCGGCTACCCACCGGCGAGCGTTGGCGCTGCACTACCTCTTCGACATGCCGGTCGAGGAGATCGCCGAAGAGATCGGCGTACCCGTGGGCACGGTGAAGTCGTGGCTTTCCCGCGGGCGGGCCCGACTCGCCGCGTTGCTGCCCGATCTGGCTGTCGTGGAATTGGAGGCCACTGATGTCGCGTGAACTGTCCGAGCTGTATAGGTCCCTTGCCGCCGACGCTGACGCCCGCGATCTGGGCCTTCCTGATGTCCTCCGGCACCAGGCGGACCGTCGGGCCCGATTCCGTGCGGCCGGGAGCACCCTTGCCGTGGGGCTGGTGGTGGTGGGCGTGGTGATCGGTGCCCAGGTGATCACCCCGCCGCCGGCGTCCGTACCCGCGCCGGCCGGGACGCCGACGCCGGCGGTGTCGCCGTCTCCGAGCGCGACAGGCGGTTCGCCAGCACCGTCCGCCCCGCCGACGACGCCCGGCCGCTCTCCGGGTACGGCGGTGACGGTTCCGGGTGGCACCGGCACGCAGCAGCCCAGGACGCCGACCAGCATCCCGGATCGGGCGTTCTTCCCGCTGGCGCCGGCCAACCAGAAGGACATCGCGCCGGAGTTCCGGGACGTGGCTGCGCTGCCGGGCCTGTGTGGCGCGGACATCCCGAGCGAGGCGGTCGTGCAGCGCCGAACCCGGATCCTGATCTACAAGCTGCCGCAGACCCCCGAGGGGTACGTCCCGGACGGCAGCTACACGCACTCCATCACGATCTACCGGGCCGGGCGCGCCGACGACGTGCTGAAGGAGTTGCGGCAGGCGGTGCGGGACTGCCCCGAGCAGAAGTTGCCGGGCGACAGTCAGGTGCGCAGCCGGCAGCGGCTGCTTCCCGACAGTGGGTACGGCGACGAGTCGGTGCTGTTCGAGATGCGCAGCGCCGGTCAGGACGTCAACGGCGACCCGACAGGTGTGGAGGACGTTCGGCTGATCCGGGCGATCCGGGTCGGCGACGTGGTGACAATCCTCTGGGAGCAGGGCTGGGAGAACACCTCCAGCCAGCGGGCGCAGGTCGACGCGGACAGCCGCCGCGCGGTCGCCGCCATCCGGAGGTGGCTTGACTGACCTGGTGGTGCCGGACCGCGATCCGGTGGATTCGGATGTCGTTTTGCGGGGCCCGGGGGTGGTGCGCTACGGTTAGCGAGCCGAC
>NZ_JBNCKM010000006.1:152115-510461 GCF_049841535.1 Micromonospora sp. DT53
GACGCGGGGTGGAGCAGCTCGGTAGCTCGCTGGGCTCATAACCCAGAGGTCGCAGGTTCAAATCCTGTCCCCGCTACAAGTTCGAAGCCCGTCTCCGGGTCACCGGAGGCGGGCTTTCGACTTTCTGGCGCGGCGGGTCACAGCGGTTGGTGACCCCCGCTGATCATCGCCGGAACGGATGGGTTAGTCTTAACCAGTCGACGCGGGGTGGAGCAGCTCGGTAGCTCGCTGGGCTCATAACCCAGAGGTCGCAGGTTCAAATCCTGTCCCCGCTACCACTGAAGGTGATTCAAGTCCGGCCCCCACGGTGTGGGGGCCGGACTTGTTTGGTGTCGCTGTGGAATGGGGGCCCCGCGGGGGCCGGCACCGCGCGGGCGCCGGCCCCGGGGCGGGTTCTACCGCAGGCCGAAGGCCCGGGTGACGGTCTGGGTGACGCCACCACCGTTGCGCTGCTTGGCGGTGACCCGGATCGACGCGAAGTCGGCCCGGTGCGGCGCGTTCAACGACGCCTGCCAGGTGCCCTTCTTCTCCTTCAGGCCCTGCCGTTGCCAGGTCGCCCCGTCGTCGTAGGAGATCTCCAACTGGAGCGACGACACGGCGTCCCGAGCCGCGGTGCTGCCCACCACCACGGGCGTGATCGCGAAATCGGTTCGGCGCTTCGTCCGACCCGCGAGGTCCACGTCCGTTCCGTAGTCCAGTTGGACCAGCGGGATGGCCTGCACCTCCGTGCTGCCGCCGGAGACGAAGCTCCACTCGGTGTGCGTGGCGGTCGAGTACGGGCTGAACTCGGGCTTGCCCTTGGTCTCGACGACCAGTCGGTACGGCAGCTTCTCCGGTGACAGGTCACCGGCGCCGACCTCGGGCCAGCCGTCGAACTGGGTCAGCTGCTTGTCGCCCTGATAGAACGTGGCGATCTGGGACATGCTGGCCCCGCCGCTGTGTGCGGCGCCCGCGTCGCCGAACCCCTGGATGTACGCGCTCATGGCGGTCTCACCGCGAAACGGGATCTCGGTGCTGAGCAGCCGTGGCCGGGTGATGGGCCCGAACCAGCGGTCCTTCTGGACGCTGCCCGGCCGGTAGGCGATGGCCTCCGTGTTGGACCGCGCCCAGTCGGCGACGTCGGCGTACTGCATCCACTTGACGCCACCGCCTGCGGAGACCCAGTCGGTGCGCGGGCCCGGGGCGACCGGCTCGAACGGGAACGGGCGTGCCGCCGCGTACTCGTACGGCGGGAAGTCCACCCGCGTCTCGCTGGACTGCTTGCCCGGGGGCGGGGAGAAGGTGAGATCGATCCGGGCGAGGTTGCGCCTGTCGGTCTTGGCGGACGGGTCCTTCGGCACCCCGCCACGGTGGTAGTCCACCAGGTCGTACAGGTACTTCGCCGTGGGGTGGGCGACGACGACCAGTCGTACCGTGTTGCGGCCCGCGGCGGTGATCTTCTGGATCAGCGCCTGGCCCTCGTCCATTGTCACCGAGGCCACCGGGATCGGCCCGGTCGTCACGGCGTCGGGGTTGCCGTACCAGTCGCTCTTGCGGCCCGGCCGGTCGTTGACCACGACGAGCATCGCCGCACCTGCGGTGTGCGCCGCCGCTGCCTGACCCGTGGGGGTGACCGAGTCGTTGCCGCGGACGACCACGGCCCTGCCCCGGGCGGAGAGGCCGGCGTAGTCGGCGGTGCCGCCGTTGCCCGCGAAGACGGCGTCCAGGGGCGAGGTGCCGTCGGGCAGCGGCGGGGTACCGGGCTGCACCAGCGGGTCGCTGAGGCGTCGGCCCTGGTAGCTGATCGCCAGCGGCGTCTGCTCGGCGCGGATCCGGGTGGTGAAGACGAAGCTGCCCTTCTTCACCTTGTCCCTGGTCGGCAGGGCCCACAGGCTGTCGTAGGCGGCGCCCGGCCAGAAGGTCTCGCGGAGGGCGTTCCAGTCGGTGGGTGTCGGCTCGCTTGAGGTGAACGAGCGGTAGACGTCGATTCTGCTGTTGACGACGGCCGTCGGCTGGGGTGTCGCCACCTTCACCTGCCGGGCCCGCGCGGCGTCGAGTTCCACCACCCGGTTGGCCGTCAGATCGACCTCGGGAGCGGTGAGCATCGCGAGGCCGAGGGAGCGGGGCCCGTGTAGACCCTCCACGTCCGCCGCCGCGACGACTGTGTAGGAGCCGGGCGCCAGGCGGGCGGTGAGCTTCCCGTCCGGCACCCACATGAAGGCCGAGCCCGTCTCGGCGTTGACGACCTCGACCTCGCCGCTCATCGGCCGTCCGGCGCGGTCCTTCAGGTGGATGGTGAGGTCGTACTTCTTGGACTCGACGGCGACCCCGACGGCCGTGTGCACCTCGCCGGCCGCGAAGCGGGCCGTGACCTGGGCGGAGTACCTGCCGGCGGTGAGGCCGGCCGGGGCCACCACGACGTCGACCGTCGCGCTCCCGCCAGCGGGCACCGTGACGCGGTCGGCGGTTGTGGTGAACGTCTGTGCGGGGGCGGTGCCGTGGTCGACGGAGAGGTCCGCCGTGATCGGGCTGTCCGTGGTGTTGGTGTAGGTGATCGTCCGCTTGATCGGCTGCGGTGCGGTGCCCCAGCCGACGAGTCCGGCGTCCACCGACCCGGACGCGATGATCTGGTCCTGGTGGTAGGCGGCGGCGACGTTCAGTCGACCGCTACCGGCCTGGTACGCGTTGTAGTCGGGCGTGCGGGCGCTGGTGCTCATCAGCGCGTCCTTGATCTGCCGCGCGCTCCAGGCGGGGTGCTTCTGCACCAGCAGGGCGGCCGCCCCGGCGACGTGCGGCGCTGCCATCGAGGTGCCACTGTCGACGTAGTAGTAACCCTCGCCCCAGGAGATGTGCTGCGAGCGTGCCGCCAGCACGTTCACGCCGGGAGCGGTCATGTCGGGCTTGAGGGCCTCGTCGTTCATCCGGGGCCCGACGCTGGAGAAGTCCGCCAGGTGGTCGGAGGTGTCCACCGCGCCGATGGTCAGCGCGGCGTCCGCGGTGCCCGGCGCACCAAGGGTGTACGGATCTGGCCCGCTGTTGCCGGCGGCGACGACGAAGAGCGCACCCGTCTCGGCGGTCAGTTGGTTGACGGCCTGGCTCAGTGGGTCGTCCTGGGTGTGCCACGCGCTCACGCCGAGGCTCATGTTGATCACTTTGGCGTGTTCGGCCCGCGCCGCCCACTCCATGCCCGCGATGATCCCCGAGATCGAGCCGCTGCCGTACTCGTCGAGGACCTTACCGATCACCAGGTCGGCGTCGGGGGCCACGCCCCGTTCCTTCCCGCCGGAGGCGGCGCCCGTGCCGGCGACGGTGGAGGCGGTGTGGGTGCCGTGCCCGTTCCGGTCGATCACGTCCTGGCCGGGGATGAAACTGCGGGAGGCCACCACCCGGTCGGCGAGGTCCGGGTGGGTGGTGTCCACGCCGCTGTCCAGGACGGCGACCCGGACACCGTTGCCGGTGCCACCCGCGGACCAGGCCGCGGGCGCTCCGATCTGGGCGGTGGTGTCGGCAAGCGTGGCCGTCGCCTTGCCGTCGAGCCACACCTTGTCGACGCCGCCGGTGAAGGATGGTGCCGGGGCGGCGGCGCTGCGGCCGGTCGGCGACTGTCCGTCGGTGAGGGCCGACCAGAAGTCCGCGGTCTGCGATCGGCGGGTACGGATCGCCTCACCACGGACGGAGGGAAGCTCCATCGTGGTCCGCGCGCCCGGCAGGGTGGCGCCGGTCCTGAGCTTCGCCGAACCCGTCGTGCGGGTGACGATCAGGGGGAGTTCGGCGGTCTGCCTGTCGTCGTAGCCCTGGGCGACGAGCTGGGTGACGTCGAACAGCTGCTTGTCGAGTCGACCGGTCGCGAGGTAGGGCATCGCCTCGTCCGGGTACACATAGGTGTCCCGGCCCTCGGTGGAGATGCGCACGGAGCCGGTGGCGCCCGGCGCGCGCTTGACGTCCACCGAGGGTGTCGCGCCCTGGACGCCCGGGGTCACCGTCACCCGGTCGCCGGTGATCAGCGTGACCGTGACGGGTGTGCGGTCCGCGTTGCCGCTCGGAGCGGGTCGCGTCGGCGGCGGCGGTGTGGGCGGCGGGGCGCCGTGCGCCGCCGTGGGGGTGAGGAGAGCCGCGGCGAGGGTGACGCCGACCGCTGCCGCCGCAGATCTTCGGGTGCGAGAGATCCGCGCACTGTCTACAGAGTTGACCATGCGGCGAATCCGATCACCTCCAGAGATTCATGTAAAGATCATCGTCTTTGCCGGGGCGTTGCGAGCACGTTGCGCGCTGGCCGGAGAGCTTTCGGACGATCCGGTCCCGTGATTCGGCGTGGACCGACGTGCCGAGCTTGCGCCCTTCGGCGAGGATGGGCACATGTCTTCATTCGGGAAGTGGTGGGGCCGCCTGAGCGCGGTCTTCGGTGCGGTCGTACTGGCGGTCTTCGTGCCGGTGGCGGCCTGGGCGTCCACGGGCACCGGCGAACTCGTGGTGGAGGCCGCTCGGCGGCGACGCAGCAGCGGCTTCGGGGTGCTCCCGCTGCTCTGCTGCCTGGTGGTGGTCGCGATCGTCGTGTTCCTGGTGCTGCGGCTGATGCGCAACCGCCGGGGTGGCCCGCCGCGCTGACCGGGTCGAAGGCGTCGACGGGTTACCAGCGGCCGGCCCCGGGCCGGCCGCCGGTGCTCACGGCCGCCAGGGCCGCGATGGCCTGGGACAGGAAGCGCGCGGTGGCCTCACGGGTGCCGTCGCGCTTGACGCGGATCCGCTCGGCGGCGGCGACCAGCAGGGTGCGCACCTTGGCGTGCCCCTGGGGCGGCGGTGCCGGCGCCGGCCCGAGCAGGTCGGCGATGCTGGCGCCGAACGCGGCGGCACGCCGCTGGGCCGGGTCGGTGATGCTGCCCTCGGCATAGCGGCGGACCGCGGAACTGGCGTTCAGCCCACGCTCGTGGCCGAGGACGGTGCCAACCTCACCATTTGTGGTCAAAAAGTTGATCACGTCGGCGACCGTGTCCGGGTGGCGGGTGCCCCGGAACGCTGCCCAGTACATCGACGCCCGCGCCCACTGAGCCCCCGGCGGGCCGGGGAAGCCGACGATGCCCAACTCGGACTCGGTGAGTCGTTGCAGCTCCGGTAGTTGGTGCGACCAGGCGAAGGACGCGGCGGTCACCCCGTTCACCACAAGTTGCCGGGCCGGCTCGCCGCTGTCGGCCTGCTCGACAAGCGCGGCGCTCGGCGTGGCCCGCCCCCGGCGGGCCCGCTGCCACAGCTCGAACCACGCGATCAGCTCGTCCGCGCCGAAGCCGAGCTGGTTGCCCCGGTAGAACTCGCCGCCCTGCGACCGCAGCCAGAGCCAGAGCGCCCGGTAGTCGCCCGACCCGTCCATGGTGCCGGCCACCCGACCGTCGCTGGCCTCGGTGACCTGCGTGGCCCAGGAGATGTAGTCGGCCCAGGTCATCCCGGCGCGTGGCTCCGGCATCTGCAGCTCCCGCAGCAGGTCCCGGTTGAACACCACGACGGCGTGGGTCTGCCCGGCGGCCACCGCCATCGTTCGCCCCTCCACCGTGCCGTAGCGGATCAGACCGTCCGGCAGGCCCCGAAGATCCAGGTGGTGGTCGGTGAGGTCGAGGATGACCTGTCGTTGGGTGTACTCGGTCAGCATGGCGTCGTCGATCTGGATCAGGTCCGGTACGTTCCCGCCGCCGGCCTGCGTGGCCAGCCGGTCGTAGTAGCCGTCGGCGCCCTGCCAGGTGACCCGGAAGGTGACCCGGGGGTTGCGACTCGAGTAGAGCTGAAGCGCCTTCTCGGTCAGCTCTGCCCTCTTGGTGCCACCCCACCAGAAGACCGACAGCTCGACGGGCCCGTTCTGGGCCGAGGTGGCCGCGCCGTCGCTGCACCCCGCCAGCCCGCCGGACGCGAGCAGAGGTGCGCCGAGCAGCGCGCTGAGCAGTCGGCGCCGGCCCGGGTCGGCGCCGAGGCGGTCGAGCGGCTGTCGAACAACGGGCACGGGGCTCTCCTGGACCTACGGGGGTGGCGGTCGGACCATTCACGCAGGCAGCGCACGAGGGTGTCAACGTCCGTCCGGTCACCCTCGGCTGGGTGGTCGAATCAGGGCCCTCCAATGTCGCGTGGTGTACTAGGGCGCGTGGAACTTCTGCACTCGGGCAAGGTTCGGGACATCTACGCCGACGGCGACGACCTGATCCTGGTGGCCTCGGATCGCATCTCGATCTACGACGTGGCGCTGCCGACGCCGATCCCGGACAAGGGTCGCCTGCTCACCGCGCTCTCGCTCTGGTGGTTCGAGCAGCTCGCCGACCTGGTGCCGAACCACGTCATCTCGGCCACCGACGTGCCCGCCGAGTTCGCCGGGCGGGCCATCCGCTGCCAGCGGCTGGACATCATCCCGGTGGAGTGTGTCGCTCGCGGTTACCTGACCGGTGGCGGCCTGCGGGAGTACGAGCAGACCGGCGCGGTCTCCGGCCTGCCGCTGCCGCGAGGGCTCGGCGAGGCGTCGATCCTGCCCGAGCCGATCTTCACGCCGTCGAGCAAGGCACCGGCGGGCGAGCACGACGAGCCCATCACGTACGACGACGTGGTGGACAAGGTGGGTCAGGCCACCGCCGAGCGGCTGCGGCAGATCACCCTCGACATCTACCGGCGCGGCGCCGAGCTGGCCGCCGACCGGGGCATCCTGGTCGCCGACACCAAGATCGAGCTGGGTTGGGCGCCGGACGGCACCCTGGTCCTCGCCGACGAGCTGCTCACCTCCGACTCGTCGCGGTTCTGGCCGGCCGAGTCGTACCAGCCGGGGCGGGTGCAGTTCTCCTACGACAAGCAGTACGTGCGGGACTGGGCCACCGGCAGCGGCTGGGACAAGCAGGGCCCCGCACCGGACGTGCCGGCCGAGGTGGTCGAGGCGACCCGGGCCCGCTACATCGACGTCTACGAGAAGCTCACCGGCAACCGCTGGGAGTGACCGGGACACCGCGCTTTCACCGTTCCTGCTGGACCTGACCGTCGTCACCGCCGAGGATGGACCCGTCACTCTTCGTGGAGTCTGGGGCGGTCGGATGAACGGCGACATGTGGATCAGGGCGCTCAAGGCGGCCCGGGCCGGTGCGGGCGTCTCGCAGGAGGCCCTCGCGGAGCTGATCAGGTGGAGTCCGTCCACCATCGCGGCGATCGAGACCGGGCGGCGCCGGCCCACCCCGCAGTTCGCCGAGGCGGCGGACGCGGCGCTGGACACCGGCGGGCTGCTGGCCGAGTTGCTGGCGGTGGCGGCCCGGCAGGAGTCGCCGGCCTGGTTCGCGCCGTGGCGGGCGATCGAGGCCGAGGCGGTCGCCCTCCGGACCGTTCAACCGTCGCTGGTGCCCGGTCTGCTCCAGACCGAGGCGTACGCGCACGCGGTGCTCAGCGCCCAGGGCACCCACACCCCGGAGCAGGTCGACCAGCTGGTCGCCGGCCGGCTCGCCCGCCAGGAGCTGCTGACCGGCCCGGCCCCGAAGCGGTTCACCGCGGTCGTCGACGAGACCGCGCTGCGCCGCGTGGTCGGCGATCGGGACGTCCAGCTCGCCCAGTTGGAACGGCTGGCCGAGCTGGCCACCCTGCCCCACGTCCGGCTCTACGTGATCCCCGCCGGGGTGGGCGCGCACCCCGGGCTCGCCGGCGGCTTCGTGCTGGCCAACCTGCCCGACGGCGACGAGGTGGCCTACATCGACGGGGTCTTCGGCCAGATCGTCGACCGGCCCGACACCGTGGATACCATCAGGACGATGTGGGACACCCTGCTGGGCGAGGCCCTGCCGGTGGGCGTGTCCGTCGAGCTGATCGGAAAGCTGGTGAACGAGCTGTGAACTCCGCCCCCACCCCTCGGTGGCGCGTATCGACCCGGAGCGGCAACGGCGGCGACACCTGCGTCGAGGTCGCCGACAACCTCCCGGACCAGGTGCTGGTCCGGGACTCCACCGACCGCGCCGGCACCGTCCTCACCTTCGCGCCGGCGGCCTGGCGCGCATTCGTGGCGCGGGTCCGCACCGGCCGCTGAGGTCACTCCACCCAGTCGAGGGTGCGCTGCACGGCCTTGCGCCACTGACGCAGCTCCTCCTCGCGCAGGTCCGGGGCCATGGCCGGCTCCCACTGCGCGTCGGAGCGCCACTGTGCCCGCAGGGTGGCCAGGTCCGGCCAGAAGCCGACCGCCAGACCTGCCGCGTACGCGGCGCCCAGGCAGGTGGTCTCGGTGATCCGGGAGCGGACCACCGGCACGTCGAGCACATCGGCGAGGAACTGCATCAGCAGGCCGTTCGCGGTCATCCCGCCGTCCACCCGGAGCCGGCGCAGCGCCACATCCGAGTCGGCGTTCATCGCGTCGACCACCTCGCGGGTCTGCCACGCCGACGCCTCCAACGCCGCACGCGCCAGGTGCCCCTTGGTGATGTAACCGGTCAGGCCGGCGATCACCCCGCGGGCGTCGCTACGCCAGTGCGGGGCGAACAGCCCCGAGAACGCCGGCACCACGTAGCAGCCGCCGTTGTCGTCCACGGTGCGGGCCAGCTCCTCCACCTCGGCGGCCGTGGAGATCAGCCCGAGGTTGTCCCGCAGCCACTGCACCAGCGAGCCGGTGACCGCGATGGCGCCTTCGAGGGCGTACGCCGGTGGTTGGTCCTTGATCCGGTAGGCGACAGTGGTGAGCAGGCCGTGCGTCGACGGGACCGGGCTGGCGCCGGTGTTGAGCAGCAGGAAGCTGCCGGTGCCGTAGGTGCACTTCGCCTCACCCGGCTGGAAGCAGGTCTGCCCGAACAGGGCGGCCTGCTGGTCGCCGAGCGCGCTGGCCACCGGCACCCCGGCGAGCACCCCGCCGGCCGTGCCGTACACCTCGGCGGAGCAGCGGATCTCCGGCAGCATCGCCGCCGGCACGCCCATCGCGTCCAGCAGCTCCGGCGCCCAGTCCAGGGTCGTGAGGTCCATCAGCATCGTCCGGCTGGCATTCGTCACGTCGGTGACGTGCTCGCCTGTCAACTTCCAGATCAGCCAGCTGTCCATCGTCCCGAAGAGCACCTCGCCGCGCTCGGCGCGCTCGCGCAGGCCGTCGACCTCGTCCAGCAGCCAGCGCAGCTTCGGCCCGGCGAAGTAGGTGGCCAGCGGCAGGCCCGTGCGGGCCCGGAACTGCCCCTCGCCGTACGCCGAGGCAAGCTCGCGCAGCAGCGGCCCGGTCCGGGTGTCCTGCCAGACGATGGCGTTGGCCACCGGCCGGCCGGTGGCCCGGTCCCAGACGACAGTGGTCTCCCGCTGGTTGGTGATGCCGACGGCCGCCAACCCGGACGCGTCGGTGCCGGCGGCCCGCAGCGCCTCGGCGACCACCTGCTGGACGTTGTCCCAGATCTCCTCGGCGTCGTGCTCCACCCAACCCGGTCGGGGAAAGATCTGCCGGTGCTCGCGCTGCGCCACGGCGACGATGTCCCCGGCCCGGTCGAAGACGATGCACCGCGAAGAGGTGGTGCCCTGGTCGATGGCGGCGACGTACTGGGGGGTCACCGCAGCACCGTACCCGGACGGCGGCGCGGCGCGACAGGCGTCACCGCGGGTTCCGGCCCGCCGCCGTCGGCGGCCCTCCGCTTCCCCTACGATGTGCGAACGTGCGCGACATCGCAGTTTTCAGTGGAACCGCCCATCCCGACCTGGCTGCCGAGATCTGCGCCCACCTGGGGGTGCCGCTGCACCCGGTGCGGGTCTCCCGGTTCGCCAACGACTGTCTGGAAGTCCAGTTGCAGGCCAACTGCCGGGAGCGGGACGTCTTCCTGATCCAGCCGTTGGTGCCGCCGGTGCAGGAGCACCTGGTCGAGCTGCTGCTGATGATCGACGCCGCCCGGGGTGCCTCCGCCGGTCGGATCACCGTGGTGCTGCCGCACTACGCGTACGCCCGGTCGGACAAGAAGGACGCGCCGCGGATCTCGATCGGCGCGCGGCTCGTCGCCGACCTGCTCACCTCGGCCGGAGCGGACCGGGTGCTCGCGATGACCCTGCACTCGCCGCAGGTGCACGGCTTCTTCAGCGTCCCGGTGGACCACCTGCACGCGCTGCGGGAACTGGCCACCCACTTCCGACGCTACGACCTCAGCAACACAGTGGTGGTCTCGCCCGACCTGGGCAACGCCAAGGAGGCCGCGGCCTTCGCCCGGCTGCTCGGCACGCCTGTCGCGGCCGGGGCGAAGCAGCGGTTCAGCGACGACCTGGTCAAGATCAGCGCGGTGATCGGCGACGTGGCCGACCGCGACGTCATCGTGTTGGACGACGAGATCGCCAAGGGCAGCACCGTGGTCGAACTGATGGAGCATCTGCGCGGCCTGAAGGTCCGGTCGATCCGGCTCGCCTGCACGCACGGCCTCTTCTCCGGCGACGCCTTGCAGCGGCTCAGCGACCAGGACGGCGTCCTGGAGATCGTCTGCACCAACACGGTGCCCATCCCGGCCGCCAAGCGGGTCGCCAAGTTGCAGGTCCTGTCGGTGGCCCCCGCCCTGGCCGAGGCGACGCGCCGAATCCACAACGGCGAATCCGTCTCCGCCCTCTTCGCCTAACCCTCCCTCGCCCTCGCGCCCCGCCCTCGCCCCCCCGCCCCCCGCGCCCCGCCCCCCGCGCCCCGCGCCCCGCGCTCGCCCTCCCTCGTCGCTGCCCCTCGTCCGCGCGATCTTGCGGTTTCTGTCGGGACATAAGGGATATCCCACTCATCCCGACAACCAAAACCGCACGATCGCGGGAACCTCCGGCCTGGGCCGGCGTCGATCATGGAGTTGTGGTGCCTCACATAAGGGGCGTATGCGGAGCTATCGCCCACCACGACTCCATGATCGACGGGCGGGGGCGAGGGCGGGGGCGCGGCGGGGCGCGGGCGCGGGTGGGGCGGGGGCGGGGGTGGGGTTAGCGGGGGGTGTGGTTGTGGTTGGTCAGGTCCGTTGTGATGCGGACCGTGGTGCCGACGGCACCGGTGACGACCTCCATCGCGTCGGTCAGCTCACGGGCCAGCCACAGGCCCCAGCCGCCGGCGGTGTCCGGGGCCGGTCGACTGCGGTCGCCCAGCCGCTGCGGGCTGATCCCGTGCCCGTGGTCGGCGACCTCGCAGACCAGCGCACCGGACTCGCGCCAGAGTCGCAGCCAGCCGCGCCCACCGCCGTGCCGCACCGCGTTGGTGATCAGTTCATTGATCGCGAGCACGAAGTCGTCGAGCCGTTGGCCGCTGAAACCCGAGGCATGCGCGCAGGAGGTGACCGAGTGTCGAATCTCGGTCACCTGGGCCTGGTCAAAGGCTTCGGCGATCAGGAGGGCAGGTTCGATGGGCACAACCGTACGCGAGGCGTGCGGATCTGCGTTCGTCATGGCCCGTCCCGGCGGCGCATCTCGGAGTACTTCGCGGCTTTTCCACCGTACGTCAGGGTTTCCCGAACCGCACTCGCTGCTCGCCGTGCGGCCCGCCGGTTGTGGCATCCTGACCGCCATGCCGTCGCCGCCGGGTGGGTTCGAGGTGCCGCTGTGGCGTGCGCTCACCGTGTTCAGGTTGGCCTCTCTGGCGTACGTCTGCGCGCTCGCCGTGCGCGACGCCGACCGGTACACCCACCCGTACGCCGTCGGCGCCCTGATCCTGTTGATGATCGCCTGGACCGGCGCGACGGCGGTCGGGTACGCCCGGCCGGCCTGGCGGAGCTGGCCGCTGCTGCTGGCCGACCTCGGGGTGGTGGTGGCCATCGTGCTGGCCACTCCGTGGGTGGTCGGCCGGACGGCGCTCACCCACGGCGTACCCACTCTCGGGGTGGCCTGGATGGCCGGCCCGGTGCTGGCCTGGGCCGTCTCCGGCGGGCGACGGCGGGGCACGGTCGCCGCGCTGCTGGTCGCCGGTGCGGACCTGGCCACCCGGGAGCGGATCGGCCAGTCCTCGTTCACCGGGGTGATCCTGATGCTGCTCGCCGGGGTGGTGGTCGGGCACGTGGCCCGGCTGGCGGCGAGCGCCGAGGAGCGGCTGCAACGCGCGGTGGAACTGGAGGCCGCTACCCGGGAGCGGGAGCGGCTGGCCCGGGGCATTCACGACTCGGTTCTCCAGGTGCTGGCGCTGGTGCAGCGGCGCGGCGCTGACCTGCCCGGCGAGGCTGGCGAGCTGGCCCGGTTGGCCGGCGAGCAGGAGGCTGCCCTGCGGGCGCTGATCGCCGGCACCAGCCCCGACGCCGGCACCAGCCCGGCCGCCGGCAGCCTCCCGGCCGGCGGCGAGGCGGTGGACCTGCGGACCCTGCTCGGGCGGTACGCCTCGGCGGCGGTGGCGCTCTCCGCCCCGGCCACCCCGGTGCCGCTGCCCCGACGGGTGGCCGGCGAGTTGGCCGCCGCGACCGGCGCGGCCCTGGACAACGTGGGGCGGCACGCCGGTGGGCGGGCCTGGGTGTTGATCGAGGACGAGGGGGCGACGGTGACCGTGTCGATCCGCGACGAGGGGCCGGGCATCCCGGACGGTCGGCTGGACGAGGCGGCCGCCCAGGGGCGGCTCGGCGTGACCCAGTCGATCCGGGGCCGGGTGGCCGACGTGGGCGGGACGGTTCGGATCGTGTCCGCACCCGAGGCGGGCACCGAGATCGAGCTGAGCGTGCCGAGGTCACCGCGGTGAACCAGATCCGGGTGATGGTGGTGGACGACCATCCGATGTGGCGGGAGGGGGTGGCCCGCGATCTGACCGAGGCCGGGTTCCTGGTGGTGGCGACCAGCGGCGAGGGGCGGCAGGCCGTTCGGGTGGCCGCCGCCGCCCGGCCCGACGTCGTCGTCCTCGACCTGCAACTACCGGACATCTCCGGTGTGGAGGTGATCCTGGGGTTGCGCGCGGCGCTGCCCGCCGTGCGGGTGCTGATGCTCAGCGCCAGCGGCGAACAGCAGAGCGTGCTGGACGCGGTCAAGGCCGGGGCCACCGGTTACCTGGTGAAGTCGACAGCGCCCGCCGAGTTCCTGGAGGCGGTCCACCGCACCGCGGCCGGCGACGCGGTCTTCACTCCCGGCCTGGCTGGGCTGGTTCTCGGGGAGTACCGCCGGCTGGCCGCCGGACCGGGGCGGGGGACCGGCCCGGCCGGCGTTGCCGAACCCCCGACGCCCCAGCTCACCGACCGGGAGACGGAGGTGCTGCGGCTGGTCGCGAAGGGGATGTCGTACAAGCAGATCGCCCAGCGGCTCGGCCTGTCGCACCGCACGGTGCAGAACCACGTGCAGAACACCCTGGGCAAGCTGCAACTGCACAACCGGGTCGAGCTGACCCGGTACGCCATCGAACGCGGCCTGGACGGCTGAGCGAACGTCAGACCGAGCGCGGCGGCTCCGTCTCGTGGATGGCCAACTCCTCGGCGGTCGCGCCGCCTCCGGCCGATCCGGCGTCGTACGCCACCGAGTCGGTCTCCTGGTCGGTGTGCGACCCCTCGTCCGGTTCCACCAGCCGGCCCACCGTGGCGTCGGCGACCGTGCCGAGCTGGCCGTGGTCGTAGAGGGAGACCGGTGAGTTCGGGTCCGAGGTCGGCCCTGGATCCATCACGTCGGCGTCCAGTTGGGCCTCCGCCGCGGCTTCCAGGTTGTCCGCCTCGAAGGCGATCTTCGGGTCGATCGTGCCGGCCAGCGGGTCGTCCGCCGGGCGCTCGTAGACCTCGCGGTCGAGCTTGTAGTCCAACGACTCACCGTCGAGTTGCTCCTCGGCGGTCGTCCCGAACCGGTCCACCGCCACCGGCGTGCGGTCGCCGGGCAGTTGGGCCGGGTCCGGGCCGTCGGCCTCGCGCCCGGTGAGGACGTCGTCGTTGGCGGTCGAGTCGTCGTCGGCGGTGTCGGGAAGCCCCTGCGCCTCGGTGTCGGACACGGGGGTCGGGTACTCGTTGTCGCGCATGTCTGATCACTACCCGCTGCCCTGCCGCCATAACCGGGCGACCTTCGGCGGTACGGCGCCGAACCGGGCGCTGACGGCGAAAGCCCCGTCAGAGCTCGTCGTCCGGGTGCAGCACACACCAGACAACCTTTCCGTCCGGTACGGCGCTGCTGCCCCAGCGACGGGTCACCGTGTCGATCAGCAGCAGGCCCCGGCCACCGGCCCGGGTCGGCGGGGATATCCCGGCGAACGTCGGTCGAAGCGGGGAGTGGTCGTGAACCGCCAGGTGCAGGGTGTCCTCCTGGGGCGCCAGCCGAACCGTCATCGGGGTCCGGGCGTGCGCCACCACGTTGTTGACCAGCTCGGTGATCGCGATGCACGCCGGGTCGGTGAGCGTCGGCATGCCCCAGCGCTCGCACCCGGTGGTGACCAGCTCGCGCGCCTGCCGGGCGGCTTCCACCGCCGGGGCCAGTTCGGCGGTGAGCACCGCCGCCAGTGGCGTCGCCGCGACCGCGGCCAGCGCGCCGTCGAGCGTCGGCCAGGCCGGCACGCCGGCGAACGCGGCGTCCGGGTGGGCGGGCCCGTCGACCGTCGCCGGGTCGCAGAGCAGCAGATCCGCGGCGGGCCAGTCGGCCACCTCCCGACGAATGTCGGCGAAGACGCCACGCCCGACCGGGTCGACGACCCGCAGACCTGTCACGTCGGCCACCACCGGGCCGGGCCGGGCCACGAGGCGGGCGAGCAGCGCGCCGCGTACCGCCTCGGCTCCGGCGGCGTCGAGCACACCTGTCAGCCGGACCACGGCTGACGACTCGTCGATCTCCACGAGACAGCTCGACATGATCGCCCCATTGTGCGCGCCGGTGACGGTCAGCGCATTCGGGCGCTCGACATCTGCCATCAGCGTTCCGACCGGGAGCGGCGGTTGATGGCGGCCAGGGTGCCGACGGCGGTGCCGGCGGCGGCCAGACCGAACGCGGCGGTCATCCGCACCAACTGTCGCCGTCGACCGTTCCAGCCCCCGTCCTGGTGCGCCTGGGCATCGGCGTGGAACACGTTGCCGCTGCCGTCCACCCGGGCGCCCGGGCCGAACTGGGTGCGGTGGGCGTACCAGCCGAGCGTGCGCTCCACCAGCGCGGGCGCCAGCCGCCACTGCAGGCCGATCAACCGGGCCGCGCCACCGGCGTACGCCTCGCGGCGGGGGCGGCGCAGCAGCCGGACGATGGTCTCGGCGACCACCTCCGGCGGGTAGATCGGCGGAGGTGGCACCAGCTCCCGGCCGCTGTGGTTGCCCGTGTGCCGGAAGAACGGGGTGTCGATCGTGGCCGGCAGCACTGTGCAGACCGAGATGTGACCCCGGCCGGTGACCCGCAGTTCCTGTCGGACGGTGTCGGCCAGCCCTCGGATGCCGTGCTTGGTGGCGTTGTACGCCGACTGGTACGGCATGGCCACCTCGGCCAGCACCGAGGCGTTGTTGACAAGCACACCGCCACCGGCGGCACCCAGGTAGGGCAGGGCCGCCTTGATGCCGTGCACCGCCCCGAGCAGGTTGACATCCAGCACCCGGCGGAACTCGGCGACCGGGATCTCGTCGAACAGACCCACCGCGCTGACCGCTGCGTTGTTGACCCAGGCGTCGATCCGGCCGAACTCGGCCGCCGCCTGATCGGCCAGCCGCCGCACCGACTCCAGCTCGGTCACGTCGGTCGGTACGACAAGCGCCCGACCGCCCAACTCCCGACAGCGCCGCGCCACCTCCTGCAGGGCGGGCTCGGTACGGGCGGCCAGCACGACGGCGGCGCCCCGGCGGGCCAGTGCGTACGCGGTCGCCGTGCCGATCCCGCTGGACGCGCCGGTGATCACCACGGTCGATTCGTCGAGGCTGCGGGTCAGCGGCATTCCTCAGCGGTACCCCCGGTCGGCCCTGGTCACACCGACCAGGGCTTGTCGATCATCGTCGAACCGTGTGGTGGCGCGTCCCGTGTGCTTGCCGTGGCGCAAGTGTCGGTGGCACTCGCACGGACTCTTCCTGATCTGCCAGGTTTCGGCTCAGCGTCGCGGGGTTAATGGGACGCTCTGACCGGGAGGACCACCGCCGAGGAAAGATCGCAGGGAGGTGACCCATGCGCGTCGGCCTCGTCTGCGCGCACGCCAGTTCCTACCGCCACGCCGACGGCCCGCCGGTCGGCACCCGACAGCACATTGCCCGGGTCGCCGCCGAGCTGGCCGAGCGAGGCCACGACGTCCGGCTCTACGACCGCCGGGACGACCCGACGTTGCCGGCGACGATGAACGTCGACGGCTACCAGGTGCACCAGGTGCCCGCCGGCCCGCCCACCCCACTACCCACCGCCGAGCTGATCCCGCACGTGACGGAGGTCGGCCGCTGGTTGGCCGACGAGTGGTCGGGCGCCTGGCGGCCAGAGGTGGTGCACGGGCACTACTGGGTAGGTGGTCTGGCCGCCGCGCACGCCGTCCGGGAGACCGACATCCCGGTGGTGCAGACGTTCCACTCGCTCGGCATCGAGCAGCTGCGTCACCTGGGCGGCCACTACGACGGGCCGGGACAGCGGATCACGCTGGAGCGCGCGTTGACCAGGGCTGTCGACATCGCCGTGGCCCAGTCCAACGACGAGGTCGACGAGCTGACCCGGATGGGTCTGCAACGCAGCTCGGTCGCGTTGGTGCCGGCCGGCGTCGACATCGACCTGTTCCATCCCGACGGCGAGGCCGCACCCCGCGAACAGCGACCCCGCATCCTCTCGGTGGGCTCGCTTGCCGCCGGGCACGGCCAGGAGGACCTGGTCCGGGCGATGCGGCTGGTCGGTGACGCCGAGCTGGTGATCGCCGGTGGGCCCCCGGCCGACCAGTTGGCCAACCACGCCGAGGCACGACGGCTGCGCGAGCTGGCCGAACAGCTCGGCGTCGTCGACCAGGTACGCCTCGTCGGGGCGGTGCCGCACGACCAGATGGCCACCTGGTACCGGTCGGCGGACGTGGTCGCCTGCACGCCGCACTACTCCTCCGCCGGGCGGGTCTCCCTGGAGGCGATGGCCTGCGGGGTGCCGGTGATCGGCTACGCGATGGGCGGCCTGGCAGACGCAGTCGTCGACGAGGTCACCGGCCGCCTGGTGCCCCCCGGTGACGTACGCGCGCTCGGAGTGTCGCTGCGCCGGCTGCTCGCCGACAACGCCGGTCGGTTCGCGTACGGGCACGCGGCCGTGGACCGGGTTCGCAGCAGCTACACCTGGGAGCGGACCGCTGGCGCGCTGGAGCGTCTCTACGAGCGGGTGGTGAGCCGCCGCAAGCCGGTCGAGGCCTGAGCCCCAACAGCGTTGCGGTGCCGGACGGTCAGCTCGGCCGGCCGGCACCCACCATGGCGGGGTCGCGACGGTGTGCCACCGGGCGGTGCTGCTGCGGTTCGGCGTACCTGGTCAGGCCGATCACCGCGGCCAGGGTGATCAGGAAGCCGACAGCGGCCAGCCACTCCCGTCCCGGCCAGATCTTGTCGTTGAGCAGCAGCAGGCCGACGATCGCGGCCGGCACCGCGCCGGCGGCGTCCATCGCGGCGACCGCGGCGGTCGTCGAACCGCGTTGCATGGCCAGGCCGAGCAGCAGCTGGCCGACGATCGAGTGGGCGATCAGCAGGTAGAACAGTGGGTCGGCGAGGAACGCCTCGGCGGACGGCGCGGAGGCCAGTGGCCGGGCGGCGACCGCGGCCGAGCTGAACGCCAGCCCGGCCAGTGAGCCGAGAGCCACCGAACCCGGCGCCCCGTGCAGACGGACGGCGAAGAAGCCGAGCACCGCGATCACGCCGAGCGCCACCAGCAGGGCGATCGAGCCGGCGGTACCGAGCTGCTTCGACGGCGCCGGTCGGGCGGACAGCACAAGCGCGGTGATCCCCGCGAAGAGCAGCGCCAGCAGCACCACCTCCGCCGCCGGTAGCCGCCACTTCAGCACCAGCACCCCGAGGATGGCGGTCACCCCGAGCCCGGCGGCCACGCTGGCCTGCACGAGGAACAGCGGCAGGTCCCGTCGGGCCAGGAAGGCGAGCACGAAGCCGCCGATCTGGCAGCCGAGGCCGACGAGGTACGTCCGGTGCCCGGCGAGGCGCAGCAGCAGGCCCGGATCGAATGTGTGGTGGACAGTGGTGCGGGCCGCGGCCACCGACTGGAGCAGGTTGGCGAAGCCGTACGCGACGATCATCGCCGCGAGGAAGCACCAGCCGGAGGAGACCACTTGGCGAGGATAGAGGTTGCCGGGGGTCAGCGCTCGGCTGGTCGATCGAGGCGGGCGAGGATGTCGGCGTGCAGCACACCGTTGGTGGCCACCACGCTGCTGTCGGTGCCCGGAGCACCGGCCGGCGCGGGCTGTCCGGCCAGATCCGTGACCGTGCCACCCGCCTCCGTGACGATCGGCACCAGCGCCGCCACGTCCCACAGGGACAGTTCCGGCTCGGCCATCACGTCGAGTGCCCCCTCGGCCAACAGCATGTAGCCGTAGAAGTCGCCGTACGCCCGGTTGCGCCAGCTGTCCCGGATCAGGTCGAGCACCGCGTCGAGCCGCCCGGCGCTCTCCCACCCGTTCAGCGACGAGTAGCAGAAGCTGGCGTCGGCCACCCCGCGCACCGCGGACACGCCGATCCGTTCACCCGCCGTGGGGCCGGGTCCGGCGTACGCGCCCGCGCCCGCGCTGGCCCACCAGCGTCGTCCGAGCGCCGGTGCGGACACCACACCGACCGCCGGCCGGTCGCCGTCGTAGAGCGCGATCAGGGTGGCCCAGATGGGCACGCCCCGGACGAAGTTCTTGGTGCCGTCGATCGGGTCGATGATCCACCGGCGGCCGTTCGGATCGGCGGACGGCTGCGCGCCGTACTCCTCACCGAGCAGCCCGTCGGCCGGCCGGTGCTCGGCCAACAGGGCGCGGATCTCCCGCTCCACGGCGGTGTCCGCGTCGGAGACCGGTGTCAGGTCGGGCTTCGCCTCGACGCGCAGGTCGAGCGCGCGGAACCGGGCCGTGGAGACGGCGTCGGCCCGGTCGGCGAGCAGGTGGGCGAGGGCGAGGTCGTCGGCGTACCCGGTCATGCCGGCAACCTAGCCCACGCCCGTCGGGTCACTCGTCGGGCCCGCGCCGGTCACCCTCGCCGGGCCCGCGCTGGTCGCTGTCGCCGCGCGAGTCACCCTCGCCGGCGCGGGAGGCGAGCAGCCGACGGTACGAGGCCAGCCGGCGCGGGTCGGCCTTACCGGCGGCCACCCAGGCGTCCAGCCCACAGTCGGCCTCGTCGGGCGTGTGCGGACAGTTCGGCGGGCACTCGACGGTGCCCTCGACCAGGTCCGGGAAGCCGTGCAGCAGGCTGTCGGCCGAGACGTGCGCCAACCCGAAGCTGCGGATCCCGGGGGTGTCGATGATCCAGCCCGGGTCGGAGTCGACGCCGGGCGCCGGTGGCAGCCGCAGCGCCACCGCGCTGGTCGAGGTGTGCCGGCCCCGGCCGATCGCGCTGACCACGCCGACCGCGCGCAGCGCGTCCGGAACGAGGCGGTTGACGAGCGTCGACTTGCCCACCCCGGAGTGCCCGACCAGCACCGACACCTTGCCGCTCAGCAGCGCACGGAGCGCGTCGAGGTCGGAGTCGGGGCGGTTGAGCACGTACGGCAGCTCCAGCTCGGTGTAGTAGCCGAGCACCTCCTCCGGCCCGGCAAGGTCGGCCTTCGTGAGGCAGAGCAGCGGCTCGACGTCCGCGTCGTACGCGGCCACCAGGCAGCGGTCGATGAACCCGGTGCGCGGCGGCGGGTCGGCCAACGCGCTCACGATCACCAACTGGTCGGCGTTCGCCACCACCACCCGTTCCAGCCGACCCTCGGCGGTGGTCTCGTCGTCGTCCGCGGTGCGACGCAGCACCGAACGGCGCTCGGCGATCCGGACGATGCGGGCGAGAGCGCCCTCCGCGCCGGACGTGTCGCCGACCAGGCTGACCCGGTCACCGACCACCACCGACTTGCGGCCCAGCTCGCGGGCCCGCATGGCGGTGACCGTGGGCAACTCGGCGCCGACAACGCCGCGCTCGGCACCGGCCAGCACGCACTGGTAGCGCCCCCGGTCGACGGCGATGACGAACCCGTCGACCGCGTCGGAGTGCTGCGGGCGGGTGCGCGTACGCGGGCGCGACGACTTTCCGGGTCGGACCCGTACGTCGTCCTCGTCGTACTCCCGCCGTTTGGTCGCCAGGACCTGTCCTCTTCTCGCGTCAGCTCTTGCCGGTCACCATCGCTGACCATAGCGCCGGGAACTCGGGCATGGTCTTGGAGGTGCACCCCACGTCGTCCACCTCGATGCCCGGAACGGCGAGCCCGGCCACCGCGGCGGCGTGCGCCATCCGGTGGTCGTGGTAGGTGCGGAAGGTCCCGCCGCGCAGCGGGCGGGGCCGGATCTCCAGCCCGTCCGGTGTCTCGGTGATGTCCGCCCCGAGCCCGCCGAACTCCCGCGCGAGCGCGGCGAGCCGGTCGGTCTCGTGGCCACGGATGTGCCCGACGCCGGTGAACACCGACGGCGAGTCGGCAAGCAGGGCCAGTGCGGTCAGCACGAGGGTCAGCTCGCCGACGTCGGAGAGGTCGGCGGTCAGACCGTGCACCACGCCGGTGCCACGGACGGTCAGCCCGTTGGTGGAGAGGGTGACCTCGCCGCCCATCCGCTGGAGCAGCGAACGGAGTTGCTCGACCGGCTGCGCGCTGCTGTGCGGCCAACCCTGCAGGGTCACCTCACCGCCGGTGACCAGGGCGGCGGCGAAGAACGGCACGGCACCGGAGAGGTCCGGTTCGATGTCCCAGCCGCGTCCGGTGAGCGGACCGGGCTCGACGGCCCAGACGTCGGGGGTGCTGTCGTCGACCGCCGCGCCGGCGGCCCGCAGCATCCGCACCGTCATCCGAAGGTGCGGAGCGGAGGGCACCGGCGGGCCGACGTGGCGGACCACGACGCCCCGGTCGAAGCGCGGAGCGGCCAGCAACAACCCGGAGACCAACTGACTGGAGGCGGACGCGTCGATCACGACCTCGCCGCCGGTGACCCGGCCGGTGCCGAGCACGGTCAGCGGCAGGCTGCCGGTGCCGGTGACGTCGATCCGAACGCCCAGCGAGCGCAGCGCGCCGACCAGCGGGCCGAGTGGCCGGGTGCGCACGTACGGGTCACCGTCGAAGGTGACCTGCCCGTCGGCCAGGCCCGCCACCGGTGGCACGAACCGCATCACGGTGCCGGCCAGCCCCACGTCGACGTGCGCGGGGCCGACCAGCGGGTGCGGTCGGACCAGCCAGCGCTCGTCGTCGCTGATCGAGACGTGCGCGCCCATCGCCCGCAGGCCGGCGGCCATCAACTCGGTGTCGCGGGCGCGCAGTGGCTGGGCCAGCGTCGACGGGCCGGCGGCCAGCGCGCTGAGCACCAGGGCGCGGGCGGTCATCGATTTGGAGCCGGGCAGGCGCAGCGTCGCCGCCACCGGGTCGGATGCGGTCGGTGCGGTCCACGGCTGCGGCGGCCGGGTCGCGGTCAGGTTCCCCACGGTTACATTCTGCCGTGTCGGGGGGTGGGCGGCGGCGCCCGGCGTTCGTACTCCCGGTTGGCGGGACAGCCGACGGGGCCTCCGACGCGTTAGCGTGTGCCCCATGTGCGGCAGGTACGCGACGACCCGGAGCTCCGGCGAGCTGAGCGCGCTGTTCGAGTCCTCCGACGACTCCGACGGCCTGGTTCGGGCTGATCACAACGTCGCGCCGACCGACCCGGTGCCGCTGGTCCGGGTCACCCCGGAGGGGCATCGCAGCCTCTGTGTCGGCCGCTGGGGTCTGCTGCCGCACTGGTCCCGGTCCGCCTCCGGCGCTGCCCGCATGATCAACGCGCGGGCGGAGACGGTGGCCACCAGTCGGGCGTACGCCAGCTCCTTCTCCCGGCGTCGCTGCCTGGTCCCCGCCGACGGCTGGTACGAGTGGGTCCGCCTGCCCGACGGCGGCCGACAGGCGTACTTCATGACTCCTCGGGACGGCTCGGTGCTCGCGTTGGCCGGCATCTGGTCGGTCTGGGGGTCCGACGCCGAGACCCGGCTCACCTTCAGCGTGCTGACCACCGCGGCGCTCGGCGACCTGGCCGAGGTGCACGACCGGATGCCGGTGCTGCTGCCGCCCGAGCGGTGGTCGTCGTGGCTCGCGCCGACCGACGAGCCGGGGCGGCTGCTCACTGCGGCGTCGGCGGAGCAGTTGGCCGGGTTGGAGATCCGTCCGGTGGGTGCGGCGGTGGGAGACGTTCGCAACGACGGGCCGTATCTGACCGCCCGGGTGGCGGTGGCGTCGACGGCGACGCCGCAGGAGCTGACCCTGTTCTGACACCGCCGCATCGTCGGCCGCCGATTTGCCAGGGTTCCGCGCGATTCGTCTCCTGACTGTTCAGTCATGTTCCCGGCAGACACTTGTCCCGGTGTTGCGAAGTGCGATAGAACACAGCGCCGGTAGTGGTCGTCGATTCGCACGGGGCGGACGACGTCCACAGTTCTTGCCGGTCCCACGGGGGAGGTGGGCGGATGACACGGGCACGTATGCCGCGCACGCACGAGGTGGCGGCGGCGCGGCGAGATCCGCGACTGCTGCGGGCAGTGCGGGAACGGCGACAGGACGACGCGTGGCGCACCAGGGGCACCTGCCAGAGCGTCGATCCGGAGACTTTCTTTCCGGCACCGAACGAGCCGGCGGACGCCGCCGTCGCGCTGTGCCGCAGTTGTGACGTGCAGGGGTCCTGCCTGGCCTGGGCCCTCGACGTCGGCGACTGCCACGGTGTGTGGGGCGGCACCACGCCGCGGGAACGACGGGCGATGCTCGTCGCCTGGCGTGGCGAGGTCGACCCCGACCCGGACGCCATCGACGACGCCGGCCCGCCGGTCCGCGATCGGCTGCTCGCCCTGGTCCCGCTGAGCTGATCGGCGGCCCGGTTCACACCCGTCGCCCGTCCGGCGGCGCAGAATGGGCCGGTGCCACCCAGCAACGAGATCGACACCCCGCGCGGTCCGGCGCGGATCGACACCGACCTGCCGGTCCGCCCGGCCACCGCCCTGCTCGTCCTCGGGCACGGCGCGGGTGGCAGCGTCGACGCGCCCGACCTGCTCGCGGTCCGGGACGCGTCGGTCGCTGCCGGCCTGGCGGTGGTCCGGGTGACCCAGCCCTACCGGGTCGCCGGTCGACGTGCGCCGGCACCGGCAGGTCACCTCGACGAGGCCTGGGTGGCGGTGCTCGCCGTGCTGCGTGACCGGCACGCCGACGTGCCGACGGTGGTGGTCGGTGGGCGTTCCAGTGGCGCCCGCGTGGCCTGCCGGACGGCTCGTGCGGTGGGCGCTGTGGGTGTGGTCGCGTTGGCCTTCCCGCTGCACCCGCCCGGCCGGCCGGAGCGCTCTCGCGCCGCCGAACTGGACACCGGCCTGCCGACGTTTGTCGTCAACGGTGACCGGGACCCGTTCGGGACGCCGGAGCCGGGGCCGACCGTGCGAGTGGTGAGCCGTCCCGGTGAGACGCACGATCTGCGCCGGGATCCGGCCGGCACCGCCGCCGCCGTGCGCGACTGGCTGTACGCCCAGGGCTGGGCGGCCGGCTGACCAGCCGCGGCCGGCTCGCCGGGGCGACCGTTTCCGGCGCCGGGCACGGGTCGTTGCATCCGATGGTGCCGCCGGCCCGATCGGGGCCGGTGACACCAGTCCTCCCAGGCCCTTCCTGGTCCCAGCGCCGGCCGCCGTCGGGGCCGGGGCCAGGAACGGGAGGGCTGGCCGGAATGCCTCAGTGGTCATCTCGCGTTACTACCCCCGGACGACTTTTCTGTGAGGGGGGTGACCGGTGCCAACCGAGACACGAAGCCTGGAACGGGACGAACGGGACGCCCGGCAGCTGAAGCGGCTGCTGGATGGCCCGGAGTGGCCCGCGACGGCGGGACCGGGCGGGGTGGGTGCGGTGAGCACGGGCACACCGGCCGGAAGTGAATCTGCGGGCAGGGCCGTGCGCGTATCCTCGGCGGGAAAGCATCCGACGCGAGGGGATGTGCGGTTGACCACCGAGAAGACGGACGAGCGCAGGGCCCGGTTCGAGCGGGACGCGATGCCATTCGTCGATCAGCTCTACGCTGCTGGGCTGCGGATGACGCGTAACCCGGCGGATGCCGAGGACCTGGTCCAGGAGACCTACCTGAAGGCGTACGCGGCCTTCCACCAGTTCGAGCAGGGCACGAACCTGAAGGCCTGGCTCTACCGGATCCTGACCAACACCTACATCAACTCCTACCGCAAGCGGCAGCGCCAGCCGATTCAGGCGCCCACCGAGGAGATCACCGACTGGCAGCTCGCCGAGGCCGAGTCGCACACCTCCAGCGGGTTGCGCTCCGCCGAGACGGAGGCACTGGACCGGCTGCCGGACAGTGACGTCAAGGAAGCCCTCCAGCAGTTGCCGGAGGAGTTCCGTCTGGCCGTCTACCTCACCGACGTCGAGGGCTTCTCCTACAAGGAGGTCGCGGACATCATGGGCACGCCCATCGGCACCGTGATGTCGCGTCTGCACCGGGGCCGTCGTAATCTGCGCAAGCTGCTCGAGCGCTACGCGGGGGAGCGGGGCTTCAGCGCTGCTCGCTCGGCGAAGGGCTCGACCGCCGCCGCTGCCGGCCGGGAGGTGTGACGTGAGCTGTGGGGAGCCGCACGAGACGGACTGCCGCGAAGTGCTCGCGGAGGTGTATCTCTACCTGGATCTGGAGTGCGCCGACGAGCGCCGCTCGCTGATCCGGCACCACCTGGACGAGTGCGGGCCCTGCCTGCGCGAGTACGGGCTGGAGCAGGAGGTGCGGGCGTTGGTGGCTCGTTGCTGTGGCAACGAGACCGCGCCGGACCAGCTGCGCGAGCGGCTGCGGATCAAGCTCACCGAGCTGGTGGTCTTCGAGACCAGCGACTCTCGTGAGCTGGCCGACTGAGCGTCGGCACAAGCTGGCAAGACCGGTGGCCCGGGTCGATGTCGACCCGGGCCACAGGTGTACCCGGCCTCGGCCGGCTGAGCGGCGACGGGCAGCCGGCCCGTCGACCCGTTCAGGAGTTGGGACGCTTGCCGTGGTTCGCGGCGCTCTTCTTACGAGCCTTCTTCTTCCGGGACTTCTTCGCCATGCTGACCTCCTCGTGATGGGTCGGATCCGTCCTGCGCACGACCTCGGCGCCGATGCGGCCACCGGCGGTCCGGCGTCGGGTCCGACCCGCTGATGGTAGTGCGGTCGGCACCCGCCGCCTTCCCCAGGGCGGGCCTGTCATCCCGGCTGTGCCGCTGCGCGCCCACCGCCGGTCGACCCATGATTGGATACAGCGGCAGGCACGTCGCGAAGAGGGAGGGCCTGGACATGGCCGAGGAGATCCGCGCCGAGATGGTGGCCAACGTCTGGAAGGTCGTCGCCACGGCCGGTGACACGGTGGCCGAGGGTGACACCCTGGTGATCCTCGAGTCGATGAAGATGGAGATCCCGGTCGTCGCCGAGTCCGATGGTGTGCTCCAGCAGCTCGTCGTCAACGAGGGCGATGTCGTGCAGGACGGTGACCTGATCGCGGTGATCGCTTGACCGGGTTGCGGGTCCGCCCGGCGGAGCCGGCCGACTTCCCGGCGGTGGCCCGGTTGACAGTGGCCGCGTACGAGGCGGACGGCCAGCTCAAGGGCGAACACGGGTACGGCGAGGTGTTGGCCGATGTGGCGACCCGGGCCACCAGCGGCGAGGTGCTGGTCGCGGTCGACGAGGTGACCGGGGCGGTGCTCGGCTCGGTCACGTTCGTGCTGCCGGGCACCCGGTTCGCCGAGTTGTCCGGGCCGGGCGAGGCGGAGTTCCGGATGCTCGCCGTCGACCCGGGCGCTCAGGGGCGGGGTGTCGGCGCCACGTTGGTCGAGGCGTGTGTCGACCGTGCGACCGACTTGGGTTGCACGGCGGTGGTGATCTGCGTGCGGGCCGGGATGGCCGATCCGGCGCACCGGCTCTACGCGCGGCGCGGGTTCGTCCGTTCGCCGGAGAAGGACTGGTCTCCGGCGCCGGGCGTGGACCTGCTCGGCCTGCGGCTGGAGCTGACGCGCGGCTGAGCCGCCGGCCGAAGCGCCTGGGCCGTGGCGATCAGGCCGGGTCAGGCGTCGGGCTGCGTGCCGATGGCGGCCAGCAGCTCGTCGGCCACCTCCAGGGCGAGTTTGCGGCGTTCGTCGTCGCTGATGTGCGGCGCGCGGACCGCGAACCAGCTGGTGTGCACGGCGAAGATTGACAGCGCGGCGCGCAGTTGGGCGGCGGGGGAGTCGTCGCCCCGGCAGAGCGCGTCGGCCAGCTCCAACATCCGACCGCGCATCTTCTGGCCGGAGGAGAGGCTCTTGAGCGCGGTCTGGTTCTGCTCGAAGAAGCGCATCACCGACGGCTGGGTGCCGTCGAACATCGTGTCGGCGTACCGGGAGATCAGCTCGCGCCGGGTGTCCAGGGTGGCGGGCTGGGTGGCGGCCCAGGCGATCAGCGCGTCCATCCCCTCCAGCCGGTCCTCGACGAAGCTGGCGACGATGTCGTCCTTGCTCTTGAAGTGGTAGTAGAGAGCAGCCTTGGTGACGTTGAGGCGCTCGGCGATTTCCCGGAGCGAGGTCTTCTCGTACCCCTGCTCGGTGAAGAGTTCGAGCGCGACGGCCTTGATCCGTTCCCGCGTTCCGCCGCCTGTGCTCTCGCTCACCCACGCCCCCCAAATGGCTTGACCGTTGCTCGTACCCAACTTACCGTGCGGCTAGTAAGGTGACTAGCCGGGCGGCAAGTAAGTGCGGCAATCCTCGGGGGGAGCTTACCCATGACTCAGGCAACGCAGGCCGGCACGCGACCCAACAACATACGGGTGGTGCTGTTCGGCCTGATGATCGCGATGATGCTCGCGATGCTCGACAACATGATCGTCAGCACCGCGCTACCGCGGATCGTCGGCGAGTTCGGCGGGCTCAACCACTTCACCTGGGTGGTTACCGCGTACGTGCTGGGCACCACCGTCTCCACTCCGATCTGGGGCAAGCTCGGTGACCTCTACGGCCGCAAGTCGGTCTTCCTGACCTCCGTCGTCGTCTTCCTGGTCGGCTCCGCCCTCTGCGGTATGGCCGGCTCCGGGATGCTCGGTGGCCCCGAGGACGGCATGGTCCAACTCATCGCCTTCCGGGCCGTGCAGGGCCTCGGCGCCGGCGGCCTCATGGTCGGCGTGATGGCCATCATCGGTGACCTGGTCCCGCCCCGCGAGCGCGGGCGCTACCAGGGCATGATCGCCGGCATCATGGCCATCGCCATGGTCGCCGGCCCGCTGGCCGGTGGCTTCATCACCGACCACCTCTCCTGGCGCTGGGCGTTCTACGTGAACCTGCCGCTGGGCGGTGTCGCGCTGCTCGTGCTGATCACCACCATGCACCTGCCGAAGTACCGCACCGAGCACCGGATCGACTGGCTCGGCGCCGGGCTGCTCTCGGTCGGCATCACCGCGATCGTGCTCATCACCACCTGGGGTGGCAACGAGTACGACTGGACGTCGCCGCAGATCATCGGCCTGGCCGTGTTGGCCGTGCTCGCGTTGGTGGTGTTCGGGATGGTGGAACGCCGTGTCCAGGAGCCGATCCTGCCGCTGTCGCTGTTCGCCAACCGCAACTTCGCGCTGATCTCGGTGATCGGCTTCCTGCTCGGCTTCGCGATGTTCGGCGCGATGAACTTCCTGCCGCTCTACCAGCAGACCGTGCAGGGTGCGTCGGCGACCAACAGTGGTCTGCTGCTGCTGCCCCTGATGTTCGGCATGCTTGTCGTCTCGCTGGTCATCGGCCGGGCGATCACCCGCAACGGCAAGTACCGGGCGTACCCGATCATCGGTGGCGTGGCGATGACGGGGGGCATGGCGCTGCTGTCCATGCTCGACACCGACACCAGCAAGCTGATGTCCTCGCTGTACATGATCGTGCTCGGCGTCGGCATGGGCTTCCTCATGCAGACGTCGATGCTCATCGCGCAGAACAGCGTGGAGCAGAAGGACCTCGGCGCGGCCAGCGGCGCGGCCACCTTCTTCCGGTCGATCGGTGGCTCGTTCGGCATCTCGCTGTTCGGCGCGATCTTCGCCAACCGGCTGGCCAGCTCCGAGGGCGGCCGGGCCTTCGGTGGCGAGTCCGGCGGCTCCGGGATGGATCTGGAGAAGCTCAAGGAACTGCCCGCCCAGGCACGCGAGTTGGTGCTCGGAGGTCTCGCCGACGCGATCTCGCACGTCTTCCTCTGGGCGGTGCTGTTCACCATCGTGATCCCGGTGCTCGCCTGGTTCATCAAGGAGATCCCGCTGCGCACCGCGAACGAGGCGCCGCCGCAGGCCACCCCGGAGGAGGAGGCCGAGGTCGCCCTCGGCAAGGCAGCTCCGGTCGCCTGACCCGACCCCGAACCCCAACGCGCCGCGTCGACCCTCACGGTCGGCGCGGCGCGCCCCTGCTCAGCCGTTGCCAGAGACGGCGCAGGGGGTTGCGGGGGCGGGGGAGCCGGGAGGATCGAGTGCCCAGCAGTTCGGTGGCCAGTGCCGCCGTCGCCGGGTCCACCTGCGGGGCGGCGAGTGCCAGATGGGCCAGCGAAGCGGCGATCGGGACCGGCCGGCTCCGCGCCACGGCCGCCGCGTCGGCCAGCCGCTCCGCCACCACCCGAGCCACGTCCGACCGCACCGACGGGTCCACCCAGGCGGCGGTGACCAGGGCGAACAGCGCCGCCTCGGTGACCCAGTCCTCCACGCCCCAGATCAGATCGAGAAGCACCCGGCGGCGGGTCGAGCCCTCCCACGGCTCGTCGGTGCGGTGGTGCAGCAGCCCCAGACAGGCCCACACCTGCACACCGCGAACCCAGACCGACGGATCGTGGGCGGCCAGCAGTCGACCCACCGCGTTGGCCGGCGCCGCGGGCGGATGCACCAGCAGGCCGAGCAGGTCGTCCAGGTCGAGGCCGGCCAGGCCCACCGCCGCGTCGTACGCCGCCGGTGGGTGTGCCCACGCCGGGTGGGCGATCTGCCCGATCCGTTCGACAGCTGTCGCCGAGGGCGCCGCCAGCGCGGGCGTGGGGACGACGTCCGCGTAGTGCCACAACCGCGCAGCTGTCGCCCGTCGGGGCTCGCGCGGGTCGGGCTCCGGCGCGCCGACGACCTCGATCCGCAGCCCGGGGGCCGTGGAGATCGCCGTTCCGACCGCGCTCGGCGGGGCGGCGGCGGGTAGGCGTACCGCACCGCCGAGACCGTTGTCGTCATCGGCGACCGCCTGGCGCATCGCGTCGACCAGAGGCCCGCCGGCCGGGGTGAGTTGGCCGAGCCAGGGGCGGCCTCGGCAGCACTGGGCCAGGTCGCCGTGCTCGTGGCTGTCGTCCGGGTGGTCCCGCACGAAGTCGGCGAGCGCGACCAGGTGGGCGAGGTCACCGTCGCGCAGGTGCCGCAGCCGGTGGGCGGTGTGCACCGCGCAGTCGAACGACGGATCGCGCGCCAGCGCCCGCTCGGTCCACTCCAGGGCCTCGTCCAATCGGCCGATCTCGGCCAGGGTGCCGGCGATGTCCGCGTAGATCGCCAGGTCGTCGGGGTCCAGCTCGACGGCCCGACCGAGGGCCGCGAGGCCGTCGCGGGTCCGGCCCGAGCTGCGGTACGCGTACCCGAGCCACACCTCGCCCATCTTCGAGGGCTGTGCGCGTACCCCTCGGGTGGCCCAGCGGACCGCCAGCTCGTTCTCGCCGAGGCGGCGGGCCAGCGCGGACGCCGCGCCCAGCAGCAGGCCGTGTTCGGGGTGCACGGTGGCCGCGTTGCGGGCGAGCGTGAGGTACGGGGTCAGCGGGGCCCGGCCGAGCCGCGGCACCGGGTCGGGCAGCGCGGCGCACACCTGCATGAGGACGCGGGCGACGTGCTCCGGGTCCAGTCGTGCGGCCAGCTCGGGCGCGGTGACCCAGGGCACGCCGGCCCACTCGGTGCCGGGCGCGTACGTCGTCGCCGCGGCCAGCAGCTCCAGCCCCTCGGCGGGGCGGCCCGCGGTGGCGAGGAGGTGGGCGCGGGCGACCACCGCACCGACGAAGGTGTGGTGGTTGATCGGAAAGAGGTCGAGGCCGCCGCCGCTCGTCGCGGCGAGCCGGGCCAGTGTCTCGTGCACCTCCGGGAGGGTGGGAGCCCGTGCCAACGCGCCGGCCAGGTGGCCGGCGGCGTGGTGCAGGTCACCCTCGTCGAGTGCCAGCCGGGCCAGCGCCAGCTCCTCCGTCACGGAGAGCGCGGGGTCGTCCGTTCCCTCGGGCACGTCGTCCTCTCGTCGCGGGCTAGACCGGGTGCAGCGGGTAAAGCCTAGTTGACATTGAGATCAACTGGTGATCACCTGCGCATTTCTGCTCGTTCGATTGCTGAGATACGCTCAAAAGTGCAAGACTGAGCAAGAATCGCGCGGCAACCGCGCAGGGGGAGGGGTTTCCGTGACACGTGCAGGGGCTGGGATGGCCGCCGACATCGACGAGCAGCCGACTGGCTACGCGCGCCTGCTCTCCGCCGCCAACGCCGCCGAGATCGCCCGGGTGGCGGCGGTCATCGCCGAACGTCGGCCCCGACACGTGGTCTTCACCGCGCGGGGCACCTCCGATCACGCGGCCCTCTACGGGGCCTACCTGACCGAGATCCGGCTCGGTCTGCCCGCCGGGCTCGCCTCGCCCAGCGTCGTCACCCTGTTCGGGGCCCGCCCCGACCTGTCCGACGCGCTGGTCGTCGGAGTCAGCCAGAGCGGTGGCTCGCCCGACCTGGCCGAGGTGCTGCGCGCCGCCCGAGCGTCCGGGGCGCTGACCCTCGCGGTGACCAACGCCCCCGACTCGCCGCTTGTCGACGTGGCCGAGCTGAGCGTCGACATCGCCGCCGGGCACGAGCGGGCGGTGGCCGCCACCAAGACGTACACCGCCGAGTTGCTCGCCCTGTTGATGCTCGTGGAGGGGATTCGGGCCGGCGACGGCGTGCTCCCGAAGGGCGAACGGGAAGCGCTCGACGCACTGCCCGAGCTGGCCGCCCGCACCCTGGCCGACGGCACCCCGGCCCAGCTCGCCCCGCGCTACCGGTTCGCCCGCCAGCTGGTCACCACCGGCCGGGGGTACGCCTACCCGACCGCCCGGGAGGCCGCGCTGAAGCTGATGGAGACCTCGTACCTGCCGGCGCTCGCCTTCTCCGGCGCCGACCTGCTGCACGGCCCGCTCGCGATGACCGACCCGGAGGTGCCGGTGCTCGCCGTGGTCGGCTCCGGTCCCGGTGGCCGTTCGATGGGCGAGGTGCTGCCCCGCCTCGGTGAACGCCGCGCCGACGTCGTGGTGGTCGGCTCCGCCGACGTGCCGGGCGCCACCCGACTGGCCGTTCCCGAGGTCGACGAGCGGTACGCCCCGCTGCTGGACATCCTGCCGATGCAGCGCCTGGCGCTGGCCCTGGCGCTCACCCGAGGCGAGGACCCGGACGCGCCGCGCGGGTTGAAGAAGGTCACCGCGACGATGTGAGGCGCGGCGTGGCACCCTGGTCACCGTGTCCACGCTGCGCGACCTCGCCGAGGAGCACACCCATCTCCGTCCGGCCGACATCGACCACCTGCACCGGATCGCGGGCGACTGGCAACTGCTCTCCGATCTGTCCTTCGCTGACCTGCTGCTCTGGGTGCCGGTCGACGCCGACGGCACGTTCCTCTGCGTCGCCCAGGTCCGCCCGACCACCGCGCCGACCGCCTACCAGGACGACCAGGTGGGTCGGATCGTCGGCGGGTCGGAGGTGGCCCACCTGGGGGTGGCGTACTCCCAGGGCCGGATCTGGCGCGAGGGCGACCCGGTCTGGTATGGCGACGTGCCGGCCCGACACGAGGCGATCCCGGTCCGGCTGCGTACCGCCGAGGGGGAGGCCGGCGAGGTGATCGCCGTGGTGGGGCGGGACACCAACCTCTCCACCGCCCGTACGCCCAGCCAGCTGGAACTCAACTACCTCACCACCGCCGACGACCTGGCGCAGATGATCGCGGACGGAACCTTCCCGCCGCCGAGGCACCCGGGCGAGACCACCTCGGCGCCCCGGGTCGGCGACGGCCTGGTCCGGCTCGATGCCGGCGGCAAGGTCACCTACGCCAGCCCGAACGCGCAGTCCGCGTACCGCCGACTGGGTTACGCCTCCCACCTGGTGGGGGAGGACCTGGCCGCGCTGCACCGCCGGCTGGCCGGTGACCCGCTGGACGGCACCGAGGCCTCCAACGGCATCCTGGCCGCGCTGCGCGGTGAGGCGCCGCCCCGCCGGGAGATCGACGCACGAGGTGCCACGATGCTCACCCGGGCGCTACCGCTGATGCCGGCAGGGGTGCCGATCGGCGCGCTGGTGCTGGTCCGGGACATCACCGAGGTCCGTCGCCGGGACCGGGCGCTGATCACCAAGGACGCCACGATCCGGGAGATCCACCATCGGGTGAAGAACAATCTCCAGACGGTCGCCGCGCTGCTGCGGTTGCAGGCCCGCCGGGTGGCGATGCCGGAAGCCCGTGTCGCGCTGGAGGAATCGGTCCGGCGGGTCGCCTCGATCGCCCTGGTGCACGAGACGCTCTCGATGTCCAGCGACGAGGCGGTGGAGTTCGACGGCATCGTCGACCGGGTGGCCAGCGCGGCGACCGAGGTCGCGGCGACCGAGGTGAGCGTCGGCATGCGGCGGCGGGGCAGCTTCGGCGTACTGCCGGCGGAGATCGCCACCTCGCTGGTGATGGTCCTCAACGAGTTGCTGCTCAACGCCGTCGAGCACGGCTTCCCGCCGGCCGACGAGGCCGAGGAGCCCCCCGTACCCGCCGCCTCCGGCATGGTGCCGGTCGCCGTTCCCGAGGTCGACCCGTCGCTGCGACCCGAGGTGGTGGTCTCGGCGCACCGATTCCGCAAGATGCTGCACGTCTCGGTGACCGACAACGGGCGCGGCCTACCCCCGGACTTCGACGCCGAACGCGGCAGCCGGCTCGGCCTCCAGATCGTCCGGGCCCTGATCACCGGTGAGCTGCGCGGCACCATCGAACTACGTGCCGGCGCCAACGGTGGCACCGAGGCCATGCTTGTCGTCCCGCTGGCCCGCAACACCCACGACGGCCGCTCGCAGGCCTGAGCCGCCGCCCGCCGCCCGCCGCCCGGCTTCCGCCTCCCGCTCGGGCGGGTCCGCGTCGGGGAGCGGATGTCTGGATGAGCGTGATGCCGGTGGGTCATCTTGATGACTCACCGGCATCACGCTCAACGAGGTGCGCGGACCGCCGGCCTGCCCATGGACGGACCGGTCAGCGCCCGGCACGGCTGGTCAGCAGGGCCACGGTCAGGCCGGGGCGCTGCCAGACCTGCGTGACGGTGAAGTCCGCGCGGAGCGCGTCGCCCTTGGCGTCCGGCACGGCGGCCAGCGGCTCGGCGTGCCGGCCGGAGACGACGAGCCACACCCGTGTCGTACCGGCCAGGCACGGTGCCGGCCGGGGGCACTCGGCGGCCCACAGGTCGCCGCGGCGCACCTCGTCCTCGGTGACCAGCACGTCGCGTGGTGGGTCGCCGAGGTGGTACTCGATGCCGAGGTCGAGGAAGAGCCAGCTGTGCCGGGGCGAGTAGACCACCCCGTCACCCGGTCGTTGACCGTCGGCGATCACCCGTGCCGCCCCGGCGTAGTCCACCGGCGCGCTGCGCGGCCACTCGTGGGTCCGTCGCAGCGCGGTCTGGTCGGGTAGGCCGAGCAACCCGGCCAGGACCACCACGACGAGCGCGGCCGGCGCGGCCACGGCGGCCAACGCCGCACCCGCCAGCAGGCACGCGAAGGGCACCACGAAGACCAGGTACCGGGGCACCCACAGTGGTACGACCGTGCCGGCGGCGAAGAGCAGCAGTACGGGCAGCAGCACCGCGCTCACCGGCAGCAGGGCCCGCCGCCCGAGCCGGGCGGCGCCCAGCGCGGCGACCCCGACCAGCAGGCCACCCACCACACTGCTCTGGGCGACGCCGCCGGGCAGCGCGCTCAGGTCGTCCAGCCGGGCCAGGTGGACCCAGTTCAACTGCCGGGACTGCTGGGTCCGGGCCTTGACCAGCAGCGGACCGGCCAGCAGCGCGACCGGCACCACGGCGACCAGCCACCGCCACACCCGCCGGTCCCGCTCGGCGTCGAGGTGCGCGGGAGCGGCGATGCCGGCCGCGGTCGGGCCGCGCCACCAGGCGATGAGGACGACCAGCGCGTGGGCGGTGAGCACTGTGAGCGCGATCAGGTGGATGAGCCCGAGAGCGGCGACGGCGGCGGCGTAGCCGGCCCAACGGGCCCAGCTCGGTCGACGCAGCGCGATCACCAGCAGCAGGGTGGCGAGCACCGCGAGCATGGTGGCCAGCGCGTACGGGCGAGCCTCCTGCCCGTAGCGGGAGGTGCCGGGGAGCACCGCGAACAGCAGCCCGGCGAGGAGGCCGCCGCGCCTGTCGACGAGCCGCGCGCCGAGCACGGCGAGCAGCCCGGCGGCCACTGTCATCGCCAACACCGCCGGTACGCGCAGGGCGATCGTGGAGTCGCCGACGACTGTCGTCCAGACGTGCATCAGCAGGTAGTACGGCCCGGTGGCGGCGTCGATGGTGCCGGCCAGCCGGGCCAGGTCGCCGGGCGACCGGGTGGCCGCGCTCCACGTCGCCAGCTCGTCGCGCCAGAGTTGGGCGGAGCCCAGCCCGGTCAGGGTCACCGCCAGGGTCACCAGCGCCGGGGCGAGCCAGACCGGCAGGCGGCGCAGGCGTTCCCACGCCGCCCCGGCCGACCTCTCGGACAATTGCCCCACGGTCCGAGCCTGCCACGGCCACCTCCGTCGTGGGCGTCAGCCGGCGGTAGGCGGTGGGCGCCAGGCCGGCATCACGTCGTTCGGTCGGGCGGTCTTCGCCGGATCACGTTCCACAAGCTCGTCCAGCACGTCGTCGATCCGGTCGATCAGCTCGTCGTCGAGCCGTACCGTGGCGGCCGTGGCCGTCTCGGCCAGCTGCTCGGGCCGTGAGGCGCCGACGATCGCGCTCGCCACCGTCGGGCGGCGCAGCACCCACGCCACCGCCAACTGGGCCATCGTGCAGCCGGCCGCGTCGGCGATCGGTCGGAGCCGGCGTACCCGGGAGAGCAGCGCGTCCGAGGAGTAGCGGGCGATGAACGAGCCACCGAAGCCGTCGGTGGCCCGGGAGCCGGCGGGCGGACGTCGGCCGGGTTCATACCGGCCGGTCAGCACGCCCATGGCCAGTGGCGCCCAGGCGAGCTGGCCCAGGCCGAGATCGGCGCAGGCGGGCGACACCTCGGCCTCCACCACCCGCCACAACATCGAGTACTGCGGCTGGTTGGCGATGAACGGGATGTGCAGCTCGGCGGCGAGCCGCAGGCCCGCGCGCAGCTGCGGGGCGGTCCACTCCGAGGCGCCGACGTAGAGCACCTTGCCCTGGCGGACCAGGTCGGCGAAGGCGAGCATCGTCTCCTCCAGCGGCACGCTGTCGTCGTACCGGTGCGCCTGATAGAGGTCGACGTAGTCGGTGCCCAGCCGGTTCAGCGAGGCGTGACAGCCCTCGATGATGTGCTTGCGGGACAGCCCGGCGTCGTTGGCTCCGGGCCCGACCGGCAGGCACACCTTCGTGCACAGCTCGATCGAGCTGCGCCGGACACCACTCAGCGCCTTGCCCAACGCCTCCTCGGCCCGCCCCTGGGCGTACCGGTCGGCGGTGTCGAAGGTGGTGATGCCCGCGTCCAGGGCGGCGGCCACGCACGCGGCCGCCGCGTCGTCGTCGAGTTGGTTGCCGTGGGTCACCCAGTTGCCGTACGCGACCGCGCTGACGCGCAGGCCCGACCGGCCCAGTTGTCTGTACTCCATGTGGGGATCCTCGGGCCGCTCCGTGCTGTCGCCGAACCGTTCGAACGTGGTCGAATCCGTGGGTGATCGAGGTTCGGTTCTCACCCGACGACCTCAGCCGGGTCCGGTTCGTGCACTCGCCCCTGGCCGAGCTGGTGGCCAGTTCCTGGGCGCTGCGCAAGCCGGCGAAGTACTGGATGCACCGTCCGTGGCGGGAGCGCGCGGAGCGGCTGCTGCCGGAGGCCGGCCTGGAACCGCTGTTGGCGGTGCTCAGGTCGTCCAACGGCTACGTGCCGGATTTCCTCACCCCGATCGGGGTGGCACCGAACCTGGCGGCCGAGCTGCGGGCGGTCGCCGGCACCGACCCGTCCCGGGTGCGGCGGCAACTGGACCGGGCCGGAGCACCCCGGCTGACGCCTGACGAGCTGGTCGCGCAGTTGCACAGGTACTTCACCCTGCTGATCGCACCGGACTGGCCCCGGCTGCGGGCGCTCGCGTTGGCGGACATCCGGCGGCGCACGCTGCTCGCCGCCGAGCAGGGCGGGCGCACCCTGCTCCGCGAGTTGCACCCGTCGATCCGCTGGGACGGCGCGGCGCTGCGGGTCGCCGTCGGCACGACCCGGCCGGCCGGCCTGGACGGACGCCCGTGGACGATGCTGCCCACCTCGTTCGCCGGGCCGACGGTGCACGCGATCATGGAGGGCGATGCCGGGCCCGCCCTCTGCTATCCGCCCACCGGGTTGGGTGGGCTGTGGGATTCACCGCCGCCCAGCGCCGCGCTGGGCGCCCTGCTCGGCGGTACGCGGGCGGCGGCGCTCTCCCTGCTCGACTCGCCGCTGAGCACCGGTGAGTTGGCCGCGCTGCTGGGTCTCGCGCCGGCGACGGCGTCGCACCACCTCACCACGCTGCGGGACAACGGCCTGATCGCGGGCGTACGGCAGGGGCGGGTGGTGCGTTATGCCCGAACTGTCCTTGGTGACCAGCTGGTCGACTGACCCTCGGCCCGTGATGTGGGATCCAGCACGTGGACATTGGCCGGCCCCCTCGGGGTGTGGCAGCATGGGCCCATGACCGCCGCAGTCGTCCGCCGCTTCGTGGCACGTCGCCACGTTGATTACGGCCGCGTGCGCAGCGCGATCTGTCCGGCCTACTGACGACGCCCGACCAATCTGTCTCGGGCGCGCTCCGCGCCGGCTGTCTGAAGACACCGTTGTCCCGCCCGCTTCGCCGGGCCGGCCGCCGCGCCCCGCGTAACCCGAGGCACAGCAGACAACGGAGGACGCCGCGATGGCGGTCAGCAGCATCCCGGCCCGTTCCGAGGACCCGACGGCTCGCCCGACCCGAGCGCCGCGCCGGCCACGGGGTGAGGGTCAGTGGGCGCTCGGCCACCGTGAGCCGCTCAACCCCAACGAGCGGATCAAGAAGGACGACGACCCGCTCAACGTCCGGGCCCGCATCGAGAACATCTACGCGCACCGCGGCTTCGCCTCCATCGACCCGCAGGACCTGCGGGGCCGGTTCCGCTGGTGGGGCCTGTACACCCAGCGCAAGGCGGGCATCGACGGTGGGCGCACCGCCGTGCTGGAGCCGCACGAGCTGGAGGACGAGTTCTTCATGCTCCGGGTTCGCATCGACGGCGGCCAGCTCAGCCTGGCCCAGCTGCGGGTGATCGCGGACATCTCCCGGGAGTTCGCGCGGGACACCGCCGACATCACCGACCGGCAGAACATCCAGTACCACTGGATCCGGGTCGAGGACATGCCGGAGATCTGGCGTCGGCTGGAGTCGGTCGGCCTGCAGACCACCGAGGCGTGCGGCGACTGCCCGCGAATCGTGCTGGGCAGCCCGGTCGCCGGCGTGGCCCGCGACGAGCTGCTCGACCCGACCCCGGCGATCGACGAGATCGTCTCCCGGTACGTCGGCGACAAGCAGTTCTCCAACCTGCCCCGCAAGTTCAAGACGTCGATCTCCTGGCTGGTCGACACCCCGTACGAGTCGAACGACATCGCCCTCCTCGGTGTCGACCACCCCGAGCACGGGCCCGGCTTCGACGTCTGGGTCGGTGGCGGTCTCTCCACCAACCCGATGCTCGCCAAGCGGCTCGGCGTCTGGGTTCCGCTGGCCGAGGTGCCGGACGTGTGGGCCGGGGTGGTCGGCATCTTCCGCGACTACGGCTACCGCCGACTGCGCAACCGGGCCCGGTTGAAGTTCCTGGTGGCCGACTGGGGCGTGGAGCGCTTCCGCGAGGTCCTGGAGAAGGACTACCTCGGCCGTACGCTGCTCGACGGCCCGCCGCCGGTCCTGCCGTCGAAGCCGGTCGACCACGTGGGTGTGCACGAGCAGGCCGACGGGCGGCACTACGTGGGCGCCGCCCCGGTGGTCGGGCGGGTCTCCGGCGCGCAGCTCAGCCAGCTGGCCGACGTGGTCGAGGCGCACGGCAGCGACCGGGTGCGGCTCACCCCGTACCAGAAGCTGCTGGTGCTCGACGTGCCGTCGGACCGGACGGAGTCGCTTGTCGACGCGCTGCGCGGGATCGGTCTGGAGGCCCGGCCGTCCGCGTGGCGGCGCGGCACGATGGCGTGCACCGGCATCGAGTACTGCAAGTTGGCGATCGTCGAGACCAAGGCCCGCGGCGAGGAGTTGGTGGCCCGGCTGGAGCAGCGGCTGCGCGACTTCGACGCGGACATCTCGATCCACATCAACGGCTGCCCGAACGCGTGCGCGCGCACGCAGGTGGCCGACATCGGGCTCAAGGGTCAACTGGTGGTCGGTCCGGACGGCCGGCAGGTCGAGGGTTTCCAGGTGCACCTGGGCGGCGGGCTGGGCATGGCCCAGGGGCAGACCGCCGGTTTCGGCCGCAAGCTGCGCGGCCTGAAGACCACCGCCGAGGAGCTTCCGGAGTACGTGGAACGGCTGGCCCGTCGCTACCTGGCCGGTCGGAGCGAGGGCGAGACGTTCGCCAATTGGGTGATCAGAGTCGACGAGGAGGAACTGCGGTGAGCAGCGAGAACCGAGCGGCACCCCTGTACTGCCCGTACTGCGGCGAGGAGGACCTACGGCCGCACGAGGCGGGGCACGGCGCCTGGGAGTGCCACGCCTGCACCCGGGTCTTCTCGGTGAAGTTCACCGGGCTGCTCAGCCGGACGGTGACCTCATGAGTCTCGTCTCGGCCGCGAGCCTTCGCCTGGTCGGCCCGGGCGGCTCGACGCCGGCCGACCCGGCCCGACGCGGCCCGGACGAGCTGCGAGCCCTGGCCGAGCAGGCCGCTCGGGACCTGGAGGGCGCCCCGGCGCTGGAGATCGCCCGCTGGGCGGCGCAGACCTTCGGTGACCGGTTCTGCGTCACCAGCTCGATGGCCGACGCCGTGCTGGCGCACCTGGTGTCCCGGGTGGCCCCCGGGGTGGACGTGGTCTTCCTCGACACCGGCCTGCACTTCCCCGAGACGCTGCGGGTGCGCGACGAGGTCGCCCGGACGCTGCCGGTGAACGTCCGGTCGATCCGGCCCCGACTGACCGTCGGCCAGCAGGACGGTCAGTACGGCCCCCGGCTGTTCAACAAGTCACCGGACGACTGCTGCCAGCTGCGCAAGGTGGAGCCGCTGGAGCGGGCGCTGACCGGGTACGACGCCTGGGCCGCCGGTCTGCGTCGGGACGAGTCGCCGAGCCGGGCCAACACGCCGGTGGTGACCTTCGACGCGCGGCGCGGCAAGGTCAAGGTCAACCCGATCGCGGCCTGGTCGCAGAAGGATGTTGACTCCTACATCGCCCGCTTCAACGTGCCGGTCAACGAACTGTTCAAGCAGGGTTACGGGTCGATCGGCTGCTGGCCGTGCACCCGCCGTACGAAGGCCGGCGAGGACGCGCGGGCCGGTCGGTGGGCCATGTTCGAGAAGACCGAGTGCGGGCTGCACGTCTGACCTCGTCGGCGACGACCCTGACCGGCCCGGGTGTGGCCGGCGGGGCGGAGCCGGTGGTGTTGGTCGCGCACGGCAGTCGTGATCCGCGAGCGGCCGATGCCACCCGGGCGCTGGCTCGGGCGGTGTCGGCGGCCCGGCCGGGCACACAGGTGTGGGCGAGTTGGCTGGACCACACCGAGCCGGGGCCGACCGAGGTGCTGCGTGACCTGGCCGTGGCCGGTCACCGCCGGGCGGTGCTGGTGCCGCTGCTGCTGACCGCCGCGTACCACAACCGGGTGGACATTCCGGCGGCGGTCGCCGCGGCGACGCAGTCCGGGCCACCGCTGACGGTACGGGTCACCGATGTGCTCGGCCCGGCCGACGACACGCCCGATCCGGGGCTGCTGGCCGGGCTGTGCCGTCGACTGGGTGAGACACGTCCGGGCCGCTTCGACGCGTTGGTGTTGGCCGCGGCGGGCACCCGGGACGCGCGGGCGCGCCGTTCGGTGGGCCGGGTCGCCGATGCGCTCGGCGTGGAGTTCGGGGTGCCCTGCCGGGTGGCGTACGCGTCGGCGGCTCCACCGGCTGCCGGCGTGGCGGTGTCCCGGCTGCGGGCGTCCGGCGCGCGCCGGGTCGCGGTGTCCGCGTACTTCCTGGCACCGGGGCTGTTCCACGACGCGGTGGCCGAGGCGGCCCGGGCGGCCGGCGCGGTGGCGGTCGCCGCGCCGTTGACCGACGCACCGGAGTTGGTCGAGTTGGTGCTGCGTCGGGTCGACGACCGGCCGGTGCTGGCGTCGACGGGGTGACCCGTGCCGGCCCGGTGATCCGGTGCCGGACAGCGGAACGCCCCGGCGGGCGAACCCACCGGGGCGTACAGCGTGTCGTTGGGGATCAGGCGGAGTGAGCGCGCAGCACCCGGAGACCGCCGCGCCGCTTGACAGCGCGCCGCTCCTCCTCGCTCATTCCGCCCCAGACGCCGGCGTCCTGACCAGACTCGAGTGCCCACTGCAGGCACTGGTCGGTCACGGAGCAGCGCCTGCAGACGGCCTTGGCCTGCTCGACCTGCAGGAGAGCCGGTCCAGACGTCCCGATCGGGAAGAACAGCTCCGGGTCCTCGTCGCGGCAGACACTATGGTGACGCCAGTCCATGGCGGCAACACTCCTCATTCTGGATGGGTGGCGAACAATTGCTTGTCGTGCTTTTCCTATATGCATCCGCAGTGCCGAGGTGACAGTTAGCGTTCGTCCATTCGGCAGTGCGTGAGCAGGCGTTCAGCGCCGGGGACCTGCTGGAACAGCTCAACCTGACGAGCATATCCAGGCAATGTCCCGGTAACTCAAGTCCGCTTGTGAATACTTTCACGAACAGTCGTGATGTCAAGGGTGACGCTCGGAAAAACTCCGGGCGGTGAGCAAGCCCACAACCCATTTGTCCGGGTTCCAGTGCTTTCCTGGTTACCCGCCGTGCCACAGTCGAGGATCAATATAGTACAGTCCGCGTGACATTGCTGACATTTCCGGCACCTGCCCCTCGGTGTGGCGGCGACCAAGTCGATCGGTTGTGGCTACCGTGTCGACCAAGGGCAGTACCCGAGACCTAGCAGATTACTCTCAGTGCGGCGGGAACGGAGGTGAATCTGACTTTCTCCCGCTCGCCGAGATAGTCCCCATCCAGCTGGAACGCCTGCGGACGGCTGGAGACCAGCGTGAACTCCGCTGTGTCATGGAGTCGTAACACCTGACGGCCGCGCGGATTGGGTTGCCGAGACAGGAACTGCGTCACTGTCCGTGTTGTGCTAGCCACCCGGAGCTGACGCAACGCCAGCACATCAAGCCCGAGATCGAACGACGCCGCCGGGTTCGGGTTGACCTCCCGGTCGCCCAGGTACGTCCAGGGCGCCGTGTTCTGGATGATGACGGTGGCCAGCTCGGCCTCTGCCGGCTCGCCCGGACGCTCCAGGACGATGGCGGGGTGCCGCCGGTCCGAGGCGAGGAAGTACTGGTTCATGATCGAGCGCAGGTAGAGCGACGGCGTGGACACCCGCCCCTTGCGCCGGGCCTGCTCCACCCGGTGGATCACCGCGGCGTCCAGGCCGAACCCGGCGCAGAAGGTGAAGTAGCGGTCGTCGGCGCGGCCCAGCCCCACCGTCCGGCTCCGGCCCAGCCGCAGTCCTTCCAGGATCATGCTGGTCGCCTCCGGCCACTCCCGGGGCAGACCCACCGCGCGGGCGAACACGTTTGTCGAGCCCCCCGGGACGGTCGCCAGCGCGGGCAGTCGCTCGGCCAGCGGGGCATCGCCGGCGAGCGTCGGCGGTTCGGCCGTCATCAGGCCGTTCACCACCTCGTTCACCGTGCCGTCGCCACCCAGGGTGGCGACCAGGTCGACCCCCTCCGCGGCTGCCTCCCGGGCCAGCGCCATGGCGTGCCCACGCCGACGGGTGTAGCGCACGCTGAGATCGACTTCGCTGCGCAGCGCCCGGACGAGCACATCCCGGCTGCGTTCGCTGGTGGTGGTGGCCTTCGGATTGACCACCAGGACGGCCCGCATGGGCGGCACTGTACCTCTCGGCAGCCCGGGTATCGTGGCGCGCGTGACCATCGACTCGGAGCCGATCCCCGTCACGCTGCGCTGGGCGGTCCGGCTGCTGTGGGCCGAGGCGGCCGTCGTCGGGCTGATCGCCGTCTGGCTGGTCTGGGCAGACCTCACGGCCACCCGCACCGACCTGCTGGCGGCGGTGCTGGTGACCGTTTTCGCCGTCGGGGCGGCCGTGGCGCTCTGGGCGCTGGGCCGCGCGCTGCTGCGCCGTCAGGCGGGCGCACGGGCCCCCGCGATCGTGCTTCAGCTGATGCTGCTGCCGATCGGGTGGTTCATGATCCAGGCTGGGCTGGGCTGGTTGGGCGTGCCGGTGATGGCGCTCGGCCTGGGCGTGGCCTGGCTGCTGATCTGCCCTCCGACGACCCGTGCGCTCGGCTTCCAGTGACCGCGCCGGTGTGTCGGGCCGGTCAGTAGCCGCCGGAGCGGCGGGTGAGCAGCGCGATCGTGGCCCGACCGTCGGCGGACGTGGCGGACGCCGAGGTGGTCAGCGCGGTGAGCACCTTCCAGGCGAAGGACGACTCGCCGGGCAGGGTGGCACCGCGCACGGTCGGCACGGTCACCTCGACGGTCAGCGCGTCTTCGGTGACCGCGAAGCGGCACTCCAACTCGGCGTCGCGGGTGGCGATGGCGAGCAGCATGGCGCACGCCTCGTCGACAGCGATCCGCAGATCCTCGATCTCGTCGAGCGCGAACTGCAACCGGGCCGCGAGGCCGGCGGTGGCGGTGCGAAGCACGCCGAGGTAACCGCCGTCGGCAGGCACCGTGAGGTGCACCACGTCATCGTCGGTCGCTGGCTGGCCGGTCAGTTGAGTCACGCCTCATCCCCCCGGTCGGGGACTCTACCCGGTCAGTCGGCCGCACGCGTGCCGGCGGTGGTGGCACGGTCGGCCAGCTCGCGCAGCGCGTCACCGCTGAGCCGATAGGTGACCCACTCGCTCATCTGCTCGGCGCCGATCGAGGCGTAGAAGCCGGCGGCCGGATTCCAGTCGATCATCGACCACTCCAGCCGCCGGTAGCCGCGTCGTACGCAGATGTCGGCCAGAGCGGCGAGCAGCAGTCGGCCGGCTCCGGTGCCCCGGGCGGCCGGCCGGACGAAGAGATCCTCCAGGTAGATGCCGTGCACGCCGGCCCAGGTGGAGAAGTTGAGGAACCACAGCGCGAAGCCGACCGGCTCGTCGTGCTCGTCCACCGCGACGTGACCGAAGAGCGCCGGAGCAGTCGTCCGACCGCTCCAGCTCGGCGCGTCTGACGCCACGTCGCGACCTGGAGCGGTCGCGAACAGGGCCGAGGTGAGCTGTTCGGCGGTGAGGTGGCACTGCTCGGGGGCGCGTTCGTACTCGGCCAGCTCGTGCACCATGGCGACGACGGCCGGCACGTCCTCGGGACGTGCCGGCCGGATCGTCGGGATGACCGGTGAGGTCACGCCTTCTTGGTCTCCCAGAAGATCTTCGAGATCTCGTCGATCTTGGCGAGCAGCTTGTCGGCGGTGGCCGGGTCGAGGCTGCCCTTGACGCCACCGGCGCCGGCGAGCTTGGTGGCCTCGTTGAACAGGCTGTGCAGGTTCGGGTACTTCTCGAAGTGCGGCGGCTTGAAGTAGTCGGTCCACAGCACCCAGAGGTGGTGCTTGACCAGCTCGGCGCGCTGCTCCTTGATGATGATGGCCCGGGTGCGGAACTCCGGGTCGGTGTTCGACTGGTACTTCTCGCAGATCATTTTGACCGATTCGGCCTCGATCCGGGCCTGGGCCGGGTCGTAGACACCGCACGGTAGGTCGCAGTGAGCGCTCGCGGTGACGCGGGGCGCAAGGATGCGCGGAAGTCGCATCGGGATCCTCCATGGGAAGTTTGCGATGATCAAAGGCGACATTACTCCTGGGAATGCTCCCCGAACGGGGTGGAGGTGAAACCAGTGGTCGCCGATCACCCGGCTGAGGTGCCCCGGTTGCGGAGACCGCTGACCGCCGTTCTGGTGACCGGCCCGTCCATGGCCCCGACCCTGCGCCACGGCGACGCGGTGCTGGTTCGTCCCGGTGGCCGCCCGATCCGAGCCGGCGACGTGGTGGTCGCGGTCTTCCGGACCCGGCCCGATCTGCTGGTGGTGAAGCGTGCGGTCCGGCCACAGGACGGCGGCTGGTGGCTGCGCGGGGACAACGAGCTGATCACCGACGACTCCCGGGCGTACGGGGTGGCCGACGTACGCGGACGGGTGGTGGCCCGCTACTGGCCGCGTCCCGGACGGGTGCCTCGTCGCCAGTTATGACCCTGCTCACATCCGGGGGGTGGGGTCGACACTATGCTCGGAAAGTGCCCGGGTGACCCCCCGCACCGCGTGCCACCGCTCGCCGCCCACCTCGCGGCGGGCCCGGCCGCCTCACATCTGCTCGACAGATCCTGGAGTCACCACCATGTCTTCGTCCACCGTGGACCCCGCTGATCCCGTTTTCCTGCTGCACCGGGGCGGCAAGATGGCCGTCACCTCGACCGTGCCGCTCACCAGCCGGGAGGACCTCTCCCTGGCGTACACCCCGGGGGTGGCCCGGGTGTGTGAGGCGATCGCCGCCGACCCGGCCCTGGTGGACGACTACACCTGGGTGTCGCACACGGTCGCGGTGGTCACCGACGGTTCGGCGGTGCTCGGGCTCGGCAACATCGGCCCCCGGGCCGCGTTGCCGGTGATGGAGGGCAAGGCGGTGCTGTTCAAGCAGTTCGCCGGGGTGGACGCGGTGCCGGTGTGCCTGGACACCCAGGACGTGGACGAGATCGTCGCGGTGGTGCGGGCGTTGGCGCCCTCGTTCGGCGGGATCAACCTGGAGGACATCAGCGCGCCGCGCTGCTTCGAGATCGAGCGTCGGCTCGACGAGGCGCTGGACATCCCGGTCTTCCACGACGACCAGCACGGCACGGCGATCGTGGTGCTCGCCGCCCTGCGCAACGCCGCCCTGTTGCTGGAGCGCAAGCTCGGTGACCTGCGGGTGGCGGTGAGCGGCGCGGGCGCGGCCGGCGTGGCCGTGACGAAGATGCTGATCGCCGGGGGCGTCGACCCCGACCAGGTGGTGGTCTGTGACTCCAAGGGGATCATCGGCCGGCACCGCACCGAGCTGACCGGCACGAAGGCCGAGCTGGCGGCGAGCACCAACGCCGACGGCCGTCACGGCGACATCACCGAGGCGCTGCGCGACGCGGACGTGCTGATCGGGGTCTCCGGCGGCCAGATCCCCGAGGCGGCGGTGGCCGGGATGGCGCCCGGCGGGATCGTGTTCGCGCTGGCGAACCCGACCCCCGAGGTGCACCCCGAGGTGGCCGCCCGGCACGTCGCGGTGGTCGCCACCGGGCGCAGCGACTACCCCAACCAGATCAACAACGTGCTGGCCTTCCCCGGGGTGTTCCGCGGTGCGCTGGATGCCGGTGCCACCCGGATCACCGAGGCGATGAAGGTCGCCGCCGCGGACGCCATCGCCGGCGTGGTGGCGGAGTCCCTGACCGCCGACGCGATCGTTCCGTCCCCGCTCGACCCGCGTGTCGCGCCAGCCGTGGCCGAGGCGGTCGCCGAAGCCGCCCGCCGCGACGGCGTCGCCCGCCGGTAACGGGCCGGGCCGGGGCCGCTCACGGCCCGCCGGCCGGTGCGGGCGGCTTCTTAACGAGCGCTCAGCTTGTTACCGTGCCGATCATGCGTGCTGCCTTTGCCTCCCGTTTCGACGACGCCGATCCGCTCGCCGCGCTCACCGTCGGCGAGCGGCCCGAGCCGACCCCTCCGGCCGACGACTGGGTGACAGTGGAGCTGCGGGCCACCTCGCTCAACCACCACGACCTGTGGTCGCTGCGCGGGGTGGGCCTCACCGAGGCCCAGCTGCCGATGATCCTCGGCTGCGACGCCGTCGGACTGGACCCGGACGGGCGCCCGGTGGTCGTGTACCCGGTGGTCGTCACTCCGGGGGACCCGCGGGGGGTCTCCATCCTCTCCGAGCACTTCGCCGGGACGCTCGCCGAGCGGGTGGCCGTACCCCGGTCGAACCTGATCCCGCTGCCCGACGGCATGGCGGCCACCGACGCGGCGTGCCTGCCCACGGCCTGGCTGACCGCGTGGCGGATGCTGACCACCAAGGGCCGCGTCGCGGACGCCGACAGCGTGCTGGTCCAGGGCGCGGGCGGCGGCGTGGCCACCGCAGCCGTCGCGCTCGCCGTCGCGATGGGCAAACGGGTGTACGCGACCAGCCGCGACGCCGTGAAGCGGGACCGGATCTCGGCCCTCGGCGCCACCGCCGTGGAGCCCGGCGCCCGGTTGCCGGAACGGGTGGACGTGGTGATCGAGACGGTCGGCGCGGCCACCTTCGACCACTCGCTGAAGTCGGCCGCGCCGATGGCCCGGATCGTGGTCTCCGGCGCTACCGCCGGGCACGAGCCGTCGGTCAACCTGCGCCGGGTCTTCGCCATGCAGCTGGAGATCCTGGGCACCTCGATGGGCACGCCTGGCGAGCTGTACGAGCTGCTGGCGTTCTGCTCCGACAACGAGGTGCGCCCGGTGGTGGACAGCGTCGTCCCGTTCAGCCGGGTCGAGGAAGCCTTCGCCCGACTGCACTCCGGCGACGCCTTCGGCAAGGTCGTCATCGACCACACCGCCTGACGCGCACCGCGCCGGCCCCGGCCCGGCGCCGGCGCGGCGCGGCTCGGCTCGGCGCCGGCGCGGCGCGGCTCGGCTCGGCGCGGCGCGGCGCGGCGCGGCTCGGCTCGGCTCGGTCGCAAGATCGCGCAACATCATGGAAATAGTGGCCTCCGCGTCGTGGGAGGCCACTATTTCCTGGTTACTGCGCGATCTTGGGCGGCCGGAGCGGGCGGACCTCAGAGGTGGTCGTCGAAGGTGGCGATGTCGCCGCGCGTCGCGTCGGTGGAGATGCGCTTCTTGGCGTCCGCGTCGCCGTACAGCGACCAGCGCAGGAACTCGGCCGACGTGTCCGAGACGACCCGCAGCGTCGCGCCGTCGCTGAGCAGCGCCCGCCCGTGGTCGCCCTTGGGCAGGCTCAGCATCGCCTTCGGCCAGGGCACCTTGTCGTACGCGGCCCGGCCCGCCGCGTACTCGACCACCTCGTCCAACTCGCCGTGCACGAACAACTGCGGCGCGGCCGCGCCGGCGAACGCCGTGCCCACGCCGAGCGCCGTGCCCGCGAACACCACTCCCGCGTCCAGTCGCTCGTCCCGGCTCGCCGTGAACAGGCCGATGGTGGTCACCCCGCCCGCCGAGTGCCCGGCCGCGGCCACCCGCTCGCCGTCCAACCGGCCGCGTAACGCGTCGCCGGCCTTGCCGTCCAACGCCAACACCTGATCCAACGCGTACGACACGTCGGCGGGCTGGTTGAGCACGTCGAGGACGTTGTTGTCCGCGTTCCGGGAGGTGTGCGGGAACGTCGGCGCGGCCACCACGAAACCCGCCGCCGCCCAGCGGGTCAGCAGCGTGGCGTAGTCGTCCGGCCGCCCACCGAGGCCGTGACTGAACATCACCACCGGGAACCGGCCCGCCGCCGCCGTCGCCGACCGCTTGGCCGCGCCGCCGGACTGGCCGGCCGCCGGGTACCAGAGCGTCGTCGGCAGCGCGCGGCCGTCCCGGTTCAGCTTCAACTGGCGTACGCCTACCGCGAAGGCGCGCTGCGGGGCCTTACCGGCGGGGACCTTCGGTGTCGGCGTGGCGGCGGGCGGTGGTTCGACGGGCGCCTGCTGGCCCTCGGTCTTCCTGGCGTCCGCCGAGCAGCCGACCAGACCGGCCATGAGCACGGCGCTGGCCAACAGGGCGGGGGTCACGCGACGTGGCATGAATCCGATTGTGCCTTGCCCCGCGGGCGTACCCGAGGGACTTCGACGCGGTGTGCCCGCCCGCTCACCCAACGCCGCGCGGCCGGGATCAGGCCGCGGCACGTTCGGTGAGCGGGCGTCGCCGTCGTGCGGTGTCGGTAAGTGCACGCAGGGGAAAGGCGGCGTTGGGGTTGTACCGGTTCGTCCCGGGCGGGACGATCTCGTCGATCCGGTCGAGGGTCGCGTCGTCCAGGGTGAGCGTGGCGCCCTTGAGCAGGTCCTCCAGTTGCGGCATGGTGCGCGGTCCGATGATTGCCGAAGTCACGGCCGGATGGGCCACGGTGAAGGCGATGGCGAGCTGCGGAAGCGTGCAGCCGATGCTCGCCGCGAGGTCGACGAGCTGCTCGACGGCGTCGAGCTTGGCGGCGTTCTCGGCGATCGTGGGGTCGAACTGCGCCGGCCGCAGGGCGGCCCGCCCGGTCGACAGGTCGATCGGTTGATTCCTGCGGTACTTGCCGCTGAGGAACCCGAAGGCGAGCGGGCTCCAGACCAGCACGCCCATGCCGTGGCGCTGGCAGACCGGGAGGGTCGACGCCTCCACCCCGCGGGCCAGGATCGAGTAGGGCGGCTGCTCGGTGCGCAGGCGTCCGAGGTTGCGCCGCTCGGACACCTGGTGCGCCTCGACGATCTCCTCGGCCGGGAACGTCGAACAGCCGAAGGCGCGGATCTTTCCGTCGCGGACGAGGTCGGTGAGCACCGAGAGCGTCTCCTCGATGTCGGTCGAGGCGTCGGGACGATGGAGCTGGTAAAGGTCGATCCAGTCGGTGTTCAACCGCCGGAGGCTCCCCTCGACGGCCTTGAGGATCCACCGCCGCGAGTTGCCACCCTGGTTGGGGCCCTCGCCCATCGGAAAGTGCACCTTGGTGGCCAGCACGACGTCGTCCCGCCGCCCCCGAAGCGCCTTGCCCACGATCTCCTCGGACTCCCCCCGGCCGTACATGTCGGCGGTGTCGATGACGTTGATGCCCTGGTCGAGCGCGGTGTGGATGATGCGGACACAATCGTCGTGGTCGGGGTTGCCGACGGCACCGAACATCATGGTCCCGAGACAGTGGGTGCTCACCTCGATGCCGGTGCCGCCGAGGGTGCGATAGCGCATGTCGATGCTCCTTGGGCTGATTCGGTAGCGATCACCGCGCACCCTAGGAGCTAGAGTCGGCTCTAGGTCAACTCCTCGTTACCCTGCTCGGCATGGTCGAGGTCACCGCGAGTCTGAGCATCGGACAGGTCGCCGAACGCACCGGCTTGAGCGTGCACACCCTCCGCTTCTACGAGCAGGAGGGCCTCTTCATCAGCCCGGTACACCGTGGGCCCGGCGGGCGGCGCAGCTACACCGAGGACGACGTGGACTGGCTGAACGTCTGCATCATCCTTCGCGCCTCCGGCATGCCGCTGCCCGAGTTGCGCCGGTACACCGACCTCGTCCGGGAGGGCGCCGGCAACGAGGAGGAACGACTCGCGCTGCTGCGCGAGCACCACGGGCGCGTCACCACCCAGATCGGCAGGCTCACCCAGTGCCTGGATCTGATCACGTTCAAGGTCGGGGTGTACGAGGATCTGCTCGACCAGGACCGGCACGCAGCCGAGCCAGATCGTCGGCGTCCTTCGGTCGGCGGGGACGTTCCGGCATCCAGACCGGGTACATCTGCTTGAACTCGATCTGGGCCGCCACCGAGATCGTCGGCACGGTGAGCGGGCCGATCCGGCCGGGCGGGGCGTCCAGCATCCCGGCGGGCAGCGGGGTGCCGGCCCACGACCCGGCGCCCACAGTCGGCCGGCCGGCGGCATCCCGACCCAGGTACGCGACGCTGACCTCCACGTCGGCGGCGAACAGGTCGAGCTGCGACTCCACAGGCATCCGCGGGTCGGGGGCCCAGCCCCGGGCCAGCAGCAGGTCGGCCAGCCGGTCCGCGTCGTCGCGCCAGCAGTACCAGTCGACGTCGACGTGCGGCCGGGTCACGACGCCGAGTTGGAAGTCCATCGCCCAGCCGCCGCGTAGCCACACCGGGATGCCTTCCGCCCCGGCCACCGCGACCACCTCGGCGATGCTGGCCAACTGCCGGCGCGCGAGCTCGTCCACCGGACGACCGTACCTACGTCGGTAGGGGGCGCGCCGAGCGCGGATCGAGGGTGAACGTACGCACGCCGACGGCGTACGACCCCTCGGGCGCTCGACGTGCCGACGTCGGCCAGTAGTAGGCCCGCCCCCATCGTTCCACGGTAGGTGCCCGGCCGGGCGTAGCGACCCCGCCGTCCGGCTCGGGTGCGCCCGCCACCCGGTCGGGTGTCACCTCCGCCGGCCGGGTCCACCCCCGGGAACGCCGTGGGCCGGGGACGGTGCCGCGTGGCCAGCTTCGCTAGGGTCACCGACATGCCTGAGAACTACACGGACCCCAGCGGCAACACCGAGGCGTTCCGCGCCTTCAACCAGACGCCGGAGGCTACGGCGCCGACGGACGCCCCGTCCCGCCTGCCGCTCATCATCGGCGCGGCAGTGGTCGTCGTCGTGCTGGTGGCACTCGTCGCCTGGCTGGCGACCGGCTGATCAAGTCGCCTGGCCGGGGTGTTCGCTGATCAAGTCGCCTGGCCGGGGTCTTCGCTGAATTGGCTCTACCTACGCGCGCACCCTCGGGCCTCCCGGGGGTGCGCGCCTCAGTGGCGTCCGGCCGCGCCGACCACGTCCCGGGTCTGCCGGGCGATCTCCCGCTCCTCGTCGGTGCGGATGACACAGACGCTCACCTCGGCGCCGTCGGGCGAGATCAACCGGTCGCCGTCGCCGTGGTTGCGGGCGTCGTCCACGGTGATGCCGAGCCGGCCCAGACCGGCCAGGGCGGCGGCCCGCACCGGCGCGGCGTGCTCGCCGACCCCGGCGGTGAAGGCGATCGCGTCGACCCTGCCGAGCAGCGCGTAGTACGCCCCGACGTAGCCGGTGATGCGCCGGCAGTAGACGTCGAAGGCCAGCGCCGCCGCCCCGTCACCGGCCGCCCGGCGTTCGAGCACCTCGCGCATGTCGTTGACGCCGGTCAGCCCGAGCAGGCCGCTGCGGTGGTTGAGCAGGTCGTCGATGTCGTCCACCGACAGCCCGCCCTCCCGGCGTAGATGGAAGATCACGGTCGGGTCCACGTCGCCGCTGCGGGTGCCCATCACCAACCCCTGCAACGGGGACATGCCCATCGACGTGGCGACGCTGCGACCGTTCTGCACCGCGCAGGCGCTGGCCCCGTTGCCCAGGTGCAGGGTGATCGTGTTGACCTGCTCGTACGGGCGGCCCAGCAGTTCGGCGGTGCGCCGGGACACGTACGCGTGTGAGGTGCCGTGGAAGCCGTACCGGCGGATGTCGTACCGTTCGGCCGTGTCCCGGTCGATCGCGTACGTCGCGGCGGCCTCCGGCAGGGTGTGGTGGAACGCGGTGTCGAAGACGGCGACCTGCGGGACGTCCGGCAGTGCCGCGCGGGCCACCTCGATGCCGGCCAGGTTGGCCGGATTGTGCAGCGGGGCGAGCGGCACCAGATCCTTGATCGCGGCCAGGACCGCGTCGTCGACAAGCACCGGCGCGCTGAACGTCCGGCCACCGTGCACCACCCGGTGCCCGACCGCCGCCAGCCCGGTGAGGTCCAGACCGTCCAGGACCTGCCGTACCGCGTCGGCGTGGTCGGCCGGGCCGCCGCCCGGCTCACCGATCCGCTCGACGGTCCCGTGGTCCAGTGCCCGGTCACCGTCGTAGCGGCGCCACTTCACCGACGACGACCCGCAGTTGAGCACCAGCACCCGACTCACGACGCCTCCTCGGTGGCCGCCTGGATGGCGGTGATCGCCACCGTGTTGACGATGTCCGGCACCAACGCGCCCCGGGACAGGTCGTTCACCGGTCGCCGCAGGCCCTGCATGACCGGGCCGACGGCGACCGCCCCGGCGGAGCGCTGCACCGCCTTGTACGTGTTGTTGCCGGTGTTCAGGTCCGGAAAGATGAAGACCGTGGCGTGACCGGCGACCGGGCTGCCGGGCAGCTTCGTCGCCGCCACCGCCGGGTCGATCGCCGCGTCGTACTGGATGGGTCCCTCGACCAGCAGGTCGGGTCGGCGTTCCCGGACCAGCGCGGTGGCCGCGGCGACCTTCTCCACGTCCGCGCCGGCGCCGGAGCTGCCGGTGGAGTACGACAGCATGGCCACCCGGGGTTCGATGCCGAACCGGGCGGCGGTGTCGGCCGACGAGATCGCGATGTCGGCTAGCTGGGCCGCGTCCGGGTCGCGGTTGACCGCGCAGTCGCCGTAGACCAGCACCCGGTCGGCGAGCAGCATGAAGAAGACGCTGGAGGCCACCGAGACGTCCGGCAGCGTACGGATGATCTCGAACGCCGGCCGGATGGTCGCGGCGGTGGTGTGCGTCGCGCCGGAGACCATGCCGTCGGCCCGGCCGGTGGCCACCATCAGGGTGCCGAAGTAGTTGGGCTGCGCCACGACGTCGTGCGCCAATTCGGCGGTGACACCACGGTGGGCGCGCAACCGGGCGTACTCGGCGGCGAACTCGTCGCGCCACCCGCTGGTGCCCGGGTCGACCACGTGCGCGTCGCCGAGGTCGATGCCCAGCTCCCGGGTGCGCCGGGCGATGTCGTCCGGCCGGCCGAGCACCGTCAGCTCGGCCACTCCACGGCGCAGCAGGATCTCCGCCGCGCGCAGGATCCGCTCGTCGGTGCCCTCCGGCAGCACGAGGTGCCGGGGCTTCGAGCGGGCCCGGTCGATCAGCTCGTTCTCGAACATCAGTGGGGTGACCCGCGCCGACCGGCTGACCCGCAGCCGACGGGCCAGGTCGTCGGTGTCCACACAACGTTCGAACGCGCCGAGCGCGGCCTCCACCTTGCGCGGGTTCGCCGTGCTGGGCCGGCCCTCGATCCGACTGGACGCGGCCACCGTGTCGTAGCTGTCGCTGCCTACGGACAGCACCGCCAGCCCGGTGTTCAGCCCCTCCACCAGCCGCATGACCCTGGGGTCGGGCTGCTCGCCGAGGGTGAGGACCAGCCCGGCCACCGACACCTGCCCGGCCACGTGCGCGGCGCTCGCGGCGACGAGCAGGTCGGCGCGGTCCCCGGGGGTGATCACCAGGGCGCCCTCGGTGAGGTGGCCCAGCAGGGTCGGCACGTGCGCCGCGCCGACCACGAAGTCCAGCACGTCGCGACCGAGCGCGGCGTCGTCCCCGGCCAACAGGGTGGCGCCGAGCGCCGCCGCCACCTCGGCCACCGTCGGCGCCGACACGCTCGGCACCTCCGGGATGGCGTACGCGGGGACCGGCAGGTCGGGCAGCGTCATCGGCCCGGGCACCCGGTTGGCGATCACGGCGAGCACCGTCGCGCCCAGGTCGGCCAGATCGTGGTACGCCCCCCGCACCGCCGACGCGACAGCCGCCGGCTCCTGCCCGAAGCCGTCCACCACAGGCACCACCACGCTGCCGAACTCGGTGGCCAGCCGGGCGTTGAAGGCCAACTGCCGGGGGCGGGCCGGATCGCCCGGGTCGTCGAAGTCGCTGCCCACCACGACCACCGCCGGGCACTGCCGCTCCACCGCCCGGTAGCGCTCGACGATCGCGGAGATCAGCTCCTCCCGTCGGCCGTCGGCGACCAGCGCCGCAGCGTCGGAGTAGCTCGCCCCGGCCAGCTCGGACAGCGGCACCTCGACCCGGTACCGCTCACTCAGCAGGGCGAGGATCGGATCCTGGCCGGTGTCGGCCACCAGCGGCCGGAACACGCCGATCCGCCCGACCTGGCGGGACAGCAACTCCGCCAACCCGAGGGCAACCGTCGACTTCCCCCCGCCAGACCCCACGCTCGTCAGATACACACTTCGGGCCACAGCCCCACCCCCCCGCCCGTTGATCAAGAAGTTTGCGTCAACTCCGACCCCCATCGTGACCGAAACTTCTTGATCACCCGGTGCGGAACGGGTTAGGCGTCTTCGTCGTCGGGGTCGTCTAGGCGGGCTAGGTAGGTTGCCAGGCGCTCGATGGGGGTTTCGAAGTCGGGGTTGAGGTCTACGAAGTCGCGCAGGCGCTCGCCCAGCCACTCCAGCGTGACCTGCTCTTCGCCCCGGCGCTCGACCAGCTCCTCGATGCCACGGTCGGTGAAGTACATCGGTACGTCCTTGTGCTCGACCCGGCTTGGGCCGGGCGGATGGGCGGATGGATCGGCCGGCACCGGCCGGCCCGGTCGGCCGTGCGGCCCGACGAGAGCCGGGGCAGGGCCGTGGTGAGACGGCCCTGCCCCGGCTTCCGTGCTCAGCTCAGGTCACGGGCGGGGGAGAGCCGCCTCGATCAGCGCGTTCTGCTCGACCTCGTGGGTCTTGGCCGAGCCGACCGCCGGGGCGGCCGCAGCCGGGCGGGAGATCCGCCGCAGCCGAACGTCCGTGAGGTGCTCCAGCAGGTTGAGCGCGACGAACGACCAGCCACCCTGGTTGGCCGGCTCCTCCTGCACCCAGGCGAAGTCCTCCGCGTTCGGGAACTCCGCGAGGGCGGCCCGGATCTCCTCCACCGGCAGCGGGTACAGCTGCTCAAGCCGGATGATCGCGGTGTCGGTGACGCCACGCTCCTGCCGGGCCTGGAACAGGTCGTAGTAGACCTTGCCCGAGCAGAGCAGCACCCGCTTCACCGCCTCCGGTGCCGGGGCCGCCGTGTCGCGCAGCACCGGCTGGAAGGTGCCGGTGGTGAAGTCCTCCACCGACGAGACGCAGAGCTTGTGCCGCAGCAGCGACTTCGGCGTGAACACCACGAGCGGCTTGCGCTTGGGCGACAGGGCCTGACGGCGCAGCAGGTGGAAGTAGTTCGCCGGGGTGGTCGGGATGGACACCCGCATGTTGTCCTCGGCGCACATCTGCAGGAACCGCTCCGGCCGCCCGGAGGTGTGGTCCGGGCCCTGACCCTCGTGGCCGTGCGGCAGCAGCAGGGTGATGGCGGAGCGCTGGCCCCACTTCACCTCACCGGACGAGATGAACTCGTCGATCACCGACTGGGCGCCGTTGACGAAGTCGCCGAACTGGGCCTCCCAGGCGACGAGGGCGTTGATGTTCTCCACCGAGTAGCCGTACTCGAAGCCCATCGCCGCGTACTCGCTGAGCAGCGAGTCGTGCACGAAGAACCGCGAGCGGTCGCCGTCGCCGGTGAGTGACTTCAGCGGCAGGTAGTCGTCGCCGGTGCGGGAGTCGACCACCGAGGCGTGCCGTTGGACGAACGTGCCGCGACGCGAGTCCTGGCCGGCGAGCCGGACGGTGACCCCGTCGTGCAGCAGCGCCCCGAGCGCGATGATCTCGCCGAAGCCCCAGTCGATGTTGCCCTCGACGGACATCTTGGCCCGCCGGTCCAGCAGTTGCTGGATCCGCTTGTGCGGGGTGAAGCCCTCCGGCAGGTTGATGTGCGCCTCGCCGACGGCCTTGACCACCGACGCGTCGGTGGCGGTGTCGACCTGCGGCTCCGGCTCCTCCTCGCGGCGCGGCCGGTTGAGCTGGCGCGGTGCCGAGGCGGCGTCCCGGGTGGCCTTGAAGACCTTCTCCAGCTGCGCCTGGTAGTCGCGCAGCAGCTCCTCCGCGTCCTCCACGGTGATGTCGCCGCGACCGATCAGCTCCTCGGTGTAGAGCTTGCGGACCGAGCGCTTCGAGTCAATGATCTTGTACATCTGAGGGTTGGACATCGACGGGTCGTCGCCCTCGTTGTGCCCGCGTCGGCGGTAGCAGACCATGTCGATCACGACGTCCTTGTTGAACGTCTGCCGGTATTCGAAGGCCAGCCGGGCCACCCGGACCACGGCCTCCGGGTCGTCGCCGTTCACGTGGAAGATCGGCGCCTGGATCATCCGGGCCACGTCGGTGCTGTAGAGGCTGGACCGGCTGTACTCCGGGGCGGTGGTGAAGCCGACCTGGTTGTTGACCACGACGTGCACGGTGCCACCGGTGCGGTAGCCACGCAGCTGCGACAGGTTGAGCGTCTCGGCGACCACGCCCTGCCCGGCGAAGGCGGCGTCACCGTGCACCGCCAGCGGCAGCACGGTGTAGCCCTCCAGCTTGAGGTCGATCCGGTCCTGCTTGGCCCGGACGATGCCCTCCAGCACCGGGTCGACCGCCTCCAGGTGCGACGGGTTGGCCACCACCGACACCTTGACCGCGTGCTCGCCGTCCGGGGTGGTGAACTTGCCGTTCTGACCCAGGTGGTATTTCACGTCCCCGGAGCCCTGCGTGGAGCGCGGGTCCAGGTGGCCCTCGAACTCCGAGAAGATCTTCTCGTACGGCTTGCCGACGATGTTGGCCAGCACGTTGAGTCGACCCCGGTGGGCCATGCCGATGACGACCTCGTCCAGCCCGTTCTCGGCGGAGGACTCCAGCACCTCACCGAGCAGCGGGATCAGCGACTCGCCACCCTCCAGCGAGAAGCGCTTCTGGCCGACGTACTTCGTCTGCAGGAAGGTCTCGAACGCCTCGGCGGCGTTGAGCCGGTTGAGCACGTGCTTCTGCTCGTCGGCGGACGGCTTCTCGTACTTGCGCTCGATGCGTTCCTGGACCCAGCGTCGCTCTTCCGGGTCCTGGATGTGCATGTACTCGATGCCGACCCGGCGGCAGTACGAGTCGCGCAGCACGCCCAGGATCTCGCGCAGCTTCATCCGCTGCCGGCCGGCGAAGCCGTTGACCGGGAACTCGCGGTCCAGGTCCCACAGGGTGAGCCCGTGCTGGAGGACGTCCAGGTCGGGGTGCTTGCGGATCTTGAATTCCAGCGGGTCGGTGTCGGCCATCAGGTGACCGCGCACCCGGTACGCGTGGATCAGCTCGTGCACCCGGGCGGTCTTGTTGATCTGACCCTCGGAGTTGACCGCCACGTCGCGCATCCAGCGCACCGGCTCGTACGGGATGCGCAGCGCGGTGAAGATCTGGTCGTAGAAACCGTGCTCGCCCAGGATCAGCTCGTGCATCACCTTGAGGAACTCGCCGGACTGCGCGCCCTGGATGATCCGGTGGTCGTACGTGCTGGTCAGCGTGATGATCTTGCTGACCGCCAGCTCGGCGAGGGTCGCCTCGGACATCCCCTGGTAGGGGGCCGGGTACTCCATCGCGCCGACGCCGATGATCGCGCTCTGCCCCTGCATGAGCCGCGGCATCGAGTGCACCGTGCCGATGCCGCCCGGGTTGGTCAGCGAGATCGTGGTGCCGGAGTAGTCGTCCATGGTCAGCTCGTTGCGCCGCGCCCGTCGGACCACGTCCTCGTACGCCTGCCAGAACTGCCGGAAGTCCATCTGCTCGCAGCCCTTGATGGAGGGGACCACCAGGTTGCGGCTGCCGTCCGGCTTGGCCAGGTCGATCGCGATGCCGAGGTTGACGTGCGCCGGGCGGACCACCGCCGGCTTGCCGTTGGCCTCGGCGAAGGAGTTGTTCATCTCGGGGTGCTGGACCAGCGCCCGGACCATCGCGTAACCGACCAGGTGGGTGAAGCTGACCTTGCCGCCTCGCCCGCGGGCGAGGTGGTTGTTGATCACGATGCGGTTGTCCACGAGCAGCTTGGCCGGGACCGCGCGCACGCTTGTCGCGGTGGGCACGCTCAGCGAGGCGTCCATGTTCTGGACGATCTTGGCGGCGACGCCCCGCAACGGCGTGGTCTGCGGGCCGTCGGCGCTCGGCGCGGCGGCCTTGGCGGCCGGCTTGGCCGGGGCGGTCTTCTCCGGCGTGGCCTTGGGCGCGGCGGCCGGGGCGGCGGGCTTGGCCGGCGCCGACTGGGCGGCGGCCGGCTTGCTCGCGGTCGCCGGCTTGGCCGGGGCGCTCGGCTGGGCGACCGTGGCCGCTGCCTCCGGCTGGCCGTCCGGCTCGGGAGCGGCGCCGGGCTTGCCCGACGATTCGGCGCCGCGCGGGGTGGCCGCGCCAGGTGCCGGTCGGTAGTCGGCGAAGAAGTCGTGCCAGGCCGAATCGACGCTCGATGGGTCAGCGAGGTAACGCTGGTACATCTCCTCGACGATCCACTCATTCGGGCCGAAACCCGCCAGTGGGTTCTCCTGCGAAGTCTGCTGGGTCGACACGGCCGGTAATCGCCTCTTTCACGCGGGTTTGTGTGGCACGCGGTGTGTCCCGTCGCGCCCGATTAGGAGCACGCACTGGACGACTCCCAGGCTACGCCGTACCGATCCCGCAGGCATTTCCGCCTCGGTGCCGTGGCCGGTTTCACAGAAGATGCCAGAAGTTCGGCAACGCCTGCGTGCTCCGTCGACGACTGCTAAGGGTTCCGGGGTGGCGGGCGTGCCGCCACCCCGGAACGGTCAGGAGATGTCGCGTCGACGCATCAGCAGGGTGCCGACCACGCCGGTCACCACCGCGTACCCGATGAGCACGGCGGCGCCGGCCCAGCGGGGCGGGTTGCCGGGGATGTCCGCCCCGGTGACCATCAGCGACGAGGCCAGCGACGGCACCAGCAGTTGCAGGTTGTTGATCCAGTCACCCCAGCGCTCGGCCAGGATGCTGATCACCACGATGGCGCCGATCGAGCCGCCCAGGTAGAGCAGGATGCCGGTCACGGTGGCGCCGATCTGGCTGCGGATCAGCACGCCGATGCCGACGCCGAACACCGCCCAGAGCAGGTACGCGAGCAGGTTCAACCCGATCGCCCGCCAGGCCGCGTCGTTGCCCAGTTGCGAGTCCATCCCGATCGCGCTCAGCACCGCCGAACCGGCGACCAGGTTGAACGCGGTGGTCACCAGCCAGAACAGCAGCGCCAGCACGCCGGCCGCGACCAGCTTGGCGCTCATCACGGCGGTGCGGTGCGGGTTGGTGAGGAACGTGGTGGTGACCGTCTGGTGGAAGAACTCGCTCGTCACCACGATGATGCCGAGCAGCATCACGATCAGCAGACCGAAGAACTGCCCGGTGGTGAACAGGTTCGACGACAGGGCGTCCGGTTGGGCCGCCGCCGCCAGGGTGTCGGCCTGGTCGGCCGGCACGTCGCTGAGGCTCCCGTTGGTCAGGGTGTCGGCCTGCAACCAGTTGATGAGCAGGGTGAGCGCCCAGAGCGGCAGGCTGATCAGCGCGAAGATCCACCAGGTGTTGGTGGTACGGATCTTGAGTAGCTCGGATCGGACCAGGTTCATCGGATGCCCGCCTTTCCGGCCGTCAGCTCCAGGAAGACCCGTTCCAGATCGGGCCGTTCGGTGGTCAGTTCGTGCAGCTCGACCCCGGCCGCGAGGGCGGACCGACCGATCGTCGGGGCGTCCACCCCGCCGACCAGCAGCACGCCGTGCTCGTCGGTCTCGATGGTCGCCGACTGCGCCTTCAGGGCGGCGGTCAGCGCCTCGGCCTGCGGGGTGCGGACCCGGACCCGGGCGCCCTGCGCCATCGACCCGAGCACCTGCTCGACCGGACCCTGCCGGACCAACTGACCGGCCGCGATGATCACCACGTCGTCGGCGAGCAGCTGCATCTCCGACAGCAGGTGACTGGAGACCAGCACCGTACGGCCCTCGTGGGCGAGGTTCTTGAGGAACCCACGCATCCACCGGATGCCCTCCGGGTCCAGCCCGTTGGCCGGCTCGTCGAGGATCAGCACGCGGGGGTCACCGAGCATCGCGGCGGCGATGCCGAGCCGCTGCTTCATGCCCAGCGAGTAACCCTTGAACTTGCGCTTCGCCGCCGGGGTCAACCCGACCAGGGCCAACGCCTCGTCGGCCCGCTGCTTGGGCAGCCCGGCCGCCGCGCAGATGACCCGCAGGTGGTTGATGCCGGTGCGGCCCTTGTGCGCGCTGGACGCCTCCAGCACCGCGCCGACCTGCCGCAGCGGGTCGCTGAGGTCGGCGTACCGCTGGCCGCTGATGGTGGCCGTGCCGGCGGTCGGCGTGACCAGGTTCAGCAGCATGCGCAGCGTGGTGGTCTTGCCGGCGCCGTTCGGGCCGAGGAAGCCGGTCACCCGTCCCGGCGCCACGGTGAAGGACAGGTTGTTCACCGCCCGGACGCTCTTGTACTGCTTCGTCAGACCGGACACCACGATCTGACCGTCGCTGGTGGGGCTTCGCTGCCCGTCAGTCATCGTTCTCCTCCCGTGTGTGGCGTAGAGGTACGCCGTGGCACAGCGTGACGGCCCGTGGCAACAAGGTCAATCAGGCGCGATCGGTACGTTCGCCTCCGTCGCGGGGTGGAGGCCTGTCATCCCTGCGGACGACGGCCCGGTTCAGCTGGCGATCCAGGTTGCCCGAGCCGCGCCGAGCAACGCGCCGTCCGGGGCGTACAGGCTGGTGTGCACGAGCGCCTTGCGTCCATCGACGCGCAGCAACGCGCCGGTCACCACGCACTCGTCGCCCGGCCGGGGCAGCGCCGTGACCACGGCGGCGATCCGGCCCAGCAGGTACGGGCGGCCCGGCGCGAGCACCGCCCAACCGCCGGGGCAGTCCAGCGCCGCCCAGACCGTGGCGCCGCTGACCTGCGCGGGCGCGCGGAACGGCGCGGCCGTCCGGCCATCGGGCAGCCGGCCGGGGAAGATCCGCAGCCCGTCGGCCCGCTGCGGCCCGCAGACGTAACAGTCGGGGAACGGATGCTCGACCAGGCCGGGGTAGCGGGTCGCGGCAGCCACCGCCGTGTCCAGGTCCACAGGGGGTACGACGGCATCGATCACCCCGGCCGGGCGCACCTCGGCCACCAGTTCGCCGGCCGGGTCCCGGACCTCGCCGTCGAGCAGGGTCAGGTCGGTCTCCAGCGGTGGTGGCCGACGCAGCGTCACCTCGACCGGCCCACCGCCCGCCTCGGCGGCGAAGACCCCCGCGCTCCAGCCACCGTTGCCGGAGCCGGCGGGCCCGTTGTAGCGGGACTCGATGCGCATCGTCGACCTCCGATGGTGCGTGTCGGCGCCTTCGCCAGCCTGCCCGGGCAGCCTCGCACGGTCGCCGCCGGGCCTCGCCAGCGGTCTCGCCTGCCGCCGTTCATCCGATCGACACCAGTGGTCCCCGTGGATGGCAACCCGGGCACCTACACAGATCCCATGGCCGTTCTGCATGCCGCTGGCACACCCCTGAAGACCAGCGGATACACCCTGCTGATCGCCGACGACCCCACCCAGGTCGCGGCCGCGCAACGCCTGCGCCACGAGGTGTTCGCCACCGAGCTCGGCGCCACCCTCCTACCCGGCGAGGCCGGATTGGACGTGGACCCCTTCGACGCGTACTGCGACCACCTGATCGTCCGCGAGGACAGCACCGGCGAGGTGGTCGGCACGTACCGGCTGTTGCCGCCGGGGCGCACCACCCGACGCTACGCCGAGGACGAGTTCGACCTGAGCCCGCTCGACCCCCTCCGCGACGACCTGGTCGAGGCGGGTCGGTCCTGCGTGCACCCGGACCATCGCTCCGGCGCGGTGATCAACCTGATGTGGGCGGGCATCATCCGGTACCTGCACCTGCGCGGCTCCCGCTGGCTCGGCGGCTGTGCGTCGGTGCCGGTGGCCGACGGCGGGCGCACGGTCGCCGAGGTGTGGACCCAGGCCCGCGACCGGCACCTGTCGCCGCCGCCGCTGCGGCTTCACCCGTTGCGGCCCTGGTTCACCGAGGCGGCTTCCGCCGGCCCGGTCGCCGCCGCCCCGGCCGGACGGGTCGCGGTGCCGCCACTGTTGCGTGGCTACCTCCGGCTCGGCGCGTGGATCTGCGGCGAGCCGTCGTACGACAGCGATTTCGGGTGCGCGGACTTCTACGTCCTCTTCTCCCTGGACCGGATGAACCCGCGCTACCTGCGGCACTTCCTGGGCGGGGAGCAGCGGTGACCGCCGTGCCGCGCGACCTGTGGCGGCCCTCCTCGGGCTGCGACGACGACTGCCTGCCGGCGGCCGGCGAGGTGCCCACGGTGCCGATGGCTCGTCGGGTGCTCCGGCTGGTCGCCGCGTTCGGCATGCTGCTGGCCGGGATCGCGGTGGTGGTCCTGCTGCCCGTGCTCCCCAGCCGGGAACGGCAGGCGCTGGTCAGCGGCTGGGCGCGAGGCACCGCCCGCGCCTTCGGCGTCCGCCTCGTGGTCCGGGGTCGGCTGCCCCGCCGGCGCGCGCTGCTGGTCGCCAACCACGTCTCCTGGCTGGACATCCTCGCGGTGCTGGCGGTCGCGCCAACCCGGATGGTCGCGAAGCGGGAGATCCGTTCCTGGCCGGTGGTCGGTCTGCTGGCCGCGGCGGCGGGCACGGTCTTCGTGGACCGCTCCCGGCCGCGGGCGCTGCCGAGCACCGTGGGTCGGGTCGCCGACGCGCTGCGCGCCGGGCGGTCGGTGGCGGTCTTTCCGGAGGGTACGACGTGGTGCGCCGGGACCGACGCCACCGACTGTCGCCCCGGCGGCGGTTTCCGGCCCGCGACGTTCCAGGCGGCCATCGACACGGGCAGCCCGGTGGTGCCGTTGCGGCTCACCTATCGATGCGCGGCCACCGGGTCGACGACCACGGCGGCGGCCTTCCTCGGTGCGGACACCCTGCTGCGCTCGGTGGCCCGGGTGGTCGCGGCGCGGGAGCTGGTGGTCTCGGTGACGATCGCCGGCGCGCTGCACCCGGCCCGTGACGCCGATCGGCGGTTGCTGGCCCGGGCCGCCGAGTCGGCCGTACACCTGGTGCCGACGGCGGGTGCCGTGGCGCGGGCCCGGCTGCGGCCGGTGCGGACGGTGACCCCCGCCGTTGCCGTGCCGACGCCGCTCGCCGATCGGGAGCTGGACCTGGCCGCCTGAGGGGAGTCACGCCGAACGCCGAGCCGGGCGCCCACTCGCGACCTGTCTTGTGCTGTCGCGATGTATCGCGTTACATTCTCCTCCTGTTCGGCGTGCGTCCCGCGCGTCGACGAGAGGGGGACGCCATGGCCGGATGGACGGTCGAGAGCCCGCAACGGCTCACCCTGGACGATCCGGTCGCCCAGCTGGACGTTCGATTGATCAGTGGGCGACTCAACGTGGTCGCCACCGACGGACCGACCCGGATCGACGTGACCCAGGTCGGCCGTCGGCCGGTCCTGATCGACCACGCCGACGGCCGGCTCAGCATCCGTCAGGAGCGCGGTCGGGGCTGGTCGGACGTCCTGCGCTGGTTCCGGATGATCCACCGCTATCCCCGGGTGGACGTCTCCATCGCCGTGCCCGCCGACGTCCTCGCCGACCTGGGTCTGGTCGCCGGCTCGCTGGTCGTCTCCGGCCTGCGCCAACAGACCACCGTGCACGTCGTCGCCGGCCAGATCACCCTGATGGGGTTGCGCGGCAGCACCTCCGCGAAGCTCACCTCGGGGCCGGTGGAGGCGCTCGGCGTCCGTGGCGACCTCACAGTGGAGACGGTCTCCGGGGAGGTGATCCTCGCCGACAGCGCCGCCGACCGGGTGCGGGCGCAGACCGTCTCGGGCGCCATCACCTGTGATTTGGACAATCCGCGGCGCAGCGAGATCCGGTTGTCCACCATCTCGGGCAGCATCACCGTCCGGGTCCGCGCGGACAGCGACCTCGCCGTCCAGCTGAACACCGCGTCCGGCCGCATCACCAGCGGCTTTCCGCAGCTACGCACCTCGACGTTCCCACTGCCCAGCAGCGAGGGGGTGCTCGGCGCCGGCGAAGGTAAACTCTGGGCTTCCGCGACCTCGGGGAGCATCGCCCTGCTCGCCCGAGCGGTCGACGACGACGGGGAGGAGCTGCCGTGACTGCCGTGTTCAGCCACGGGCGGCTCCGGCTCTACCTGCTCAAGCTCCTCGACGACGGTCCGAAGCACGGCTACGAGCTGATCCGCCTGCTGGAGGACCGGTTCCTCGGGTTGTACGCGCCCAGCGCCGGCACCATCTACCCCCGCCTGCAACGGCTGGAGGTCGAGGGTCTGGTCAGCCACACCGCGGCCGGCGGCCGCAAGACGTACGAGATCACCGACGCCGGCCGCGCGGAGCTGCGCCAGCGGGCCGGCGAGTTGACAGCGCTGGAAACGGACATCGCCGCCTCCGTGGCGGACCTCTCCAGCCTGGCCGGCGAGATCCGCAGCGAGGTACGCGGATCGGTGCGCGACCTCAAGCGGGAGCTGAGCGAGGCCACCCGGCAGACCCGACGGGTCCGGTGGGAGTCGCCCGCCCCGCCGCCCCGACCGGAGCCGACCACCGGCCCGCAGGCCGAGCTCCTCGACGAACTCGACGGGCGGCTGGCCGCGTTCACCGCCGAGGTGAGCCGGCTGATGCGCGCCCGACAGTTCAGCGACACCCAGCTGCGCACCGCGATCCGGCTCCTCGACGGCGCCCTCGACGGGCTACGTCGCCTGCTGCGCTGATCGGCGGCGACTCACAGGGTTTTTGCAGGAAGCGTCCAGCGCTGGCGCAGCGATGTCACCGATGATGGGCGCATGCCCGCTACCCAGACCGAGGCGCGACTGCTTGTCGTCGAGGACGACCCCAACATCCTCGAACTGCTCTCCGCGAGCCTGCGGTTCGCGGGTTTCGACGTGGCCACCGCGACAAGTGGGAGCGCGGCGCTGCACGCCGCCAAGGACCACCGCCCCGACCTGGTGGTGCTCGACGTGATGCTCCCCGACCTGGACGGCTTCGAGGTCATCCGGATGCTCCGCGAGGGCGGCACGCGCACCCCCGTGGTGTTCCTGACCGCCCGGGACGCCACCGACGACAAGATCCGTGGGCTGACTCTGGGCGGCGACGACTACGTCACGAAGCCGTTCAGCCTGGAGGAGTTGACCGCCCGGATCCGCGCCGTGCTGCGCCGCACCACGACCGGCGAGCAGGCCCCGTCCCGGCTCACCTTCGCCGACCTGGAGTTGGACGAGGAGACCCACGAGGTGCACCGGGCCGGCCAGCGCGTGCAGCTCTCGCCGACCGAGTTCAAGCTGCTGCGGTACCTGATGCTCAACGCCAACCGGGTGCTGTCCAAGGCGCAGATCCTCGACCACGTCTGGAACTACGACTTCCGTGGCGACGACAACATCGTCGAGTCCTACATCTCGTACCTGCGGCGCAAGGTCGACACGACCCAACCCCGGCTGATCCACACGCTTCGTGGCGTCGGGTACGTCCTGCGCAAGCCGGCGGCGTGAACCCGATCCAGCAGGCGAAGGGACGGGTGCGCAGCGTTCCACTGCGGGTCAAGCTCGTGACCGCAGTGCTGCTGCTGGTCGCTGCGGCACTGGTGGTGATCAGCTCGCTGACCACGTTCTTCCTCCGCAGCTACCTGGTCACACAGGTCGACAACGAGCTGAGTGGCTCGGCGCGCACCGTCGAGATCGCCGCCGCGCAGCAGGGGCGTGTGGGCGTTCCGACCGACTACCTGGTGGTGGTCGCCGGCCCGACTGGCGTCCGGGTCACCGTCTACGACGACAAGCGTTTCGCCACGGCCGACCTGCCGCCCTGGCCGACGGACGCTGCGGGCTTCGAGAAGCTCGAGGGCGAACCCTTCACTGTCCGGGCGCGAGACAGCAAGGTGCGCTGGCGGATGCTCTACACCGAGCTACCCACCGGCGAGCTTGCGGCCATCGGTCAGCACCTCACCGACGTCGACCTGGCCGTCAAGCGGCTGGTCTGGATCGACCTGCTGGTCGGTGGTGCGGTGCTGATCATGCTGGCCTCGGTGGGCGCGGCGATTGTCCGGACGAGCCTCAAACCGCTGGTGGAGATCGAGCGAACCGCCGCCGCCATCGCCGGCGGCGACCTGACCCGCCGCGTGCCCGACCCGGAGGAGGGCCAGGCGGTGCCCACCTCTGAGCTGGGCCGGCTCTCCCGTGCGCTGAACGCGATGCTCACCCAGATCGAGGCGGCGTTCACCGCCCGAGCCGCGTCGGAAACCTCGGCGCGCTGGGCGGAGAGCGCCGCCCGGGACGCCGCCGCCTCCGCTCAGGCGTCCGAGGCGCGGGCCATCCGCTCCGAGGAACGGATGCGGCAGTTCGTCGCGGACGCCTCCCACGAGCTGCGGACTCCGCTCACCACCATTCGCGGCTTCGCCGAGCTGTACCGGCAGGGCGCGGCCCGGGAGCCGGAGCAGATTGCCGGCCTGCTGCGCCGGATCGAGGACGAGGCCGCCCGGATGGGGCTGCTGGTGGAGGACCTGCTGCTGCTCGCCCGGTTGGACATGGAACGGCCGCTCTCGCTGACCCCGGTGGAGCTGCCGGTGCTCGCCTCCGACGCGGTGCAGGCCGCCCGGGCGATGGCACCGGACCGGCAGATCGAGCTGGAGATCGCGCCCGAGTCGGGCCCGCTCGTCGTCTCCGCCGACGACGCGCGGCTGCGACAGGTGATCGGCAACCTGGTCACCAACGCGCTCACCCACACCCCGCCGGAGGCCGAGATCCGGGTACGGCTGCGCGCCGAACCGGGTGGCTTCGCCGTCGTGGAGGTGGCCGACACCGGCCCCGGCCTCTCGGCCGAGCAGGCGGAACGGGTCTTCGAACGGTTCTACCGGGCCGACGCTGCCCGCACCCGGCGGGCCGACGGCAACACCGGCACCGGCCTCGGCCTGGCCATCGTGGCGGCGCTTGTCGCTGCCCACCACGGCTCGGTCGAGGTGGCCGAGACGCCCGGCGGTGGAGCCACCTTCCGGGTTCGGCTGCCGCTGCTGCCGCAGGTCGACGGAGCGGGCGAGTGACTTTCAGCCAACTTCCAGGACGGTCCCAGGTTGATTGCAGTGCGGGGGGAGAAGGTAGTGCCATGACCGAGTTCGAGTCCGACCCGCAGCGCCGGCCGGCCCCCACCGACGCCGAGCCGTCGCACCCCACCGCCGAGCTGCCGCGCGACGAGCGCGTGCAGTCCGACTCCCCGACCACTCCCGTACAGGCCGTCTCGACCAGCGGTGACCCGACGGTCGTCTCGACCGCTGGTGACCCGGAGACCACCGCCGTCACCCCGGCCGCAGCCCCGGACGGGTACGCCGGCTCCTCGACGCCCGCCGGCCCGCCGGCTCAGCCCACCGGGTACGAGCCGTCGACCGGCTACGAGCGCCCGGCCGCCACTCCCTCCGCCCCGCCGTACCCGGTCTCCGGACACCCGGCGCCCGGCCAGCCCGGCTACCCACAGCCGGCCGCCGGCCACTACCCCGGCGCCCCCTGGTATGCGGGGCAGCAGTCCGGCTGGGCCGGCGGGGGCCAGCCGGGCATGGCGTACGCCCAGCACCAGCAGCACCCCGGGCAGCACGCCCAGCACCCTGGACAGCACCCCCAGCACCCCGGGCAGCACCCGGGCCAGCCGGTTCCGCCGTGGGGCCCGCAGGTCGCGCCGCCCGGCAGTGGTCCCCGGCCGGGCCGGATCGCCAAGTTCGCAGGTGCCGGCGTCGCGGTGTTCGCCCTGATGCTCGGTTCCGGCGTGGCCGGTGGGGCACTCGCGCTCGCCCTCGATGGCGACGGCGGCGGTATCACCCGCACCTACTCCGCAGCTCCCGTGATCAATGGCGCAGACCTGCCGAAGATCGCCGCGGCGGTGCAGGACAGCGTCGTCTCGATCACCACCGACAGTGGTGAGGGCTCCGGGGTGGTGCTCAGCGCCGACGGGTACGTGCTGACCAACAACCACGTGGTCGCGACCGCCGCGGGCAACGCCGTGCGGGTGGTCTTCGCCGACGGTAAGACCGCCGACGCGAAGATCATCGGCACCGACCCGAAGACCGACCTGGCCGTGGTGAAGGCCAACGGGGTCAGCGACCTCAAGCCGGCCAAGTTCGGCGACAGCGACGCCATGCAGGTCGGCGACCAGGTGCTCGCCCTGGGCAGCCCGCTCGGCCTGCAGGGTTCGGTGACCTCGGGCATCCTCAGCGCCCGGGACCGCACCATCCGGGCCGGCGAGGGTCAGCAGCAGGACCCGACCCAGCAGAGCCAGCCGGTCAGCTCGATCTCCGGCCTGCTCCAGACGGACGCGCCGATCAACCCCGGTAACTCCGGTGGCGCGCTGGTCAACACCCGGGGTGAGGTGATCGGCGTCAACACCGCCATCGCGACCTCCGGGCAGAGCACCGGCAACATCGGAGTCGGGTTCGCCATCCCCAGCAACAAGGCCAAGGACGTCGCGGGCAAGCTCCAGCGTGGCGAGAAGGTCAGCCACCCGTCGCTCGGGGTCGGTGTCAACCAGGCCGAGGGCGGCGGCGCGCTCGTCGCGTCGATCACCCAGGGCAGCCCGGCGGAGAAGGCCGGCCTCCAGCGCGGCGACGTCGTCACCCGGTTCGGCGACAAGCCGGTCAACGACTCGGACGACCTGGTCGGCGCCGTGCAGGCCGGCAAGGTCGGCGACCGGGTCGAGGTGCAGTTCAAGCGCAACGGTGTCGAGAAGTCCGCGACCGTGACGCTCGCCGAGACGTCCTGATCGCATATCTGAACCTGCTTCCTCCCTCCGGCGGCGGGTGGCGGGGCCGAGGGGGTCGGCTCCGTCACCCGCCGCTTCTTTCCGCCCGACGGCGGTTCACCCGGATCGGGTGAACCGCCGTCACCCGTCTTCCCGGCAGGTTCGGAGGGCGAGTGTCAGCGACCGGAACCGGGGGTGGGGTGCCGTGATCGAGGTGGTGGGTGTCCGCGACGACCAGCGGATCCAACGCGACGTCCTGGCCGAGCTGGCCTGGGACGCCCGGCTGCAACCGAACGAGATCGGTGTGACAGTCGACCAGGGCGTGGTCACCCTGACCGGGTTCGTGGATGGTGCCGCTCGCGGTTGGGCCGCGACGCGATGCGCACAGCGGGTTCGCGGCGTACGGGCGGTGGCAGACGAGATGGAGGTGCGGCTGCCCGGCACTCCGGGGCGTACCGACGCCGAGGTCGCCATCGCCGCCACCAGGGCGTTGGAGTGGGACAGCTTCGTGCCCGCCGAACGGTTGGACGTGACAGTGGCCAACGGCTGGCTGATGCTGCGTGGTGCTGTCGAGTTCGGGTGGCAGCGGCGTGCCGCGGAGGGCGAGGTGCGTCGACTCGACGGCGTCCGGGGAATCACCAACCTGATCGAGGTACGACCCGCGGCGCCACCGGACGCCGAGCGGCTGCGTCGGGACGTCCAGCGGGCGTTGCTGCGCACGCTCGGCGGCGAGCGGGTGACCGTCGAGGTGGACGGCGACACGCTTGTCCTCGCCGGGGTGGTCCGTTCCTGGTGGGAACGCGACCAGGTCGAGCGGGTGGCGTGGTCCGCGCCCGGGGTGCGGGCGGTCCACGACCAGCTCTTGGTGGGCGGGTGATCGTCCGCCGTGTCCGGTTTACCCGGGACGCCACCGGGAAACCGCCGCCGACCGGCTCGACCGCCGGTGCCGCCGCACCGGGGATCAACGGGGAGGACTCGTGGCCGTGAACCACCCGCCTGCGGGCCGCCCCGAGGAGCGGTCGCTGCGCATCGCGATGGTGGTTCCGCCGTGGTTGTCCGTGCCGCCGCCCGGATACGGCGGCCTTGAGCAGGTCGTGGCCGCCCTGGTGGACGCGCTCTGCGGGCAGGGGCACACGGTGACCCTGTTCGGCGCCGGCGGTGACCACGGCACAGCGGCCGACGGCTTCGTCTCCACCGTCGCCGAGGTCCAGTACGAGCGGCTCGGCGAGTCACTGCCCGAGCTGGCTCACCTGGCCCGGGTGAATCGGTTGATCAGCGCCGCCGACTTCGACGTGATCCACGACCACACCACGATCGGTCCGCTGGTCGCCGGCCGCCGGGCCGTGCCGACGGTCGCGACAGTGCACGGGAACCCCGTGGGGGAGTACGGCGACGTGCTGAGCGACATCGACTCGGGCGTCGCCCTGGTGGCGATCTCGCACGCCCAACGCCTGTTGAACCAGGGTCTGCCCTGGGCCGGCACGGTGCACAACGCGCTGGACATCCGCGGTTTCCCGCGAAAGCACACGCCCGGTGCGGGGCCGGTGCTGTGGTTGGCCCGGTTCAGCCCGGACAAGGGCCCGGACACCGCCATCCGGGCGTGCCGGGCGGCCGGGTTGCCCCTGCTGCTGGCCGGCAAGTGCAACGAGCCGGCCGAACGTCGCTACTACGAGCAGGTCGTCGCGCCGATGGTCGACGAGGATGTGACAGTCGTGCTCAACGCGGACCGGGCGACGACGCTGCGGATGTTGGTCGACGCCCGTTGCCTGATCATGCCGATCCAGTGGGACGAGCCGTTCGGCATGGTGATGCTGGAGGCGATGGCGACCGGCACACCTGTGGTCGCGCTCAACCGGGGCGCGGTGCCGGAGCTGGTTCGGCCGGGGCTGACCGGGCTCGTCGTCGACCGGTCGGAGGAGCTGCCCGCCGCGTTGCTCGCGGCGGAGCGACTCGACCCGGAGGACTGCGTGGCGCACGTCGGCCGGAACTTCTCGGTCGAGCGGATGGCGAGCGGCTACGCGGAGGTCTATCGGCGCTTCGCCCTCGGCCGGCGCGACGTCCGTGCACCGGCCCGGGTGCCGGTGCGCTGACCCACAGGTGTCGCCGGGTCAGGCGCCTGTCGCGCCCAGCTCGGCGATGGCGGCGTCGAGTCGGGACGCGTACGCCGGGCTGATGCCGCCCTCGCCGAGGCGGACGGTGACCTTGTTGCGCAGCCGGGCCACCGGTGGCGCCAGGTCTTCGCGGCCGGAGCTGACCGCCACGGTCAGGTTGCGCAGCTCGTTGCGCAGGTCGAGGGCCACGTCGTCGCGGATCTCGCCGGCGCTCAGCCCGGCGCTGATCAACCCGTCGACCCGGGTCGCGGCCTCGGTCAGGGTGCCCGGGTTCGAGGTGGGCGCGCTGGTGGTCGGCTTCCTCGACGGTGGCGTGGTGGGCGCGCTCGGCGTGGTGGGCGCGGGCGCCTCGGTGCCCGGCGGGTCGGTCGACGGGGTCGTCGTCGGGCCGGCGGAGGGCTGCGCCCGGCGGGCCGGCTGCTGTTCGGGCAGCAGGGCCACCCCGGCCAACGTCAACCCGATGGCCAGCACCAGCAACAACACAAGCCTCCGCCGGGACCAGGGCGACCCGGTGGTCGGTTCGCCCGCGCCGGGGGAGGCCCCGCCGTCCGAGGTGTCGTCGTCCAGTCGCGCCGCCGCCGGGACGCTGGCCGTCGCCACGGCGGGCGACTGCGGCGGCAGGGGCTGGGTGGGCACCCGGATGGTCGCGGTCGGCGGCTCGGTCGGCAGCGAGTGGTCGCGCAGCGCGGTGGCGACCTGCCGGGCGGTCGGTCGATCGGCCGGGTTCCGGGCGAGGCTGCGCAGGCAGATCTGGGCCACCGGTGCGGGCAGGTCCGGTAGCTCGGCCAGCGTCGGCGGCGGACCACTTGCCAGCGCGGCGCTGAGCTGTTCCCAGGTGTCCGCCGGATACGGGACCCGACCGGTGAGCGCCTCGTGCAGCAGCACGCCGAGCGAGTAGACGTCGGTGGACGGCTGGGCCGGCGCACCGTCGAGACGTTCCGGGGCCACGTACGCCGGGGTGCCGAAGGTCTCGCCGTCCTCGTCCTCGTCGGGCGCGCCGATCCGGGTGGCGATGCCGAAGTCGAGCACCTTGACGCCCGTCCCGGTCATCATCACGTTGGCCGGGGTGATGTCCCGGTGCACGATGCCGAGCCGGTGCGCGGCGGCCAGCGCGTCCGCGACCTGAGCGCCCACCTGGACCGCCTCGGCCCACGGCAGCGGCCCCTCGGTGAGCCGAAGCTTCAGCTCCTCGCCGTTGAGCAGCTCCATCACCACGAACGAGGTGATCGAGCCGTCCGGGTCGACCGTCTCGCCGTAGTCGTGCACGGAGGTCAGATGCGGGTGCACCAGCTGGGCGGCGGCCCGTGCCTCCTCACGCACCATGCCCCGAAACCGCGCGTCGGCGGCCAGTGACGGGGCGAGCACCTTGAGCGCGACGACCCGGTCCAGTACCTCGTCCCGGGCACGCCAGATGACCGACATGCCGCCGGCGCCGATCTGGTCCAGAAGTCGGTATCTGCGAGCCAGCAATCGGCCCGGATGCAGCGCTGCCTTCACGGATCGCACCTGCCTCAGGGGTGGGAGCGGTATCAGGTTGCGCGAATGTGCCCTGCCTGTCAACGCCGATGCCACCGGCCGTCGGCGGACGGTGCCTGCCGTGCGCCCGACCGCCGGTCGACGGCGGCCAAGTTGTCGGCGGCCGGCCCGTGCCAGGATGAGAGACATGGCGGCGGGACCTGTGGCGTTCGTGCTCGGCGGCGGGGGAGTGCTCGGCGCGGTCGAGGTGGGCATGTTGCGAGCGCTGTTCCGCGCCGGCATCCAACCCGACATGGTGCTCGGCACCTCGATCGGCGCGGTGAACGGCGCGCTGGTCGCCGCCGACCCGTCGGAGGCGGTGACCGACCGGCTGGTCCGGCTCTGGGCCTCACCGGAGGCGAGCGAGGTGTACGGCGACTCGGTCGCCCGGCAGTTGCGCCGTTTCGCCGCCCGCACCCACCTGCACTCACCCCGGCCGCTGCGCCGCCTGCTGGAGACCGAGTTGGGGGTGGACACCACCTTCGCCGACCTACGGGTGCCGTTCCGTTGCTGTGCCGCCCACATCGAGCGGGCCGCCGAGCACTGGTTCGACAGCGGTCCGGTGGTGCCGGCGGTGATGGCGTCGGCCTCGGTGCCGGGTCTGCTTCCGCCGATGCAGATCGACGGTGCGCACTACGTGGACGGCGGGATCGTCAACTCCATCCCGATCGGCGAGGCGGTGGCCGTCGGCGCCCGCCGGATCTACGTCCTCCAGGTGGGTCGGATCGAACGGGAGCTGACCCCGCCCCGCCGGCCGTGGGAGATCGCACAGGTCGCGTTCGAGATCTCCCGGCGGCACCGCTTCTTCCGGGAGATGGCGGCGCTGCCCGAGGGGGTGGAGGTGCACGTCCTGCCGACCGGCGGGCTCAACCCACGCGACGACACGCCGTGGGCGTACCGGGACATGGCGGCGGTGGGACGGCGGATCAGCCGCGCGTACACCGCCTCCCGGCGTTACCTCGCCACCCACCTGGAGCGGTGATGCCGCTGCCTCCCCGGTGGTTGCGTCGGCTGCTGCTCGCCCCCGTCGTCGTGCTGCTCGCCTTCCTCGTGGTCACCACGTTGCCGGTCTGGGCGCTGCTCGCCGCTGCCGCGTCCCCGCTGGTCCCGGGCCGGTTGCGCCCGCTGCGACTGCTCTGGATCGGCTGCTTCTACCTGGTCTGGGACGCCGCCGCGCTGCTCTCGCTCTTCGTGCTCTGGGTCGTCTCCGGCTTCGGCTGGCGGACCCGGTCGCCGGCCTTCCAGCGCGCGCACTACGTGCTGGCCGGCTGGTTCCTGCGGGCGCTGTTCTGGCAGGCACATTGGACACTGCGGTTGCGCATCGACGTGGTGGGCACCGACCCGGACACCGCGCTGCCCGGCCGGCCCGAGCTGGTGCTCTGCCGGCACGCCGGGCCGGGCGACTCGATCATCCTGATCCACGGTCTGGTCAACTGGTTCCACCGGGAGCCACGGATCGTCCTCAAGGACAGCCTCCAGTGGGACCCGGCGATCGACGTGCTGCTCAACCGACTGCCCAACCGGTTCATCGCGCCGACCCCGGAACGCGGCGAGGAGACGGTACGCCAGGTCGGGCACCTGGCCACCGGCCTGGACGACAACGACGCGTTCGTGATCTTTCCCGAGGGCGGCAACTTCACCCCGAAGCGACGGCTGCGCGCCATCGCCCGGTTGCGCTCCCTCGGGTTGGAACGGATGGCCCTGCGCGCCGAGCGGATGCGCCACGTGCTCGCCCCGCAGCCCGGTGGGATGCTCGCCGCGCTGGACGCCGCACCGGACGCCGGGGTCATCTTCGTCGCCCACACCGGACTGGACCGGATGCTCACCGTCGCCGACGTGTGGCGGGAACTGCCGATGGACAAGCGGATCGTGATGCGGTTCTGGTCGGTGCCGCCGGAGGACGTACCGACCGGACGGCAGCAGCGCATCGACTGGCTCTTCGACTGGTGGGCGCGGATCGATGCCTGGATCGCCGCGAACCGGTGAGCGCGAGGAGTGCAGCGAAGCGGAGCCCCGCAGTCGCGAGCGAAAGGCGGGCCCGGTGAGCGCGAGGAGTGCAGCGAAGCGGAGCCCCGCAGTCGCGAGCGAAAGGCGGGCTCAGCGGCGTATGTCCGCGTAGGGTGCGGGCGTGGACGAGATCTGCGTGGTGACAACGGTGGTGGACGCGCGTTCGGTCGCCGACGTGTTGGCGGCTGCGGCCGTCGCCGGCAGGCTCGCCGCCTGCGCCCAGGTGGGTGGCCAGGTGGACAGCACCTACTGGTGGCGGTCCGGGATGGAGACCAGCACCGAGTGGTCGGTGCAGTTCAAGACCGCACCGGATCGGCTCACCGCGTTGCTGGACCAGATCCGGGTCAGCCACCCCTACGAAGTGCCGGAGATCCTGGTGTCCAGGGTGGAGAGCGGAAACCCCGACTACGCCACCTGGGTGTACGAGCACACGCGATCCTGAGTACGCGCACTCTGGGTCGTACCCCGGTCGGCTGTCGATGATGACCGGGTGGACGACACCCGTTACCCCTGCCCCGCCTGCGGTGCGCCGGCCGATCTGAGCACCGGTTGCTCCGGCTGCCGGCGTGCGCCCGACCCGATCGCCGCCGAGGTGGTTCGGCTGAGCCGCGAGGTCGCCGAGCTTGAGCCGGAGGTGGAGCGGGCTCGCCGCGCGTACACCGAGCTGGCCGGACGCCTGACGGCCGTGTCGCGACGGCGGGCCGAACTGGCGGCGGTCGTCCGTGCGGGGTTGGCGACCTCGGTCGGGGCGCGCCCGACGTCTCTGCTCGGGCCGGCGCCGTCGATCGGCCCAGGCCCCGGGGTGGCGGCGGATGTGCCGCCGGGTGCGGCGGAGACCTCGACCCGGACGGTCCAGGGTCTGCTCTTCGTCCTCGGTGGACTCCTGCTGGGCACCGCGGCGGTGGTGTTCACCGCGGTCGCCTGGGCGGCGGTGGGGGTTGGCGGGCGGGCGTTGATCCTGGCGGCGTTCACCGCGCTCGCTCTGGGCGTGCCGCTGCTGGCGGTTCGTCGAGGGCTGCGCGGTACGGCGGAGACGTTCGCCGCGGTGGGGTTGCTGCTGGTGGTGCTCGACGGTTACGCGGCCTGGTCGGTGGACCTGGCCGGGGTGGCCGGCTGGCCGGGCAGCCGGTACGCCGCGCTGGTCGGGGGGGCCAGCGCGGCGGTCGCCGTTGCGTACGGCCGGTGGAGTGGGTTGACGGGGCCCTGGTTCGCCGCCCTGGTGGCCGCCCAGCCGGCGTTGCCGCTGCTCGCCGCCGAGTCCGGGCCGGGTGCGGCCGGGTGGGCGTTGGTCCTGCTCGGGGTGGCGTTGCTGAACCTGGCTGTGTTGGCCGCGCTGCGCGGCCGGGCAGGGGCGGCGCAGCTCGTCGGCCGGGTGCTGGCCGGCGTCGGCCACGTCGCCGCGTTGGTCGGCGCCGCGGCCTGCGCGGTGGTGCCGTTGGTCGCTGGGCGGGCGGGGGGCTCGCCACTGCTGGCCGGGTTGCCGCTGTTGCTTGTCGTGCTGACCGGGCTCGGTGCGGCCTGGCTCGTCGGGGGGCGGGCGCTGCGGGCGGTGGCGGCCGGGTTTGTGGTGCCGGTGCTCGCCGCCGCGCTGCTGCGTCCGGTGGCCGAGGTGCGGCCGTCCCTGCTGCTGCTCGCGGCGGCGACGGTGGCGATCGGGCTGGCCGCTGCGGTGCGGCTACTACCGGTGGCGGCGGACGGTGGCCGCGGTTGGCGCGGTGGCCCGCGGGCCGGTGCGCTGTTCGTCGCGGCGAGCACGGCGCAGGTCACCGTGCTGATCACCATCGGGCTGGCGGTCGCAGCCGTCGGCCGGTCGCTGCCTCCCTGGGGCGGGGCGGGGACGGGGCCGGACCTGCGCTGGGGTTGGCAGCTGGCACCTGCCGTGGCGATGGCGATCGGCGCGACGGTGCTGCTGCTGCCCCGCAGCGCGCGGGCGGTGCTCGCCACGGCCGGCGCGGTGGCGGTGCTGTTCGCCGTGCCCGCCGGCTGGTCGGCCTCCTGGCCTCAGGTGCTGGCCGTCGATCTGGTCGGCGGGGTCGTGCTGCTGCTCGCCGTGCTGGCTCGTCCGACCATCCCCTCGGTGGACCTGTGCACCCGTGCGCTCGGCGGTGCCGTCCTGCTCGGGCACGGGTTGCTGGTCGCCCTGGCCGCCCCGACGGGTGCCCTGGTGGCGCTCGGCGTTCTCACAGTGGTCGGGTTCGCGCTGGCCGTCCGACGGGGGGCCGGCGCGTACCGGGAGGTGGCCGGTGTGGGTCTGCTGGTGGGGCAGCTCGCGCTGCCCGGGATCGCGGCGGTGGCGCTGCTCGCCGCGGGCGCGCCGCCCTGGTGGCAGGCCCGGCTCGCGCTGGCCGCCGCCGGGCTGCCGCTGGTCGCGGCGCTCGCGGCGCGTCGCCACCGGGTGGAGCTGACCGGGTACGCGGTGACCGGCGCCGCCGTCGCGGTGAGCGTGCCCGGCCTCGCGCCGCTGGTCGGGGCGGGTGACGAGCCGCTCGCGCTGTACGCCGCGCTGGCGTCGCTGGGCGTCGCGATCGTCGTCAGCTGGCTGCCGTCGGCGAGCACCTCCGGCTCGGCGGCCCCCGGGGACCGGCCGACGGTCGACGAGCGGGAGCCGGCCCGGTCGGCGCTGTTGCTGGCGGCGGGCGGGGCGCTGGCGGTGGTCGCCGTCCTGGCGGCCCTGCCGACGGTGCTGACGGCGTTCGTGTCGCCCTACGACGGCCGGGACCGGGTGTGGTCGGGGGTGCCCACGGTCGTCGCCGACCCGACGGTGCTCCCGGTCGGGTTCGCGCTGGTCGTGCTCGCGGTGGCCGCGGCGCTGGTCGGTCGGCGGGCCGACCGGCCGGTGCCGTCCGCGCTGCCGTTCGTCGCGGCGGCGCTGCCGGTGCTGCTCATCGCGATCGGCGCGCCGTGGCCGGTGCTGCCGGCGGCCGTCCTGCTCGCCGGCCTGGCCGCGCTCCTGTTCACCGCGCTGGCCGCGACCCGCCCAGCCCTCGCACCGATCGCCGTGCCGGTGGGTGTGGTGCTGGTGGCCTCCGGTGTGCTGGGTCTGCTGGCCACCCGGGCCGGGACGCTCGCGGCCGAGGGGGCGCTGCTGGTGACGGCGGTCGCGGTCGCCGTCGGGGCGCGCAGGTTCGGGGTACGGGTCGCCGGCTGTCTCGCCGCCGTGGGCGCGGCGTCCGCGCTGGCGGTGACCGCCCCGCTCGCCGGTGGGCTGCCGTTGCGGGCCGCCGCGTACCCACTGCTGGTGGTGGCCGCGTTGGTGCTGGCGGCCGCGGCCCTCACCCCGGCGCGGGCCCGACCGGGACGAGTGCTGGACGCTGCCGCGCAGGCCGTCGCGCTGGTGGCGGTGGTGCTCGCCGTCGAGGTGGCGCGGCACCTCGCCACCGTCTGCGTGCTCTGGGGTGTCGCCGTCGCGCTGCGACTGCTGCGCCGGGGTGAACCGGCCGGTCGGCGGTGGGTGTTCGCCGGGATCGCCGCCGGCTGCGAACTGCTCGGGGCCTGGGTGCTGCTGGCCGCCGGTGGGGTGACCGTGCTGGAGGCGTACACCCTGCCGGCCGCGGCGCTCGCCGTCGGCGCGGGTCTGCTGGCGCTGCGTACCCGGCCGGGGCTGACCAGCTGGCCGGCCCTCGGCCCGGGCCTGGTCGCGGCGATGCTGCCCAGCCTCGTGTCGGTGCTGGCCGGGCCGGAGCCGCAGCCGTGGCGGCGACTGCTCCTCGGCGCGGCGGCGACAGGCGTGGTGCTGGCCGGCGCGGCCCGCCGATGGCAGGCGCCGGTGCTGCTGGGCGGCGGGGTGCTGACGCTGTTGGCGCTGCACGAGCTGGCCCGGGGGTGGGATCTGCTGCCCCGGTGGATCTATCTGGGGGTCGGTGGGCTGGCGCTGGTCGGGCTCGCCGCCACCTACGAGCGGAGGCGACGTGACCTGGCCCGACTGCGCGCCGCGGTGGGTCGGCTCGGCTGAGTCGAACCAGTAGGGGTAGGGCCTGCCCTACCCCCCATTCGGGGGTTGTCGGGTTTACTCAGCGCTATCGCAATCGGGACACTTGACAAATAAGCCCGAACCACCCCGGTACGGGCGCAAGCGGAACGGGAGCAGCGATGGCGCTCGGAGCGGTGGCGGAACCGCCGGTACGACGGCGAGGTAGTGACTACGCACAGTTGTCCCGACGGATCAGCCAGGCGGGCCTGCTGGAGCGGCGCCCCGGCTGGTATGTCACCCGCATCGTGCTCACCCTCGGTGCCTTCGTGGCCGGCTGGGTGGCCGTGTTCCTGCTCGGCGACTCCTGGTGGCAGCTCCCGCTCGCGGCCGTGATGGCGGTGGCCACCACCCAGGTCGCGTTCCTCGGCCACGACGCCGGGCACCGGCAGATGTTCCGTCGGCGTGGCCCCAGCGAGTTGGTGGGGCTGTTCGCCGGCAACGTGGCGGTGGGGATCAGCTACGGCTGGTGGGTCGACAAGCACAACCGGCACCACGCCAACCCGAACCACGAGGACGAAGACCCGGACGTCGGCGCGGGAGCCCTGGTGTGGACGCCCGAGCAGGCGTTGGAGACTCGGGGGTTCGGCCGTTGGATGGCTCAACGGCAGGCGTACTTCTTCTTCCCGATGCTGCTCCTGGAGGGCCTGAGCCTGCACGTGGCCAGCATCCGGGCGATCGTCGGCCGGGAGGACGGCAAGTACACAGTCCCGATGCGGCACCGGGCGGTCGAGGCGGCACTGCTCGTCGCGCACACCGCCGCCTACGTGGCACTGCTGTTGGCGGTCATGTCACCGGTCAAGGCGCTTCTCTTCGCCGTCGTACACCAGGCGCTGTGGGGCCTCTACATGGGCTGCGCGTTCGCGCCGAACCACAAGGGCATGCCGATGCCGACCGCCGAGGACGAGCTGGACTTCCTGCGTAAGCAGGTGCTGACCTCCCGCAACGTGCGGGGCAGCCGACTGGTGGACACCGCGCTCGGCGGTCTCAACTACCAGATCGAGCACCACCTCTTCCCGAACATGCCCCGCGCCAACCTGCGCCGGGCCCAGCCGATCGTCCGTGCCTACTGCGTCGAGCAGGGCATCCCGTACGCCGAGACCGGGCTTGTCGAGTCGTACCGGCAGGCACTCGGTCACCTGCACGAGGTGGGGCGGCCGCTGCGCGGCTGAACGCGGCACTGATCGGTGGGGTGGCATCTGATGATGCCGCCCCACCGATGTGTTTCTGGCCTCCGGTAGGTCCGGACGTTCGCATCCCGCCCACCATTGCCACCACGTGAACCGAATTGCCGCAGGTCAATGGTTGCCACGGTCAATCGGGGCTTGCTAGGTTCACGAGGGCTGAGGGACGGGTCCCTCGACGCGGATGGCCTCCCCCGTGTTCGCCTACCGTTTCCACTCCACTTCATGTTCTTCCTGGCGAATGGTGACGTTCGGGAGGTGGCCAGCGGACTGAGCGTGCGAGACGACATGCTGATTCGCGAATCCGATGGCCGCCTACTGGTGTGGTCCCATCCCGGCATCGTTCCAACTACCGTGGCCACGCCCGATGCAGGGGGGAGCGGCGGAAGGTGAGCCGCTCGTGGGCTGCCCCCTCGGAGGTTGACCCTGGTTCAGCCACCGCTGCCCAGCTTGGGCTGATGCGTGATCTCGTCGGTGGAAAGATCGCCGGGCCGGATTTCGCGCGGGCGTGGTTAGCCGCTCGTCGTCGTGCGCTGGACGCCGGGGAACGTCTTCGTGAGAGGTTCGATCGGGTGCTTACGGACGTGTTCTATTCGCTTGATGGTTACGCGATCGATCCAACTCTTCGCGATCCCGATGACGTTACGGACGAGGAACTCGTCACGGAGGTTCGGATGGCACTCGATCATCTGGACTCGCTCGATCTTTCGCGGAGACACCGCGGTTGGTCGGAGGGTGCGTGAAGAGGTGGACGCGTTGGAGCGGAGCCTTCTGTGGCTCGGGATCGAGGACTACACGGGGCTCTGGCAGGCCGTCGCGGAAGCGCGCGGTGACCGCGAGCCGCGTACGGCCCACGATGCTCTGGTGCGGGCGCGTCGGACCATCGAGTCTCTGTTGGCAGCCGATTTCGTCGAGCTGTTCCGCTGCCCCGAGCCGCTGGCCAATGAAACCGTCGAGCGTGTCCCGGCGGAGGAGCAGCCCGGGATTCTGGGCGCGAACGGTTCCTGGGCGGTGCCGGAGGAGGGCGGGGTGTCGGTTCGCTACGCCACCACCGATCGTGGCTTCGCCGTTTACCAGAAGGAGGTGGGATGGTGGCTGTCCCTGAAGTGACGGCAGGAGGGTGCGGTGCAGCGCTACCTGTACCTACGGGATCTCATCTCCCGCCTGCTTGAGGATTCTCCGCTGACGTCGGAGGAAGTTGTCGACGACGTCCGTCATCTGATGAGCGTGGGGGAGGAAGAGCTGGCATTCGACACGATGTGCTCCTGGATCTACGAGGATTCCCTCCCCATCACCTCGGCATACCACGACCGCCTCGTGGCGGCGGCTCGCGAATTGGCACGTTGCACTCCATTACCCGACTCGACGAACTCGTCGAAGGCTAGGCCGCCGACCTCCGCCGGTGGCGTGTCCGGCTCGTCGGCCGTGCCACCGGTAGGGTCTGCTCATGGCAGAACTGCTCACCGCGGACGCGGTGCGAGAAGAGCTGACCCGGTTGCCCGACTGGTCGGGTGACCCGACCGGCATCGGTCGTACGACTCAGCTCGGCAGTTTTCCGGTGGCCATCGCGGTGGTGGACCGGGTGGCGGCGGTGGCCGAGGAGCTCGACCACCATCCCGACATCGACATCCGATGGCGGACCCTGACCTTCCGCTGTGTCACCCACTCGGCCGGTGGGGTCACCCACCGGGACATCGAGCTGGCCCGGCGGATCGACGACATCGTCCGGAGTGCGGCATGAGATTCGAGATCAGCAAGGTTCTGGATGCCATCGAGGGTCGGGTCTGCACGGACCCGTCACTGGCCCGAGCCGTGGTCGACCTGGCCGAGGTGATCCGCTACCAGGACATCGACGGTGGTCGGCCAGCCAGCCTGCTGCGCCTCGGCATGGTCATCGACGCGCTCTCCCGCGAGTTGGAGGAGGACAGCGTCCAGGTCTACGCGGTGGTGCACCGGGCGTTGCTCTCCGACGCCGACCTCACCTCGAACGAGCGGATGGTCGTCCGCCGCTGGGCCGACGACGGCCTCGTCGAGGTGCTCGACAACCCGGGTGACCGGATGTTGGAGGTCGCCGACCTGCTCGGTCTGCCGGTGCTCAGCCGGGTCCGCTTCGACGGGTTGCGCGGTCGGTTCCCGTGGCTGGTCGAGCAGCCCGGTCGGGTGGTCGCCCCGGTGCCCGGCGCCGGCGGGCCGGTGTTCATCGCCCACGTTGGTGGTGGGCACTCGCCGGTGGCCGGCAAGCGTTCGCCGACAGGCGCCAAACTGCTGGCCCGCCAGTGGCGCTGCCCCGAGTCGGGCTGCGCGCTGTTCGGCGGCGGTGGTGGGGGTGGCGCGTTCGCCGACCTGGCCGGGGGTGCCGACCGCAGCCCCGCCGCGCAGCCGCCGCCCGCGCTGCGCAACGGCGTGCCGACCTGCCCCCGGCACGGCGCACGGCTCGGTGACGCCGGCCCGCGTCCGCGTACCGAGGTGCTCGCGGTGCGCGTCGGCGGCCTGGTTCGGCGGCGGTTCGTGCTCAGCGAGGAGCAGCCGATCGTGGCCGGTCGGGCTCCCGAGCAGGACGGCGGGATCATGCTCGGGCAGTGGCTCAACGACGAGGCCCGGCGGTGGATCAGCCGTGGTCACGTCCACTTCGAGTTGCGGGTCGGCGAGGTCATCGTGACCGACGTCAGTACCAACGGCTCCGGCATCCGCCCGGCCGGCTCGATGAGCGAGTCGGACCGGATCCCGCTGGCCCCGCAGCAGTCCCGGGTGCTGGGCGAGAACGACATGGTGGAGCTGTACCCGGGGGTGCAGATCGGCCGGGCCGAGGAGTTGCCCACGGGTGCCCCGTTCACCCCCACCTCGGTGATGGCCGAGGCCCCGACCATGGCCATGCGCCTACCCCGCCCCTGACCCCGCCCGCGCGCCCCGGCCCCGACCCCGACCCCGACCCCGGCCCCGGCCCCGGTTGATCATGAAGTTATTGCCCGGCACCGCGGCGTGTCGTGGCAATAACTTCATGATCAACGCTGGTTGGGCGGGGGCGGGGGCGGGGGCGGGGTCAGGCGGCCAGCACCTCGGCCAGCCGGGTCACCGCCAGGTCGATCTCCTCCTCGGTGATCACCAGCGGTGGGGCGAGCCGGATGGTGGAGCCGTGGGTGTCCTTGGCGAGCACGCCGCGCGCGGCGAGCCGCTCACACGCCTCCCGACCGCTCATCAGCGCCGGGTCGATGTCCAGGCCGGCCCACAGGCCACGGACGCGTACCCCGACGAGGCCCTTGCCGACCAGCCCTTCCAGGCCGGCCCGTAGCCGCTCACCCAGCTCGGCCGAGCGGCGCTGGAACTCGCCGGTGGCCAGCAGCCGGACCACCTCGATCGCCACCGCACAAGCCAGCGGGTTGCCACCGAAGGTGGAGCCGTGCTGACCGGGCTTGAGCACGCCGAGCACGTCGGCGTTCGCGGCCACCGCCGACACCGGCACGATGCCACCGCCGAGCGCCTTGCCGAGCAGGTACATGTCGGGCACGACGCCCTCGTGGTCACAGGCGAAGGTCGCGCCGGTACGCCCCAGACCCGACTGGATCTCGTCGGCGATGAACAGCACGTCGCGCTCGGTGCAGACCTGGCGTACGCCCGGCAGGTAGCCCTCCGGCGGCACCACCACACCCTGCTCACCCTGGATCGGCTCCAGCAGCACGGCCACCGTGTTCTCGTCGATCGCGGCGGTCAGCGCGGCCAGGTCGCCGTACGGCACGACGGTGAACCCCGGGGTGTACGGCCCGAAGTCGGCGCGGGCGTCCTCGTCGGTGGAGAAGCTCACGATGGTCGTGGTCCGCCCGTGGAAGTTGCCCTCGGCGACCACGATGTTGGCCTGCCCGGCGGGCACGCCCTTGACCTGGTAGCCCCACTTGCGAGCCACCTTGATCCCGGTCTCCACCGCCTCGGCGCCGGTGTTCATCGGCAGCACGAGGTCCTTGCCGCACAGCTCGGCCAGCTCCCGGCAGAAGTCGGCGAACTGGTCGTGGATGAACGCCCGGCTGGTCAGCGTCAGCCGGTCCAGTTGGGCGTGCGCGGCGGCGATCAGCTGCGGGTGCCGGTGACCGAAGTTCAGCGCGGAGTAGCCGGCCAGGAAGTCCAGGTAGCGGCGGCCGTCCACGTCGGTGAGCCAGGCGCCCTCGGCGGACGAGATCACCACCGGCAGCGGGTGATAGTTGTGCGCTGTCCAGCGCTCGGCGTCCCGGACCGCTCCCGGCGTCCGCAGCTTGTCATCCACGATCACTTGCTTGCCTTTCCCTGACGGAGTCGCAGCGTGCAGCACTTCGGTCCGCCGCCGGCCTTGAGCAGCTCGGACAGGTCGACCCCGATGGTCTCGTAGCCCCGGTCGCGCAGCTTGGCGGCCAGGTCGGTGGCCTGCGCGGGCAGCACCACGTGCCGCCCGTCGCTGACCGCGTTCAACCCCAGAACCTCGGCGTCGGCCATGGTGGCGTGCACCGCGTCGGGGAAGAGGCGGCGCAGCACGGCCTGGCTGCCCGGCGAGAACGCCTCGGGCAGGTACGCCACGGTCCGCTCGTCCAGCACGGTCAACGCGGTGTCCAGGTGGTAGAAGCGCGGGTCGACCAGTTGCATGGTGATCACCGGGTAGCCGAAGACCTCCTGCAACTGGGCGTGTGCGGCGTGCGCGGTGCGGAAGCCGGTGCCGGCCAGCAGGTGGTCACCGGCCAGCAGGACGTCACCCTCGCCCTCGTTGACGTGCTTCGGGTCGTACATCTCGAAGCCGGCGGCCTCGAACCAGGCCCGGTACGCCGGCGCCTCGTCGGCGCGCTGCGGGTCACGGAACTGCACGGCCATCGCCTTGCCGTCGATCACGGTGCCGCCGTTGGCGGCGAAGACCATGTCGGGCAGGCCGGGCACCGGAGTGATCTCCTCGACGGTGTGGCCCAGGTCGCGGTACGTCTGGCGCAGCTGCTCCCACTGCCGGACGGCCAGCGCGGCGTCGACCGGCGCGCTCGGGTCCATCCAGGGGTTGATGGCGTAATCGACGGCGAAGTACGTCGGCCGGCACATCAACAGGCGCTGGCTGGTGGCGTCCATCGTCATTGTCCTGCTCCCAGGGGTCGGGCGCGCCCGGCCACCGTGGCCCACGGGCTGGCGCCGTTGCTCAACGTTATGCGGCGTCAGCGGCAGGATCCACCACTGAGAGTTGCGCAGACCGAAGATTCGTTGCGTCTGGGGGCTCTTCGGTCACGAATCGTTGCGTTGAGGGCTGCCTGGGTCGGAATTCGTGTCCCAGCCAACTGGCGCAGGTCTCTCGAGCGGCCTTTGCTCTGCTTCACCGGGCGCAACAGCCGACGTCCGGATACCGGGCGTGCGATGTTGCGTGGAGTGAAGCAGAGCAAAGGGGCATGCAGAGGTGGTCGGGCCGTCGCTGAACCAGGGTCTGGTTGGCGGCCAGCGAGCCAATCCGCCCGGAAACTGCCGGCCCCCGGAAACACTTCAGGGGCGGCGAACCGCCGCCCCTGAAAGGGTGTCGCCCGGCCGGTGAACCACCGGATGAGGTCGGGCTGCCGGCGAACCGCCGGCTGTTCGCCGGTGCATCACCGGCGAGCGGAACAGTGCCCGCTAGAAACGATCCACAAACTGTGAGTCAAGCCACTCTCGGAAGCGCTGCACCCAGTCCCCGTCGGTGGTCGGCCAGTCGAACTGGCCGGTCATCGCGAGCACCCCGATCACGACCGCGGCCAGCCCAATCAGCACGCCGAAGAGCGCGTCGGTCTTGCCGGCGACGTGCCGACGGCGGGTGGCCATCAGGCCGAGCACCGAGAGCACCGCACCGAACGCGCCGAGCCCGATGCCGTACCCGGCCAGGGTCCCGGTCAGCACGAACATCGCACCGGCGACCGAGACGATCAGGCCGAGGGTGGCGAGCAGGCTGGCCCGCGGCTTCGGGCCACGCGTCACCGGCGGCTCGGGCGTGGTCGTGTCGGGGGTCGGGTCGACGGGGCGGCCCGTGGTGGCCCGCTCGGTGGTGACCCGGTCGGTGGTGTCGGGCCGACGGGTGGTGCTGTCGAGGTCGGCGTCCCGCTCGGCGGTGCGCGCCGTGGTCGGGGCGACGGCGGGCCGGGGCTCGGTCCCCACCGTGTGGGCGGTGCGGGGCTCGGGTGCGACCGGGCGGGCCGTGTTGTTCAGGGGCTCGGGTGCGACGGGACGGGTCGTGCCGTTGACGGGCTCGGGTGCGATCGGACGGGCGGCGCCCCGGGATTCGGCCTCCACCGGTCGCGCGGTGGCGGCTCGGGCCACCGCCGCCCGCTCGTTGGCCCGCCGCTCGGCCTCGCTGACCTGCCCGCCGCTGCTGCCGTACGTCGTCTGGTTGGCGTCCCGGTCGGTGACCACCGGGCGACCGACGCCATCGTCGGATCGGCCCGTCTCGGTGAGCGGGGCGTCGCGGCCGTCCACGCGGCCGTCGAGGTTCTCGTCCCGCGTCGGCGCCGGCTCGGACCGGCGGGACAGCGAAGGAATCCTGACCACTACACACCTCCTGATGAATGCGTGGTGGCCGACGAAGAGGGTGGCACCCACGCGGTGTCGCCCCTCGAATACCCACCTGGGCGTTTCCTGACACCAATCCTGGGTACGGCCGCCGAGAACAGCCCCGCCTCGGCGTCGAACCTGTCTTGTTCGACTCGGTTTTCTGAAAGTCGCGGTGTCCGGCTCATCGGGACACCGCGATTCCCTGAAACCCGAGTCGATCAACACGGCGGACAGGCTGGCTATCCTTGGCACCTGTGCCAGAGGGACACACGATCCATCGCCTGGCGGCCCGGCACGCCGAGCTGTTCGCCGGGGACAAGCTGCACGCCGCGAGCCCGCAGGGCCGCTTCGCCGACGGTGCCGCCCGGCTCTCCGGGACCGTGCTGGAGGGCACCGAGGCGTACGGCAAGCACCTGCTGCACCACTACGCCGGCGACCTGACGCTGCACGTACACCTCGGGTTGTACGGCAAGTTCGCCGACGGGCCGGGGGAGCCGCCAGAGCCGGTCGGTCAGGTGCGGCTGCGGCTGGCCAGCGACCGGCACTGGCTCGACCTGCGCGGGCCGACGGCCTGCGAGCTGTTCACCCCACCCGAGGTGGCCGCGCTGCGGGACCGCCTCGGGCCGGATCCGTTGCGCGGCGACGCCGACCCGGAACGGGCGTACGCTCGGATCGCCCGCAGTCCCACACCGCTCGCCGCGCTGCTACTGGACCAGTCGGTGGTGGCCGGCACCGGCCTGATCTTCGTGACCGAGGCGCTCTTCCGGGCGGGGCTGCCGCCCACGATGCCGGGCCGGCAGCTGACCAGAACCGGCTGGGACCCGCTCTGGGCCGACCTGGTCGGGTTGATGCGGCTCGCCGTGGAGCACGGCCGGATCGACACGGTCCGCGACGCGCACCTCCCGGAGGCGATGGGCCGTCCGGCGCGGGTGGACCGGCACGGTGGCGAGGTGTACGTCTACCGCCGCCCCGGCGCCCCGTGCCACGTCTGCGGCACCGAGATCAGCCGCGGCGCCCTGGCCGGCCGCAACCTCTACTGGTGCCCCACCTGCCAGCCCACCTAACCCTGTGGACGAGGGTCACGTGGGGGGATGCGTCGGGGGTTGGGTGAAGCTCGGGTGTTGGCCGGCTTCAGTTGCTGTCGAGCAGCCAGCGGACCACGTCGATATTCTGCGCAGAGACGGTGTCGTCGGCGACGCTCCAGGCCAGCGTGTGACCGATCGTCCAACCCTGGACCCGGTTCCGGTCGAGCCCCAGCTCGGCGCTGAGCCGGTCCAGTCGGTGCCGGACGGCGGCCGGTGAGTGGCCCAACTCGGGGCCGCGCACCAACGGCACGACAGTGAACTCCCGCTCGCCGGTCAGCGGTTTCGGGTCGATCACCAGCCACGGTTCTCGGTCGGCGGCGAGCACGTTGCCGGCGTGCAGATCCTGGTTGACCAGCACCTGTTCGCCCTGGCTCGATGCCAGGCCGGTCAGCAGGTCGAGCGCCGCGTCGAGTAACCGCCGCTCGTACGGCCGGCCGGCTCGTTCCCAGGCCCGGGGCATCCGGTCGACCCAACCGGCGGCCTCCTCGGCCAGTGGCGTGAACGGCGCGCCGGCCGGCCGCCAGAGCCGGGGGAGTAGTCCGGTCATCGCGTCCAGCGCGAGGTCCTGCGGAAGGTCGTGCAGGGGGGTCCCGGGTTGACAGCGTTCCACAAGCAGGGCGCGCCGCCCAGGGTCGTGGGCGAGCAGACGGATCGCCCCGTCGCCGGCCCAGTGGGCCAGCGCGTCAGCCTCGTGCCGGCTCTCCTCGTCGGGGTACTGGAGCTTCAGCACCGCAGCCGTGCCGTCGGGCAGGTCGGCCGGGAGTGCCAGTGAGGCGTACGCGTACCGGAAGGGTGGGCCGAGCCGCAGCGACCACCGCTCGGCGCACTCTGCCAGCCACGTCGGGAGGGCGGTCAGCCAGGCGCGGCCGGCGGGTGATCCGCGTACCCAGTCGAGCCCTTCGGGTAGATCCATCCGGCCGTCCACGACGCCGTCAGGACCGGGGCGGCGTCGGGCGCGGGCCACGATAGGGCAGGGTGGCGCTGTAGACCACGTTCGTGGTGGTGCTGCCGAACCCGGCGAGGTCGTTGACGATCTGTTCGAGGTGCGCCATCGACGTCGCCGCCACCTTCAGCACGTAACAGTCGTCCCCGGTGGTGCGCAGGCACTCCAGGATCTCCGACCGTCGGTCCAGTAGTCGGTGCAGCGGTTCGTGCCGGCTGCCTGGGTATTTGAGCCGGACCACCGCCAGCACCGCGAAGCCCGCCTTGGACAGGTCGACCTCGGCGCGGTAGCCGCTGATCACGCCGGTCGCCTCCAGCCGTCTCACGCGTTCGGTGGTGGCCGACGCGCTCAACTTGACCCGGCGGCTGAGTTCGGTGATCGGCAAGCGGCCGTCGCCTTGCAACTCGGTCAGGATCGACCAATCGAGATCGTCAAGATTCTCGGCCATTGGCCCAATCTACCGGTGAATCAACGGTAGATGGCGGCGCAGGCAGGGATCATGGGGTTCCCACGCTGGGTCCACAGTGGCTAGCGTGAACGGGTGCAGATTGGTGTGAACGTCCCGAACTTCGCCCCGGGTACCGACCCCGACGTGCTGCGGCGGTGGGCGCAGACGGTCGAGGGTCTCGGCTTCGACCTGCTGATGGTCTCCGACCACATCGCGGTGACTCCGGACGTGGCGGAGCAGTATCCGGCGCCGTTCTACGAACCGTTCACCACGCTGTCCTGGCTGGCCGGGGTGACCAGCCGGGTGCGGCTGGGCACCACCGTCCTCATCGTCCCGTACCGGCATCCGCTGCTCACCGCCCGGATGGCGGCGAACCTCAACCGGCTCAGCGGCGGCCGGCTCGTCCTCGGTGTCGGCGTCGGCTGGGCCCGGCAGGAGTTCGAGGCGCTCGGCGTGCCGTTTCGGCGGCGCGGTGCGCTGACCGACGAGTACCTGCAGGCCATGCACGCGGCCTGGCAGCACACCGAGGACTACGACACCGATGCGATCCCGATCTGGGTGGGCGGCAACAGCGAAGCCGGCATGCGCCGCGCGGTGCTGCTCGGTGACGCCTGGCACCCGCTGCGGGTCACGCCCGGACAGCTGGCCGAGGCGGTCGGACGGCTGACGGCCATCGCCGACGAACTCGGTCGCCCGGTGCCCGCGTTGGTGCCGCGGATCGCGCTCCAGGAGACCCGAGAACCCATCACCGCCCCGGACCGGCTCACCGGCGTCGGCACCATCGATCAGATCGTCGCCGACCTTGACGAGCTTCGCGCGCTCGGTGCGGAGACGGTGGTGCTGGACCCGTTCAACGGCGATTTGGCCGAGATCCGCCAGCCCGAACGCGCCTGGCGGACCCTTGCGGCCGTGGCCGCACACCACAAATCCCAGGAGGACCGATGACCCCCGACGACGAGAAGTTTCTCCGCCACGCCGTGGAGATCGCCAGCCGGGCAGGGGCTTCCGGCGAACGGCCGTTCGGCTCGTTGCTGGTGGACGCGGCCGGCGTCGTCCTGATCGAGGACCACAACACAGTGGTCTCCGACGCGGACATCAGCGCCCATCCGGAGTTGAAGTTGGCCCGCTGGGCCGCTCGGGAACTCTCTCCCGAGGTGGCCGCCGGCACCACCATGTTCACCAGTTGCCAGCCGTGCGCCATGTGCGCGACGGCGATCGACCGGTCCGGCCTCGGACGGGTGGTGTACGCGCTGTCCAGCGAGCAGTTCGAGGAGGTCAAGCCGGTGACCCCGCCGCTGCCGCCGGTTCGGTACGAGGGGCCGGCCCTGTTCGACGAGGCGCGCCAGCCGATCGACAACTACTACTGATCCGAGCCCGTCTCGGCGTCCTGGCTGAGCCGACGCGGGGTCGCCGCGGGTGCTCGGGCGGTGTCGCGGACGCGTGCGCGCCACAGGTCGTCCTGGGTGCCGGTCTTGTGCCAGAGGTGGGCGACGCCGTCCGGGCCGAGGTCGTCGAGGGATACGAGGAAGTCCGTGGACAGCGCACGCAGGTGACCTGACCCTCATGATGGCGCTGCTGCTGCGGCCGTTACCCGGCCTGCGCGCCGAGCTCACCCAACGCAGTGTGGACCGCTACCTGATCATCATGCTCGAGGGCCTGCGTGCCGGCCCGGACAGCCAGGACCTTCCCCCCGCGGAGATCGGCCTGGTCGACCTCGGGGGCGCCTGACGAGGGCAGGGGCGCGGGCAGCGCGGCGACCGGGTGACTGCCCGGCTCGGTGTGACGTAGCCGGAATTGACAGTCGACCGGCTGCCGGAGCAGGGTTGACAAGTGACAACGATGTCAACGGTCAAATGGGAGGAAAAGCTCCCGTCGCGCATTCGACTCGGCCAGTCGTTTCGTGGCGTACCGTTGGCGGTTTTGCGGCGCGGACCTGGTCCGTCCGCCGATCCTGGCCGTATGTCCCTTTCCTACCCGACGGTGACCAGCTGAGATGACCGACGTGCCCCGCTCCGACGCCGTAACGACCCCCGCTCCGGTGGGGTCGCCAGACCTGCCCGATCTGGACGAGTTCCTCGTCGACCAGACCCGGACGCTGCTCGACACCGCACGCCGCTCGGTCCGGCCCGATGGCGGCTTCTGGTGGCTCACCGACGACCGCACCCCGGATCGCGGCGAACCGGTCCACACCTGGATCACCTGCCGGATGACCCACGTGGCCGCCCTCGCCCATCGCAATGGCGACCCGGACGCCGCCGCCCTGGTCGACCACGGGATCGCCACGCTCAGCACGCTGCTGCGCGACGACCGGTACGGCGGCTGGTTCGGCGCGGTGGACCAGCAGGGAGCGCCCGTCAACGACCGCAAGGCCGGCTACGACCACGCGTTCGTGCTGCTCGCCGCCTCCAGCGCCGCGCGCGTCGGACGGCCCGGCGCGGACCGGTTGCTCGCCGACGTGCTGGCCGTCGTGCGGGACCGGTTCTGGGACGACGACGCCGGCGCGGTCCGCGAATCGTGGAACCGGGACTGGACGGTCACCGAGGACTATCGGGGCGCCAACAGCAGCATGCACATGGTCGAGGCGTTCCTCGCCGCTGCCGCCGCCACCGGTGACGCGAGCTGGGCCGACCGTGCCCTGCGGATCGCCACCCACCTCGTGCACGGTGCGGCGGCCCGGCACGACTGGCGGCTGCCCGAGCACTTCACCACCGACTGGACGCCGCTGCCCGACTACAACCGGGACCAGCCCGCCGACCCGTTCCGGCCGTACGGCTCCACCATCGGGCACTGGCTGGAGTGGGCCCGGCTGCTGCTGGAGTTGGAGGCGGTCCTGCCGCAGCCACCCCGCTGGCTGCTCGCCGACGCCCGTGCCCTGTTCGCCGCCGCCGTGCGTCGCGGTTGGGCTGTCGACGGCGCGGACGGCTTCGTCTACACCATCGACTGGGACGACCGCCCGGTGGTGCGCTCCCGGATGCACTGGGTTCTCGCCGAGGCCGTCGGTGCGACGATCACCCTGCACCGCCGCACCGGGGACGCGGTCTACCTCGACTGGTATCGGGTCTTCTGGGCGTACGCCCGCCGTAGCCTCATCGACCAGACCGGATGGCGGCACGAGTTGGACGCGCAGAACCTGCCGGCCGACACGGTCTGGCACGGCCGACCGGACGTCTACCACGCCTACCAGGCGGTACTGCTGTCCCGCGCGGCCGACGGGCTCGGTGGCCCCGGCCCGCTCGCCCCAGGGGAGGTGGCCGCGTGATCGTCGTCGCGGGTGAGGCGCTCATCGACCTGGTCGTCACCACCGAGGGGCAGCGGCCCGTGCCGGGTGGCTCCCCGGCCAACGTCGCGGTCACCCTGGCCCGGCTCGACCAGCCGGTACGGCTGCTGGCCCGGCTTGCCGACGACGAGTACGGTCGGCAACTCGTCGCGCATCTGAGCGCCAACCGGGTGGACCTGGGCTGGGCGGTCCGCGCCGAGGAGCCCACGTCGGTGGCCGTGGCCACCCTGAACGCAGCCGGGCAGGCCAGCTACGAGTTCCGGCTGGCCGGCGCGGCGGACTGGCAGTGGACGCCGCAGGAGCTGCCCGAGCTGGCTGGCTCACCGGCGATCGCGCTGCACACCGGGTCCCTCGCGCTCGCGTTGGCACCCGGTGGGGCGGTGCTGGAGGGCCTGCTCGCCCGGGAACGCCGACGGGACGGGCTCACCGTCTCCATCGACCTCAACCTGCGGCCGAGCATCGTCACCGACCGGGCGGCGGAGCAGGAGCGGGTGCGCCGACAGGTTCGCCTCGCGCACCTGGTCAAGGCCAGCGACGAGGACCTGGCCTGGCTCTACCCGGAGCGTTCGGTGGCCGACGTGATGACCGAATGGCGTGCGGCCGGCGTGTCCTGCGCGGTGGTCACCCGGGGCGGGGAGGGCGCCTGGCTGCTCGCACCCGACGGCTCGCTGCACGAGGAGCCAGCGGTCCGGACCACAGTCGTCGACACAGTCGGTGCCGGCGACTCGTTCACCGGTGGGCTGCTGGCCGCACTGGCCGACCTCGACGCGCTCGGTGACCGGCCGGCCGACCGGCTCGCCGCGGTGACCCCGCAGCAGTGGGCGGAGGTGCTCCGGCAGGCCGCCACGGTGGCCGCGTTGACCTGCGCCCGCCGAGGGGCTGCCCCACCGACCCGCGCCGAGGTCCAGGCCCTGCTGAACCCCACGACCTGACCGGCTCCGCGCCCCGTCGATCATGGACCTGTGGTGGGCGTTTGACTGCACTTCGCGGCATACGCGAGGCACCACAAGTCCATGATCGACCCGGGATGGGTGGTTAGGGCAGCAGGCCGCGCCTCAGGAGCCTGGTGGGGAGGACCGTCGTTGACGGGGGGGTGTCGTCGCCGGCTACTCGTTGGAACAGGCGCTCGGTCGCGACTCTTGCCAACTCCCGGGTGTCGTACGCGACGACGGTCAGCGGTCGGGGCATCAGGTGGGCCAGTTCGAAGTCGTCGAAGCCGACAAGCGCGGCGTCACTGCCCCGCCGGTGCAGCTCCTGAAGCGCACCCACGGTGAGCCGGTTGTTGGCGCAGAAGAACGCGGTGGGCGGCTCGGGCAGGTCGAGCAGCGCGGCGACCGCCCGCCCGGCCTCCTCGGGGGCGATGAGCCGTTCGCGGACCAGCGACTCGTCCGGCTCGACCCCGGCCGAGTCCAGTGCCGCCCGTGCCCCGGCCAGCCGCTCACGCATGGTGGGCACGCTCGGCGCGCCGAGGAGTAGGCCCACCCGTCGGTGCCCCTCGTCCAGCAGCGCGCACACCCCGGCGTGGCTGCCACCCCGGTTGTCCAACAGCACGGCGTCGGCCTGCAGCCCCTGCGGCGGCCGGTCCAGGAACACCACAGGCATGCCCAACTCGACCTCGCGACGCAGGAACGAGTGGTCGAGGCCCGCCGGCACCACCAGCAGACCGTCGACCCGGCGCTGGGTGAAATCCTGGAGCAGAGCGCGTTCCCGCTCCGGGTCCTCCTCCGACGACGCGGTGATCAGCATGGTGCCGTGGGCGGCGGCGATCTCGGCGGCGACACTGGCGATGGTCGCGTAGAACGGGTTGGCGATCTCCTCGATCAGCAGCCCGACTGTGGCGTTGAGCTGCCGGGAGCGCAGGTTGCGAGCGATGTCGTTGCGCCGGAAGCCCAGCTCGGCGATGGCGGCCAGCACCCGGCCGACCAACTCCTGGCCCACCGGCTCGTCGTTGACGACCCGGGAGACCGTCTTCAGGCTGACGTCGGCACGCCGGGCCACGTCGACCATCGTCGGGCGTCGACGCACGGTCGGCCGGGTCGGGGTCTGGGTCACGGGGTGGTCCTCCACGGCGGGCGCGGGTCAACGGCCGAGGGCGGCGAGCGCGTCGACCGCTTTTCGGGCGGCGATGAGCACCGGATCCCACACCGGCGCGTACGGCGGAGCGTAGCCCAGGTCCAGTGACGTCATATCGTCCACCGTCATGCCGTTCCAGAGTGCCACGGCCAGCGTGTCGATCCGTTTGGCCGCCTCGGACCAACCGACGATCTGCGCGCCCAACAACCGGCCGCTGGGACGCTCGGCGATCAGCTTCACGGTCATCGGCCGGGCACCGGGGTAGTAGCCGGCCCGGTTGGTCGACTCGGCGATCACCGAGACGAACTCGAAGCCGGCCGCCCTGGCCTCGCCCTCGCGCAGGCCCGTCCGACCCACCTCCAGGTCGCAGACCTTTGTCACGGCCGTGCCGATCACCCCGGTGAACGTGGCGTACCCGCCGCCGATGTTGATCCCCGCGACCCGGCCCTGCTTGTTGGCGTGCGTGCCGAGCGGCACGTGCACCGGCATCCCGCTGACCCGGTGCAGGGTCTCCACGCAGTCGCCGGCCGCCCAGACCCCGGAGACCTCGGGCACCCGCATCCGCCGGTCCACCCGGATCGCGCCGGTCGGCCCGAGGGGCAGCCCGGCCGCCTCCGCGAGCGCGGTGTTGGGGCGTACGCCGAGGCCCAGGACCACGAGGTCGGTCGGCATCGGCCCCTCGGCCGTGACCACCGCGGACACCCGCCCGTCCCGCTCCTCCAGACCGGTCACCGGCAGACCGGTGCGGATCGTCATGCCGAGGCCGCGCATGGCGTCGGCCACCAGCTCGCCCATGTCGCTGTCCACCGTCGCCATGGGTTGGTCGCCCGCCTCGACGAGGGTCACCGAGAGGCCGCGTTGGATCAGGGCCTCGGCGATCTCGACACCGATGTAGCCGCCGCCGACCACCACGGCCCGGCGCGGCCGCGGGTCGGCGTCCAGCCAGTCGCGCAGCGCCGCACCGTCGTCGAGGGTCTGCATGCCGAACACGCCACCCGCGTCGGTGACCGCCCACGCTGGTTTCACAGGCACCGCGCCGGTGGCATACATGAGGTCGTCGAAGCGCTCGCGGACCTCGCCGCCGCCCTCCAGGTCCCGGGCCACCACCTCGCGGCGTTCCAGGTCGATGGCAGTGACCTCGTGGCGCATCCGCACGTCCATCGCGTACTTGGTGCGGAACGTCTCCGGGGTCCGGGCGATCAACGCCTCGGGGCCGGACACCAGGCCACTGATCCAGTACGGGATGCCGCACGCCGAGTAGGAGGTGAAGTGGCCGCGCTCGAAGACCACGATCTCCAGGTCGCCACCGTCACGGCGGCGTCGGGCCTGGGACGCCGCCGACATTCCGGCGGCGTCCCCGCCGATGACGATCAGCCGTTGCGCCACGGGCTCATCCTGTCACGCGGTGATCAGCCGCGGGTCTGCCGTGCGACGTCCTGTACCACGTCGGTGAGACGGCCGGTGCGCTCGAACACGGCGCGTTGCCGTGCCGCGCCGCTGCCGTGCCGACGCAGGCCACCCAGCAGGTCGGTCACCTCGGCCCAGTCGCCGTGCTCCTCCAGCGCCGGCCGCATCCGCTCCACGAACCGGTCCAACAGCTCCCACGCCGGGCGCAACTCACCGTTTGTGACGTCCACGGCCTCGCCCTCCAGCCCGTCGTGGGCGGCCCGCCAGTGCGCCCCGACCAGCAGGTGGTGGTCGGTCTGCAACGCCGGCCGGCCGGCCTCGGCATCCGCCATGGCGGTGGCCACCAGCGCCCGGACCAGCGCGGCGACCAACACCGCGTCGTCCACCGACGGGCAGACGTCGCCGATCCGCAGCTCCACCGTCGGGTACTTCGCCGACAGGCGGGCATACCAGTAGAGCATCCCCTCGTCGAGCATCACCCCGCTGGAGATCAACTGGCGGATCAGCCGCTGGTAGTGCTCGTGCGACTCCAAAAACGGCGTCGGCGCCACCGACGGCCAGCGCTCCCACTCCACCGAGCGCCAACTCGCGTATCCGGTGTCCTCGCCACGGGAGAACGGCGAGTTGGTGGTCACCGCGTGCAGCATCGGCAGCCACGGCCGTACGTGGTTGAGCACCTGCACGCCGGTATCCGGGTCGGGCACCCCCACGTGCACGTGCATGCCGTTGTTGCCGGGGCCGGGAACGAGCAGCCGGAACCTCTCGATCATCCGGTCGAAGCGGGGCTTGTCCACCACCGGTGGCACCGGGCCGTCGACCGGGCCGGTGCCGATGGCGAGCAGGCGTACGCCGGCCCGCTCGGCGGCGTCGGAGAGGGCCCGACGCAGGACGCCGAGGGAGTGCCGGATCGACGAGAGCTCCAGGCCGGGCGGGCTGCCGATCTCGATCTGACTGGTCTGGAACTCCCGCTCCACCTGTCCGCGAAGTTCGGCCGGCACCTGCTCCATGACCAGGTCCACGGCCGGGACCGCAGCCCCGGTGTGCGGGTCGACGAGTAGGAACTCCTCCTCGACACCCACGGTGAGCAACCCGGTCGCCCCAGCCATGTCGCTGGGCGCCTCCGCCACCTGACCGGTCATCGACATCACCCGTCCGTTCCTACCGTTCGCGGGCCGTCCGCGTCGGTCCGCCGTTGGTTACCCAACGTGGCGAGGCCGGGAAACGTGTCGGTGCCACGTCGTACTCGGGCGGGCCGTCGGATCCGGCGGGGTGACGTGACACGGGGTCCTATGCTGAGCCCGTGCCGGTGCTGCTGGGCTATGTCGGGGTCGCGTGGATGTCCGCGTTCGCCCAGCTCACCCTGCTCGCGGGCCGACCGGTCGACCTGCTCGCGGGCGCCGCGTTCACCGCTCTGGTGCTGCTCGCGGTGGTGCTGGCGGCGCGGGTGCACGACCGGGCGGGCGCGCCCGGTGCCGGGCCGCGGTGGGCCGGCCTGCGGGCCCGCTCCCGAAGTCGCCGAATGCCCCGCCAGATCGACCCGGACGCCGCCGGTCGGCCCCGTCCCCGTGCCCCCGGGCACCCCTCGGCCGCGTAGCGCCTCGCCGCCGCGCGGCCGATCCCGCCGTCACCGGCCCCCCTGCTGAGCGGATGCCGCCCGGGGGAGGGCCTCACCGGAATCGGACCGAGGGGTTTCCCATGCTTGCCTTCGCACCACTGCACGACGCTGTCGCCGCCGCCGGCAGCGCGTTGTCCTGGCTCACCGAGCTGCTCGAACCACTGGCCGGCGGTGCGGCGACCGCCGCCGCCATCGTGCTCTTCACCCTTGCCGTCCGCCTGCTGATCTCGCCACTGACCGTCGCGCAGGTCCGCGGCGAGCGGCGCCGCGCCGCGCTCGCCCCACAGGTGCGGGAGCTGCAGCAGCGGTACGCCGACGACCCGGCGACGCTTCAGCGCGAGGTGTTCTCGTTGTACCGCGAGGCCGGCGCGAACCCGATCGCCGGCTGCCTGCCGTTGCTCCTCCAGGCGCCGTTCCTGCTGGTCCTGTACCGGTTGTTCAGCACGCGTGAGGGCGGCACCGGGTTGCTGGACGAGCGGTTGGCCGGCGTGCCACTGGGTCACCATCTGAGCGACGGGTTGGGCGGCGCGGCCGCGCCGCTGTTCGGCGTACTGCTTGCGGTGTTGCTGGCGGTGGCCTGGTGGTCGTCGCGGCGGGCCCGTCGGGCGTCGGCGGCGGTGGGCACGGTGGCCGGTACGCCGACCGAGGGGCCGGGGGCGGCCACGCTCGGCCGGCTGCTGCCCCTGCTGCCGTTCACGACAGTGCTGGTGGCGCTGGTGCTGCCGCTCGCCGCAGTGATCTACCTGGTGACCACGAGCGCGTGGTCGGCGCTCGAGCAGGCGGTACTCCGCCGCCCACAGGCGGTGCCGGCCTGAGCGTGCGCGGATCACCGACCGGCGGTCACCGACCGCCGGTCGTCGCGCTCCCGACGCTTGCGGACCTTACGGATCACCCAACTGGCCACCATCACGACGAAGACCGCGACGATCGCGTAGTTGAACCAGTCGCTGTAACGCTCGACGTCCTGCCAACGGCTCCCCAGCGCGTAACCGGCCCCCACGATGAGACCGTTCCACACCCCGCTGCCGATGGTGGTGAGCAGGATGAACTCACCCAGCGGCATCCGGTTGGCCCCCGCCGGCACGGAGACCAGGCTGCGGACCACCGGCACCACCCGGCCGATCAGCACCGCCCACCGACCGTGCCGCTCGAACCACTTGTCGGCCTTCTCCAGGTCGTCGCTGTCCACCAACGGGATGTGGTCCAACCAGCGCTTGAGCCGTTCCTCGCCCAGCGCCGCGCCCAGCCAGTAGAGCACCAACGCCCCGAAAAGCGAGCCGACAGTCGCGGCCAGCACCACGACGAGGACGTTGAACTTGCCCTCGTGCGCCAGGAAACCGGCGAGCGCCAGCACGATCTCGCTGGGGATCGGCGGAACGATGCTCTCCAGTGCCACCAGCAGCGCCACGCCGACCGGGCCCATCACCTCGATCACCGATGCCACCCAGCCGGTCAACCCGGTGAACTCGGACGGGTCGCCAGCCTGGGCGTACGCCATGGTCGTCCTTCCGGTCGGCTGTCGGGGATCGGATGGTCATACCCAGTCAGGCCCGAACTACACCTGCGCTCAGTGCTCCGGGTGCAGCGCGGCGTCCGCCGGTCCCTGCCGCCAACCGGTGAACACCACAGTCAGACCGGCGCGGGACGGCGCGCAGCAGAACGGGCCGGCCATCGCGTCGGCCGTCGGGTCCAGCGGGGCGAGCCGGACCAGGCGCCACGGCTCGTCGTCGACCCGGGCGCGGACGGTCAGCGCGTCACCGGCCCGGCTGACCCGGACGGTCACCTCCCGGCCCGCCCAGTCCGGCACCGGGCCCACCGACCAGTCGGAGAACTCCCGGGTCACCACCGCCCCGAGCTGCACCTCGCCGTCGCTGATCTCGACACCGGCCTTGGTCCAGGTCCGTTCGTCGACGCGCACGTACGCACCGGCCTGGTCGAACTGCGCGGAGAAGTCGAGCCGGAAGCTCACCTCCATGGCGGCCCCCACCGGCAGCGGCGCCAGCAGGGCCGGGCCGTTGTCGTGGACGAAGCCGTAGCTGGTCCTGCGCCAGAAGTCGCTGTCCGCCGCCGGCTCGACGACCAGCTCACCGGCCGGGCCCTCCTGTACGCGTACCGGCGGGTGCAGCCAGGTGCCCCGGGACCAGTCCAACAGTTCGCTCGGCGGTACGAGGTCGTTCTCCATGACGGCACGGTAACCAACGCCGCCGCACGGCCGCCGGACGGGTTTGCCGCGGTGACCGATCGGAGATGTTCCTCCGACATGGGTGACCGTTGGTATTCCGAAGCCGTCGTCTACTGCCTCGACATCGACACGTACGCCGACTCGGACGGCGACGGGGTCGGTGACATCCGTGGCTTGATCGGAAGGCTGGACTACCTGGCCCGGCTCGGGGTGACCTGCCTGTGGCTGCACCCGATCCACCCGTCGCCCAACCGCGACGACGGCTACGACGCCACCGACTTCTACAACGTGGACCCGCGCTTCGGCAGCCTGGGGGACTTCGCCGAGCTGCTGCACCAGGCCCAGAACCGGGGCATCCGCGTGATCATCGACCTGGTGGTCAACCACACCTCCGACGAGCACCCGTGGTTCCAGTCCGCCCGCTCTTCGCCGGACTCGCCGTACCGGGACTGGTACGTCTGGTCCGACACCGAACCGGACGACCGGCACCAGGGCATGGTCTTCCCCGGCGAGCAGGACGAGACCTGGAGCTACGACCGGACCGCCAAGGCGTGGTTCTACCACCGGTTCTACAAGTTCCAGCCGGACCTCAACTTCGCCAACCCGCAGGTCCGGGCCGAGATCAAGAAGATCATGTCGTTCTGGCTGCAGCTCGGCGTCTCCGGCTTCCGGATGGACGCGGTGCCGTTCATCATCGAGCTGACCGAGCCGGGCAACCCGAACTCCCCGAAGGACTTCGAGTTCCTCACCGAGATGCGCCAGCACGTCCAGTGGCGCCGCGGCGACGCCGTCCTGCTGGCCGAGGCGAACGTCGAGCCGGACCAGCTACCGACGTTCTTCGGTGACGCCAGCGGTTCCGGCAACCGGATCCACATGCTCTTCGACTTCATGCTCAACGGGCGACTCATGCTCTCCCTGGCTCGGCAGGACCCGGAGCAGTTGATCGACGCGTTGCACGACACCCCGAAGCTGCCGGTCGGTGGTCAGTGGGCCACCTTCCTGCGCAACCACGACGAGATCGACCTGTCCCGGCTGACGACCGAACAGCGCAACCAGGTGTACGCGGAGTTCGGCCCGGACGAGAACATGCGCATCTACGACCGGGGCATCCGCCGCCGTCTCGCCCCGATGCTCGGCAACGACCGGCGGCGCATCGAGCTGGCGTACGCCCTCCAGTTCTCGATGCGCGGCACGCCGGTTCTGCGCTACGGCGAGGAGATCGGGATGGGCGAGGACCTGTCGTTGCGCGGTCGGGACGCGATCCGTACCCCGATGCAGTGGTCGTACCAGCCGAACTCCGGCTTCTCCACTGCGGACCCGGAGAAGCTGATCCGCCCGGTCATCGACAAGGGTGAGTTCGGCTACCAGAACGTCAACGTCACCGCCCAGCGGGGCGACCCGAAGTCGCTGCTCGCCTGGTTCGAGCGCATGATCCGTACGCTGCGGGAGGCCCCGGAGATCGGCTCCGGCTCGACCAGCCACATCGACGTGCCGGTGCCGCCCGGCGTGCTGACCCACCGGGCGGACGGGCCGACCGGGACGATGGTCTTCGTGCACAACCTGGGCACCGACGACGTCGAGGTGGACCTCAGCAGCCTCGAACCGGAGGCCGACCTGCCGATCGACGTGCTCGCCGACCGTGGCTACGGAGAATTGGGCAAGCTCGGCGCGGTGAAGGTCTCCGGCTACGGATACCGGTGGATTCGCCTATGCCGAGGGCCGGCCTGTTGAGGTTAAGCTCCTCCGATCGACCCCAAGTTACCGGGAGGTAATCATGTCGGAGGAGTCCCGCGTCGCCATCGTCACCGGAGCCGCACGCGGCATCGGCGCGGCCACCGCCCGACGGCTGGCCGCCGACGGAATGGCGGTCGCCGTGGTCGACATCGAGGAGGCGGCCACCAAGGAGACGGTGGACGCCATCGCCGCCGCCGGCGGCCAGGCGCTCGGGGTGGGCGCCGACGTGTCCGACCGGGACCAGGTCGAGGCGGCGGTGAGCCGTATCGCCACCGAGTTGGGCGCGCCCACCGTGCTGGTCAACAACGCCGGTGTGCTCCGCGACAACCTGCTGTTCAAGATGACCAACACCGACTGGGACACCGTGATGGGGGTGCACCTGCGCGGCGCGTTCCTGTTCAGCCAGGCCGCCCAGAAGCACATGGTGGACCGTAGGTGGGGGCGGATCGTCAACCTCTCCAGCACCTCCGCGCTGGGCAACCGGGGCCAGGCGAACTACGCCGCAGCCAAGGCCGGTCTGCAGGGCTTCACCAAGACTCTCGCCATCGAGCTGGGGCCGTTCGGGGTGACCGTGAACGCGGTCGCACCCGGCTTCATCGTCACCGACATGACCGCCGCCACCGCCGCCCGCATGAAGGTCGACTTCGACGACTTCCAGAAGCACGCCGCCGCCGAGATCCCGGTCCGTCGCCCCGGCCGGCCGGAGGACGTCGCGCACACCATCTCGTTCCTGGCGAGCGAGGGCGCCGGCTTCGTCTCCGGCCAGGTCATCTACGTCGCGGGCGGCCCACGGGACTGACCTCGCACCGCCGACGAGGGCGCCCCTGCACGGCGGGGCGCCCTCGTCGTGGGTCTGCGTCGGGTCCTCGCCGGGGTGTGCTCCAGGTCCTCGGCGGGATCCTGGTCCGGGTGTGCGCCGGGTCCTGGTCCGGGTGTGCGGCGGGTCCTGGTCCGGGTGTGCGGCGGGTCCTGGTCCGGGTGTGCGGCGGGTCAGGCGGGTGCGCCGCGGGTGCGCCACAGCCAGATCAGGCCGAGCACCGGCAGCACCAGCGGGATGTAGCCGTACCCGCTGCCGAACTGCGACCAGACCGTCTCGTCCGGAAAGAGGTCCTTGTCGACCACGCTCAGGACGCCGACCGCGACCACCCCGACCAACTCCACCGAGCAGCACGCCAATGCGACCCGACGGCCGGCGTGCCCGGCGCGGGCCAACCCCACCGCCGCCACGATGTAGATGAGCGCGGCCACCCCGGAGAGCAGGTACGCCACCGGCGCCTCGTCGAACTTGGTGGCGATCTGCAGACCCGCCCGACTCGTCGCCGCGATGGCGAAGAGCAGGTAGACCGCGATCAACAGCCGACCCGGGCCGGAGTTCGTACGCTGCCGAGCCGACCCTGTCTCAACCACCGAGCACCTCCCAGGTCTGCTGCAAGCGGACCACCACCACCGGGGCCACCAGGCAGACCGCGCACACGATCGCCGAGCCCCACCGCGTCGGTTCCATCCGGGCCAGCACCCAGGCCAGTGGCGGCAGGCACACCAGCGTGACCAGGTAGCCGAAGAAGGCACCGGGCTCGCCGGGCCGATCCCCGCCGCCGACCGCGACGAGCGCCAGCACGCTCAACACCAGCAACGCCACTTCGAGTACGGCCAGACCGACGAACTGCACCCGGTCCGGCGGCCGCTGACGTACCGCCGACACCAGCGCCCACACCGCCACGAGCAGCGACAGCACGATCGGCACGGTCGCGACGATCCCGTCCACCGGAGAGTCGGCGCCCACGCTGGTCACCGGACCCACCCGGTCGTTGCCTCGGTCACCGGCACAGCCTACTAACCGTCGTAGTAAGCAGGTGCCTCCGCCTGGCTGACGTGCCTGGCCGCCCGGTCTGGCCGCGCTTGGTCTGGTAGCGCTTGGTCTCGGCGCTTGGTCTGGCTGCCCGGTCTGGCCGCGCTTGGTCTCGGCGCTTGGTCTGGCTGCCCGGTCTGGCCGCGCTTGGTTCGGCCTCCCGGTTCGGCCTCCCGGTTCGGCCTCCCGGTTCGGCCTCCCGGTTCGGCCTCCCGGTCCGGCCTCCCGGTCTTGCCGCGCTTGGTCTCGCCGCTCGGTCTGGCTGCGCTTGGTCTGGCCGCCCGTGTGGCGCCGTCGGCGTCTCTGCCACTGGGCCGGCTGCCGCCCGCGGCACGTCGGCCGCGTCCTGGCCGCGCGTCGTGAGATCTTGGGCAGTTTCCGTTAGCTCGTAACTGTTCAGGCCGAACGGAAAGTGTCCAAGATCTGCGCGGGACGCCGTCGAACCCGCCATCCGCCTCCCGGTCGCCCCGGCAGCGCGGCATCCCCAGCAGCGGCCAGCGGCCAGTGGTCAGCGGCCAGCGGCCAGTGGTCAGCGGTCAGCGACCAGCGGCCAGTGGTCAGCGACCAGCGACCAGCGACCAGCGGCCAGTGGTCAGCGGGCAGCGACCAGCGACCAGCGACCAGCGGGCAGGTTTCGACAGCGGGACAGGGCCGTATGCGCCGCTCGCTTCAGAGCTGCGCTGCGGATGGGGCGCGCCGGTTGCCGGGCGCGGCGCCCCACCCCTGGGGCAGCTCTACAGGCACCCGCCGCACCAGGTCACCCCACAGCGGCACGGACCGTGAGCTGCTCCGGTTGTTCGACCCGCCGCCGGTGCCCCCGGTGAGGCGACTAGCGTGGATCAGGTCCGTGGCGTTGCTGCGGGGTGGGGAAACAGCGGAGGTACACGTGCTGCGGTTCGGCTTGTTCGGCACCGGTCACTGGGCGATCGAGACGCACGGGACGGCGCTGCACGCACATCCCGACGCGGAGCTGGTCGGAGTGTGGGGTCGCAACCCGGAGCGGGCCTCCGCACTCGCCGAGCGGTACGGGGTGCCCGCCTACGCCGACGTCGACGCGCTGATCGAGCAGTGCGAGGCGATCGCCGTCGCGCTGCCGCCGGACATCCAGTCCGACATCGCCGTCCGGGCCGCCCGCGCCGGTCGGCACCTGCTGCTGGACAAGCCGTTGGCGCTCAGCGTGGCCGACGCCGACCGTGTCGTGGCCGCCGCCGAGGAGTCGGGGGTGGCCTCGGTCGTCTTCTTCACCCAGCGGTTCCAGCCGAACGTGACCGCGTTCCTCGCCGCCACCGCCGCCGCCGAGGGCTGGCAGCACGGTCGGACCACCGCGTTCGCCTCGATCTTCCAGGATGGTAGCCCGTACGGCGGCTCGTTGTGGCGTCGGGAGCACGGGGCACTCTGGGACATCGCCCCGCACGCGCTGTCGATCCTTCTGCCGGTGCTGGGCCGGGTGACGCAGGTGGCGGCGATGGACGGCCCGAGCGGAATGGTGCATCTGCTGCTCACCCACGAAGGCGGTGCCACGAGCAGCGCCTCGCTGTCCCTGGATGCCCCGACCGAGTCGATGGCCCGGGAGTTCGTGTTCTACGGCGAGAACGGCATCGAGGACGTCCCGTTCGGCGAGAACGACGCCGCCACCGCGTTCGGCGTCGCCATCGACCAACTCGTCGAGCAGGTGCGGGCCGGCACGCGGGACCACCGCTGCGACGTCCGCTTCGGCCGTGAGGTGGTAGGCATCCTGGCCGCCGCCGAACTCGCCCGTGCAGAATCCCGCACCATCCAGATCCCCTAACCCCCACTGAACCCTGGCTCACCCCACCTCGGCCCCCGGTGATCATGAAGTTAGCGGCGCGACACGCCGTGCCAGATGGCAATAACTTCATGATCACCGAAGTCGGGAGGTTGGGTGGTTAGGTGGGGGTGGAGAGGGCGGCGTTTAGCTCGTCGGGGGAGTTGAACTGCTCGGGTGGTAGGGCCTGCAGCATCTGCAACATCGCCGTGCTGGCTCCGTTCTCCTGACCCCAGCGGATCAGGTCCTCGCGGGAGACCGGGTAGTCGAGCCCGGCGAGGTACTCCTGCAACTGAACCCCGGTGACGGTCATGTCGGCCGGCTACCCGCTCGCGGTGGTCGTACACCGGAGTGGTTGGCTCCCACGACGGCCTGGCGGCCGGCGTGTCGGCCCGCGACGCGCCCACGGTTTGCCGCAGCGGCGGCCGGGTAGCCGCTGGCATGCTGGTTCAGCGGCTCGGCGCGCCGAGCGATTTCGACCCGTTGCTGGAGCGCGTTCGTGACGCCCGGGTGGTGATGATCGGCGAGTCGACCCACGGCAGTTACGACTACTACCGGTTGCGGGAGCAGCTCACCCGCCGGTTGATCGCGGAGTGCGGCTTCTCCTTCGTCGCCGTTGAGGGTGACTGGCCGGACTGTGATCGGGTGCATCGCTCGGTGACGGCCGCGCCGGGGGGCGCGCTCGAACCGCAACTCGCGCTCCACCAGTTTGAGCGATGGCCGACCTGGATGTGGGCCAATGCCGAGGTGGGCCGGTTCGCCAGTTGGCTGCGGGCCTGGAACGTGGAGCGGCCGGAGGAGCAACGGGCCGGGTTCCACGGCCTCGACGTGTACAGCCTCTGGGAGTCGATGCAGGCGATCTTCGACTACCTGGGGGAGGAGGACCCGAAGTCGCTGGAGGCGGCGCAGGACGCGTACCGGTGTTTCGAGCCGTACGGCAAGAGGGTCGAGGAGTACGGCATGGCCAGCCGGTTCGTCTCCGCCCGCTGCGAGGAGGAGGTCGTCCGGTTGCTCGCCCGGACTCGCGAGCATGCCCTCTCCGACGGTCCGGATCGCTTCTCGGCCTGGCAGAACGCTGAGGTGGTGGCCGGCGCCGAGCGCTACTACCGGGCGATGGTGGCCGGCGGGCCGGACTCGTGGAACATCCGCGACACCCACATGCAGGACACGCTGGACCGGCTGCTGGACCGGTACGGCCCCGACGCCCGGGGCGTCGTCTGGGCGCACAACACGCACGTCGGGGACGCGCGGGCCACCGACATGGCCGCCGACGGGATGATCAACATTGGCCAGTTGGCCCGGGAGCGGCACGGCGAGGACGCGGTGGCCCTGGTCGGCTTCGGCAGCTACCGGGGCACGGTGATCGCCGCACCCCGTTGGGGTTCGCCGCCGGAGGCGATGGTGGTGCCCCCGGCTCGGGAGGGGTCGATCGAGCGGCGGCTGCACGAGCTGATGCCGGAGCGGGCGGTGCTGATCTTCGGCGGCGACGACCAGCCGGGCTGGGTCACCGACACCGTGGACCACCGGGCGATCGGGGTCGTCTACGACCCGTCGTTCGAGTCCTGGGGCAACTACGTGCCCACCCGGCTCGGCGACCGCTATGACGCCTTCATCTGGTGCGACGACACCACAGCTCTGCACCCGCTGCCGGTGCCGGCGGCCCCGGGCGAGATGGAGACCTACCCGGCGGGCGTCTGACGCGGGGCGATCGCGTGGATCATGGAGTTGTGGTGCCGGACGAAGGCCTCTGATCGGGGCACGACGGGCACCACAACTCCATGATCGACCGTGGGGGTGGGGCGGGGGGTCAGACTCGGGTTGGGGTCTGCTCCTCCAGGTGGGTGCGCAGGCCCTCGCCCTCGATGTCCACGTTGGGCAGGGCGCGGTTGAGCCAGCGGGGCAGCCACCAGGCGCGGTCGCCGAGGAGCGACATCACCGCCGGGACGATTGTCATCCGGACCACGAACGCGTCGATGGCGACGCCGATGGCGAGCGCGAAGCCCATCGATTTGATCACCGGGTCCTCCAGGAAGACGAAGCCCCCGAAGACCGACATCATGATCAGCGCGGCGGCCGTGACCACCCGGGCGCCGTGCCCCATGCCGCTGATGGTGGCCTGTCGGGCGGTCTCACCGTGGACGAAGTCCTCCCGCATCCGGGACACCAGGAACACCTCGTAGTCCATGGCGAGCCCGAACAGGATGCCGATGAGCAGGATCGGCAGGAAGCTGATCAGCGGGCCGGGCGTGTCCAGGCCGACGAGGTCGGCGAGGTGCCCCTGCTGGAAGACCGCCACCGTGATGCCGAACGTGGCGGCGACGGTGAGCAGGAAGCCCAGCGCTGCCTTGACCGGCACCAGCAGCGAGCGGAACACCAGCATCAGCAGCAGCACCGAGAGCCCGACCACCAGCAACAGGTAGATCGGTAGCGCGTCGGACAGTTTCTCGGAGACGTCGATGCCGATGGCGGTGACGCCGGTGAGCAGCACGTCCGCGTCGGGGATCCCGCTCACCGCGCCACGGATGTCGTGGACCAGGGTTTCGGTGGCCTCGTCGGTCGGGCCGGTCTTGGGCACCACGCCGAGCAGCGCGGTCCGTCCATCCGGGCTGAGCTGGGGCGGTGCCACCGCGAGGACGTTCTCGGTGCGCTGGAGCAGGGCGGTGACCTGCGGCACGGCGGCCGCGGTGGCCTGTGACGTGTCACCGGCGACCACCACCGCGAGCCGGCCGGTGAAGCCCGCTCCGAAGCCCTCGACGGTCAGGTCGTTCGCCACCCGGGCGGGTGAGCCGACGGCGGCCGTCGCGGCGCCCGGCAGGGCCAGCCGCATGTCCGGCGTGGGCAGCGCGAGCAGCCCCAGGCCGAGCAGGCCGACCAGGATGACCGGTACGCGGAACCGGGTGATCAGTCGCGCCCAGCGGAAGCCGAACCCGTTGCGGTCTTCGGTCGTCGTCGCGGCCGGCCGGTCGGTGACGTCGGTGTCGTCCTCGTCGGCGGCGGTGCCGTCGGCGGGAACGGCGCGCAGTCGGCGGGGGAGCACCCGGCGACCGGCGAAGCCGAGCAGCGCCGGCTGGAGGGTGATGGCGACGAGGACGGCGACGGTGACCGTGCCGGCGGCGGCGAGACCCATCACGGTGAGGAACGGGATGTTCACCACAGCGAGCCCGGCCAGGGCGATGACCACTGTGGCGCCGGCGAAGACCACGGCCGAGCCGGCGGTGCCCACGGCGCGGCCGACCGCCTCCTCCGGAGACAGGCCGTCGAGCAGGTTCTGCCGGTGCCGGGAGGTGATGAAGAGTGAGTAGTCGATGCCGACCGCGAGACCGAGCATCAACGCCAGGATCGGCGCGGTGCTGGTCAGCTGGACGACGCCGCTCAGCGCGAACAGTCCGGCCATGCCGACGCCCACGCCGATCAGCGCGTTGAGCATCGTCATACCGGCGGCGACCAGGGAACCGAACGTGATGATCAGAACGATCGCGGCGACCAGGACGCCGAGCGCCTCGGTGGAGCCGATCTCCGGCTCGCCGCCGAGCACCTCACCGCCGGGGGCGACCTGCCAACCCTGTGCCTTGGCCGCTGCGCCAACCTGCTCGTACGCGGTGCGCTGCGCGTCGGTCACGTCGTCCCCGCCGGTGGCGAACTGGACCTGGACCAGCGCGTACCGGCCGTTGGGCGAGACCGCGCCGACCTGGAGCGGGTTGACCGCGCCAACCACGCCGGGCAGCGTCGACGCCTGCTGGACGAGCTCCTGCACCACGGCCTGACCCTGCGGGGTGGCCAGTTGGCCGTCGGCGGGCGCCTTGACCGTGATGGTGCCGGTGGCGCCGCTGGCCGCGGGGAACTGGTCGGCGAGCAGATCGAGCGCGCGCTGGCTCTCGGTGCCGGGCATCGTGAAGTTGCTCGCCGTCGGGCCGCGCAGGGTCGCCGCGGCCAGGCCGGCGACGACGAGTACGACGAGCCAGAGCGCGACGACGAGCCGTCGCCGGCGCAACGCGCCCCGGCCGAGCCGGTAGAGCAGGGTGGCCATCAGGAGTCCTTGTCCTCGGTCGTGGGTGGATGGGGCAGGGGTGCGTCGACGGGTTCGACGGTCCGTCGGGCGAGGGTGAGCAGGGCGGGGCGCAGTTCGTCGTCGGGGATGTCGGCGAACTCGGCGCATGCCTCGGAGATGCCGGCGAGCAGCACCAGCGCGGCGATCCGGGCGCCCGGCCGGTCGGAGTGCCCGGCCAGCGCGTCCCGCAGCCGATCGGAGATCTGCTGGATGTGCGCGAAGGCCGGTTGGCACAGCAGCTCCGGGAACTCGCCGCGCAGTACGGCGATCTCCCGCCGGAAGCGGACCGCGAGGTCGACGAAGCCAGTTGCGGCGACCTCCTGGGCGGCCGTGCCGGTCAGCCCGTTGAGCTGGTCGTCGAGGCCGCGGAGCACCTCGATCGCGGGGGCCATCAGCTCGGCGAGCAGGGCTTCCTTGTTGGCGAAGTGGTAGAGCACGGTGGCCTTGGAGCAGCCGACCTCCCGGGCGATGTCCTGCAGGGAGGTGCCCCGGTAGCCGGTGACCGTGAACTGCCGCGCCGCCGCGGCGAGGATCTCGCCGTGCGTGTCGGGTGCCGCTCTGACCATGCGTGGTCCACCTCCCGCAGACCAGCATGCCTGACCGATCGGTCAGACCCTGACCGATCGGTCAGACGGAAGCGGTGGCGTTCGCCACACCACTTGCGGGTTTTACCCGGTGTGCTGGGTGTCGTACCTGGTCCGCGCCTCGGCGATGGCCCGGCGGTGCCGCTCGGCCCAGCTGGTCAGCGCGACAAGTGACTCGTAGAGCTCCAGCGCCATCGGGGTGGCCCTGTACTCGACCTTGGGCGGGACGGTCGGATAGACGGTGCGGTGCAGCAGGCCGTCCCGTTCCAGGTTACGCAACGTGAGCGTGAGCATCCGGCGGCTGATGCCCTCGACGTGCCGCTCCAGCTCGGTGAAGCGCACCGGGCCGTGCGAGGCGGCCACCAGGATGCCGATGCTCCACTTGCCGCCGACCCGGTCGAGCACCTCGCGGACGGTGCACGCCCGAGCCTGACCCGGGGTGAACGGCACGTTCTCGGCCGCGCAGGTCAGCTCGGCCTCGACCAGCGCGGACACATCGCTGTTCCTCTGGGACATCAAAGTGCCTCCTTCCGCTCCCGTTCATGGTCACAGACGATGACCTCGGTAACAAACCGTGCACCAAGGAGGGTTCCATGGAGCGTGTCGTCCCATCCCGCTGGCCGGCGCTGCTGGTGCTCTGCGCCGGCAGCCTGATGATCATCTTGGATGGCACCGTCGTAGCGGTGGCGCTGCCCGCCGTACAACGCGACCTGGGCTTCACGGCCCCCGGCCTGGCCTGGGTGGTAAACGCCTACCTGGTCGCGTTCGGCGGGCTGCTCCTGCTCGCCGGCCGCCTCGGCGACCTACTCGGCCGGCGCGGGGTCTTCCTGGCCGGCGTCGCGCTGTTCACCCTGGCCTCGTTGGCCTGCGCGGTCGCCACCGGGCCGGCCCTGCTGGTGGGAGCGCGGTTCGGCCAGGGCGTCGGCGGGGCGCTGGCCATGGCCGTCAGCCTCGGCATGATCGTCCGGCTCTATCCCCAACCGGCCGAGCGGGCCCGCGCCATCGCCGTCTTCAGCTTCACCGGCGCGGCCGGCGCCTCGGTCGGCACGGTCGCCGGAGGGGTGCTCACCCAGGCCGCCGGGTGGCGGACGATCTTCCTGGTCAACGTGCCGATCGGAGCGGCCATCCTCGTCGCGGCCCTCCGCCGACTCCCGGCCGAGCGCGGGATCGGCCTGCGCGCCGGCCTGGACGTGCCCGGCGCGCTGCTCGCCACCGCCGGTCTGATGGCCGCCGTGTTGGGCATCGTGGGAACCGGCGAACACGGCTGGACCAGCCCTCGGACGCTCGGCGCGGTGGCCCTCGCGGCGCTGCTGCTCGGCGGGTTCGCGCTGCGCCAACGGGTGGCGGCGACCCCGCTGGTGCCGTCCCGGGTGCTGCGCGTCCCAGGTCTGGTGGCGGCGAACGCCGTGCAGTTCCTCATGGTGTCCGCGTACTTCGGTTTCCAGTTCCTGCTCGCCGTGGAGCTGCAACTGGTGCTCGGGCTGGACGCGGCCACGACCGGCTGGGCCTTCCTGCCCACCCCGGTGGTGATCGCCGTGGTCTCGCTCGGCCTGGCCGGTCGGCTGATCGCCCGCTGGGGCGCCCGGACCGTCCTGCTGGTCGGGCTGGGCCTGGCAACCGTCGGCTTCCTGCTGATCGCCCGGCTGCCCACCGACGGCGCCTACCTCGCCGACGTACTCCCGGCGATGCTGGTCTTCGGCATGGCCGGCGGCCTGACCCTGCCGGCGGTCACCACAGTGGCCATGGCCGGCGCGACCGACACCGACGCCGGGCTCGCCTCCGGCCTGGCCAACACCACCCAGCAGGTTGGCGGCGCCGTCGGCCTGGCCGCGCTGGCCACCCTGGCCGCCGCCCGCAGCGACGGGCTGCGGGCCGCCGGCTGGGCCGAGACGGCCGCGTTGGCCGGTGGCTACCGGGTGGCGTTCACCGTGGCCGCCGTCCTGGTGGCCGCCGCGTTGCTGGTGGCACTGACCACGCTGCCCGGCACCCGACCCACCCGGACCGATCGGCAGGGCAGGTTGACCGCCGGCACCGGGCCGATCGGCAGGGCAGGTTGACCGACGGCGGCGGGGCCGCGAAGGTGGTCGGGTGAGTGAGGCTGACGAGACCCGGGACGGCGTGGCCCTGACCAACCTGGACCAGCCGCTGTCCGACCGCGATGACGCGACGAAGCGTGACCTGGTCGACTACCTCGACGCGGTCGGGGACCGGATCCTCCCGCACCTGCGGGGCCGGCCGTTGTCGGTGATCAGGGTCCGCCCCGGCCAGCCGCCGTTCATGCAGAAGAATCTGCCCCGGTACACCCCGGACTGGGTCCGTCGGGCGCCGGTCTGGGCCGAGGCGTCGCACCGGGAGATCTCGTACGCCCTCTGCGACGACCGCCGCACCCTGCTCTGGTTCGCCAACCAGCGGGCTGTGGAGTACCACCCGACGCTGGCCACCGTCGCGGACCTGCACCGCCCGACCCACCTGATCCTGGACCTGGACCCGCCGGACGGCGACGGGTTCCGCGCGGCGGTCGCCGCGGCTCTGCTGGTCCGCCAGGCGCTCGCCGACGCCGGCCTGGCCGGTGCGGTAAAGACCAGCGGCGCCAAGGGCGTGCACGTCTTCGTGCCGGTGACCGACGAGGCCACGGCCGAGGAGTTGGCCGCCGCCACCCGGGCGCTCGCCGTCCGCGCCGAGCGACTCGACCCGGCGGTGGCCACCACGGCGTACATCAAGGAGGACCGGGGTGGCCGGGTCTTCGTGGACGCCACCCGGGCGGGCGGGGCGACCGTCGCTGCCGTGTACAGCCCCCGGCTGCGCCCCGGGATGCCTGTCTCGTTCCCGGTCGACTGGGCCGATCTGACCGAGGTGACCCCCGCCGACTTCACCATCCGGACCGCGCCGTCGCTGCTCGCCGACGGCGACCCCTGGGCCGCGCTGATGCCGGCCCCACAACCGCTTCCCACCGATCTGGTCGCCGAGGGCCGGACCATCCCGGTGGCCCGGGTGCAGGCCATGCACGAGGGCAAGCGGCGGGCCCGCGCCCGCCGCGAGGCCGGCTGACCGACTCGTCGGCCCCGCTCGCGTCCGCGACCGGCCGATTGTCGGTGGGTTGTGGCACGATTTCCCAGGTGAGCAGCAAACCCGACGCGACGCAGCGACTGGGCGACCTGGCGCGGCTGCGCCGGGTCCGCGACCGGATCGACCGGGAGTACGCGCAGCCGCTGGACGTCGAGGCGCTGGCCCGTGGCGCGCACATGTCGGCCGGGCACCTCAGCCGCGAGTTCCGGCTGGCCTATGGCGAATCTCCCTACAGCTACCTGATGACCCGACGGATCGAGCGGGCGATGGCCCTGCTGCGCCGTGGCGACCTGAGCGTCACCGACATCTGTTTCGCGGTGGGTTGTTCGTCGTTGGGCACCTTCAGCACCCGCTTCACCGAATTGGTGGGGGTGCCGCCCAGCGTCTACCGGCGGCAGGCGGCGCAGGCGACGGCGGGCATGCCGTCGTGCGTGGCGAAGCAGGTGACCAGACCGGTCAGGAATCGAGAAGCGCGGGTCACCGAGCCGCAACTAGCGTGACCAGCATGGACATCACCATTCACTCAAGCTTCCTTCCGCACACCGATCCGGAGGCCTCCCTGGTCTTCTACCGTGACATCCTCGGTTTCGAGGTCCGCCTCGATGTCGGCTACGAGGGGATGCGGTGGATCACGGTCGGGCCGGTCGGCCAGCCCAGCACCGCCATCGTCCTGCACCCACCAACCGCCAACCCCGGCATCACCGACGACGAGCGGCAGACCATCCTCGAGCTGATGGCCAAGGGCAGCTACTTCGGCGTCAACCTGGCCACCACCGACCTCGACGCCACCTTCGCCAAGCTGGAGGCCAGCGACGCCGAGGTGGTCCAGGAGCCGACCGAGCAGCCGTACGGCGTGCGCGACTGCGCCTTCCGCGACCCGGCGGGCAATATGGTCCGCATCCAGGAAGTGCGCTGAACCGTCCGCGCCCGACACAGGGAGACACGATGAGCACGGCCAGCAAGCCGCACGTCGCCGACAGTCACGACCTGATCCGCGTGCAGGGCGCGCGCGTGAACAACCTCAAGGACGTCGACGTCGAGATCCCGAAGCGGCGGCTGACCGTCTTCACAGGTGTCTCCGGCTCCGGCAAGAGTTCGCTGGTGTTCGGCACCATCGCGGCCGAGTCCCAGCGGATGATCAACGAAACCTACAGCGCCTTCCTGCAGGGCTTCATGCCGACGCTGGCGCGGCCCGAGGTCGACCTACTGGACGGCCTGACCACGGCGATCATCGTGGACCAGGAGCGGATGGGCGCCAACTCCCGCTCGACGGTCGGCACTGCCACCGACGCCAACGCGATGCTGCGCATCCTGTTCAGCCGCCTCGGGCAGCCCCACATCGGCTCGCCCAACGCGTACTCCTTCAACGTCCCCTCGGTGAAGGCGACAGGTGCGATCACCGTGGATCGCGGTGCCGGCAAGACGAAGACCGAGAAGGCGACCTTCAACCGGCTCGGCGGCATGTGCCCGCGGTGCGAGGGCATGGGCGCGGTGACCGACATCGACCTGTCGGCGCTCTACGACGACAACCTCTCGCTCAACGAGGGCGCGATCACCATCCCGGGTTACAGCATGGAGGGCTGGTACGGCCGGATCTTCCGTGGCTGCGGCTACTTCGATCCGGACAAGCCGATCGCGAAGTTCGGCAAGCGGGAACTGCACGACCTGCTCCACCGGGAGCCGACCAAGATCAAAATCGACGGGATCAACCTGACGTACGCGGGCCTGATCCCATCGATCCAGAAGTCCTTCCTCGCCAAGGACATCGACGCGTTGCAGCCGCACATCCGCGCTTTCGTGGAGCGTGCGGTGACGTTCACGACCTGCCCCGAGTGTGCCGGCACCCGGCTCAGCAAGGAGGCCAGGTCGTCGAAGATCAAGGGTAAGAACATCGCCGACGCCTGCGCGATGCAGATCAGCGACCTCGCCGCCTGGGTACGGGAAATCGAGGAGCCCTCGGTGACCCCGCTGCTGGCGGGCCTGCAACACCTCCTCGACTCGTTCGAGAAGATCGGGTTGGGCTATCTCTCGCTCGACCGGCCGTCGGGCACCCTCTCCGGCGGCGAGGCGCAGCGCACCAAGATGATCCGCCACCTCGGCTCCTCGCTCACCGACGTCACCTACGTTTTCGACGAGCCGACCATCGGGCTGCACCCGCACGACATCCAACGGATGAACGAGCTGCTGCTCCAACTGCGCGACAAGGGCAACACCGTGCTGGTCGTGGAGCACAAGCCGGAAGCCATCGCCATCGCCGACCATGTCGTCGACCTCGGGCCCGGTGCCGGCACGGACGGTGGGACCGTCTGCTACGAGGGCACCGTGGCGGGCCTGCGGGGCAGTGGCACCATCACCGGCCGCCACCTCGACGACCGGGCGGCCCTCAAGGAGACGGTGCGGAAACCCGCCGGCAAGCTGGAGATCCGGGGCGCCACCGCCAACAACCTCCAGGACGTGAACGTCGACGTACCCCTCGGGGTGCTCGTCGTCGTGACCGGCGTCGCCGGCTCCGGCAAGAGTTCGCTGGTGCACGGGTCGATCCCGGCCGGCGCGGGCGTGGTGTCGATCGACCAGGGCGCGATCCGCGGTTCACGGCGCAGCAACCCGGCCACGTACACCGGGTTGCTCGACCCGATCCGCAAGGCGTTCGCGAAGGCCAACGGTGTGAAGCCGGCGCTGTTCAGCGCCAACTCCGAGGGCGCCTGCCCGAGCTGCAACGGCGCCGGCGTCATCTACACCGACCTCGGGATGATGGCCGGGGTCGCCGCCCCCTGCGAGGACTGCGAGGGCAAGCGGTTCCAGGCGTCGGTGCTGGAATACCGCTTCGGCGGTCGCGACATCAGCGAGGTGCTGGCGATGTCGGTGACGGAGGCCGAGAAGTTCTTCGGCGCCGGCGAGGCGCGTACGCCGGCAGCGCACGCCATCCTCAATCGGCTCGCCGACGTCGGGCTCGGCTACCTGAGCCTGGGGCAGCCGCTCACCACCCTCTCCGGCGGGGAGCGGCAACGACTCAAGCTGGCCACCCACATGGCCGAGAAGGGCGGGGTCTACGTCCTCGACGAGCCGACCACCGGTCTGCACCTGGCCGACGTCGAACAACTGCTCGGCCTGCTCGACCGCCTGGTCGACGCCGGCAAATCGGTGATCGTCATCGAGCACCACCAGGCGGTCATGGCGCACGCCGACTGGATCATCGATCTCGGCCCCGGCGCCGGCCACGACGGTGGCCGGATCGTCTTCGAGGGCACACCCGCCGACCTCGTCGCCTCCCGCTCCACCCTCACCGGCGAGCACCTGGCGGCGTACGTCGGCAGTTGAGCGAGAGCCGTCGCCGCCGGTCGAACGTCTACGCGACCGGCGGCGACGGCTCGCGCTGTGCCGTCCTGGCTGCGAGGACCCCGCAGGTGGCGGTGAGCAGCCCGAGGACTGTCGTGGTCGGGTTGACGTACCCGGGCACGGATGAGGTGACATAGGTGCCGCCGCCGCTGAGGCGGCACTCGAAGCGGATCGGCAGGTAGCTGACCTCGTACCCGTTGACCTGGCTCGCCCGCTGCGGCCCGGCCTCCCGACAGGGTTCGATCGGGAAGGAACCGGCGCCGCCGTCCTCTGCCCGCATCACCGCGTAGCCGAGGTGGAGCAGCCCCCACGCGTACATGGCGACGGTGCCGGCCCCGGCGAGGAGCGCCACCGTCCGCAGCCAACCCCGCCGGTCGCGCTCGCCTCTCCGGAACGCCGATTTGATGCCACGGACGGTGAGGACCGTCGCGGTGACAGCCCCGGCGAGTGCGGCGAGGAGCAACACGAGAAACAGCATGGCGACATTCTTGATCACCTGCGCTCGCTGGCCGCCGCGCGGCTCCCCTGTTCGATCGACAGCTTGGCTCGACCCGGGTCGTCGCCGTAGCCGACCAACAGCCAGTAGGTCATGTCGTCGAGGACGAACCGCGCCTGCTCACTCGGCAGCAGCTCGGCCACCGTAATGCCCGGCGGTTCGCTGATACGAACATCCTGATCAACGCCACCCTGCCCGGGCCTGGTCGCGACCGCCTTCACCGGCTTCCACGGCTCGCGCACCCCCGAGCAGGGCGCGGCCACAGCGATCCGGCTCGCCACGCTGCCCGACGACGGCCCGTCCGCCGCGTTCTTCGACGACGAAGGCGTCATCCCCTGGTAAGGACGATCCCTACCGCATGTCGAAGCGGACAGGCTGGCACCGATGTCGTGGGAGGTAGCAACACAGGTACCTGAGCGGCGTCCAACGATGCTGACCCCCAGAACCGAACAGGGCGGCTCCCAATCCCGGACCGCCCTTCGCAATGCCGGTGCGCAGGACTTCGGAAATCAGTGCAGTCGACTTCGGAAACCGACACTTGGCGTCCAACGCGTGTCAGGATGAGCCGAACCGGCGCATTGCCCCCGGCAGGAGCCGTGGAACATGGGAACGACTACGTCGGAGACGTTCCTACTTAAGCTAGTAGCCCTGTCTCCGAGAGGGTGAGACCGGGCGCCGTCTCGCGGGAACCGACGGACGGGCCGGAGGCGGCGAGGTCGAGGAGCGTCATCTTGTCGTGGTCCGGGCTGCCGGGCGGCGCCATGTAGATGACGAGGCGCTGGCCTTGTGCGCGGTTGAGGGACAGCCCTTCGTGCGAGAGCGTCATGGTGCCGACCTCCGGGTGTCGGAGCGTCTTCTCGCCGTCGCCGATCGTGTGCACCTCGTACCGCTCCCAGAGCCGATTGAAGTCGGGGCTCTTGACGATTAGCTCACCTACAAGTGCGGCGAGATCCGGGGCATCCGGATCGGTGCCAGCGATCGCCCGCAACTGGGCGACGCACCCCTTGGCCTTCTGTTCCCAGTCCGCCCACAGCTCGCGGGCAGCTGGGTGCAGGAAGGTGTACCGGACGGTGTTCCGCTGCCGCTCCGGCCAGTCAGCGAGGCCGTAGAGCAGCCGCAGCCCGCCGGGATTGGCCGCCAGCAGGTCGTTGGTGCGGCTCACGACGTACGCCGGGTTGGGCCGGAGCGTCTCCAGAAGCTGCGTGACGGTCGGACGGACCCGCCGTGACGGCAGGGGACGGGGCTCGGGCGCACGCCGCGCCGCCCGCGCCGCCAGCTCGTGCAGGAAGCCGCTCTCCTCCTGGTTGAGGCGGAGCGCGTCGGCCAGCGCCTCGACCACGGAGGGGCTCGGACGGGTTTCCTTGCCGCGTTCCAGACGTATGTAGTAGTCGATGCTCACACCGGCCAGCGCCGCCACCCTCATGTTGCCGGTCGGCCGTAACCGACGGGACGCGGTGACGGGGATGTCTGGCGCGGGGCCGGGTAATGCTCAACCTGAGGGAGCCGGGCGGCGCACGTCGTGAGGGCGCTCCTCGCATCGCCCCGGCCGGGTAAGGGGCGCCTGGTTCTTCGACCCCCGTCCTCGCTCCACCGCATGAACCAGTGGTGCTCACGGAAGCCTGTCTCGTCGGCCTCAAGCTGTCGGAAGATCTCCTCCGGCGAGTGCTCTGGGAACGGACCGGCCGGACCTCGCGCTGACCTACCCGCGGTGCGGCACAGCGCAGGTAGTGGCACAGTGAAGGTACATAGGCGACGTTGTCATCGGTCGTCAGCCGTCTGCCCGCAGCCCACACGTCAACGATGCGAAGGGCAGCGGATACGGCCTCGCCGACCTCTATGGCAAAGGTTGCCCGGTCACCGACACGTAGGGCGGAGAAAAACTTGGCGCGTATTTGGTGCGGACACCCGTAGAGGTCCGTTTTTGGCCATACACAGTCGTACAGATGTGCAAAAGCCGCTGGCCTGTCTCGGCAGGTCAGCGGCTTCGTCGTGCTGGTGATCGGTGGTGCCCCCGGCAGGATTCGAACCTGCGCCCCCGCCTCCGGAGGGCGGTGCTCTATCCCCTGAGCTACGGGGGCTCAGCGACTGGAGAAGACTAGCAAACCTCCCCTGCGTACGCCGAATCGGTATCGGGTGAGCCGATCGTGTCGGACCGGCCCACCCGGTGCTCAGGCGGCTACCGCCCGCCCGCAGCTGGGCAGCGGGTGCAGGACGATTCGCCGAGGGAGCCGGCGCGGCCACTCGTTGCGCGGCCAGGAGCCGTCCACGATCAGGTGGACGGTGCGCTGCTCCTCGCCGCTGAGCCGCAACACGAAGTCGCGGGGCAGCGGCGGGTCCACCGTCGGCGTGGTGATCATGAAGCGCACCCGACCGCGAGACGAGACAGCGGAGATGACGTCCGCCGCCGGCATCGTGCCGCGCAGCCGGACCCGGCCGATCCAGTAGACCTCCGCGAGGTGCTCCTGGGCGGCCCGGGTGATCGCCGGGTACTCGCTGCGGACCCAACGCTCGACCGCGCTGACGCAGAGACCGCAGGCCCGCTCGCGCGGCTCCCGCGGACCCAACCCCCAGGCCCGCAGGTACGCCCCGACCGCGCCAGCGTCCAACGGCAGGTCGAAGCGCCGCTGGATGAGCGTGGTGAGGCTCTGCCGCGTCCACAGCTCCTCGTCCAAGCCGAACTCGTCGGGGTGGACGCCCCGCAGCGTGTCGATCAACTCGAGTTCCTGTTCGCGGCTGAGCATTCCCGGCTCGCCCTGCCGCTGTCCGCGACGGACGGCTGCCACCGCCCCGTCACCACCGATGGTGTGGCGTCGGCACCAACTGGTGACCGAACGCCGTGCGTCTCTGAGTGCAACCCCCACGTCTTGGGCAACGAGCACGAATCGCAACTGGTCACGATATGTGGGTAGAAAACTCTCTAAGCAACGTAATCGCCTGTGCCACGCAAAACACCCATAGGGTACAAAGTAGGGTGATTGCCCCAGATGGGCGGCCGGCCCGCCTAGATCGACTCGGGTTTCTGGAAGTCGGGGTGTCCCAGCCACGCGGACAGCGCGGTTTCCTGAAAACCGAGTCGATCAAGACAAGGCCGTGGGGTGCGTTGGTGTCGACATGGCACCAGGCCCGCGTCACCGCCAACCTCGGCGGGGACGCGGGCCTGGTGCGCCCGTTCGGTCGGTCAGCCCTTGGCCTGCGCCTGGAGCTGCCGGAGGTTGTTCAACTCGGTCTGCTGGGTGTTCTTCATGGTCTGTGCCACCCGCACCACCTCGGCGTTGTCGGTCGCGCCCAGCGCCGCGTCGATCATGTGGATGCCGCCCAGGTGGTGGTCGTACATCAGGGTCAGGAACTGCCTGTCGACCTCGATGCCCTGAGCGTTGCGCAGGGCGGTCATCTGTTGCGGCGTGGCCATGCCCGGCATCAGCCCGTCCTTGACGGTGGCCCCGTCGGACATCCACGACATCGGCGGCTTCGACCCGGTCGGGCTGAGGCCCCATTCGCGCAGCCAGGTCTGCATCGCGCCGATTTCGCCCTGCTGCCCGGTGGCGATGTCGACGGCGATCTGGCGTACCTCGGGGAGGGTCGCCGACCGGTACGCGATCAGGCTCATCTCCACCGCCTGCGCGTGGTGGGTCGTCATGTCCCGGGCGAAGCCCGCCTCGACCGAGGCGTCACCGGGGCGGGTGAGCCGCGGGGTGAGCAGACCGCCCGCGTAGCCGAGGAGGAGCCCCACCACCAGCATGATGGCGAGAGCCAGCACGCCGTAACGCGACGCCGGGGCCCGGCCGCCCTCGTCCGGGGCGGCCGGGATCTCGTCGTACTCGCTGTCGGTGGTTGCCGGAGCGGTCATTGCCGTCCTTACTGGGTGGGCGGTTGTTGCTGCTGCTGAAGCTCACGCGGCGTGGTGCCGGTGGCGGTGATGCCGGTGTTGCAGAGCGCCGTGGGGCCCTCGACGGAGGCGTTCACCCGCAGGTCCTTGATGAACTCGTCGATCCGCGAGTCGTCGGCGTTGTCGACCTTGAGCTGGTAGCCCCAGGCCTGCAGCGAGATCGGCTTGTCCAGGCCCTCGTACGGGCTCATCAGCGTCTTCTCGACACCGCGCACCTTGCCGGCGAGCTTGTCGACCTGGTCCTTGGGCAGGTCGGGGCGGTACGTGATCCACACCGCGCCGTGCTCCAGGCTGTGCACCGCGTGCTCGTTGGCGATCGGGGCGTCGTACACGTCGCCCATGCAGTTCTGCCAGGCGGCGTTGTGCACCCCGCCCACCGGCGGCGAGTACTTCCAGGTCAGCGGGCCCGACTTGTGCGACTCGTACTTCAGGCTGTCCTTGTCGGTCTTGCGGATGTTGACGATGCCGTCGATGGCGTTGGCCCGCTTGTCCCACGGCTTGGAGCCCTGGAACGACGCCCAGGCGCCGTACCCGATGATGCCGGCCGCGAGCACGCCCACCGCGACGAAGAGCGCGATCGGCCCCCAGGCGCGGCCCTGGCTCACCTTGACCGGGGTGACCGGCTTGCGCGGGCCCTTGCCGCCGGCCCGGGGGGAGCCCGTCGGCTTGCCGGAACCGGCCTTGGCGCCGGGCGCCGGCCGGCCCGCGGCCGGCTTCTTGCCGGTGCTGACCACGGTCGGGCGGCGCTCAGGGCCACCCGGGGTGCTGATGCTCATCGTGCCTCGTCAAGTCGGTCGGGCAGGGGAGTGGCGGGCCGGATGACGCGCAGGGGAGCCGCCGAGTGCCCGAGTCTACCCCCGATAACATGGTTGGGTGACTCCTGCAGAACTAGCCTCGGTCGTCCTTGCCGCCGCCCACGCCATCTTCGAGCAGCGGGGGCTCGACCGCGCGGCGCTGCCGGCGAGCACGGTGGTGGAGCGACCGCGCAACCCCGAGCACGGCGACTACGCCTCGACGCTCGCGCTGCAGTTGAGCAAGAAGGTGGGCGTCCCGCCCCGGGAGCTGGCTACGGCCCTGGCCGACGAGCTGGGCCGGGCGCCGGGTGTCAAATCGGTGGAAATCGCCGGGCCGGGCTTCCTGAACATTCGGCTCGACGCCGCCGCGGCCGGTCAGCTCGCGCGGGTGATCGTCGAGGCCGGCGCGGAGTACGGCCGCAGTGACCGGCTCGCCGGCGAGAAGATCAACCTGGAGTTCGTCTCGGCGAATCCGACCGGGCCGGTGCACATCGGCGGGGTCCGCTGGGCGGCCGTGGGTGACGCGTTGAGTCGGCTGCTGCGGGCCACCGGCGCCGACGTCGGCACGGAGTACTACTTCAACGACGCCGGTTCGCAGATCGACAGGTTCGCCCGCTCGCTGCTCGCGGCCTCGAAGGGTGAGCCGGCACCGGAGGACGGCTACGGCGGGGCGTACATCGCCGAGATCGCCGCCGAGGTGCAGGCCCGTCGGCCGGAGGTGCGCTCGCTCGACGACGACGCCGCCCAGGAGGTCTTCCGGGTCGAGGGCGTCGCCTTGATGTTCGACGAGATCCGCACCTCGTTGCGCGACTTCGGGGTGGAGTTCGACACCTACTTCAACGAGAAGGACCTGCACGACCGGGGTGAGCTCGACCTGGCGTTGAACCGGCTGCGTGAGCAGGGGCACCTCTACGAGTCCGAGGGCGCCACCTGGCTGCGCACCACCGACTTCGGCGACGACAAGGACCGGGTGCTGCGCAAGTCCAACGGCGAGTGGACGTACTTCGCCGCGGACTGCGCCTACTACCTGGACAAGCGTGAGCGCGGCTTCGAGCGGGTCGTGATCATGCTGGGCGCCGACCACCACGGCTACATCGGCCGGATGAAGGCGATGTCCGCCTGCTTCGGCGACGACCCGGAGCGCAACCTGGAGATCCTCATCGGGCAGCTTGTCAACCTGCTGCGCGACGGTGCCCCGATGCGGATGAGCAAGCGGGCCGGCACCGTGATCACCCTGGAGGACCTGGTCGAGGCGATCGGCGTCGACGCCTCCCGGTACGCGTTGGCCCGCTACTCCAGCGACTCCCCGATCGACATCGACATCGAGCTGTGGACCCGGGCGACTCGCGACAACCCGGTCTACTACGTGCAGTACGTCGCCGCCCGTACGGCGGGTGTGGCCCGCAACGCCGCCGAGGTGGGGCTGGTCCCGGGCGACGCCGAGGCGTTCCGCCCCGAGCTGCTCGATCATGAGAAGGAGAACGAGCTGCTCAAGGCGCTCGCCCAGTTCCCCGCGGTGGTGGCGACGGCCGCCGAGCTGCGGGAGCCGCACCGGGTGGCCCGCTACCTGGAGGAGAGCGTCGCCGCCTCCTACCACCGGTTCTACGACAACTGTCGGGTGCTGCCGCTGGGTGACGAGGAGATTACCGACCTGCACCGCGCTCGGCTCTGGCTCAACAACGCCACCCGCACGGTGATCGCCAACGGCCTGTACCTGCTCGGCGTCTCCGCTCCCGAGAGGATGTGACATGAGGGCTCATGAGGCCGGTGCGCTGCACGCGGACATCAACAACCAGGGGCCGGCCTGGCTGCGTACCCCGGCCGACGTCAACGCCCTCGTGCCGGCGCTGTGGCCGCGGTCGGTGACGCGCGGCGCCGACGGCGCGGTCGCGGTCGCGGGCCTGAGCGTCCGCGACATCGCGGCCGAGTTCGGCACCCCGGTGTACGTCCTGGACGAGGCCGACCTACGGTCGCGCTGCCGCGACTTCCGGGCGGCCTTCCCCACCGAGGACGTCTTCTACGCGGGCAAGGCGTTCCTCTGCCGGGCGGTGGTCCGGATGATCGCCGAGGAGGGGCTGCACCTGGACGTCTGCACAGGTGGCGAGCTGGCCACCGCCCTCTCGGCCGGAATGCCGCCGGAGCGGATGGGCTTCCACGGCAACAACAAGTCGGTCGCCGAGCTGGGCCGGGCGCTGGACGCCGGGGTGGGCCGGATCATCGTCGACTCGTTCACCGAGATCGACCGGCTCACCGCGCTGGCCCGTGAGCGTGGGGTCCGGCCCCGGGTGCTGGTCCGGGTCACGGTGGGCGTCGAGGCGCACACCCACGAGTTCATCGCCACCGCCCACGAGGACCAGAAGTTCGGCTTCTCGCTGGCCGGTGGCGCCGCCGCGAACGCCGCGTTCAAGATCCTCGATGAGGGTGTGCTGGAGCTGCGCGGTCTGCACTCGCACATCGGCTCGCAGATCTTCGACGCCAGTGGCTTCGAGGTCTCGGCCCGGCGGGTGCTCGCCCTGCAGGCGCAGATCCGCGACGCGCGCGGGGTGGAGCTTCCCGAACTGGACCTGGGTGGCGGCTTCGGCATCGCGTACACCACCCAGGACGACCCGGCGACACCGGAGGATCTGGCCAAGCGGCTTCGCAAGATCGTCGATTCCGAGTGCGCCGCGGAGAACCTGGCTGTGCCGCACCTGTCGATCGAGCCGGGCCGGGCCATCGTCGGGCCGGCCGTGTTCACCCTGTACGAGGTGGGCACGGTCAAGGACCTCGACGGCCTCCGGACGTACGTCAGCGTCGACGGCGGGATGAGCGACAACATCCGCACCGCCCTCTACGACGCGTCCTACTCGGCGACGCTGGCCTCGCGGGCCTCCACCGCCCAGCCGTTGCTCGCCCGCGTGGTGGGAAAGCACTGTGAGTCCGGGGACATCGTGGTGAAGGATGAATTCCTGCCCGCCGACGTGCAGCCCGGAGATCTTGTCGCGGTGCCCGGCACCGGTGCGTACTGCCGAAGCATGGCCAGCAACTACAACCATGTGCCCCGGCCACCGGTGGTCGCGGTGCGCGACGGCCAGGCGCGCCTGATCGTCCGGCGGGAAACCGAAGAGGACCTGCTCGCATTGGATGTTGGATGACGTCACCTGTGCGCTTGGCGCTGCTCGGCTGTGGCACCGTCGGCCAGGAGGTGGTCCGGCTGCTGCACGAGCAGTCGGCCGACCTGGCCGCTCGGATCGGCGCCCCGCTGGAGATCGCCGGCATCGCCGTCCGTCGGCTCGGCCGTGACCGGGGTGACCTGCCGGTCGACGAGGCCCTGTTCACCAACGACGCGCTCGGCCTGATCAAGCGCGACGACGTGGACGTGGTGATCGAGGTGGTCGGTGGCATCGAGCCGGCCCGGAGCTGGCTGGTCGAGGCGCTGCGCGCCGGCAAGAGCGTGGTCACCGCCAACAAGGCGCTGCTCGCCGAGGACGGCGTGGCCCTGCACGAGGCGGCGGCCGACGGCGGCGGCGACCTCTACTACGAGGCGTCCGTGGCCGGGGCCATCCCGCTGCTGCGGCCGCTGCGGGAGTCGCTGCACGGCGATCGGATCAACCGGGTCACCGGCATCGTCAACGGCACCACCAACTTCATCCTCTCCGCGATGGACGCGACCGGCGCGGGCTTCGCCGAGGCCCTCGAAGAGGCCACCGCCCTGGGGTACGCGGAGGCCGACCCGACCGCCGACGTGGAGGGCTTCGATGCGGCGGCGAAGGCGGCGATCCTCGCCTCGTTGGCGTTCCACACCCGGGTCGGCGCCGCCGACGTGCACCGCGAAGGCATCACCGAGGTGACCGCCGCGGACATGGCCAGCGCCCAGGCGATGGGCTGCACGATCAAACTGCTCTGCATCGCGGCCCGAGGTGTCGACCCCACCGGCCGGGAGACGGTAAGTGTCCGGGTGCACCCGGCGATGATCCCGCGCAGCCACCCGCTGGCCAGCGTCGGGGACGCGTTCAACGCGGTCTTCGTGGAGGCGGACGCCGCCGGTCAGCTGATGTTCTACGGTCGGGGCGCCGGCGGCGCGCCCACCGCCAGCGCGGTGCTCGGTGACGTGGTCGCGGTGTCCCGCAACCGGCTCGCCGGGGTGCGCGCGGCCAGCGAGAGCGCGTACGCGGCCCTGGCGGTCCGGCCGATGGGTGAGGCGTTGACCCGCTACCACGTGAGCCTCGACGTGGCCGACCGGCCGGGTGTGCTGGCCTCGGTGGCGAGCGTGTTCGCCCGGCACGACGTGTCGATCGCGACCGTGCGGCAGGGCTCGGCCGGTGGGCCGGCGGGCCGCGACGGTGACGCCGAGCTGGTCATCGTCACGCATGTGGCGCCGGACGCCGCGCTCGCCGCTACCGTCGGCGAGTTGCGCGGTCTGGACATTGTCCGGTCGGTGACGAGTGTGCTGCGGGTCGAGGGCGACGCCTGAGTCGTTGCATCATCGACGGGACGGCTCGCGCGTCCCGCCAGGTGGGTAAGTGGGGGGTGTGCCATCGACCGCTCCGGCGGTTGGTCCAAGGTGGCCCTGATGTTCGGCTGGGCGCGGCGGTAGAGGCGAGGAGAGCGACATGTGGCGGGGTCTGATCGAGGCGTACCGGGATCGGCTGCCGGTCACCGCGGCCACGCCTGTCGTCACCCTGCACGAGGGGAACACCCCGCTGTTGCCGGCGCCGGTGCTGTCCGCCCGGCTGGGTTGCGACGTGCACCTCAAGGTGGAGGGCGCCAACCCGACCGGCTCCTTCAAGGACCGGGGGATGACCCTCGCGGTGTCCAAGGCGGTCGAGGCCGGCAACAAGGCCATCATCTGCGCGTCCACCGGCAACACCAGCGCCTCCGCCGCGGCGTACGCGGCTCGGGCCGGGTTGACCTGTGCGGTGTTGGTGCCGCAGGGCAAGATCGCGTTGGGCAAGCTGGCCCAGGCGCTTGTGCACGGCGCGAAGCTGCTCCAGGTGAGTGGCAACTTCGACGACTGCCTCGCGACGGCCGCCAAGCTCGCCCAGGACTACCCGGTCGCGTTGGTCAACTCGGTGAACATCGACCGGCTGCACGGCCAGAAGACCGCGGCCTTCGAGATCGTCGAGGCGCTCGGTGACGCGCCCGACATCCACTGCCTGCCGGTCGGCAACGCCGGCAACATCTCCGCGTACTGGATGGGATATTCGGAGGAGATGGCCGCCGGCGCCACCACCCGGACGCCGAAGATGTACGGCTTCCAGGCCGCCGGGGCGGCCCCCATCGTGACCGGCAAGGTGGTGCCGGAGCCGTCGACGATCGCCACGGCGATCCGGATCGGCAACCCGGCGAGCTGGACCAAGGCCCTGGACGCCCGGGACGCCTCCGGTGGTCAGATCGCGTCGGTGACCGACCGGGAGATCCTTTCCGCGTACCGTCTGCTCGCCCGCGAGGTGGGGGTCTTCGTCGAGTTGGGCAGCGCGGCCAGCGTGGCCGGCCTGTTGCAGCAGGCCGCGGCGGGCGCGGTGCCGCCCGGCTCCACGGTGGTCTGCACGGTGACCGGCCACGGGCTGAAGGACCCGGAATGGGCGATTTCCACCGCGCCGGCGCCGTTGACCATCGCGAACGATCCGCTGGCTGCGGCCCGCGCCCTCGACCTGGCCTGAGCGCGCGCCACCCTCCTGGTGGTGATCGACGGCAGGTGGGCGGACGGCGGACGGCCTGGGGGTGGCGGGGGTCGGGGTAGGCGAGTCCGGCACACTTTCGGGTATCCCCGCCCGCATTCTCGTTCAGGAGTGAGCCAGGCCGATGTCGCTGCTCGCCAGATTCAGCCTCGCCAACCGAGGGCTGATTGCCCTCATCGCGGTGGTGACCACGGTGTTCGGAGCGTTCGCCGTTCCGTCGCTGAAGCAGCAACTGCTGCCGTCGCTCGAGTTCCCGGCCGCGTTCATCGTGGCCCCCTATCCCGGCGCCGGCCCCGAGATCGTCGAGTCGCAGGTGACCGAGCCGATCGAGAATGCCCTCCAGGGCATCCCCGGGCTGGACAAGGTCACCTCCACGTCCCGTGAGGGCGCGGCGACCGTGCAGGTGACGTACGAGTTCGGCACCGACCTCGACGACGTGGTCAACAAGATGCAGACCGCGCTGAGCCGGATCGACTCCCAGCTGCCGGAGAGCGTCGACCCGCAGGTCATCGCGGGTAGCACCGACGACCTTCCGGCGGTGGTGTTGGCCGCGGCCGGCGCGGCGGACGAGCGGGCGCTCGCCGAGAAGCTGCGCGCGACGGTGGTGCCGGAGCTGGAGGGCATCGAGGGGGTACGCACGGTCGAGGTGACCGGCACCCGCGACGACGTCGTGGTGGTCACCCCGGACCCGGCGAAGCTGGCCGCCGCGAAGATCCAGCCGACGGCGATCGGCGCGGCGCTGAAGACCAACGGCGTGGCGGTTCCGGCCGGCGCGGTGACCGACGGCACGCTGGCCCTCCCGGTGCAGGTCGGTACGCCGATCGCCACCCTGGAGGACCTGCGCGGCATCGTGGTCGTCCCGGGCCCGGCGCCCGTCCGTCTCGGTGACGTGTCGACGGTCGAGCAGCAGCTTGCTCCGGCCACGGCGATCACCCGGACCAACGGCAAGGACAGCCTCGGCATCGCGGTCACCGCCGCGCCGGACGGCAACGCCGTGCAGATTTCGCACGAGATCCGCGACCGGCTGGACGACCTGAAGGGCGCCTCCGGCGCGGACCTGACAGTCGTCTTCGACCAGGCGCCGTTCGTCGAGAAGTCGATCGAGTCGCTGACCACGGAGGGCCTGCTGGGCCTGGTGATGGCGGTCATCGTCATCCTGGTCTTCCTGTTGTCGGTGCGCTCGACGGTGGTCACCGCGGTCTCCATCCCGCTCTCCGTGCTGGTGGCGCTGATCGCCCTGTGGATCGGTGACTACTCGCTCAACCTGCTCACCCTCGGCGCGTTGACCATCGCGGTCGGTCGGGTGGTGGACGACTCGATCGTGGTGTTGGAAAACATCAAACGACACCTGGAGTACGGCGAGGAGAAGCGGCACGCCATCATCACCGGTGTCCGGGAGGTGGCCGGTGCGGTGACCGCGTCCACCCTCACCACGGTGGCGGTGTTCGCGCCGATCGCGCTGGTCGGTGGGTTCGTGGGCCAGCTCTTCGCGCCGTTCGCGATCACCGTGACGGTGGCCCTGCTCGCCTCGCTGCTGGTGTCGCTGACAGTCATCCCGGTCCTCGCGTACTGGTTCCTCAAGCCGCGCGGCGGCACCGCGGACGACGAGGCGGTCCGCCGCGCCGCGGAGGAGAAGGAGCTGCACAGCCCGTTGCAGCGGGCGTACCTGCCGGTGATCGGGTTCGCCACCCGCAAGCGGTCGACCCGCTGGATCACCGTCGGGGTCGGCCTGCTGGTGCTCTTCGGCACCTTCGGGCTGGCGCAGAAGTTGGAGACCAACTTCCTGGACGACTCCGGCCAGGACACGCTCAACATGAGCCAGGAACTGCCGGCCGGCAGTGGTCTGGCGGCCACCGACGCCGCGGCCAAGCAGGTCGAGTCGGTGCTGTCCCGCACCGAGGGCGTCGAGACGTACCAGGTGACCGCGGGCGGTGGGGACAACCCGTGGGCGGGCGGCGGCGGCAACAACGTCGCCAGCTGGTCGTTGGCACTCGACGGTGACACCGACGCGAAGCAGATGCGTGAGGTGCTGCGCAAGGAGTTCGACAAGCTCGGCGCCGGTGTGGGCGAGATCAGCTTCGGCGGCGGGCAGGAGGCGTCGACCAGCCAGCTGGAGGTGATCGTCCAGGCCAGTGACCCGGAGGTGCTGACCCGGGCCGCCGAGGAGGCGCGGGCCGCGATGGCCGGCGTCCCGGACGTGGAGGACGTCACCACCAGCCTGGCCGCGCGGGTGCCGCGGGTCGACGTGACGGTCGACCGGGTCGCCGCCGGGCGGGCCGGGCTCACCGAGGCCGCAGTGGGGCAGCTCGTGTCGCAGGCGTTCCGGGGAGCGCCGCTGGGTCAGGTCGCGCTCGACGGCCAGCAGCAGAACGTGGTGCTGCGGTTGGGCACGCAGCCGCCGACGACAGTGGAGGCGCTGCGGGCGCTGCCGGTGGGTCCGGTCAAGCTGGACGACATCGCGGACGTCACGCAGGGTGAGGGTCCGCAGCAGGTCACCCGGATCGACGGTGAGCGCAGCGTCTCGGTGACCGGCGCGGCGACCGGCTCGAACCTGGGCGCGACAAGCAAGGAGTTGCAGAAGCGGCTGGACGGCATCGACGTGCCGGGCGCGAGTTTCACCATCGGCGGTGTCAGCGCGGATCAGTCGGACGCCTTCGCGGACCTGGGCCTGGCGGTGCTGGCCGCTATCGCGATCGTCTTCCTGATCATGGTGGCCACGTTCCGCAGCCTCACCCAGGCGCTGATCCTGCTGATCTCCATCCCGTTCGCGTCGACAGGTGCCATCGGCCTGCTGTTGGTCACCGGGACGCCGCTCGGTGTGCCGGCGCTGATCGGCGTGCTGATGCTTGTCGGCATCGTGGTGACAAACGCGATCGTGTTGCTCGACCTGATCAACCAGTACCGGGCGCAGGGCATGGGGGTTCGGGAGGCGGTGGTCGAAGGTGGCCGTCGCCGGCTGCGCCCCATCCTGATGACGGCGGTGGCGACCATCTTCGCGCTGCTGCCGATGGCGTTCGGCTTGACCGGTGAGGGCGGCTTCATCTCTCAGCCGCTGGCGGTCGTGGTGATCGGTGGTCTGCTCAGCTCGACGCTGCTCACGCTGATCCTGGTGCCGACGCTGTACTCGATGGTGGAGCACACCAAGGAGTCGCTGCGGGGTCGGCGCGCACGGCGTGGCTCCGGCGGGTCGGCGGTGACCACGACGGAGACGGACGAGGCGCCCGCCCCGAACCAGGTCGCGGTGCCGAGCGGCGCACCCGCCCCGGCCGCTGCCGAGGGTGGGGAGCCGGCCGGGCGACAGGCGCCGTCGGCCGCGTTGGTGGAGGGCACGGATCAGTTCGAGGTGCTGCGGCTGCCCCGTAGCCGTACCTCGCCACTGCCTCCGGCTGAGCCGACCGAGTAGGTCGAAGCCCGGTTCGGAACGCCCCCGGCGGATTTTCGCCGGGGGCGTTCCGGCTCCATCCGACCGAAACACTCCGACTCGACCGCCCCCACACATTGTGTAACTTCTTGCATACTCCTCGTGGATGGATGGGGTGTGGGTGAAGCGGGGCGGGCGGATGGCTGAGGGCGCGCGCGGGTGGGGGCGACGCGACCTGCTGCGCCGTGGCCTGTTGGTGGTGGGCGGTGTGGCCGTCGGCGCCGGGACGTCCGAGGCGTGGTGGATCACCCATCGCCGGATGCCGATCGCCGGTGGCCCCGCCAGTGCCACCCTCGGTAACGGCCAGCAGGATGTCGGCTCCGGCGCCCTGGAGGTCGTCTGGTCGGGGAGGACCAACCAACGCCTGGTGGCCCTCACCTTCGACGACGGCCCAGCACCACAGTGGACTCCGATGGTGCTCGACACCCTGGCCCAACACCGGGTTCCGGCCACCTTCTTCATGGTCGGGGCGCAGGTCCACCGGCACGCCGACGTCGTCCGTGACCGGCTCGCCGGGCACGAGGTGGGCAACCACAGCTGGGAGCATCGGGACCTGGCCGAACTGGACGCCGCCGAAGCGTACGACGACCTGCGCCGCAGCCACGACGCGATCGCCGATCTGACCGGGACGCCGCCGGTGCTCCTCCGCCCGCCGTACGGCCACCTGGGCGGGGCGGTGCTGCACGCGGCGGCCCGGCTGGACTACCGGCTGGTGCTCTGGTCGTTGCAGATGGTGGAGCGCGAGTTCCCCGGCGATCCGGCCGGGCACGCCCGGCGCATCGTGGCGGGGGTCCGACCGGGAACGATCGTGCTCGGCCACGATGTGGGGGCGCACCGGCGGCTGGTCGCACTGCGGGGCCTGACCGACATGATCAACGGCTTACGGTCCCGTGGTTACACCTTCGTCACGGTTTCCGCGCTGCTGGGAGCGGGTGTGGCTCCGACACCGACCAGGTAGGGTCGCGCTCCGTGGCGTCCACCCTCTCGGTCTTGACCGGCAATCGGAGCTTCCGCAACCTGTTCCTCGCCGAGTTGGTGGTTTTCGGTGCCGACTGGTTCGTCATGGTGCCGCTGTTGGTGCTGCTGCCGCACCTGACCGGCAGCGGCGTCTGGGGCGCGCTGGTGTTGGCGGTGGACACCGGCATCGTGGCGTTGCTGCTGCCGTACACAGGCACGATCGCCGACCGCTTCGACCGCCGGAAGATCATGATCGGCGCGAACGTGGCCGCGCTGGCGGGCGTGCTGCTGTTGCTCGGTGTGCGCAACGCCGGAACGGCGTGGCTGGCGCTTGTCGCGATCGGCGTGGTGGCGGTCGCCAAGGCGTTCTACTCGCCGGCCGCCCAGGCCGCGCTGCCCAACGTGCTGGAGCCGCACGAGCTGGCCGCTGGCAACGCCGTCGCCGGCTCGGCCTGGGGCACCATGACCGTGGTCGGTGCCTCCCTCGGCGGCGTGCTCAGCACCGCTGCCGGCCCGTACGTCTGCTTCTGGGTGGCGGCGGCTGGCCTGGCGGTGGCCGCGGGCCTCGCCACCCGGATCCGCCGGCCGTTGCAGGCACCTCGGGACGCCGACCAACCGACCCAGCGGACCTGGTCGGCGGTCCGCGAGGCGCTCGGCTACATCGGTCACCGCCCCCGGGTGCTCGCGCTGGTCACGGTGAAGTCCGCGGTGGGCCTGGGCAACGGCGTGCTGACCGTGTTCCCGCTGCTGGCCGGTGTGTACGGTGTCGGCCCGCTCGGCGCCGGCCTGCTCTTCGCGGTACGCGGAGCGGGAGCGTTGGTGGGTCCGATCCTGATGCGCCGGGTGCTGACCAACCGGGCCTGGCTGCTGCCCGGCCTCGCGTTGTCCATGTCGCTCTACGGCCTGTCCTACCTGGGCACCTCGGTGGTGCGATGGTTTCCGCTGGTGCTGCTGCTGGTGTTCGTGGCGCACTTCGCGGGTGGCAGCAACTGGGTGATGTCGAACTTCGCCCTGCAGGGCGAGGTCCCGGACCGGTTGCGCGGCCGCGTCTTCGCCACCGACATGATGCTGGCGACGCTGGCGATCTCGGTGAGCCAACTGGCGGTGGCCCTGGTGGTGGACGTGGTCGACGAACGGGTGGTGCTGGCCGGCTGCGGTCTGATCACCCTCGTGTACGCGGTCGGTTGGCGGATCGCCACCCGCCGGCTGTCGCTCACCGATCCGGCCGCCGAACCGGTACCGGACCCGGCCGGCTGAACTCGGCGGTCCCAGGCAGCGGGCACGGGGCCGGTTCGTCGGTGCCGACCCCTAGCATGAGCGCGTGCCGACGAACTTCACCGCCGGGCCGGTCCGTGTCCGGGTTCCCGCGACCAGCGCCAACCTGGGCCCGGGCTTCGACGCGCTGGGTCTCGCCCTCGGGCTCTACGACGACGTGGCCGCCGAGGTCGCGTCGGGCGGTGTCCGGGTGACAGTGACCGGGCAGGGCGCCGGTGAGCTGCCCGACGACGACCGGCACCTGGTGGTGCGGGCCATGCGCGCCGCGTTCGACGTGCTCGGGGCCCACCCCGAAGGGCTGAGCGTGGAGTGCGTCAACCGGATCCCGCAGGCGCGTGGGCTGGGCTCGTCGTCCGCCGCGATCGTCGCCGGAGTGCTGCTGGCGCGTGCCCTCGTCGTCGACGGGGAGCATCGCCTCGACGACGCCGGCGCGCTCCGGTTGGCCGCCGAGATCGAGGGCCACCCCGACAACGTGGCGCCGTGCCTGCTCGGCGGTTTCACCGTGGCGTGGTCCGAGCCGGGCGGTGCCCGGGCGGTGTCCCTGCCGGTCGCCGACGCGGTGCGGCCCACCGTTTTCGTTCCGTCGGAACGCGGACTGACCGCCACCGCGCGGGCGGCTCTGCCGGCCACCGTGCCGCATCGCGACGCCGCGTTGACCGCGGGGCGGGCGGCACTGCTGGTGCACGCGCTCACCGCGGACCCGACCCTGCTGCTGCCGGCCACCGTCGACCGGCTCCATCAGGATTACCGCGCAGCCGGGATGCCAGGCACGTCTGCCCTGGTCAGCGCGTTACGAGCGGCTGGTGTGGCAGCTGTGGTCAGTGGGGCGGGCCCGACTGTCCTGGCGCTCAGCGGGCCTCCAGCGGGCTTCCCGGTGGGAACAGACTGGGAGATCTGGCAGTTACCGATAGACGTCAGCGGCGCGCGGGTCGCACGGGGTAGACTTGGACACGCCGAGCGGGACCCTGTTGCCGCAGGTCGGAAGAGTTGATTACGCTCTAGACCTAGCACAGCCGCGAAGCACGCGATCTCCTGCGGGGCGGCGCACCCCCGAAGCTCTCGGCGGTCAGCCCGTCTACCCCTGCCAAAGGCCTACGCCGCACCGCAGTTTCCACAGGTCGCCGCAGACGGCGAGACCTGCTCACCGACGTTGGTGAGTCGGGATACCGACCGGCTGCTGTGTCACAGACTCCCGCGACGCGTCCTTGCGAGGCGGGTGCACCGAGGCCGCCCGGCCACCTGAGCTCCGACTCCGGGCAGTCCCGGCCTTATCGAGGGAAGGAATCCATTGAGCGACACCACCGACGTGACGTCGGATGTTTCCAACGTCGCTGGCGATGCCACCGCCGCCGCTCCCGCCCGTCGTCGGCGTAGCGGCACCGGTCTGTCGGCGATGCTGCTGCCAGAGCTGCAAAGCCTGGCTGCGTCGCTCGGCATCTCCGGCACGGCTCGCATGCGCAAGGGCGAGCTGATCGCCGCGATTTCCGAGCGGCAGGGCGGCAACGCCGCCGGCACCCCTCGACCACGGGCCGAGGTCGCGGCCGCGGCCGCCCCGACCCGTGAGGGGGTGCGCGCCGAGGTGCGGGAGACCGCAGACCGGCCGGCAGCCGAAGGGCGCGGCGCCGAGCAGGCGCCGGCCGAGCCGGCCGCCGAGACCGAGGGTCGTAGCCGCACCCGGCGGAGCCGGACCGCAACGGCCGAGGCCCGTGCCACCGAGACGCGCCCCGCCGAGGCGCGTGCGACCGAGGCGCGTGCGACCGAGGCGCGTGCGACCGAGACCCGTACCGACGAGGCGGAAGCCGGCGAGCGGGCCGACCGTGGCGAGAACCGCCGCGACCGGGCCGAGCGTCCGGAGCGCGCCGAGCGTGCCGACCGAACCGACCGGGCCGAGCGTCCGGAGCGTGCCGACCGGACCGAGCGTGCCGACCGGACCGAGCGTCCGGAGCGTGCCGAGCGGGGCGAGCGTGCCGACCGGACCGAGCGGGGCGAGCGGACCGAGCGGACCGACCGTGGCGAGCGGACCGACCGTGGCGAGCGCAACGACCGGAGCGAGCGTGCCGAGCGGGGCGACCGTGCCGAGCGGGGCGACCGTGCCGAGCGGGGCGAGCGTGCCGACCGGAGCGAGCGCAACGACCGGAGCGAGCGCTCCGACCGGGGTGAGCGGGCCGAGCGCACCGACCGCACCGACCGCGGTGACCGCAACGACCGTGGCCAGCGTGTCGAGCGGGACAGCGACGACGACGACGGTGAGGGTGGCGGCCGGCGCGGCCGGCGCAGCCGTTTCCGGGACCGTCGCCGTGGGCGCGGCGAGCGCACCGAGACCGGTGCCGACACCGGCGGGCGCGAGCCGCAGGTCAGCGAGGACGACGTGCTCGTCCCGGTGGCCGGCATCATCGACGTGCTCGACAACTACGCCTTCGTGCGGACGACCGGTTACCTCGCCGGCCCGAACGACGTGTACGTCTCGATGTCCCAGATCAAGAAGTACGGTCTGCGCCGCGGTGACGCGATCACCGGTGCGGTGCGGGCGGCCCGCGACGGCGGCAACAGCGGTGACCAGCGGCGCGACAAGTACAACCCGCTGATGCGGCTGGACACGATCAACGGGATGGAGCCGGAGGAGGCGCGGCGTCGTCCGGAGTTCTACAAGCTCACTCCGCTCTACCCGCAGGAGCGCCTGCGGTTGGAGACCGAGCCGCACATCCTGACCACCCGGGTCATCGACCTGGTCATGCCGATCGGCAAGGGCCAGCGGGCACTCATCCAGTCTCCGCCCAAGGCGGGTAAGACGATGGTGCTGCAGGCGATCGCGAACGCGATCACCCGCAACAACCCGGAGTGTCACCTGATGGTGGTGCTGGTGGACGAGCGGCCTGAAGAGGTCACCGACATGCAGCGGTCGATCAAGGGCGAGGTCATCGCGGCCACGTTCGACCGTCCGCCGCAGGACCACACCACGGTGGCCGAGCTGGCCATCGAGCGGGCCAAGCGCCTCGTCGAGCTTGGACACGACGTCGTCGTGCTGCTCGACTCGGTGACCCGGCTCGGTCGGTCGTACAACCTGGCGGCGCCGGCCAGCGGCCGGATCATGTCGGGTGGTATCGACTCCACCGCGCTCTACCCGCCGAAGCGCTTCCTCGGCGCGGCCCGCAACATCGAGAACGGCGGGTCGCTGACCATCATCGCCACGGCGCTGGTGGAGACCGGGTCCATGGCGGACACGGTCATCTTCGAGGAGTTCAAGGGCACCGGTAACGCCGAGTTGAAACTGGACCGGAAGATCGCCGACAAGCGGACCTTCCCGGCCATCGACATCAACCCGTCCGGTACGCGTAAGGAAGAGGTCCTGCTCGCACCCGAAGAGCTGGCCATCATCCACAAGCTCCGCAAGGTGCTGCACTCGTTGGACTCGCAGGCGGCGATGGATCTCCTGCTGGACCGGCTCAAGCAGTCCCGCACGAACATCGAGTTCCTGATGCAGATCGCGAAGTCGACGCCGGGGGAGTAACCATCCCGGTAGCGACGAAGGGGCACGGCCATCGCGGCCGTGCCCCTTCGCCATGCCCAGTGGCCGACGGGCACCTCAGAAGTCGCCGTCGGCCACCTGGAAGACGGTGAGGCCGAGGGCTCGCCACATCTGGACCACCTGGACGCGGTCGTCGAAGACACCGGCCACCCGGTAACGGTCCCGGATCTCCCGGTCGTAGATCTCCCGCTTGACCATCGAGTCCTTCCGGGAGTCGCCGACGGCCCGCAGGTGCAGACCCAGGTAGGGGACTCGTACGTGCCGGGCCAGCCACGCCTCGGTGGCCGCTCGGGCGGAGGCATCCCGCCCCGAGCAGAAGACCACCCCGTACCCGGCGGCGTGCATCGCCCGGACCGCCGCGATTACCGCCACGTTCGGTTGGTCCTCGCCCACCCGGGTCATGTCGTACGGGCTGCGGGACACGGCCAGCGCGACGGTGCCGTCGATGTCCACCAGAACGATCTCCGGTGGTTCGGTCGACGGCGGGTGCACCACGGCGGGGCGTCCGGTGCGTGCCGGCGGCACCGGCAACGGCAGCGTCCGCCCCTGGAGGAACCGCTCGTGCAGCCGGCGGATCGCGTCCGCGCCCACCTGCTCGGCGGCCGGGCGGGCGGCGTCACGGCGCAGGCACTCGGCCAGCGGCACGTCGGTGAAGTCGTGCACCTCGAAGTCCGCGCCGTGCCGCGCGGCCAGGTCGGCCCAGCCCCGCAGGGTTCGCGAGCGCAGGTTGGTGTCGTCCACGCAGACGTCCGCGCGGGCCCGTAGCAGCGCCTCGACCTGAGCCTGCTGTACGGCGGTCACCTGCGCCTCGGCCCACTGGGTGAACAGCCGCTCGCCGTGCAGCATCCGGCGCAGGTCGTCCCGGTTGACCCGCGAGACGGACGGCTGGAGTGTGCGGGCGAACGTCGTCTTGCCCGAGGCGGGCAGTCCCCGGGTGGCGATCAGGCGGGTCATCGACGCCCCTCCGGCTCGACGGGCGTACCCCGGACGGGGTACCTGGCGGCGGTCCGCCGGGCGCGCGAATGCCCGGCCGGGCGGCGGGAATGCGGACGGGTAGGCACGTGTTGACGATGCCGGACGAGGTGTGCGGCCCGATTACCGGGTCGGCTCAGGCCCATGGCACACTGGTCAATCGGCCACCGGTTCCGGTTCACGCCCGAGCCCGTCGCGTACGGCGCGACGAGCGATGACGGCGACCCGGCGACCACCAACGAGAGGACCGAGGCGATGAAGGCAAACATCCACCCGGAGTACGTGACCACCGAGGTCAGCTGCTCCTGTGGCAACACGTTCACGACCCGCAGCACCGCCAAGGGCGGGGCGATCCACGCCGAGACCTGCAGCGCCTGCCACCCGTTCTACACCGGTAAGCAGCGCGTTCTCGACACCGCCGGCCGGGTCGCGAAGTTCCAGCAGAAGTACGCCAAGGTTCAGGCCAAGAAGGCCAAGTAGCTAGTCGTTCGGCGCCCGCGTCCGGTTTTTCGCCGGACGCGGGCGCCGTCCGCATTTTCCTCTGTTTCCGTCCGGCCGCTGGCCTCCCGGCCCCGGCCTGGTCGTCGCGCACCGTCGAAGGAGCATCCGCAGCATGAGCAGCGAGCGTCTGGCCGGCCTTCTCGACGAGTACGCGGAGCTGGAGAAGCGGTTGGCTGATCCGGCCATCCACGCCGACCAGAGCACCGCGCGCAGGGTCGGCCGCCGGTACGCCGAGCTGGTGCCGCTGCACAAGGCCGCCGACGAGTTGGAGCAGGCCCGCGCCGATCTGGCCGCGGCTCGCGAATTGGCCGCCGAGGACCCGTCCTTCGCGGGTGAGGCGGACGCCATCGCCGGGTCCATGCCGGTGCTGGAGGAGCGCCTCGCCGAGCTGCTCATTCCGCGCGACCCGCACGACGCCAAAGACGTGATCGTCGAGATCAAGGCCGGTGAGGGTGGCGAGGAGTCGGCGCTGTTCGCCGGTGACCTGCTGCGGATGTACACCCGGTACGCCGAGCGGCACGGTTGGGTCACCGAGGTGATCGACGCACAGGATTCCGACCTCGGCGGGGTCAAGGACGTCTCCCTGGCGATCAAGACCAAGGGTGTGCCGGAGGGCGGCAACGGCGTCTGGTCGCGGCTCAAGTGGGAGGGCGGCGTGCACCGGGTGCAGCGCGTCCCGGTGACCGAGTCGCAGGGCCGGATCCACACCAGCGCCGCCGGGGTGCTGGTGCTGCCGGAGGCCGAGGACGTCGACGTAACGATCGACCAGAACGACCTGCGCATCGACGTGTTCCGCTCGTCCGGGCCGGGTGGCCAGTCGGTGAACACCACCGACTCGGCGGTGCGGATCACCCACCTGCCGACCGGCATCGTCGTCTCCTGCCAGAACGAGAAGTCCCAGTTGCAGAACCGGGAGCAGGCCATGCGGATCATGCGGGCCCGACTGCTCGCCGCCGCCCAGGAGCAGGCCGACGCCGCCGCCTCGGACGCGCGCAAGGCCCAGGTGCGCACCGTGGACCGCTCGGAGCGGATCCGCACCTACAACTTCCCGCAGAACCGGATCACCGATCACCGGATCGGCTATACCGCATACAACCTGGACCTGGCGCTCGGCGGCGAGCTGGACGGGGTGCTGGACGCCCTCACCGAGGCCGACCGGGCCGCCCGGCTAGCCGGCGACACCGAGCTGACCCGCCGCTAACCCCGCCCCGACCCCGACCCGGCGCCACACCTCGTCGATCTTGGAGTTGTGGTGGGCGGATTGTCACGCCCTACGGCTTTCGTGAGGCACCACAACTCCTTGATCGACGCCAGCGCGCGGGGGGCAGCGCGGGGGAGCGGCGCGGGGATCAGCTTGCGCGGGGGCGGGTCTTGGCGCGGAGCATCTCGCGGTCGGCCTGCTCGAACGCGACGCTGAGCGCGTCGCGCAGCCCGCCGCCACCGGAGACCTCGGCGAAGCCGATGCTGACCCCGACCGGGGTGCCCGGGACCAGCGATTCCCAGTCCTCCAGGCGGACCGCCGCCTCGATCCGGCGGGCCACCTCGGCTGCCTCGGTCATGCCGGTGTCCGGCAGCACCACCACGAACTCGTCACCGCCGTAGCGGGCCACGAAGTCGCCCCGGCGCATCACCCGGTTGATCACGCCGGCGATGCGCTGGAGCACCAGGTCGCCGGAGTGGTGCCCGTGCCGGGTGTTGACCGCCTTGAAGCCGTCCAGGTCGCAGACGCCGATCACCACCCGTTCGCCACGGGTGACCACGGCGGTGATGTACCGCTCCAGCCGGCGGCGGTTGGGCAGCCCGGTGAGCGGGTCGGTCAACGCCTCGCCCTCGAAGCGTGCCGCCTCACGGCGCATCTCCTCGTGGTCGATGCGGGCGGCGATGCCGTCGATGTAGACGTCGCGTAGCCGGTCGTTGCGCTGCGCGGCGAGCCGGAACGCCAGCCGGTCGGCCCGGTGCGCCGCCAGGTGGTCCCCGGCGCGGGTCAACGCGATGCTGCGCAGCCGGGCCGGCTCGGCCGCCCCGAGCGTCTCGTTGGACACCTGGACGGTGTCCAGTCGGGCGACCGCCTCGATCGGCCGACCGTCGGCGACGGCGAGGCACACCTGCCCGAGCTGACGCAGGTCGCGGGCTCGGGCGCTGTCCCCTCCGTGGCTGATCAACCGGGCCGGCTCGGGGCCCTCGGTCGCCACCTGGTCGCCGAGCGCGGCCTGCCGGGCCGCCGCGTAGCCGTACGCCGCGAGGCTGCTCGGGCGCAGTTGGCCGGCCCGCCCGGCCCGGACGAAGCGGGTCAGGTCGGCGGCCACGTCCCTGAGCACCCGCAGACAACCGTCGCTGTCGCCGTTGTGGTCCAGGGCCACGGCGTTGCGCAGCCGGATGCCCGGCGCGGCGAACGTCTCCTCCGGGATCCCGGCGGTCAGCCCGAGCTGCCGGGCCCGCTCGATGGCGCCCAGGGCGTACCCGTGGAAGCTGAGGTAGCTGTAGGCCATGGCCAGGTCGTGCCAGCCCCAGGCGGTGTCCCGGTCCGGGTCGGCGACGGCGCCCAGCGCCCGGGCGGCTCGGACGAGGTGCATGACGCAGCGGTCCAGTGCGCCCTGGTGGTGCGCGGCGAGCGCGGCCAGCGCGTTGAGGTGACCGTGCAGGTAGGGCTCGGCGAGGTCGCGGACCGCCGCCGACGCCTCCTCGATGGCCCGGGTGAGCTCCGCGGTCCGACCGAGATTGATCAGCGCGGAGAGGCGCTGCACCATCGCGTCCGCCCGTGCCATCGGGTCGGTGGTGGTGCGGATCACACGCTCCAGCAGGACGTACGCCTCCGCGGAACGGCTGGCCTCCTGCAACGCACGGGCGTGCGTCAGGGCGTCAACCTGGTCATCGACCCGGTCGAGCCAGCCCACCCGCCAACCTCCTGTCGTGCGCGCCTGCGCGCACCTGTTCGTCACGTCGCCCGCGACGCTTCATGATTATGTCGTGAGTACTTTGCCGCAACACCCCCCCGAAGGGACAGGCCCCCTCCGGCCTTCCGCCGCGGTGGCCCGAGCGGCCCGCGCGCTCACCGCCGCCGGGGTCGGCTCCGCCCGGGTGGAGGCCGAGGTGCTGACGGCGTACGTGCTGGGGGTTCCCCGGGGTCGGTTGGCTCTCGCCGACGACCTCGGCGACGACGAGTTGGCGCGCCTCGACGAGTTGACGCGCCGCCGCGTCGCGCGTGAGCCGTTGCAGCACCTGACCGGTCGGGCCGGGTTCCGGCACCTGGAGCTGTCGGTCGGCCCGGGCGTCTTCGTGCCCCGACCGGAGACCGAGCTGTTGGCCGGCTGGGGCGTCGAGCAGGCCCAGGGCCGGCCCGACCCGGTGGTGGTGGACCTGTGCAGCGGCTCGGGCGCGATCGCGCTGGCGGTGGCTCAGGAGCTGCCGGGGGCGCGGGTGATCGCGGTGGAGCGGTCCCCGGCGGCGCTGGCCTGGCTGCGGCGCAACGCGGCTGAGCGGGCGGCGGCGGGGGACCGGCCGATCGAGGTGGTCGAGGCCGACGTGACCGCGCCGGACCTGCTGGCGGAGCTGGTGGGTCGGGTGGACGTGCTGCTCTGCAACCCGCCGTACGTCCCGGACGACGTGGTGGTCCCGCCGGAGGTGGCTGAGCACGACCCGGCGGAGGCGGTCTTCGGCGGCGCGGACGGTCTGGGGGTGATCCGGCCGGTCGTCGCGCGGGCGGCGGTGCTGCTGCGCCCCGGGGGCGTGTTCGGCGTCGAGCACGACGACACCCACGGCGCGGCGGTGCCCGCACTGCTCGCCGAGGACGGCGGCTTCACCGCTGTCGCGGAGCATCCGGACCTCACCGGGCGTCCTCGCTACGCGACCGCGTCCCGACGGGCGGACGGCCAGCACGCCCCGATCGGGGCGGCGTGGCAGACTGACTCCTCGTGATGCTCTACGACTGCCGGTCGCCCGCCGATCGGGACCGCGGCATCGCTGCGGCGATCGAGGCGGTCAAGAACGGCGAGCTGGTCGTTCTCCCGACGGACACCGTGTATGGGATCGGCGCCGACGCGTTCACCCCGTACGCGGTGAAGGCGCTGCTCGATGCCAAGGGCCGGGGTCGGCAGATGCCGCCGCCGGTGCTGATCGGCTCGCGGCACACCCTGGACGGGTTGGTCTTCTCGCTGCCCACGGCCGCACGGGACCTGGTGGAGGCGTTCTGGCCGGGTGCGCTGACGATCGTGGTCGAGCACTCGCCGAGCCTGCAGTGGGACCTGGGCGACAAGACCGGCACGGTGGCGGTGCGGATGCCGCTGCACCCGGTGGCGTTGGAGGTGCTGCGCGAGACCGGCCCGATGGCGGTGTCGTCGGCCAACAAGACCGGCCAGCCGGCCGCGGTCACCGCCGAGGAGGCGCGTGACCAGCTCAGCTACTCGGTGCGGGCCTACCTGGAGGCCGGGCCGTGCCCGGACCCGGTGCCCAGCACGATCGTGGATCTGACCGGTGAGGTGCCGCAGTTGTTGCGGGCCGGGGCGATCCCACTGGAGAAGCTGCGCGACGTGGTCCCGGATCTCGTCGACGGTCGGGCGGTCTGAGTGCCCCCGTTCACGGTTCTGCACGTCTGCATGGGCAACATCTGCCGTTCGCCGATGGCGGAGCGGCTGCTCGCTCTGGCGGTGCGGGAGCGGCTGACCCGGCGTGCGCAAGACCCGGCTCAGGCCGAGGAGTTGGTGCACAGCCACAGCGCCGGCACGGGTGGTTGGCACGCGGGCGAGGAGATGAACCCGCCGGCGGCACGGCAGGTCACCGGGCGGGGTGGCGACGTGGAGGGGTTCGCCGCGCGCAAGCTGCGCTCGGACCACATCGATGCCGCCGACCTGGTCCTGACCGCCACCGCCGACCAGCAGGAGTATGTGGTGGCGCTTCGTCCGGACGCGGCGGCCCGCACGTTCGTGCTTGGCGAGTTCGGCCGGCTGCTGGCCGCGGTGGACGCCGCCGCGCTGCCGCCGGGCGACGCCACCCCGGAGGCCGTGTACGCCCGGGGCGTGGCCCTGGTGGCGGCGGCTCACGATGCGCGGCTGGGCGATTCGGCGCTGACCACCGATGATCTGGACGACCCGTGGGGTCGTGGCGACCAGTGCTTCAGCCGGGTCGCCGACGAGATCGAGGAGACGGTCCACCCGCTGGCCGGCGCGCTGCTGCCCTGAGCGTGGTGCGAGTTTCCTCCGGGTTTGGGGAAAACCCGGGGCTAAAGGGGTGTTCCGGGTCATTCTGAACGGGTCCTAGCGTGAACGGCTCCTGCGGGGAGAGCTGATGATCCGGGCCCAACTCGACAAACTGCTGACCGTGGTGATCGCCGGAGTGCTGGCCGGGTTGGTGCTGGCCGCCGCCGCACTGCCCGCGGCCCTGGTCTTCGGAATCGGCTTCAGCGCCCTGTCGACGCCGTACTCGGAGCTGCCGAACACACTCCGCACGCCGCCCACCGCCCAGCGCTCCAACCTCTACGCCAACGACGGCACCACCCTGATCACCTCCTTCTACCAGGAGGACCGGGTGGACGTGCCGCTGCACGAGGTGGCTCCGGTGATGCGCCAAGCGATCGTGGCCGCCGAGGACGTCCGGTTCTACCAGCACAGCGGGGTCGACCTGCGGGGCGTGGTGCGCGCGTTCACAGTCAACAAGCGCGACGGCCGGACCCGGCAGGGCGCGTCCACGCTGACCATGCAGTACGTCCGCAACGTGCTCAGCAACGACCCCCGGCTGACCGAGACGCAACGGGACGCGGCCACCGAACTCACCACCGTCCGCAAGCTTCAGGAGATGCGGTACGCGCTCGCGTTGGAGCGGGAGCTCGACAAGGACGAGATCCTGACCCGCTACCTCAACATCGCCTACTTCGGTGCCGGGGCGTACGGCATCGCGGCGGCCAGCAAGCGGTACTTCTCCCGGTCCCCGGCCGAGTTGACCCTGGCCCAGGCGGCACTGCTCGCCGGCCTGGTGCGTTCGCCGGACAGCGACGATCCGATCAACGGCGACGCCGACAGCGCGGTGGCCCGGCGGTCGTACGTGTTGGAACGGCTGGTGGAGTCGGGGCAGGTGCCGGCGGACGCGGCCGCTGCGGCGGCCGCCGAACCGCTGCAACTGCGGCCCAGCGAAACCCCGAACGACTGCACGGGCGTGCCCGACGCGCACAACGACTGGGGCTTCTTCTGCGACTGGTTCACCCGCTGGTGGAGCAGCCAGTCGGCGTTCGGGGCGACCGCCGACGAGCGGCAGCGCGCGCTGCGCCGGGGCGGCTTCTCCATCGTGTCGTCACTGGACCCGGGCGTGCAGCGGACCACCACCGAGCAGGTGTTGAAGATCTATCCGACGACCGGGGCCCAGGCGGTGCCCACCGCCGTGGTGCAACCGGGCACCGGGCGGGTGCTGGCGATGTCGGTGAACCGCACGTACAGCGTGGCGGACAACCCGGTCGGGCAGAAGAACCGCCCGAACACCGTCAACCAGTTGGTCGCTGGCGGCGGCGCGATCGAGGGGTACCAGGGCGGCTCGACGTTCAAACTCTTCACCCTGCTGGCCGCGCTGGAGTCCGGCCTGCCGCTGTCGACCGACTTCGTGGCGCCGACCCAGTTGCTCACCCGCTTCCCGGTGACCGGGGAGGCGAGTTGCGACGGGCGGTGGTGCCCGGCGAACGCCAGCCCGTCGTCGATGGACGGCCCCCGCACCATGTGGAGCGCGTTCGGCCGCTCGGTGAACACGTACTTCGCCTGGCTCACCGAGAAGGTCGGCGCCGACCGGGTGGTGGAGATGGCCGAGCGGCTCGGCATCGTGCTGCGGGCCGAGTCGGACGCGAAGTTGGCCCGCTACGGCGCGAAGGACTGGGGGCCGTTCACCCTGGGCGTGGCCGCGACCACCCCGTTGGACCTGGCCACCGCGTACGCCACGGTGGCGGCCGAGGGGACCTGGTGCGCTCCGCTGCCGGTGGTCTCGATCACCGACTCGGGCGGAAGGCCGGTCGACGCCGCCAAGCCGGACTGTCGACAGGTGCTCGACGCCGACGTGGCGCGGGCGGCCACCGACGCTGCCCGCTGCCCGGTCGGGGACCAGTCGATGTACGGGCGCTGCGACGGGGCCACCGCACCCGGCCTGCGGGCGAAGCTCGGCCGTCCGGTGGCGGGCAAGACCGGCAGCTCGGAACGGTACGAGACGGAGACGGTGGTGGCGTTCACGCCGCAACTCGCGGTCGCCTCGATGGCGGCGAACCCGGACGACCCCCGGGACGCGGTCGGTCAGGCGGTGCAGGCCGAGATGGTGAACGCGGTGGGCGCTGTGCTCGCCTTCGCCCTGCGCGACCAACCGGTCCGCGACTTCGTCCCGCCGAGCGAACGCACCGCCTTCCGAACCCAACCCCAAGCCGGCAACTGACCCGGGTGGTCAGGGGGTTTGTTCGGCGTTGCGGGCTATGTTGCGGACCATTCCGCCGAAGACCGCCGCGTGGAACGGCGCCACCGACCCCCAGTAGGCGTGCCCAGCCAGGCCGCGCGGCAGGAAGACCGCGCGCTGCTGGTAGCGGCTGCGGCCGCCGCCGGCCGGTAGTACCCGCATCTCCAGCCAGGCCCGGCCGGGCAGCCGCATCTCGGCGCGCAGCCGCAGCAACTCGCCCGGGATGATCTCCTCGACCCGCCAGAAGTCCAGCGCCTCACCGACCTGGAGACGGTGCGGGTCGCGTCGACCCCGCCGCAGCCCGACCCCGCCGACCAGCCGGTCCAGCCAGCCCCGGATCGACCAGGCCAGGGGGAACGAGTACCAACCGTGCTCGCCGCCGACGCCCTCGACGACCCGCCAGAGCGCTGCGGGTGACGCGTCCACCGCCCGCTCCCGGACGTCGGTGTAGACGCTGCCGCCGGACCAGTCCGGGTCGGTGGGCAGCGGCTCGGCGGGCGCGTCCGGGCCGCTGGCGGTGGACCAGCGGGTCTCCACCTGGGCGTCGCGCACCTTGGCCAGCGCCAGCGCCACCGCCTCGTCGAAGCCGGTCAGCCCGCCGGGCGGGTCCGGCACGTAGCGGGCGATGTCGTGTTCGTGGGCCACCGCCTCGTGGATCAGGCTCTCCACCAGCGGGCGGGCGATCTTGTTCGGCACCGGTGTGATCAGACCGACCCAGTGCGAGGAGAGCGACGGGGTGAGCGGGCGGACCGGCACGATGACTCGGCGGCGCAGCCCGGCCACCCGCGCGTACCGCTGCATCATCTCGCGGAACGTCAGCACGTCCGGCCCGCCGATGTCGAAGCCCCGGTTGACCTCCGCCGGCAGGTCGGCGCAGCCGGCCAGGTAACGCAGCACGTCGCGGACCGCGATCGGCTGGATCCGGTTGCGGACCCAGCGCGGAGTGATCATGGCGGGCAGTCGTTCGGTCAGGTAGCGCAGCATCTCGAACGACGCCGACCCGGACCCGATGATCACCGCGGCGCGGAGCACCGCCGTGGGCACCCCGCTGGCCAGCAGGATCCGGCCCACCTCGGCGCGGGACCGCAGGTGCGGAGACGGCACCTCCGCGTCGGACGCCGGCTCCGGGCCGCCCAGGTAGACGATCCGACGGACACCGGCCGCGCGGGCCGCCGCCGCGAAGTTGGTCGCCGCCGTCCGGTCGGCCGCCTCGAAGTCGGACCGGCCCAGCGAGTGCACCAGGAAGTACGCGACGTCCACGTCGGCGAACGCGGCGGGCAGCGTGTCCGGTCGGCTCAGGTCTCCTTCGACGATCTCGGCCGTCGAGGCCCAGGGCACGTCACGCAGCCGCACCGCCTTGCGGGCGAGGCAGCGCACGGTGTGCCCGTCGGCGAGCAGCAGCGGTGTCAGCCGCCCGCCGATGTAGCCGGTAGCGCCGGTGACGAGGCATCTCACGGGTTCCAGTGTGCGGCCCCCTAGACTCGTTCGCTGTGGAGACCGAGACGAGCACCTTCTGGGGGCCGGATTTCGCGCAGCTCAGAGCCACCGATCCGGAGATCGCCGGGGTGGTCCTCGGTGAGCTGGACCGGTTGCGGGGCGGCCTGCAGCTCATCGCCAGCGAGAACCTGACCTCGCCGGCGGTGCTGGCCGCGCTCGGTTCGACCCTGACCAACAAGTACGCCGAGGGTTACCCGGGCCGGCGCTACTACGGCGGCTGCGCCGAGGTGGACCGGGCCGAGGAGATCGGCATCGCCCGGGCCAAGGAGCTCTTCGGGGCCGAGCACGCCAACCTCCAGCCGCACTCGGGGGCGAGCGCCAACCTGGCCGCGTACGCCGCGCTGGTGCAGCCGGGGGACACGGTGCTGGCGATGGACCTGCCGCACGGCGGGCACCTCACCCACGGCAGCCGGGTGAACTTCTCCGGCAAGTGGTTCCGCCCGGTCGGCTACCCGGTCCGGCCGGACACCGAGCAGATCGACTACGACGAGGTACGGGACCTGGCGCGGACGCACCAACCCAAGCTGATCATCTGTGGGGCCACCGCGTACCCGCGCCTGATCGACTTCGCGCGCTTCCGGGAGATCGCCGACGAGGTCGGCGCGTACCTGATGGTGGACGCGGCGCACTTCATCGGCCTGGTCGCCGGGCGGGCGATCCCGTCCCCGGTGCCGTACGCCGACGTCGTCTGCGCCACCACCCACAAGGTGCTGCGTGGGCCGCGCGGCGGCATGATCCTGTGCCGGGAGTCGCTGGCTCAGCGGATCGACAAGGCGGTCTTCCCGTTCACCCAGGGCGGCCCGCTGATGCACGCGGTCGCGGCCAAGGCGGTCGCGCTGCGCGAGGCCGCCCAGCCGGAGTTCCAGACGTACGCCCGGCAGGTGGTCAGCAACGCCCAGGCGCTCGCCGCCGGGCTGGCCGACGAGGGGATGCGCCCGGTGTCCGGTGGCACCGACACCCACCTCGCCCTGATCGACCTGCGGGCGGTGGGCGTGACCGGCACCGAGGCCGAGCGCCGCTGCGACGCCGCGTCGATCACCCTGAACAAGAACGCCATCCCGTACGACCCGCAGCCGCCGATGGTGGCCTCCGGCATCCGGGTGGGCACGCCGAGCGTCACCACGCAGGGGATGCGCGAGGGGGAGCTGCGCCAGGTGGCGACGCTGATCGCCCGTGCGGTGCGCACCGATCCCGGTGCTCCGGGCGGGGCCGACGAGTTGACCCGGCTCGGTGCCGAGGTGTCCGAGCTGGTCGCGGCGTTCCCGGCGTACCCCCGTGGCTGAGCCCGGGGTGGTCGAGCCGGACACCGACCGGCGGTGGCGGCTGCGGCACCTGCCGGTGCTGTTGGCCGCGTCGGCGGCGCTTGCCGCGGTCGCCGCGGTGGTGGGCGGGGTGACCGGCGGTGCGACGGCCGCGCTCGGCGCGGCGGCAGGCGTGGGCGTCACGGTGTTCAGCTACACCCTCACCACAGTGGTGTTGGCCCGGGCCGACCAGGTCAACCCGCAGTTGCTGCTGCCGCTCGGCCTGGGCCTGTACGTGCTGAAGTTCAGCCTGCTGGGTGCGGTGCTGGTGGCGGTGGCGTCGACCGGTTGGCCCGGTTTGATCCCTCTCTGCCTCGGCATCGTCGCCGGGGTGGCAGTGTGGACAGCGGTGCACCTCTGGTGGCTGACCACGGTGCACGCCCGCCGGCCGCGCGGCTGACCCGGCGGTCGTCCCAACCAGCGGACGCGCCGCAATGTGTCGGCCTCCGGTCATTTTCCGACGGGCGGAAGGGGAGTAGCGTGCCCACAGACGACGGCGCCCACGAGAAGCCCACACAACGATGGTTGTGCGGGGGGTGAGGCACAGCCTCGTCTTCCCGGCTGATATCGTTCGCCCCGTCATGGCTGATGACCAAACCCCCCGTCCCCCCGGTCAACCGGACGACTATCCGTCCGGTGCCGGTCAGGGCTGGACCGCACTCAGCTACCTCATTGGAGGCATGCTCGTGTGGGGTTTCATCGGCTGGCTGGTCGACCAGTGGCTCGACACCGGTGGCGTCGCCACCGGGATCGGCTTCGTGCTCGGCATGGCTGGGGGAGTCATCCTGGTCATCCGCCGACTCGGCACGCCTACTTAGGAAGGGACGCGGTGTTCGGACAGGCGAACGTCCTGGCAGCTGGCCAGGCGGAATTCCCACCCAGTGTGGAGGACTTCTACCTGCCCGCGATCGTGCCCTGGGGTGTGGAGAACGCCCCGTGGTTCACCAAGTTCACGCTGATGATCTGGGTCGCGGTCGGCTTCTTGATCATCTTCTTCCTGGCGACCTATCGGAACCCGAAGCTGGTGCCGACCAAGAAGCAGTGGTTCGCCGAGTCGATCTACGGCTTCGTGCGCAACAACATCTCGGTCGACATGATCGGTCACGCGGGTGTGCGGTTCGCTCCCTACTTCACGACGCTGTTCTGCTTCGTGCTGGTGACGAACGCGTTCGCGATCATCCCGTTCTTCCAGATCTCGCCGAACTCGCACATCGCCTTCCCGGCGATCCTCGCGGTGATCAGCTACGTGCTGTTCAACTACATCGGCATCCGGCACCACGGGTTCGGCAAATACTTCAAGCACGCCCTGATCCCGCCGGCACCGTGGTACATCCTGCCGCTGCTGATCCCGATCGAGGCGTTCTCGACCTTCATCATCCGGCCGTTCTCGCTGGCCGTCCGTCTCTTCGCGAACATGTTCGCCGGCCACATGCTCCTGCTGGTCTTCACGCTCGGCGGCTTCGCGATGCTCAACGCCAACGCCTGGCTGGCGCCGGTCTCGGTGGTCTCCTGGGTGATGACCGTGGCGCTGACCCTTCTCGAGGCGCTGGTCATCGTCCTGCAGGCCTACGTCTTCACGGTGCTGAGCGCCAGCTACATCCAGGGCGCGCTCGCCGAAGAGCACTGATCCACGCACCAACCGTTGTCGTCCCGCGTGAGAGTCACGCGTGATAACCAGGAGGAACCACTAATGGATTACGTCGCCGCGGTAGAGGGCAGCACCGCCGCCATCGGCTACGGCCTCGCGGCCATCGGCCCGGGCATCGGCGTTGGCCTGGTCTTCGCCGCCTACATCCAGTCGACCGCCCGGCAGCCCGAGTCGTCGCGCATGACCCTGCCGTACGTCTGGATCGGCTTCGCCGTCATCGAGGCGCTCGCGCTGTTCGGCATCGCCTTCGGCTTCATCTGGGCCGGCTGATCCCGCCCCTTCCGACCGGGAGGTCACCCATGTTGTTCCTCCTCGCCGCCGAGGGTGGTGAGTCAGACCACAACCCGATCATTCCGATCTGGCAGGAGATCGTGGTCGGCACGGTCGCCTTCGCCGTGCTCTGCTTCGTCCTGATGAAGTTCGTCTTCCCGCGCATGGAGCAGACGTTCCAGGCTCGGGTCGACGCCATCGAGGGCGGCATCAAGCGCGCCGAGGCCGCCCAGGCCGAGGCGAACCAGCTGCTCGAGCAGTACCGTGCCCAGCTCGCTGAGGCCCGGACCGACGCCGCCAAGATCCGTGACGACGCGCGGGCCGACGCCGAGGGCATCCGCCAGGACATCCTCGCCAAGGCGCGGGAAGAGTCCGACCGGGTCATCCAGGCGGGCAAGGACGCACTCGCCGCCGAGCGGGCCACCATCGTGCGCGAGCTGCGCGCGGAGGTCGGCACCATCGCGGTGGACCTGGCCAGCAAGATCGTTGGCGAGTCGCTTGCCGACGAGGCGCGGCGTAAGGGCACCGTCGACCGGTTCCTGAGCGGCCTCGAGAGCACGGGGGCCCGCTGATGCAGGCCGCCAGCCGGGAGTCGTACAAGGTCGCGGCCGAGCGCCTCGACGCGTACGTCCGCGGCGCGGAGCCGTCGGCGGTGGCCTCCACCGCCGACGCCATCCTCTCCGTGGCGAGTCTGCTGCGGCGTGAGCCGCGGCTGCGCCGGGCGCTCTCCGAGCCGGCTCGTTCCGGCGAGGACCGCGGCGCTCTGCTCGGCGACATGCTGGGTGGGCGGATCGGCGCGGACGCGCTCGACCTGCTCGTGACGCTGGTGTCCGGCCGTTGGTCGGCACCGTCGGAGCTGCTCGGCGGCGCCGAGCGGCTGGGCGTGGAGGCGCTGCTCGCCAGCGCCGACAAGGCCGGCGAGCTGGGCGAGGTCGAGGACGAGCTGTTCCGCTTCGGTCAGGTCGTGGCCGGTCAGTCGGCGCTGAGCAACATGCTCGCCGACCCGGTCGCCCCGGTCGAGCAGCGGGCCACCCTGGCCCGGGAGCTGCTCGCCGACAAGGCCCGCCCGGTCACCGTCCGCCTCGTCGAGGTGGCGTTGAGCGGGTTCGGGGGACGCTCCTTCAGCGGGGCGCTCACCCGGCTGGTCGAGCTTGCCGCCGACCGGCGTGACCGGCAGGTGGCATACGTGACCGTCGCGGCCCCGTTGAGTGACGAGGACGAGCGTCGGCTGGGTGCGAGCCTCACCGCGATATACGGTCGAGAGGTCTCCGTCAAGCAGACGGTCGACCCCGCCGTCCTGGGTGGCGTGAGCGTCCGGGTCGGCTCCGACCTGTACGACGGCACCATCCTGCGCCGCCTCAACGAGACCCGCAACGCGCTCGCGAAGCGCTGAACGGCTCCGCCGCCCAGCGGCTGAGCGGCTGCGCCGCCCAGTCGGGCGGCTCTGCCGCACAGCGCCCGGATTGACAGACGCCATTCGGACCGGTTGGTACTAGGTATCCCGGGCCCCTGAATTTTAAGGAAGCAGAGGATGGCCGAGCTGACCATCTCGACGGAGGAGATCCGCGGCGCCCTGGAGCGCTACGTCTCCTCCTACTCGTCCGACGTCTCCCGCGAGGAGGTCGGCACCGTCGCCGACACCGGCGACGGCATCGCCCATGTCGAGGGCCTGCCCTCGACCATGACCAACGAGCTCCTGGAGTTCGAGGACGGCACGCTCGGCGTGGCGTTGAACCTCGACGTCCGGGAGATCGGTGTCGTCGTCCTCGGCGACTCCGCCAAGCTGGAGGAGGGGCAGCGCGTCAAGCGCACCGAGCGGGTTCTCTCCGTTCCGGTCGGCGACGCCTTCCTCGGCCGCGTGGTCGACGCGCTCGGCAAGCCGATCGACGGGCTCGGTGACATCGCCAACGAGGGCTTCCGCGAGCTGGAGCTGCAGGCTCCGAACGTGATGTCCCGGCAGTCGGTGTTCGAGCCGCTGCAGACCGGCATCAAGGCGATCGACGCAATGACTCCGATCGGTCGGGGTCAGCGGCAGCTGATCATCGGTGACCGCAAGACCGGTAAGACCACTGTCGCCCTGGACGCGATCCTCAACCAGCGGGACAACTGGCGCACCGGCGACCCGAAGAAGCAGGTCCGCTGCATCTACGTCGCCATCGGCCAGAAGGCCTCCACGATCGCCTCGATCAAGGGGCAGCTCGAGGAGGCGGGCGCGATGGAATACACCACCATCGTCGCCTCGCCGGCGTCCGACCCGGCCGGCTTCAAGTACCTCGCCCCGTACACCGGCTCGTCCATCGGGCAGCACTGGATGTACGGCGGCAAGCACGTTCTGATCGTCTTCGACGACCTGAGCAAGCAGGCCGAGGCGTACCGTGCCGTGTCGCTGCTGCTGCGTCGCCCGCCGGGCCGTGAGGCGTACCCGGGTGACGTCTTCTACCTGCACTCCCGCCTGCTGGAGCGCTGCGCGAAGCTCTCCGACGAGCTGGGTGGCGGCTCGATGACCGGTCTGCCGATCATCGAGACGAAGGCCAACGACATCTCGGCCTTCATCCCGACCAACGTCATCTCGATCACCGACGGTCAGATCTTCCTGGAGACCGACCTGTTCAACCAGGGCGTCCGTCCGGCGATCAACGTCGGCACCTCGGTCTCCCGGGTCGGTGGCGCCGCGCAGGTGAAGCCGATGCGCAAGGTCGCCGGTTCGCTGCGGCTCAACCTCGCCCAGTACCGCGAGCTGGAGGCGTTCGCCGCCTTCGCCTCCGACCTGGACCGGGCCTCTCGCGCCCAGCTCGACCGCGGCGTCCGCCTCGTCGAGCTGCTCAAGCAGCCGAACTACTCGCCGTTCCCGGTGGAGCAGGAGGTCGTCTCGGTCTGGGCCGGCGTCGAGGGCAAGCTGGACGACATTCCGGTGGGCGACGTTCGGCGGTTCGAGGCGGAGTTCCTCCAGTACCTGCGGCACAAGCACCAGGGTGTGCTGGCCGGTATCGCCGACAACCAATGGGGCGACGACATCGTCGGTTCGTTGGATGCGGCGATCGCCGAGTTCAAGCAGGTCTTCCTCAACAAGGACGACGAGCGCAAGGTCAACGACGCGCCGGCCGCGCCGCTGGAGGGCGACGAGAACCGCGAGACGGTGACCCGCTACCGCGACGGCGCGACCGACCGCCCGGCCGAGAGCTGATCCCGTGGCGGCCCAGGTACGCGTTCTTCGTCAACGGATCCGCTCGGCGAAGTCGATGAAGAAGATCACCAAGGCGATGGAGCTCGTGGCGACGAGCCGGATCGCCAAGGCTCAGGCCCGGGTGCAGGCGTCCCTGCCGTACGCCCAGGCCATCACCGGTGTGCTCACGGCGCTGGCGTCCAACGCGCGGATCGACCACCCGCTGCTCACCCCGCGTGAGCGGGTGCGGCGGGCGGGCGTCCTGTTGGTCACCAGTGACCGTGGTCTGGCCGGCGGCTACAGCTCCAACGCGATCAGGATGGCGGAGTCGCTGATCGCGCGGCTCAAGGCGGACGGCAAGGAGCCGGTGCTCTACGTCATCGGGCGTAAGGGCGTCGGGTTCTACCGGTTCCGCAACCGGCCGATCGAGGCGAACTGGACCGGCTTCAGCGAGCAGCCGTCGTTCGAGGACGCCCGCACCGTCGGTGAGACGCTGATCAAGGCGTTCACGGCCGGTGCGGACGACGCCGACGGCGGCGCCGGAGCGGACGGGGTGCTCGGCGTCGACGAGTTGCACATCGTCTACACCGAGTTCCACTCGCTCATGACGCAGAACCCGGTTACCAAGGTCATCGGTCCGATGCAGGTGGAGGACCGGCCGCGCTCCGAGGGGCTGCTGCCGGCGTACGAGTTCGAGCCGGAGGCGGAGGCGCTGCTCGACGCGCTCCTGCCGAGGTACATCAACACGCGGATCTACGCGGCGTTGATCGAGTCGGCGGCGAGTGAGTCGGCGGCACGGCGGCGGGCGATGAAGAGCGCCACCGACAACGCCGAAGAGATGATCGAGAAGTACACGCGCGAGATGAACTCGGCTCGCCAGGCCGGGATCACCCAGGAGATCAGCGAGATCGTCGGCGGCGCCAACGCGCTGGCCGCGTCGGGAAGTGAAGTGTGATGACTGCACCAGTAGAGACCAAGACGGCCACGGGTCGCGTGGTCCGGGTCATCGGCCCGGTCGTCGACGCCGAGTTCCCGCGCGACGCCATGCCGGCCCTGTTCAACGCCCTCAACGTCAAGGTGAACCTGTCCGGCGGTGAGAAGACGCTGACCCTGGAGGTTGCCCAGCACCTGGGTGACAACCTGGTCCGTGCCATCTCGATGCAGCCGACCGACGGCCTGGTTCGCGGCGCGGAGGTGCGTGACCTCGGCGAGCCGATCAGTGTGCCGGTGGGCGACGCGGTCAAGGGCCGCGTGTTCAACGCGATCGGCGAGGTGCTCAACCTCAAAGAGGGCGAGACGTTCGAGGCCGACGACCGGTGGGGCATCCACCGCAAGGCTCCGGCCTTCGCGGACCTGGAGCCGAAGACCGAGATGCTGGAGACCGGCATCAAGGTGATCGACCTGCTCGCCCCGTACGTCAAGGGCGGCAAGATCGGCCTGTTCGGCGGCGCGGGCGTGGGCAAGACGGTGCTCATCCAGGAGATGATCACCCGGGTTGCCCGCAACTTCGGTGGTACCTCGGTGTTCGCCGGCGTGGGTGAGCGCACCCGTGAGGGCAACGACCTCATCGCCGAGATGACCGAGTCCGGCGTCATCGACAAGACCGCGCTGGTCTACGGCCAGATGGACGAGCCGCCGGGCACCCGGCTGCGGGTGGCGCTCTCCGCGCTGACCATGGCCGAGTACTTCCGGGACGTGAAGAAGCAGGAGGTGCTGCTCTTCATCGACAACATCTTCCGCTTCACGCAGGCCGGTTCGGAGGTGTCCACCCTGCTCGGCCGGATGCCGAGCGCCGTGGGTTACCAGCCGACCCTGGCCGACGAGATGGGCGAGCTCCAGGAGCGGATCACCTCCGTCCGGGGCCAGGCCATCACCTCCATGCAGGCGATCTACGTGCCGGCGGACGACTACACCGACCCCGCCCCGGCCACCACGTTCGCCCACCTGGACGCGACCACCAACCTGGAGCGGTCGATCTCCGACAAGGGCATCTACCCGGCCGTGGACCCGCTGGCGTCCTCGTCCCGGATCCTCGCCCCGGAGTTCGTCGGCCAGGAGCACTTCCAGGTCGCGACCGAGGTGAAGCGGATTCTGCAGCGCTACCGCGACCTGCAGGACATCATCGCCATCCTCGGCATCGAGGAGCTCTCCGAGGAAGACAAGATCACCGTGGCTCGCGCCCGGCGGATCGAGCGCTTCCTCTCGCAGAACACCTACGCGGCGGAGCAGTTCACCGGCGTGCCGGGCTCGACGGTCCCGATCAAGGAGACCATCGAGGCGTTCCGCAAGATCAGCGAGGGTGAGTACGATCACTTCCCCGAGCAGGCGTTCTTCATGTGCGGCGGTCTCGAGGACCTGGAGCGCAAGGCTGAGGAGCTGATGAAGGACTGACCAGTCCTCGTCGATCCGTAGCAAAAAGACTGCCCCGGCAATGCCGGGGCAGTCTTTTGTTCATGTTCGCGTCCTACCATCGTCGCGGTCCGTTACTCGTGGTCGTCGCTCCCCAGGCTCCCGAGCTACGGTTCGTTCCGCGCGCTCACCTGAACGAGCGTTGATCTTTGCAACCTCTCGACGACGTGCGCCCGTCTTCCTCGTCGTGGGCGTAACGAACGGAGATGCTCGTGGGTAAGGCCGGCAAGAGTGGCCGCAAGCCGTCCATCTGGCGAGGTGTGCCGCGGTGGGCCAGGATCTGCACGGTGTTCGGCACCGTGTTGACCGTGCTCAGCGGCGCGGTGCTGGTCGGCACCGAGGTGCTCATGGCCCGCTACGAGGGGGCTGTCGGCAAGGCCGACCTGTTCGGTGACCAGGCGGCGGGTGCCCAGGCGAGGAAGACCGACATCAAGGGTCCGCTCAACATCCTGCTCGTCGGCATCGACCCGCGTACGCCGACGGCCGCGCCGCTGGCCGACTCGATCATGGTGCTGCACGTGCCGGCGTCGATGGACCGGGCCTACCTGTTCTCGCTCCCACGTGACCTCTACGTGCACATCCCGGAGTTCAAGAAGGCCAACTTCCCGGGCGAGACCACGAAGATCAACGCTGCCATGTCGTTCGGCAGCAAGGTGCCGGGGGCCAACCCCGACGCGGCACGAGGCTTCGAGCTGCTGGCCACCACCGTGCAGAAGGTGACAGGCATCAAGCGCTTCGACGCCGGCGCGATCATCAACTTCACCGGCTTCCAGAAGATCGTCGACGCCATGGGTGGCGTCGACATGTACATCGAGCGCGACGTGAAGTCCGAGCACAAGCAGCCGGACGGCAAGCCGCGGCCGGGCAACACCCGCGGTGAGGGCTACGTCGGCCCGCAGGCGCTCTACAAGAAGGGCAACCGGCACCTGAGCGGCTGGCAGGCGTTGGACTACGTTCGGCAGCGCTACCCGAAGAACGGCGTCCCGGACTCCGACTACGGTCGGCAGCGCCACCAGCAGCAGTTCGTCAAGGCCATGGTCGGCCAGGCGTTCAGCGCCGACGTGGTGTCCAACCCGATCAAGCTGGACAAGGTGCTCCGCGCCGCCGGCCAGTCACTGATCTTCAACGGCCGGGGTAACAGCGTGGTCGACTTCGGGCTCGCCCTGAAGGACATCCGCCCGAACACCATCGAGATGATCAAACTCCCCGGTGGTGGGGTCTTCGAGGGTAAGAAGTACCTGGGCGAGCAGTTCCAGGAGGGGGTCCCGGACTTCTTCACCGCCCTGCACAACGAGCAACTCGACCCGTTCCTGCTCGAGCACCCGGAATTCGTGAACAAGGCCAAGTAGTCAGGGCGTGGTTGTCGCCACCCGCGTTGGGCGCGCCGCGTCGTCAGGCTAGACTTTCGGCAATCCATAGCCGCAGCAAGGAGACAGCGTGGCACAGCAGCTTCACGTCGAGCTCGTCGCCGTCGAGGAGAAGGTCTGGTCCGGTGACGCCGAAATGGTCGTCGCGCGGACGACCGAAGGCGAGCTCGGTGTCCTGCCGGGGCACGCGCCGCTTCTCGGCCAGCTCGCCGAGCCCGGCCAGGTGCGCATCAAGCTCGCTGGCGGCGAGCAGGTCGCCTACGAGGTAGCCGGCGGCTTCCTCTCCGTGAGCGCCGACGGCGTCACCGTGCTGGCCGAGAGCGCAACCCCGGTCTCCGCGCCGAGCCGCTGAGCCACGCCGGGGATGGAGATCGTCGAAGGATTCGGGATCGGCGTCGTCGTCATCCTCGGCGCGCTTCTGACCCTCTTCGTCCGGCGAGCTCTGGTCACCCGCAGCGGTGGCATCATCCGGCTCAGCGTCCGGGTCTCCACCATGCTCGACGGCCGCGGCTGGTCGCCCGGCTTCGGCCGGTTCGCCGGTGAAGAGCTGCGCTGGTATCGGATGTTCAGCTTCGCGATCCGACCCAAGCGGGTGCTCTCCCGCAAGGGGCTGGCCGTGGAGCGCCGCCGTTTGCCCGAAGGTCAGGAACGGTTCTCCATGCCGGCCGACTGGGTGATTCTCCGCTGTACCAGTAACCACGCACCGGTGGAGATCGCCATGGCGCGATCGACAGTGACCGGTTTCCTCTCCTGGCTCGAGGCCGCCCCTCCGGGGGCGGTCTCGCCGCGTATGGCCTCCCAGGACTGGCCTGCTGCCTGAGGCTGCTCGGGCTGCTTAGGCTGCTCGTTGGTTGCGCTTGGGGCTCCCCCGGAAACCCGTCGTTGCCGCTGTGCGTCGGTCCGGCGCGGCCCTTCATCACCTGCCGTTACCGGTGCAGGCAAGTGTCGCCTCCCCGGGTCGGTTTCCCGGCTTCGGCGCCGAGCCGGACTGGACGCTCGGGGCTCGGCCCGTGCCGGGGGTGGAGCCGGTGTCTCCGTTGAGCCTGATGCCTCTGAGTCAGCTTGATGCCGCACAGTCATCACGCTCAACGCGGCTCTGCCCCGCATGCTGCGACACACCCACCGGACGGTGCCCGGCATGACTCCTCATCCCGACGGCAAGGAACCGGAGTTGATCAAAGCGCTGGTCAGCCTGGCCGCCGAAGGTGTCAGCCTCGCTACGCGTGGTGGCGGGCAGAGTGGGAACCCGGACCTCGACGTGGTGCTCAGAGTCGACGTTCAGCGCTTGCCGCCCGGCACCCATAGCACGTCTCCTGCCGGATTTGCCGTTCTTGACAGGATAAAGAGCAGATCGGAGAGCCGGTTGAGATACTTTGCCGGGAGCGTGCTGGTTCGTTCCGGATCGTGGCTGACCAGCGCCCACGCCGCCCGTTCGGCACGCCGGGCGACGGTCCGCGCCACGTGCAGCAGCGCCGCGCCCGCGGTGCCGCCGGGGAGGATGAAGGAGTCGAGCTTGCTCAGGCGTGCGTTGTACTCGTCGCACCAGCCCTCCAGGCGCTCGACGTACTCCTCGGTCACCCGCAGTGGCGGGTACTTCGGCTCCGGCTCGACCGGGGTGGACAGGTCGGCGCCGACGTCGAACAGGTCGTTCTGCACCGACCCCAGCAGGCCGCGAAGCTCCTCGTCGAGGTTTCCCAGCGCGAGCGCGACGCCGATCGCCGCGTTGCACTCGTCGACATCCGCGTACGCGGCGATCCGTGGATCGGTCTTCGGCACCTGCTCGTTGTTGCTCAGCCTGGTCATGCCGGCGTCGCCGGCCTTGGTGTAGATGCGCGTGAGGTGGACGGCCATGACGCACAGCCTACGGATTCCCGACCTGACCATCCCGGCGCGGCCGGACAGCACCGCCGGCTGGCCGGTGGTGGTGGGCCCCGGCAACGCCGGCGATCCGGCCCTGAACGATGTCGACGTCATCCGGGTCCACGGTGACGCCCGGCTGGCCGGGACCGTGCATGTGGTCGGTGCCAAGAACTCGGCGTTGAAGCTGATGGCCGCCGCGCTGCTCGCGCCGGGCCGTAGCGTGATCACAAACGTCCCCCGGATCACCGACATCGCGATCATGGGCGAGGTGCTGCGCCGGCTGGGCTGTGACGTCCAGTTCGACGCGGACGACCCGGTCGACCCGATGGTCGCCCGTGGCGGTGTGGCCCGGTCCCGGTCGGTGACCATCGACGTACCCGAGCAGCCGGGCGCGGAGGCCGACTACGACCTGGTCCGACGGTTGCGCGCGTCGATCTGCGTGCTCGGCCCGCTGCTGGCCCGTCGGGGGTACGTGCGGGTGGCCCATCCCGGCGGCGACGCGATCGGGTCGCGGGGGTTGGACATGCACGTCTCCGGGCTCACCCGGATGGGCGCGGAGATCTCCGGTGAGCACGGGTTCGTCATCGCCTCCGCCCCGCACGGGCTGCGGGGCGCGGACATCGTGTTGGACTTTCCCAGCGTCGGCGCGACCGAGAACCTGGTGATGGCGGCGGTGCTGGCCCAGGGCACCACGATGATCGACAACGCGGCCCGGGAGCCGGAGATCGTCGACATCTGCACGATGCTCAACCAGATGGGCGCGCGCATCGTCGGCGCGGGCACGTCGACGTTGCGGATCACAGGTGTGCCCGGTCTGCGTCCGGTGCGGCACGCCACGGTGGGGGACCGGATCGTCGCCGGCACCTGGGCGTTCGGCGCGGCGATGACCCGGGGCGACGTGACGGTGACCGGGCTGGACCCGGCCTTCCTGGAGGTCGCCCTGGACAAGGTGGTGGCCGCCGGCGGGCTGGTGGAGACCCGGGGGGACGGCTTCCGCGTACGGATGGACGAGCGCCCCCGGGCGGTGGACGTGGTGACGCTGCCGTACCCCGGCTTCGCCACCGACCTGCTGCCGATGGCGATCGGGCTGGCGGCCGTCAGCGACGGCGCGTCCCTGATCACCGAGAACATCTTCGACGGCCGGTTCATGTTCGCGAACGAGATGATGCGGCTGGGCGCGGACATCAAGACCGACGGGCATCACGCGGTGGTCCGGGGGCGGGCTCGGCTCTCCGGTGCACCCGTGCAGGCCACCGACATCCGGGCCGGTGCCGGGCTCATCATCGCCGGGCTCTGCGCGCAGGGGGTCACCGAGGTCTCGCACGTGCACCACGTCGATCGGGGCTACCCGGACTTCGTGGCCGACCTGCGGGCGCTCGGGGTGGCGGTCGAGCGGGGCACCACGCCGGAGGAGCCGGCGCTGGAGATCTGAGGTCGGCCCCTCGGCGACCCGGCCCGACCGCCACTTAGCCATCGTTCAGTCTCGCCGACTAGGGTGCAGGGAGCACTCAATCGCAGCGAGGGAGAAGTAGATGGCGGGTCGACTCGCGGTCGTCGGGGCCGGGTTGATGGGTTCCGGCATCGCCCAGGTGGCGGCGCAGGCGGGCTGGCAGGTGACGCTGCGCGACCTGGACGACGCGGCCACCACCCGAGGGCTCGGCGGCATTCGGAAGTCACTGGAGAAGTTCGCCGAGAAGGGTCGGATCGAGGCGTCCGAGGTCGAGGCGACGCTGGCTCGGATCACCCCGACCACCGACCTGGAGGCGGCGGCGGACGCGGACATCGTGGTCGAGGCGGTCTTCGAGCGGCTGGAGATCAAGCACGAGGTGTTCCGCGCCCTGGACAAGATCTGCAAGTCGGACGCGGTGCTGGCCACCAACACCTCGGCCATCCCGGTCACCCAGATCGCCGCGGTGACCGAGCGGCCCGAGGCGGTCGTCGGCACGCACTTTTTCTCCCCGGTCCCGATGATGCAGCTCTGCGAGCTGGTTCGCGGTTACAAGACCAGCGACGCCACGCTGGACACCGCGCGGGCCTTCGCCGAGGAGATCGGCAAGACGGTTGTCGTGGTCAACCGGGACATCGCCGGCTTCGTCACGACCCGGCTGATCTCCGCCCTGGTGATGGAGGCGGTCAAGCTGGTCGAGGCCGGGGTGGTGTCCGCCGAGGACCTGGACACCGCCTGCCGCCTGGGCTTCGGGCACGCGATGGGTCCCCTGGCCACCACCGACCTGACCGGCGTGGACGTGCTGCTGCACGCCTCGAAGAACATCTACACCGACACCGCCGACGAGAAGTTCTTCCCGCCGGAGCTGCTCCAGCGGATGGTCACCGCGGGCGATCTGGGCCGCAAGACCGGCAAGGGCTTCTACACGTACTGAGTTGTGGAGACCGGGGCGGACGCCCGCCCCGGTCGGCCGCTCAGCCGTCGCGCTTGGTGGTCCAGCGGAAGGTGGTCAGGCAGAGCACCACGCCGATCACGCACCACAGGGCCAGCACCACGGCCACCCGGCCCAGCTCGAACGAGCCGCCCGGCTCCTGGGCGCCGAAGCTCTCCGGCAGGAACACCGACCGCAGCCCCTGGCACATCCACTTGAGCGGGAACAGCGCAGCCACCTGCTGCATCCAGGTGGGCAGGTCGGTGAAGACGAAGAACACCCCGGAGATGAACTGGAGCACCAGGGCGACCGGGGTGACCACCGCCGAGCCACTGCGGGCGGTGCGGGCCAGCGACGAGATCGCGATGCCACACAGGGTGCACGCGGTCACCCCGAGCACGGCGACCCAGCCGAAGGTGAACCACTTCGCGGCGGTGCCGGGCAGGTCGAGGTCGAACAGCGCCACCGCGACGGCGAGCAGCAGGGCCGTCTCGGCGATGCCGATCGCCACCACCATGATCACTTTGCCGGCGAACCAGACCCACTTCGGCATCGGCGTGCCCCGGTAGCGCTTGAGCACGCCCCGGTCCCGTTCGATCGGGATCCAGATGCCGAGGTTCTGAAAGCTCACAGTCATCAGGCCGGTCGCGATCATGCCGGTGATGAAGTACTGGGTGAACTTGACCCCGCCGCCGATCGTGCCGTGGAAGATCGACGCGAAGATCAGGATCATGATGATGGGGAAGCCCATCGTGAAGACCACCGACTCCCGGCTGCGCAGGAACTGGGTGATCTCCAGCCGGCCCTGGCGCAGGGCGAGCGCGCCGGCGCCCGGCCGCCGGCCGCGGGTCGTGGCCACCGGCGTCGCCGGCTTCGTCGTGGTCGTCATCGCGCGTGTCCGATCATGGTGAGGTAGACGTCCTCCAGGGTCGGCCGGGTCACCGTGAGCCCGGGGACCTCGCCGCCGTAGCGCGCGGCGAGGTCGGCCACGAAGGCCGTCGGCATCGCGGTCTGCGCACTCTCCAGCGTCCCTTCCGGGGTACGCCAGGAGACCGTCGCCAGGGCCTCCTGGCGATTGCCCAGCCGGTCGGGTGCGGCGACCTCGACCAGTCGACCGCCGGCGATCACGCCGACCCGGTCGGCGAGGGCCTCGGCCTCGTCCAGGTAGTGGGTGGTGAGCACGATTGTGGTGCCGGCCGCGGCGAGGTCGCGGATCAGCTCCCAGAACTCGCGGCGGGCCTCCGGGTCGAAGCCGGTGGTCGGCTCGTCGAGGAAGAGCAGCTCGGGACGGCCGACGATGCCCAGGGCCACGTCCAGGCGGCGCTTCTGCCCGCCGGAGAGGGTGTGCGTCCGGGCCTTCGCCTTGCCGGCCAGCCCGACCCGCTCGATCACCTTGTCCGGGTCGTCCGCGTCGGGGTAGAAGCCGGAGAAGTGCCGGATCACCTCGGCCACGGTCAGCTCGTCGAACTCGCCGGTGCCCTGGAGCACGATCCCGACCCGGGAACGCCAGTCGGCGTCGGGGTGTCGTGGGTTGCGCGAGGAGCGAGCTTGCGAGCCCCGCAGTCGTGACCCGAAGGCGAGCTCAGGGTCGACGCCGAGCACGGCGACCTCGCCGGCGTCGCGGCGGCGGTAACCCTCCAGGATCTCCACCGTGGTGGTCTTGCCGGCGCCGTTCGGGCCGAGCAACGCGAACACCTCGCCACGGTGCACGTCGAGATCCACGCCCGCCACCGCCACGTTGTCGCCGTACGCCTTGCGTAGTCCGCGGACGGAGATGGCCAGCTCGTCATCCATGCCGTCCAGTGTGCGCCCTGACCCGGGCCAGGCGGTGCCCCGGGGTGTGGCGGTCCGCGCCACTACGGCCATTTGGCACCCGGACGTCCCCGACATGGACCTGTGTGGTTTTCCACAGCTCCTTTTACTGAACGGTAACTTAGACTCCGGCCATGGACGAGATGGCATTCCCGGGGCGGCTACCCGAGCGGGACCGGCCCTGGGTGATGCGCACCTACGCCGGCCACTCGTCGGCCGCGGCGAGCAACGCCCTCTTCCGCCGCAACCTGGCGAAGGGGCAGACCGGCCTCTCGGTCGCCTTCGACCTGCCCACCCAGACCGGGTACGACCCGGACCACGAACTCGCCACCGGTGAGGTAGGACGGGTCGGTGTGCCGGTGGCCCATCTCGGCGACATGCGGGCGCTCTTCGACGGCCTCCCACTCGCCGACACGAACACCTCGATGACCATCAACGCCCCGGCGATGTGGCTGCTCGCCCTGTACGGCACTGTCGGGCTGGAGCAGGGCGCCGACCTGACCCGCTGCGCCGGCACCACCCAGAACGACATCATCAAGGAGTACCTGTCCCGGGGCACCTACATCTTTCCGCCCGCCGCGTCGCTGCGGCTCACCGCCGACGTCGTGGCGTACACGCTGCGCGAGATGCCCCGGTGGAACCCGGTCAACATCTGCTCGTACCACCTCCAGGAGGCCGGTGCCACGCCCGTGCAGGAGGTCGGCTTCGCGCTGGCCACCGCCGTCGCCGTGCTGGACGCGGTGCGGGACTCCGGTCAGGTGCCGGCCGAGCGGATGGGCGACGTGGTCCAGCGGATCTCGTTCTTCGTCAACGCCGGGGTGCGCTTCGTCGAGGAGATCGCCAAGATGCGCGCGTTCGGCGTGCTCTGGGACCAGATCACCCGGGACCGGTACGGGGTCACCGACGCCCGGCAACGGCGGTTCCGCTACGGCGTGCAGGTCAACTCGCTCGGCCTCACCGAGGCGCAGCCGGAGAACAACATCCAGCGCATCGTGCTGGAGATGCTCGGCGTGACGATGTCCCGTGACGCCCGGGCCCGCGCGGTCCAACTCCCCGCCTGGAACGAGGCGCTCGGCCTGCCCCGCCCGTGGGACCAGCAGTGGTCGCTGCGGATGCAACAGGTCCTGGCGTACGAGTCGGATCTGCTCGAGTATCCCGACCTCTTCGCCGGCTCGCACGTGATGACCGCGCTTGTCGACGAGGTCGTCACCGGGGCGCGGGTCGAGCTGGACAAGGTGCTGGAGCTGGGCGGCGTCGTCGCCGCCGTGGAGACCGGCTACCTCAAGAGCGCGCTTGTCGCGTCGCTTGCCGAACGCCGCCGGCGGATCGAGTCCGGCGCCGACGTGGTGGTCGGGGTCAACAGGTACACCGAGACCGAATCCTCCCCGCTGACCGCAGCCGGTGCGGACGCCGTCGAGCAGGTCGATCCCGCGGTCGAGGCGGCCGCCGTGGACGCCGTACACCTGTGGCGGGCCGACCGGGACGCGGCCGTCGTCGACGCGGCGCTGGCCCGGCTCCGGGCGGACGCCGCGACCACCACCAACCTGATGCCGGCCACCCTGGCGTGCGTGCGGGCCGGGGTGACCACCGGCGAGTGGGCCGGCGCGTTGCGCCAGGTCTTCGGCGAGTACCGGGCACCTACCGGTCTGGCCGGCGCCACCGGCAGCGGCGGCGAGCCGGGCCTCGCGGCGGTCCGCGAGCGGGTCGCCGCCACGGCGCGGGAGCTGGGCAGCGGCCGGCTGCGGCTGCTGGTCGGCAAACCCGGCCTGGACGGGCACTCGAACGGCGCGGAGCAGATCGCGGTACGCGCCCGGGACGCCGGCTTCGAGGTCGTCTACCAGGGCATCCGGTTGACCGCGGGGCAGATCGTCGCCGCCGCCGTCGAGGAGGACGTCGACCTGGTCGGGCTGTCGGTGCTCTCCGGGTCGCACCTGGCCGCCGTGCCCGCGGTGCTCGACGGGCTGCGCGCCGCCGGCCGGGCGGACCTGCCGGTGGTCGTGGGCGGCATCATTCCGGCCGGTGACGCGGACACCCTCCGGGCGGCCGGGGTCGCCCGGGTCTTCACCCCGAAGGACTTCGCCCTCACCGGCATCATCGACGACCTGGTGACGGTGATCCGTCGCGCCAACGACCTGCCCTGATCGGGCGTCGCCCCGGTTGGTCAGCGGCCGGCGTAGGTCATGCAGTCGGCCATGTCGTTGTCCGGGCCGACCCGGATGGAGGCCGCGTGGCACTCCAACTGCTCGTTGTGCCGGCAGTCGGAACGCTGGCAGGCGCCCACCTGCGCGATCATGCTCTCTACACCGCCCCGGACGGGCGACTCGACGAAGGTGTGGCAGTGGGCGTGATCCATGCTGCCGATCGTGATGGCGAAGGCGTGGCAGTCACCCGACTGGTTGTACGCGCACGCGGCGACCACACATTCCTGGACTCGGGGCATCTCCAACGCTGCGGTCATGCCGACCTCCTCTAGGCTCTTGCCCCGATACTAGGCTTTTGCCGGCCCGCAAAACCCCGGTCCGCCAAGCCCGCCCGCCCGTCAGACGCGGAAGCCGGCGGCGCGGGCCGCCTCTCGTTCGCGGCGTCGTTCGGAACGACGGCGGACGAACCAGAAGATGAAGAACGCCAAGCCGACAAGGAAGGCCAGCACCAGCACCGGCAGGATGATCGCCACCAGGGAGACCACCACGCTTGTGGCGTCCTCGGCGGTGCTGGCGACCGGGGCGCCGAAACCGGCGGTGGTCGCGTTGATCACCGGGCGGGCCGCGGACTTGAGCAGATGCACGCCCAACGCCAGCAGCACGCCGGTGACGACCGGCACCCACTGGTGGGACGAGAAGAAGCTCCCCGGGTCGCTGACCGTCACCGTCTCCGACGAGGAGCCGGCGCCGAAGGCCAGGCCGCCGGCGGTGGGCCGGACCACTGTCTGCACCACGTCGTTGACGTGGTCGACCACTGGCACCTTGTCGGCCACCATCTCGACGGCGAGCAGCACGGCCATGATGGCGATGACCCAGCCGTTGCCGAGCCAGGTCCAGCCGCCGGGCAGGTCGATCAGGTCGGTGTAACGGCCGAGCAGACCGAGGATGAGCAGGGGTATGTAGGCGTTCAGCCCCGCCGAGGCGGCGAGACCGGTGCCGGTGAGGACTTCGAACACGGTCTCAGCATCGCATCGACGCGCCAGTGCCGCTCGCTGGCGACCGGTGGGTGCTCGGCTACCCTCGTCGGGTGCGGTTGGTCATTGCGAAGTGCTCGGTGGACTATGTCGGACGGCTCTCGGCTCACCTGCCGCTGGCCACCCGGTTGCTGATGGTGAAGGCGGACGGGTCGGTGTCTATTCACGCCGACGACCGGGCGTACAAGCCGTTGAACTGGATGAGCCCGCCGTGTCGGTTGGAGGAGGCCCCCGGCGTGTGGCGGGTCGTCAACAAGGCCGGCGAGGAGCTGCGGATCACCCTGGAGGAGATCTTCCAGGACACCTCGTACGAGTTGGGTGTGGATCCGGGCCTGCGCAAGGACGGGGTGGAGGCGCACCTGCAGGAGTTGCTGGCCGCCAACCCGGGCGCCCTGGGCGAGGGGTTCACCCTGGTCCGCCGCGAGTATATGACGGCGATCGGCCCGGTCGACCTGCTGTGCCGGGACGCCAACTCGGGCTCGGTCGCCGTCGAGGTCAAGCGCCGTGGCGACATCGACGGGGTGGAGCAGTTGACCCGCTATCTCGAGTTGATGAACCGCGACCCGCTGCTCAGCCCGGTCGTCGGGGTCTTCGCCGCCCAGGAGATCAAGCCGCAGGCCCGGGTGCTCGCCACCGACCGGGGCATCCGGTGTGTGGTCGTGGACTACGACAAGTTGCGCGGCATCGTGAAGGACGAGCTGACCCTCTTCTGATCGGCGTCCTATCCGGTGCGCACCGCGATCAGTGACTTCGGCAGGCCGAACACCCGCTCCACCAGCATGGTCGAGTCGGGGAAGTAGTGGCGCATCTGCGAGCGGTCCAACAGCTCGGTCCAGAGCACCTGGTGGATGGCGGCGGCGTGGCTGCGGGTGGGCTTGTGCCCCAACGGCCAGCGTTGGGCGAACGCGGTGCGCAGTCGTACCGGCAGGAACTGCATCCCCGGCGCGATCCAGTGTGGCTCGATGGGGAAGTAGCGGTAGGGCGTCTGCACCCAGTGCCGGTCGGCCAGTGAGCGGGCGGCAGCGGCGAAGCGGATGCGGCGTTCGTGCCCGCCCACATGCTCCAGCACCGAGTTCGAGAAGACCAGGTCGTAGGTGCCCTTGGTCAGGTGCGGCGGCAGGTCGCAGGCGTCGGCCTGCTCGATGTGGGCCCATTCCGGGACGACCGTGGGCGGCTGCTCCAGGTTGACGACTGTCACGCGGGCCGGTCGGACGGTGGCGCGGTGCCAGGTGCCGAGCCGGCCGCCGAGGTCGACGACGTGCATGTCACCGATGTCGGGGAAGGTGCGCGCCAGCCAGTCCGAGCGGTGTTGACGCCGCCGGGCCGCCCACGACTGGTCACTGTCGACAAGGCGGTAGCGCAATCGATTGGGGCCCATTTAACGCAATGTACCGCCGCGACCACGGCGTATAAACATGTGGATGCGCCGATCCTTCATGATGATCGGTTATCCGACACTTACCTCCCGTACATCGCCTTGATCGCCTTGACGAGTCGAGCCACGTCGGTGGGGGTGCGGTCGAAGGTCATCGACGGCAGCAGCGACCGGGCGCGACGTCGGGTGATCGCCTTGGATCGGCCGAACTCACGCAGGCCGTCCTCCCCGTGGATCCGACCGAAGCCGGAGTCACCGACCCCGCCGAACGGCAGGGTGGACATGCCGGCGAAGGTCAGCGTGGAGTTGATCGAGGCCATCCCGGAGCGCAGTCGCCGGGCGATGGCCACCGCGCGCCGTCGGCCGAAGACCGAACCCCCGAGGCCGTACGACAGGGCGTTGGCGCGGGCGATGGCCTCGTCGGCGTCGCGGACCCGGCTGATGGTCAGCGTGGGGCCGAAGGTCTCCTCGCGGACCGCGGCCGACTCCTCCGGGACGTCCACCAGCACGGTGGGGTGGACGTACGGCGGCTGCACGGCGCTCGGGCCGCCGAGCACGGCGCGCCCGCCGGACACGATCGCGGCGTCGATGTGCCGGCGGATCACGTCGATCTGCTGGGGCATGGTGATCGGCCCGATGTCGGTACCCTCCGGCCCGACCGTCAGCTGGCCGGCGCGAGCCACCACCTTGTCGACGAAGGCGTCGAAGACGGCGTCTACGGCGTACACCCGCTCGATGCCGATGCAGGTCTGGCCCGCGTTGGTCATGCCGCCCCAGACGCACGCCTCGGCGGCCGCGTCCAGGTCGGCGTCGCTGTCGACGATCATGGCGTCCTTGCCGCCGCCCTCGATGAGCACCGGGGTCAGCGTCTCGGCGCAGGCGGCCATCACCTTCCGGGCGGTGGCGGTGGAGCCGGTGAAGGCCAGCTTGTCGACCCCGGAGCGGCAGAGCGCCGCGCCCACGTCGCCCAGCCCGTGTACGGCGGCGAACACCGGCTGCTCGGGCACCACCTCGGCGAAGCTGTCCACCAGCCACTGGCCGACGGCGGGCGTGTACTCGCTCGGCTTGAGCACCACGCCGTTGCCGGCGGCGAGGGCGTACGCGGCGGAGCCGATCGGCGTGAAGACCGGATAGTTCCACGGCCCGATCACGCCGACCACCCCGTACGGCTGGTATTCGAGGTGCGCGGAGAACTCGGCGAGGATGAGCCGGGACCGCACCCGGCGTGGGCCGAGCACACGACCGGCGTTGCGGGCGGCCCAGTCGATGTGCTCGATCGCGGTGACGATCTCGACGATGGCGTCGGCGACCGGCTTGCCGCCCTCGACGTGCACCAACTCGGCCAACTGCTCGATGCGCTTGGCGAGCAGGGCACGCCACCGCAGCATCCGCTCGCGGCGGCCGGTGAAGCCGAGACCGGCCCACCACTCGCCGGCGGCGCGGGCGCGGTCGACGGCCTGCCGCACGTCGGCCTCGGTGGCGACCGGAAGGCGACCGGCCTCGGCACCGGTCGCCGGGCTGGTGGAAACCAACTGGCCCGCGTCGATGACCGGAACGCCCGGGATATGCACTGCCGTCATGGCGGAAGTCTAGACCCGAAGATTACTCACCGGTAGGGTCCTCGATTCGAGGTGGGGAGGCCGGCGTCGCAGCGAGCCGACCGATCGTTGATCAGTGCAGGTCAGGGCGGTGGTGACGGATGCGACCCGCCCGAATCGTCGAACGGCAGGTGGCCGGGAGGTGACGAGAGGCTGACCGGCCGGTCGGTATTGACGACTACCGTCTGATGGCAGGCTGACGCGCGGAGTGACGGTGTGGGGTGGGAAGGGCTGACTGTCCATGGAGGAACATCCGGAACTGATGCCGCTGTTGACGGTCGCGGGTGGACCGATGCGCGGCGCGAGTTTTCGCGTACGAGCCGAACCGCAGGTGATCGGCCGCGCGCCGACCGGTCAGGTGGTCATCAACGACCCGCACCTGAGCCGTCGCCACGCCGAGGTGTGGTTGGCGCCGGAGGGCCCGTCCCTGCGGGACCTGGGCTCCACCAACGGCACCTGGCTCAACGACCGGCGAATCACCGAGGTGGAACGACTCTCCGACGGTGACGTGATCCGGCTGGGCCGTACCGAGCTGCGCCTGTTCGACCCCGGGGTGGCGCTCACCGATCCGGTGGGGCTGAGCTTCGGCCCGTCCCGGCGCGACGTTCGACCGACGCTGCCGCTACCGCTGGCCGCGCCGCCGGGCACGCGTCGCTGACCGCCTGGCGATCGGCCACACCGGGCAGCGCCGTTGGGTGGCGGTCCGACACCTGGACCGGCGGAGACACCCGTGGCAGCATGCCGCGGATGGAAACCGAGCAAAGGACCGTGACGGCGAACGGCATCACCCAGGCGGTACGGGTGGCCGGCCCGTCGGACGGCACGCCGGTGCTGCTGATCCACGGCAACTGCTCGTCCGCGCTGTTCTGGGAGCCGCTGGTCCGGCGTCTGCCACCGACATTGCGGGTGGTGGCCCCCGACCTGCGGGGGTACGGCGACTCCGCGACGGCCCCGGTGGACGCCACCCGGGGCCTGCGGGACTTCGCCGACGACGTGGCCGCCCTGCTGGACGACCCCACGCTCTTCGACGCCGACGCGCAACCGGTGGTGGTCGGGCACTCCCTCGGCGGTGGGGTCGCGATGCGCCTGCTGGTCGACCATCCGCACCGGGTGGGGGCGTTGCTGCTCGCCGCGCCGGTCTCCCCGTACGGCTTCGGCGGCACCCGCGACCTGACCGGCACGCCGACCACAGCCGACTTCGCCGGCACCGGCGCCGGCACGGCGAACCCGGACTTCGTCGCCCGGCTCGCGGCCGGCGACCGGAGCGCGGACGCGCCGGCCAGCCCGCGCGCCGTGCTGCGTGCCACCTACGTGGCCGATCCCGCCTCGCTGGGCGCGGACGAGGACCTGCTGCTGGACACCGTGCTCTCCACCGCCACCGGGGACGACAACTACCCGGGCACGGCGGTGCCGTCGGAGAACTGGCCGGGCACCGCGCCGGGGGAGCGCGGGGTGCTCAACGCGCTCGCGCCGACCTGGTTCCGGCTCGCCGACGAGCTGGTGGCCGTCGCCGAGAAACCACAGGTCACCTGGGTACGCGGGGACGTCGACGTCATCGTCTCAGACACCTCGCTCTTCGACCTGGCGTACCTGGGTTCGCTGGATCTCGTCCCCGGCTGGCCCGGCGCGGACGCCTGCCCACCGCAGCCGATGGTCGGCCAGACCCGGGCGGTGCTCGACAGGTACGCGGCGGCCGGCGGCGCGTACCACGAGGTGGTGCTGCCCGGTTGCGGTCACAGCCCGCACCTGGAGCGCCCGGCGGAGTTCGTCGCGGAGTTGTTGGCCCTGACCAGCCTGTCGGCGGCCGGATAGGCGGACCGGTTCTCGGCCGCGTAGCGGCTGCCGCGCCGTCGGTGAAATATGCCACGGCGTCTCGACAACTCACCGTCAGGTGGCAGACTCGCGCGCATAACCTTAGCGGCCGTTCAGTGGCCGTGCGGAGTCTCTGGGGAGGCCGGTCGTGGCGCGCGAGTTCAGCACCGTTGGCGTGGTGGGGCTGGGCACCATGGGTGCCGGCATCGTCGAGGTCTTCGCCCGCAACGGCATCGACGTGGTGGCCGTGGAGATCTCCGCGCCGGCGTTGGAACGTGGCCGGGCCACCCTGAAGGGTTCCACCGACCGGGCGGTCGCCAAGGGCAAGCTCGCCGAGGCGGACCGCGACGCACTGCACGAGCGGGTGCACTTCGCGGTCGGCCTGGCCGCGCTGCACTCCGTCGACCTGGTCATCGAGGCGGTGCCCGAGCACCTGGACCTCAAGCAGCGGATCTTCGCCGAGCTGGACCGGGTCTGCCGACCGGAGACGATCCTCGCCACCAACACCTCGTCGCTGAGCGTCACCGAGATCTCGGTGGCCACCAGCCGCCCCAACCAGGTGATCGGCATCCACTTCTTCAACCCGGCCCCGGTGATGAAGCTGGTCGAGGTGGTCCGCACTGTCGTCACCGCGCCCGAGGTGGTCGCCGACGTCGAAGCGCTCTGCGCAAGGCTCGGCAAGGTCGACGTCACCATCAACGACCGGGCCGGCTTCATCGCCAACGCGCTGCTCTTCGGCTACCTCAACCACGCGGTCGGCATGTTCGAGTCGCACTACGCGACCCGGGAGGACATCGACGCCGCGATGAAGCTCGGCTGCGGCCTCCCGATGGGCCCGCTGGCGCTGATGGACCTGATCGGCCTGGACACCGCGTACGAGATCCTGGACACCATGTACCGGCGCGGCGGGCGGGACCGCCGCCACGCACCTGTGCCGCTGCTCAAGCAGATGGTGACGGCGGGGCTGCTCGGCCGGAAGTCGGGACGGGGTTTCTACACCTACGAGCGGCCCGGCTCCCCGCTGGTCGTATCGGATGGGACGACGCCGCCGGCCACGGAGTCGGCGGTTGCCGACGGTGCGCGGGCCATCGCGAAGGTCGGCGTCGTCGGTTCCGGGACGATGGCCACCGGGATCATCGAGGTCTTCGCGAAGGCCGGCTACGAGGTCGTCTCGGTGACCCGCGGCATGGAGAAGTCCGCGAAGGTCTGCGAGGCGGTGAAGACCTCGCTGAACAAGGGCGTGGTGCGCGGCAGGCTCGCCGAGGCCGACCGGGACGCCGCCCTGGGCCGGATCAGCTGGTCGGCCACGCTCGACCATCTCGCCGACGTCGACCTGGTGGTCGAGGCGGTCGTCGAGGAGTTGAGCGTCAAGAAGGCCCTCTTCGCCAGCCTCGACGAGATCTGCAAGCCGGGCGTGGTGCTGGCCACCACCACCTCGTCGCTGCCGGTGATCGACGTGGCGATGGCCACCCAGCGGCCGGCCGACGTGGTGGGGCTGCACTTCTTCAACCCGGCGCCGGTCATGCCGCTGGTCGAGGTCGTCCGGACCATCCGCACCTCACCGGAGGCCACTGCCACCGCCCGCGCCGTCTGCGCCGCACTCGGCAAGACCGGTGTGGTCTGCGGCGACCGGTCCGGCTTCATCGTCAACGCGCTGCTCTTCCCGTACCTGAACGACGCGGTGAAGATGTTGGAGGCCAGCTACTCGACGGCCGACGACATCGACCACGCCATGAAGCTGGGCTGTGGCTACCCGATGGGCCCGTTCGAGCTGCTCGACGTCGTCGGGTTGGACGTCTCCCTGGCCATCCAGCGCGAGCTGTACCTGGAACTGCGCGAGCCGGGCTTCGCGCCCGCGCCGCTGCTGGAGCACCTGGTGACCGCCGGCTACCTGGGCCGCAAGACCCGCCGCGGCTTCCGCGACCACTCGCACCGCTGACCCGGTCAACGCCCACGGGTGTTGACCGCGTCTGCAGAGTGTGACCTTCGAGGAGTACGTCACCAGCCGGGGTCCGGCACTGGTCCGGCTCGCCCGGCTGCTGACCGGTGACGAGCACCGGGCCGAGGACCTCACCCAGGACGTGCTGTCCCGGGCGTACGTGCAGTGGCGCAAAATCGCCCGCGCCGACCGGCCCGACGTGTACGTGCGCCGCATGCTGGTCAACGCCAACATCTCCTGGTGGCGTCGCCGATCGAGCCGTGAGCTGGTCGTCGACACCTTCGCCGAGCGGGCGCAGCGTGGCGACCTCGGCGGCGAAGCGGCCGACCGGGACGAGATGTGGCGGCTGATCCTCGGCCTACCCGACCGCCAGCGGGCGGTCCTGGTGCTGCGCTACTACGAGGACCTGGACGACGCGACAATCGCGCAGATCCTGGACTGCTCGCCGGTCACCGTCCGCACCCACGCGATGCGGGCGCTCGCCAACCTCCGGGAGCGCTGCGGTGCCCCGGCCACCAACGGGAGCCGACCGTGACGGACCTCGACCAGCGGATCATCTCAACCCTGCGGGAGCACGCCGACGGCCAGGTGGACATCGGCCGGCTGACCACTGCGGCGGTTGCCCGGGGCCGGGCCCGGCGGGTGCGGCGACGGGCCGCGGTGGGCGGGACGGCGCTCGGCGTCGCGGCGGTGCTCGGCCTCGGGGTGGCGGGTGGCGGTGGGTTGCCCGTGGAGGTGCCCTGGACGGGGGCGAAACCGGCAGTCCGGTCGGCCACGCCGGCGGCGGCGCCCGGGGTGCCAGGCGCACTCGCCCGACCTGATCTGGTCGGAAAGGACCCCGGTCTGCTGCACTTTGGCGTCGACCCGGCCCGCGCTCGCTACCTGAGCTGGCGATCGGCGGATGGTCTGGAGAGCGCCCAGCTGGAGCTGGGTGGCTCCGCGCCGGTCAGTTTCCACCTCGCCCGCAGCGCCGGCGTGGCCGAGGAGGTTCACCTGGAGAGTGACAGGCTGATCCCGGCAGTGGCGATACCGCCCTATGACGGTGAGTTGACGCGGTTCTCCATGGCGGATGGCGTTGATCCGATCTGGGTGCTGCGGTGGCAGCCGCTGCCCGGCCTCTTCGCCCGCCTGCGCACGGTGGCTCCTACCGACGCGGCGCTGCAGGCGGCCAGGAGCGCGCTGCGGCTGGATGTGGCGCACCGGTGCAGCGCCCCGATGCGGCTCACCGCGTTGCCGGCGGGGGCGTGGAGCGCCGGATGCAAGGTCACCGTGACCGACCTCCCGGACGCGCTGGACGTCTCGCTGATCGTCGACGGGCGCGGGGATCGCTCGATGGAGGTGCGGCTCCAGTACCCGCACAGCATCGTCGGTGACCGCCAGGAACCCAATGCGACGGCGGCCGGGCGGCCGGTCTACGTCTACCCGCAGGGCGAGAAAATGGAGCTACTCGACATAGCGAAGGCCCACGTCACCGCCGGTTGGGGCCTGCCACAGAGCGGTTTCACCGAGGAGGACGCGGCGACGGTGCTGGGCGGGGTGCAGGTCGCCGAACACCTGGACCGGCCCGCGACCTGGTGACCGCCCCGGGCGGCCGCACCCACCGGACGTACGCTTGGTGACTGTGAGCCCCCGTCGCAATCGCCCTCGCCGGGACGAGAACGCCAACCTGGACGCCGACCGGGTCCGGCAGGGCGTCGCCTCGGTGCAGCAGTGGACCGACGGCGCCTGGCAGGTACGCGGCATCGGCGCGAACGCGTCGGTCAAGACGTACCGCTGCCCCGGTTGCAACCAGGAGATCCCACCCGGGGTGGCGCACCTGGTGGCCTGGCCGGCGGACGGCCTGGGTGACCTGACCGACCGGCGGCACTGGCACAGCGGCTGCTGGCGCGCCCGGGACCGGCGCGGCCCGGCGGTGCAGCGCGGCCGGGGCGCCCCGCGCTACTGAGCGACCCGGTCCCGGCCGGGGCGCCCCGCGCTACTGAGCGACCCGGCCCCGGACACCTCACGTTCCCGACCTGGGCGACCCGCCGGGGCGTTGCGCGACCCGGTTTAGCGACCTGGGTCACCCTGTTCCTGCCTGGGCGGGCGGTGACGGCGACTTCGCGACAGACTTGGGCGGTGAGCACAGCGATCCGCGCGTCGTCGATCCTGCCCGGCCGCCGGGAGGACATCGAGCTGCACACCGCCGACGGTCTACGGCTGGTCGGTGAGCTGGCCCTGCCTGCCGACCGGCCGCCGGTGGCCACCCTGGTCTGTCTGCACCCGCTGCCCACCCACGGCGGAATGATGGACAGCCACGTGTTCCGCAAGGCGGCCTGGCGGCTGCCCGCCCTGGCCGACCTCGCGGTGCTGCGGTTCAACACCCGGGGCACCAGCAGCGTGCGCGGCACCAGCGAGGGCGCCTTCGACGGCGCGGTGGGCGAGCGGTACGACGTGGCCGCCGCCATCGAGTACGCGGAGTTCGCCGAGCTGCCCAACATCTGGCTCGTCGGCTGGTCGTTCGGCACCGACCTGGCGCTGAAGTACGGCTGCGACCCGACGATCGCCGGAGCGATCCTGCTCTCCCCGCCACTGCGGTTCTCCGCCCCCGAAGACCTCGCCACCTGGGCGGGCTCGGGTCGGCCGCTGGTGGCGCTCGTGCCGGAGTTCGACGACTACCTGCGCCCGACCGAGGCGCGGGAGCGGTTCGCCGCCGTGCCACAGGCCGAGGTGGTCGGGGTGCCGGGCGCCAAGCACCTCTGGGTGGGCGACGCGGAGACGGTGCTCGACGAGATCGTCCGACGGGTCAACCCGGCCGTCGAGGTGCCACTGCCGACGACCTGGGACGGCCCGATGGAGGCCGGCGACGTCAGCGCGTACGCCGACCGGACGGTGGCCGCCTTCGCCGACACGCCCGTCCCCGGCCCGGCCGCCACCAAGGCGGACTGACCGCCCGGCCCCCGGCCCGACCGCTGGTCAGGCCGGCTGACGCTCAGCGGCGCTCCTGGCGGGGCAACACCACCTCGCGCAGGATCAGTTGCAGCGCGGCCACCGTGGGGATGGCGATCAGCGCGCCCACCACACCCAGCAGCGCCACCCCGAGCAGCGCGGCCAACAGGGCGGCCACCTCGTTGACCTCCACCGAGCGCCGCATCACCTTCGGGTAGATGAGGTAGTTCTCCACCTGCTGGTAGATGAGGAAGAAGACCGCGCAGGCGATGCCGGTGGGCAGGTCGGCGGCGAAGCCGACCAGGCTCACGATCACCGCGCCCAGGGTGGCGCCGATCTGCGGGATCAGGTCGGTCACCGCGACCACCACGGCCAGCGCGAACGGGTACGGCAGGTCGACGATCAGCGCGAACACGAAGGTGGTCGCGCCGGCCAGCACCGCGATGCTCAACGCACCGACCATGTACGCGCCCACCTTGGCCAGGATCTCGTCACCGATCAGCTGCACCCGCTGCCGCCGGGACCGGGGCACCAACGAGTAGCCCAGCGAGCGCAGCTTGTCGAAGTAGGCCAGGAAGTAGATGGTCAGCACCAGCACGGTGAGCGTCCGGAACACCGTGCCGAAGATCAGTTGGGCGCCGCCCAGCACCCCGCCGAGCGCCCGTCCGACGGTCTGCGCGTTCGCCGCGCCCTGCACCCGCTCCACCACGTCGTACCGCTCCACCAGGTCATTGACCGTCGGATTGCGGCGCAACTCGTCGAGCAGGCTCGGGATCTGGTCGATGAACTGCCCCGACTGGGTGACGATCGGCGGGACCAGCGCCACCACGCCGCCGCAGAGCAGCAGCACCACGGTCAACGCGACCCCCGCCACCGCCAGGCCGTGCGGCACACCCCAGCGGCCCAGCCGGACCACCGCCGGGTTGAGGCCGACCGCGAGGAAGAGCGCGATCACCACAAGCACGAGAATGCCGCCGGCATTGCGAATCCCCAGATAGAGGGTGTACGCCAGCAGCACGCCCAGCGCACCGGTGAAGCCGATCAGGAAGCTGCTGCGGCGCAGTGGCCGCCCCGGTGTGCCGAACTTTCCGGACGGGACCGCCGGCGGCTCGTCCGGGTCGATCCCCGGTGCGGGAACCGGCACCGGCGGTGGCGTTTCCGCCGGTGCTGGTGTTCCCGCCGGTGCTGGCGTCTCTGCCGGCTGTGGGGTTTCCGCCGGCTGGGGCCGTTGGGTCACGTTCGGGTCATCGCCGGACGGGTCGTGCTGTGGCACCAGGGACCTCCCGGCTCAGGCGCTCGGGCGACGGGCAACGGCCAGGAACGCCCGCCACGCGGCAGGCGCGAACACCAGCACCGGCCCGGCCGGGTCTCCGTTGCCGCTACGGCTGGATGTGCGCCAGAGCGCGCCGGTCAGGTCCATGAGGTCACAACTTCCTTCATCAGCTCGATCGACTGGCGACGGGACGACGCACCGTTTCTGATCATCTCCCAGCGCGCGAGCAGCGTAGCCACCTCATGGTCGCCATCGACGACGAGACCGTCAATCTGGTGCGCCATGTGCCCCACCCAACCACCCTCGGACGTCGCCTGGGCCCTGCCCACCCACAGATCTTGGACAGTTTCGTCAGGGCCTAACGGAAACTGTCCAAGATCTGGTGGTGAGGCGGCGCGCATCGGCGAAAGCTGTCCTGATGTTGCCCGCCGATGACGCCGACGGACTCGACTGGCTCGCCTTCGAGCAGGCGGGAGTGCTGACGATCGCGCAGGTCGCCAACCTGCTCAGCGAGGGGGCGGTGCGGGGCCGGATTCGGTTCGGTCGGTGGCGGTCGATCTGTCGCGGGATTCTGCTGGCCGGCAACGGCCGACTCACCCGCGACCAACAGCTCTGGGTGGCGGTGCTGGCGGCCGGGCCGGGGGCGGTGCTGGCCGGGGTGTCCGCCGCCGCCGAAGCCGGGGTACGGGGACTGCGACGCGAACCGCTGCACGTGCTGGTGCCGGCAGCTCGCCGTGCCGCGCGGAGCACGCTGCGTCGACTTCCGATCGACATGCCCGCCGTCCTGGTCCACCGTACGACGGTCCTGCCCGACGCCCATCTCCAACGTGCCCGCCCGCCGCGCACCACGACGGCGCGGGCCCTGGTGGACGCGGCGGGCTGGGCGGCCGGCGTGGACGAGGCACAGGCGGTGCTGGCCGCCGGTTGCCAGCAGCGCCGGGTGCTGCCCGAGGAGTTGCAGGCGGTGCTCGACGTCCTCCCTCGGGCACCCCGTCGGCGGCTGATCTTGCAGACTGTCAGCGACATCGCTGGCGGCGCACAGGCGCTCTCCGAGATCGACTTCGTGCGGCTGTGCCGCCGGCACGGGCTGCCTGCCCCCGACCTTCAGGAACACCGGGTCGACGCGGCCGGCCGGAACCGCTGGCTCGACGCGTACTGGCGGGAGTGGCGGGTGCAGGTGGAGATCGACGGCGCGCACCACATGGACGCCAAGCAGTGGGCGGCGGACATCCGTCGGCAGAACGACGTCTGGACCAGTGGCGACCGGATCCTGCGCTTTCCGGCCTGGCTGGTCCGCGCCCGCCCCGACGAGGTCGCCGAAACCGTCCGCCGTGCCCTCACCGCAGCCGGCTGGACCCCCACCGCACCCCTGCGCCACCCCACGAGAAAGTGAATCTTGGACACTTTCCGTCAGCCGCTGACTGTGACAGCCGCTGACGGAAAGTGTCCAAGATCTCGAAGCTCGGACGGGCGGACGCCCGTCACTCCTTCTCGATGGTGACCTTGCTGGGCTTGGCGCTGCGCTCGTCGGTGGTCGGCTTGCTGGGTCGCTTGCCGTTCTCACCGGTGCTAGTGATCTTGGTGGGCTTGGCGCCCCGGCCACCCTCGCCCGGAACGGCGGCCACGGTCGGCTCCCCGTCCACACCAGCGCTCGCCGTCCCACCGTCCACGGTGGTCATCGGCTCGGCCACCGGGCGCGTCGTTGACTGCCCGGACTCCTCCGCGCCCGCGTTCACCGGCTGCCTGGAGTCGGCGGGCTCCGTCTTCAACCCGGTGCCCGTACCCGACCCGGAGGCCGCGCCGGCGGCAACGCTCACGCCGTCGTCCCCACCACCGGACACACCCTCGCTCGCGCCGTCCTCCGCGGCTGGCGCGGTCGGGCCGTCGATCGGACCGGCGACACTCTGCAACCGCAGTTCGGACATCTGACGCTGGAACTCGTCGGACTCCTGCCGGGCCTTCCAGGTCTCCTGCCGCAGATCCGCGAGCTGCTGCTGGGCCTGGGCGATCTCCAGCATCACCTGGGCCAACTGCTGCCGGCCCGCCGCCGACTCCTGCTGGGTCGCCGCCAGGTGCTGCTGGGTGGTGGCCAGGTGCTGCTGCGTGGTGGCCGCGTACTCCTCGAACTGCCGTCGCGACGCCGCGACATGCTCGTCGGCCTTGCGGCGCTTGTCGCCGGCCTCGGTCTCGGCGCGGCTCAGCAGCTCCGCGGCCTCCGCCTCGGACCGCTGGCGCAGCGCCGCGGCGTCCTGCTCGGCGGCCTGACGGACGCCGGCCGCGCCCTGCTCGATCTCGTTCTTGCGAGCGGTGTACTCGGTCTCCAGCTCGTTCTTCCGCGTGGAGTACTCGGTCTCCAGCTCGTCCTTGCGGCTCGTGAAGCCGCTCTCCAACTCCTGCTGACGGCTGGTGAACCCGGCCTCCAGCTCCTGTTGGCGCGACGTGTGCTGCTTGTCCAACTCGTCGCGGCGCTTCGCGAACTCCTGCTCGGCCGTGGACCGTCGCTGCGCCAACTCCCGGTCGGCTGCCTCCCGCCGGGAGTTGACCTCCTGCTCCACCCCGGCCCGCCACGCGCCCAGCTCCTGCTGGGTCTGCGCCCGGGTGTGCTGCACGTACGCCTCGGTCTCGGTGCGCATCCGCTGCACGTACGCCTCGGTGTCGGCGCGGCTGCGCTTCGCCGACTCGGTGGCCTGCGTCGTCAGCCGCTCGGCCTCCTGCTGCGCCTTGGCGCGGGTGGCCCGCCCGGCCATCGACGCGTCGTCGATGATCTGCTTGGCCTCCTGCTGCGCCTTGGCGTGGGTGGCGCGCCCGGCCTCGGTCGCGGTGTCGGTGAGCCGCTTGGCCTCCTGGAGGGCCTTGGCATGCACCTCCTTGGCCGCGTCGCGCAGGTCGCTGGCCTCCTGCCGGGCGTTGGCCAACGTCTCGCGGGCCGTCTCGCGCAGCTTGGTGGCTTCCTGCTGGGCCCGGGTGTGGATCTCCTTGGCGGAGTCCCGTAGTTGGGTGGCCTCCTGCTGGGCCTTCGCCAGCGCGTCCTGCGCCGCCTTGCGCAACTGCGCCGACTCGTCCTTGGCCGACCGCAGGGTCGCCTCCGCCTCGGCCCGCCGGGCGGAGCTGTGCCGCTCCTCCTCCGCGCGTCGGGCGGCGAGGGCGATCTCGAAGTCCTTCAGAGCCCGCCCGGCCTGCTCGCGGGCCTCCTCGATGATGTGCTCGGCAGCGGCACGACGGGCCTCGATCTCACCGTTCGCGTCGGTGAGGATCTGCTCGGCCTGCTCCTCGGCGAGAGTGAGGATCGACTCGACCCGCGGGCCGAGATGCCGGAACGACGCCCGGTCGACCACGTTCATCTGCTTGCGCACCTGGGTCAGGTCGCGCTGGAGAACCTCGACCTGGCCGGCGAGCTTGTGGATCTGTGTGTACGCCTGTTCCCGTTCGGAGGCGAGGGTCGCGATCTCGTGCTCAGCACGCGCGACATAACGGTCGACCTGTTTCTTTTCGTACCCCCGCAGAGCGGACTCGAAGCTGGGCTCCGTCGTCACGTCCCCGCCGAGCGCGAACAGTTCCTCGCCGTGCGACATGCCCCCATCCTCACACGCAACGGGCCCTGCTGGGGCGATACGGACGGGCCTTGTGGGAGCTACTTCACTCCGTTGCTGCTGGCGGATACCACCGGTTAGGAAACGCATACGGCGCGAGGTGGCACCGGTTACCCGGTGTCACCTCGCGCCGTCGATGCCCCGACCTGACGCCTCGCGTCAGCCGGCGGTCTCCGCGGGCACCCGCTCCTGACCGCCCTCGGTCTTCTTGGCGTCCGGCTTCGCAGCCGGAGCGGCCTGCGCCGGCATTCCCGGAACGATGCCGGCGAGCCCGGAGAGCATCTGACCCAGCTGCGACGTGACCGCGTCCTTCTGCCGGGTGAGGTCATCGACCTCGCGGCGGGCGGCCTGCGTGGTCAGCTCCGCCTCGGTGCGAGCCTCGGTGAGCAGACGCTGCGACTCGGCCTTCGCCTCGTTGAGGGTCTTCTCCGAGTGGGCCTTGGCCTTGTCGACCGTCTCGGCGGCGTTGCGCTCCGACTCGACCCGCCGTGCCTCGGCGCGCTGCTCGATCTCCTTGGCCCGCTCCTGTGCGGCCCGGGCACGCTGCTCGGCCTCGCTGACCATCTTCTGGGTCTGCGAGACCTGGGCGGCGTGGCGCTCCGACTCCTCGCGCTCGGCCTTCTCCCGCCGCTCGGCCAGCTGGAGCTCCAGGGCCTGCAGGTCCTTGTCGCGCTTGTCCCGCGCATCGGTGAGCAGCTTGGTCGCCTCGGCGCGCTTCTCCTCAGCCTCCCGGGCGGCCTTCGCCCGCTGCTGGGTGATCTCCCGCTCGGCGGTGGCCCGGAGGGTGGCTACCTCCCGCTCGACAGTCGACTTCAGCTCGGCCACCTCGTGCGCGGTGACCGTACGCAGCTGCTTGGTCTCACGGTCGGCGTCGGCGCGCAGCGTGTCAGCCTCGCGGCGGGCCTGCACCCGGACCTCGGCGGCCTCGCGCTCGGCGGCCGTGCGCAGGTTGCCCGCCTCGCGCTCGGCGCTCGCCTTCATGGCCGCCGCCTCGGCACGGGCCTTGTCGGTGATCTCACGGGCCTCGAGGCGGGCGGCGGAGAGGATGCCCTCCGACTCGCGCTTGGCCTCGTTGCGGTGGTCGTTGGCCTGCTCCTCGGCGAGCCGGAGGATCTGCTCAACGCGAGTGCCAAGCCCGGAGAGGGTGGGCCGGCTGTTCTCTTCGAGCTGCTTGTTCGTGTCGGTGAGCTTCTGCTCCAGCGCACTCATGCGCTGCTCGGCCTGGCGGAGTCGACGCTGGGCGTCGTTCATCCGCTGCTCGGCCTCGGCACGGGCCTGCTCGGACTGGGTCAGCGCGGCGGTCATCCGGCCGAGGAAGTCGTCGACCTGATGGGTGTTGTATCCGCGCAGGCCAACGGTGAAATCTGGCTGCGAGTTCGCGTTATCGAAGAACGCGAGAGGGGAGGACTGCTGCTGGGGCATTGGGACATACTGGCAGACGCCCCAGGGTGCTTCGCAAGAGCGGTGGGAAGCTTTCGTGCCCTCTTTACATGGTCAACTCCCGCGACCGGCGAGGTTCGACCAATCGGCGATCTTGGCAGGTCCCGGCCTGTCGCACACCACGCAGCGTGACGCGGAAAAGGGCCCCGGGGTTACCCCGAGGCCCTTTGTTCGATCCGGGTGGGTTATCCGCTAATGGGGGCGGAAGAACAATGAGCGATCAGCGCAATGGTCATCTGGCGTTCCACCGTCCGGCCGGGACCCGCACCGGCGGTGCCGGTCAGTGCTCCGAGGACCGGCGGTGCCGGTCAGTGCTCCGAGGACCGGCGGTGCCGGTCAGTGCTCCGAGGACCGGCGGTGCCGGTCAGTGACCCCGGAACCGGTTGATCGCGTCCTCGTGCCGCGCCCGCAGCTCCCCGTCGCGTACGCCCAGCCCGTCGGTGGGTGCGAGGCAACGCACGCCGACCTTGCCCTGGTGGGCGTTGCGGTGCACCTCGTACGCGGCCTGGCCGGTCTGCTCCATCGGATAGGTGCGGGACACCGTCGGGTGCACCTTGCCGAGCGCGACCAGGCGGTTGGCCTGCCACGCCTCGTGGTAGTTGGCGAAGTGGCTGCCCACGATCCGCTTGAGGTGCATCCACAGGTAGCGGTTGTCGTACTGGTGCTGGAAGCCGCTCGTGGAGGCGCAGGTGACGATGGTCCCACCGCGCCGGGCCACGTAGACGCTGGCGCCGAACGTCTCCCGACCCGGGTGCTCGAAGACGATGTCCGGGTCCTCTCCGCTGGTCAGCTCGCGGATCCGCTCACCGAAGCGCCGCCACTCGTCCGGGTCCTGGGTTTCCTCGTCCTTCCAGAAGCGGAAGCCCTCCGCGGCCCGGTCGATGACCAGTTCGGCGCCCATCCGGCGGCACAGCTCGGCCTTCTCCGGTGAGGACACCACGCAGACCGGGATCGCCCCGCCGTTGAGCGCCATCTGCGTGGCGTACCCGCCGAGGCCGCCGGAGGCACCCCAGATCAGCACCACGTCGCCCTGCTTCATGTTGGCCCCGTGGTGCGAGACGAGCTGCCGGTACGCGGTGGAGTTGACCAGCCCGGGGCTGGCCGCCTCCTCCCAGCTCAGGTGCCGCGGCTTGGGCATCAGCTGGTTGGCCTTGACCACGGCCAACTCGGCCAGCCCGCCGAAGTTCGTCTCGAAACCCCAGATCCGCTGCTGCGGGTCGAGCATGGTGTCGTCGTGCCCGGCCGCGTCCTCCAGCTCGACGGAGAGACAGTGCGCCACCACCTCGTCGCCGGGCGCCCAGCGGGTCACCCCGGGGCCGGTGCGCAGCACCACGCCCGCCGCGTCCGAGCCGACCACGTGGTACGGCAGGTCGTGCCGGCGGGTCAGCTCGGAGACCCGGCCGTAGCGCTCCAGGAACCTGAAGGTGGGCAGCGGTTCGAAGATGCTGGTCCACACCGTGTTGTAGTTGATCGCGCTGGCCATCACCGCGACCAGCGCCTCGCCCGGCGCCAGCTCCGGCGTCGGCACCTCCTGCACGTGCAGCGCCTTGCGGGGGTCCTTGTCCCGGGTGGCCATCCCGTCGAACATCCGGGCCTCCTCGGCGCGGACCACCACGCCCCGGTAGCTCTCCGGTACGGGCAGCCCGGCGACGCCGGCGAGTTCGCGGTCCGGATCGTTCGATTCCTCCGCCGCCATGATCGCTTCGAGGATGTCCTGCACGGTGACCTCCGGTTCGTCCGCACCCGCACGGGCCCGGGTGCTGCCATCGTCGGCGCCGGTGGGCACGACCGCCATGTCGGCATTCGACACATCCGGCACCGGTCGCGCTCCTGTGGGGCCGGACGTTACTGAACGGTAGCTAGGCCGGGAAGTCCTCTGTGAAAAACTGCATCCGCCGATGCGTGAAGGTGTCCGACCACCCCGCCAACCACACACCAACGTGCGTCTGAAGCGCGCCGGCGCACGTTGGGTGGCCGGATGCGGCAACTTCGGGGATGTTGCTGCATCAGGCGTGGCAGAGGCAGCAACATCCCCGAAGTTGTGTCGATCTTGCGCGGCGCGGCGCGGCGCGGCCCCGCGCGGGTGGTGGGAAGAGTGGGCTCCGGTCGCGGGGGCGCGGCCGGGAAGGCTGTTAGTGGGTGGTGGGGGCGGGTTCCACCAGTTCCACCAGGACGCCGCCGGCGTCCTTGGGGTGGACGAAGTTGATCCGACTGTCCGCGGTGCCACGCCTCGGAGCGTCGTAGAGGAGGCGCACGCCGCGCTCGCGCAACGCCGCGCAGGCCGCGTCGATGTCCACCACGGTGTACGCGACCTGCTGCACGCCCGGCCCGTTACGGTCCAGGAACTTCGCGATCGTCGACTCCGGGGTGAGCGGGGCGAGCAACTGCACGCAGCCGCCCTCGGTGGTCGGCCCGACTGCCAGCATCGCTTCCCGAACGCCCTGCTCGACGTTTGTCTCCACGTGTACGCAGCGCATGCCGAACGTCCGCTGGTAGAAGTCGATCGCGGCGTCCAGGTCGGCCACGGCGATCCCGACGTGGTCAATCTTGCGAAGCCCGATGTCTGTGACGTAGTCCGCACCGGGCTCGACGGGGGAGTTCTCTGCCATGGCGCTAGTCTGGCCGAACAATCGTTAAGGCGTACAGCTCGGCACCCCCCTCGGAGGCAGGCATGGCTTCGGTGATCGTCAGCGGCGCGCGGACCCCGATGGGCCGGCTGCTGGGCAACCTCAAGGACCTCCCGGCCACGAAACTCGGTGGGATCGCCATCAAGGCGGCGCTGGAGCGTGCCGGCGTCAGCCCAGACCAGGTCCAGTACGTGATCATGGGGCAGGTGCTGCAGGCCGGCGCCGGTCAGATTCCGGCTCGGCAGGCGGCGGTCGAGGCCGGCGTCCCGATGTCCGTGCCGGCGCTGACCATCAACAAGGTCTGCCTCTCCGGCCTGGACGCGATCGCCCTGGCCGACCAGCTGATCCGCGCCGGCGAGTTCGACATCGTGGTGGCCGGCGGCATGGAGTCGATGACCAACGCCCCGCACCTGCTGATGGGCCAGCGCACCGGCTACAAGTACGGCGACGTGGTGGTCAAGGACCACATGGCGCACGACGGGCTCAGCGACGCCTGGGACTGCTGCTCGATGGGCGAGTCGACCGAGCGGCTCGGCGTCAAGCACGGCATCTCCCGCAACGAGCAGGACGCCTTCGCCGCCGCCAGCCACCAGCGGGCCGCCGCCGCGCAGAAGAACGGTCACTTCGCCGACGAGATCGCCCCGGTGGTCATCCCGCAGCGCAAGGGCGACCCGCTGGTGATCAGCGAGGACGAGGGCATCCGTCCGGACACCACGGTCGAGTCGCTGGCCAAGCTGCGCCCCGCCTTCGCCAAGGACGGCACCATCACCGCCGGCAGCTCCTCACCGATCTCCGACGGCGCGGCGGCGGTGCTCGTGATGAGCAAGGCCAAGGCGAAGGAGCTGGGGCTGACCTGGCTGGCCGAGATCGGTGCGCACGGCAACGTGGCGGGCCCGGACAACTCCCTGCACTCGCAGCCGTCGAACGCGATCAACCACGCCCTGAAGAAGGGCGGCCTGAGCGTGACGGACCTGGACCTCGTCGAGATCAACGAGGCGTTCGCGCAGGTCGGCGTCCAGTCCACCCGGGACCTGGGGGTCGACCCGGACAAGGTCAACGTCAACGGCGGCGCGATCGCGCTGGGGCACCCGATCGGCATGTCCGGCGCGCGCCTCGTACTCACCCTCGCCCTGGAGCTGAAGCGGCGCGGCGGTGGCACCGGCGCGGCGGCGCTCTGCGGCGGCGGTGGCCAGGGCGACGCGCTGATCATCCACGTGCCGGAAAATGCCCCGGCCAGCCAGTGAGCGCGAGGAGCGAGCCGATTTTGCGAGCCCCGCAGCCGCGAACAAGGATGATGCAGTGAGCGCGAGGAGTGAGCCGGTTTTGCGAGCCCCGCAGTCGCGAACCGAGTCCAGCCAGTGAGCGAGGCCGAGCACGTCCCAGCAGCGGGCACCACGTCGGTGCGCCGCAGCCGGGACGTACCCCTGCTGGTCGAGCGGGCCCGCACGGGTGACCCCCGCGCGGTGGCCCGGCTGATCACGCTCGTGGAAAACGGTGACGCGCTGTTGCCGGCGATCGCCGCGGCGCTGGCGCCGTACGCCGGGCAGGCCCAGGTGGTCGGGCTGACCGGTTCACCCGGGGTGGGCAAGTCGACCACCACGAACGAGCTGGTCCGCGCGCTGCGGGCGCACGGGCACCGGGTCGGTGTGCTGGCGGTCGACCCGTCCAGCCCGTTCACCGGCGGGGCGATCCTCGGTGACCGGGTGCGGATGCAGGACCACGCCACCGATCCGGGTGTCTACATCCGGTCGATGTCCAGTCGGGGGCACCTCGGCGGGTTGGCCGCGGCGACGCCGCAGGCGGTCCGGGTGCTGGAGGGCGCCGGCTGCGACGTGGTGCTGGTGGAGACCGTCGGCGTCGGGCAGGCCGAGGTGGAGGTCGCCTCGCTGGCCGACACGACGCTGGTGCTGCTCGCGCCCGGGATGGGCGACGCGATCCAGGCTGTCAAGGCCGGCATCCTGGAGATCGCCGACGTGTTCGTGGTCAACAAGGCGGACCGGGACGGCGTCGACGCCACCGTCCGTGACATCCAGGGCATGATCGCTCTCGGCGAGCGCGGGCCGGGGCAGTGGCGTCCGCAGGTGGTCCGGTCGGTGGCCGCACGGGGCGAGGGTATCGACGACATCGCCGCCGCCATCGACAAGCACCGGGGCTGGCTGGTCGAGCACGGCGAGCTGCGCCGTCGGCAGGAGGCGCGGGCCGCCGCCGAGATCGAGGCGATCGCGCTCGGCACCCTCCGCGCCCGGATCGGCTCCCTGCGCGACGGTACGGAGCTGAGCACGCTCGCCACCAAGGTTGCCGAGGGCGCGACCGACCCGTACACGGCGGCGGAGGAGCTGCTCGCCCAGCTCGCCCGCTGATCTCGTCCAGCTGGACCAACCGGGCCGGCACTGTCCGGTGCGGACCGACGTCGTCGCTCGTTCGGCCGGTCGCAGCGCGCCGCACGCCGCAAGCGAAGGTCGCTCTGGTTTTAGTAGGCTCGCCGCGCGTGGCCGGGAGCGAGGCTGCCGCGAAGCGGGCTGACGAACCGGTCGGTCCACAGTGCACCGGGACCAGGGGAGATGTGATCATGACGGACGCGGTGGAGAACGTCGGCGCAGTGCAGCCCGCGACGGGCGCGGCCCGGGGTGTCACGTCGGTCTCCGACGAGGTCGTGGAGAAGATCGCCGGTGCGGCCGCTCGTGCCGTGCCCGGTGTCGCCGATCTGGGCGGTGACGTTTCCCGGTTCTTCAACAGCGTGCTGGACAAGATCGGCCTGGACGAGGTCGGCGACGCTCGGCGAGGCATCTCGGCCGACGTCAAGGGCAGTTCGGCCGTCATCAACGTGGTCCTGGTGATCGACGCCGGGCACGTCGTGGCCGACGTGACCGAGGCTGTGCGGGCCGCGGTGATCGAGGCAGTGGAGAAGTACGGCCTGACGGTCACCCAGGTCAACGTCACGGTGGACGACATCGAGCTGAATCAGCCGGGCGCGGGAGTCTGAGGCGTGGCCGCCCGGCGGCCCAACGGCTGCCGGACCGCCCGTTGACCGTCCACCGGGAACATCCCGGGACCGCCTCGTCCTAGTAGGCTCGCACTGCCCCACCTTCACCGGGGCCGGACGTGCCCAGACGCGGTGGTGCGAGGAGCAGGGAGCGACTGTGGACCTGGAAGCAACGCAAAGGCTGACCAGGCCGTCGGTGCCGGCTGGTGGGACGACGCAGGTCGCCGACGAGGTGATCGAGAAGATCGCCGTCGCGGCGGCGCGCGCGGTGCCCGGCGTGGCCGACTTGGGCGGTGACGTCGCCCGGTTCTTCAACGCGGTTCTCGACCGGGTCGGGTTGGACCAGGTGGGTGACGCCCGGCGGGGTTGCTCGGCCCACGTCACCGAGGACGCCGCAGTGGTCAACCTGGTGTTGGTGATCCAGGCCGGTCGACCGGTGGCGGAGGTCACCGGTCAGGTGCGCGCTCAAGTGACCGAGGCGGTCGAGGCGTTCGGGCTGCGGGTCGATGAGGTCAACATCCGGGTCGACGACATGGCGATCGGCGAAACCTCCGCCACAACTCCGTGATCGACGCGGTGCCTGCTGTTACCTGTCGGTAGGGCGGGACTTAGCGATCGTTCAGGTAGGGGCCTTACACTCGACGTGCAGTCGAGGACCCGAGGAGGAGCCCTGCTCATGGACGCCGACGAGATCGACGCCGGACGGGCGCGCTGGCAGGCCCGGTACGACGCCGCGCGCAAGCGGGACGCGGACTTCACCACGCTCTCCGGGATGCCGGTGGAGCCGGTGTACGGGCCGCCGGAGGGGGCCACCTATCCGGGCTTCGAACGGATCGGCTGGCCGGGCGAGTATCCGTACACCCGGGGTTTGTATCCGACCGGATACCGCGGGCGGACCTGGACGATCCGGCAGTTCGCCGGCTTCGGCAACGCCCAGCAGACAAACGAGCGCTACAAGATGATCCTCGGCGCCGGTGGCGGCGGCCTCTCGGTGGCGTTCGACATGCCGACGCTGATGGGCCGCGACTCGGACGACCCGCAGGCGCTCGGCGAGGTCGGCCACTGCGGCGTGGCCATCGACACCGCCACCGACATGCAGGCGCTCTTCGACGGCATCGACCTGGCCGGCGTCACCACCTCGATGACCATCTCCGGCCCGGCCGTGCCGGTGTTCTGCATGTACCTGGTCGCCGCCGAGCGGCAGGGCGCCGACCTGTCCAAGCTGGACGGCACCCTGCAGACCGACATCTTCAAGGAGTACATCGCGCAGAAGGAGTGGCTCTTCGACCCGGAGCCGCACCTGCGTCTGATCGGCGACCTGATGGAGTACTGCGCCCGGGAGATCCCGCGCTACAAGCCGCTGTCGGTCTCCGGCTACCACATCCGCGAGGCCGGGTCGACCGCCGCGCAGGAGCTGGCGTACACCCTGGCGGACGGTTTCGGCTACGTCGAGCTGGGGCTCTCGCGTGGGCTGGACGTGAACGTCTTCGCGCCGGGGCTGAGCTTCTTCTTCGACTCGCACCTCGACTTCTTCGAGGAGATCGCCAAGTTCCGGGCCGCCCGCCGGATCTGGGCCCGCTGGCTGCGCGACGTCTACGGCGCGACAAGCGAGAAGGCCCTGTGGCTGCGCTTCCACACGCAGACCGCCGGGGTGTCGTTGACCGCGCAGCAGCCGGTCAACAACGTGGTACGCACCGCCGTCGAGGCCCTCGCGGCGGTGCTCGGCGGCACGAACTCGCTGCACACCAACGCGCTGGACGAGACCCTGGCGCTGCCCACCGACGAGTCGGCCGAGATCGCCCTGCGTACCCAGCAGGTGCTGATGGAGGAGACAGGTGTGGTGAACGTGGCCGACCCGCTCGGTGGCTCCTGGTACGTCGAGGCGTTGACCGACAAGATCGAGGCCGAGGCGGAGGAGATCTTCGCCCGGATCCGGCAGCTCGGCGGCGACGGCCCGCACCAGATCGGCCCGATGACCTCGGGCATCCTGCGCGGTATCGAGGATGGCTGGTTCACCGGGCACATCGCCGAGTCGGCCTTCGTCTACCAGCAGGCTCTCGAAAAGGGCGACAAGAAGATCGTCGGGGTCAACTGCCACACCGGCACGGTCGCCAAGGAACTGGAGATCCTGCGCATCTCGCACGAGGTGGAGTTGGAGCAGCGCCGGGTGCTTGCCGAGCGCAAGGGCGCCAGGGACGAGTCGGCGGTCCGCGCGGCGGTGACCCGGATGATCGAGGCGAGTCGTACCGACGAGAACATGATCCCGGCCATGCTCGACGCGGTCCGCGCCGAGGCGACCCTGGGCGAGATCTGCGACGCCCTGCGCGCCGAGTGGGGCACCTACCGGGAACCAGCCCGCTTCTAACTCTTGCCCTTCACCCCCACCCCCGTCGATCTTGCAGTTGGTGTGCCGACATAAGTCATAAATGTGGCGTACCGGCGACAGAATGTGCAAGATCACGGGGGGTGGGGGCGGGGCGTGAGAGTTGCAACGTCGGGGTTGCGGGTGAGCTGAGATCGGGGGCTCACGTGCGAGACTAGGTAACCATGAGCGACCCACGGATCACCTCGTCGATCTTCACCCGCGGCGCGGTCGACCTCAGCACGCTGCGTGGCCCCGCACCAGCCGCAACCCGCCCCGGCACGCCCCCGCAGGGCGGCCCGTCCAACGGCGCCCCCGGCGCGCCCACCGCCGGCGGTGACACCGCCATCGTGGACGTCACCGAGGCGACCATCCAGTCCGACGTGCTCGAACGCTCGATGGCCACGCCCGTCGTCGTGTTCTTCGGCGCGGCCGGCTTCCCGGAGAGCGACGAGTTCGCCCCGGTCCTGGAGCGGCTGAACGCCGAGGGCGGCGGCACCTGGGTGCTGGCGCGGGTCGACGTGCAGGAAAATCCCCGCATCGCCCAGATGTTCCGGGTGCAGGGCGTCCCCATGGTCTACGCGGTCGTCGGCGGTCAACCGGTCGACGCCTTCTCCGGAGTGGTGCCCGAGGCGCAGCTGCGGCAGTGGATCCAGGCCGTGCTCAAGGCCGGCGGCGTGGCCGTCGCCGAGCCGGAGGACCCCCGCCTCGACGAGGCGGACGACGCGCTGATGAGCGGCGATCTGGACGCCGCCGAGCAGGCGTACCGGAAGATCCTCGCCGACGCCCCGGCGGACGCCGCGGCCACGGCGGGGCTGGCCCAGGTCGGGGTGGCCCGCCGGGTCGCCGGCGCCGACCCGTCCGCCGCGCTGGCCGCCGCCGAGAGCGCCCCCGACGACGTCGCCGCCCAACTGCTGGCCGCCGACATCGAGGTGCTCAGCGGCCTGGCCGAGCAGGCGTACGCGCGGCTCGTCGGTCTGGTCCGGCGCACCGCCGGTGAGGATCGCGAGACGGTACGCCAGCACCTGGTCTCGCTGTTCTCCATCGCCGGCCCGGACGACCCGGCGGTCGCCTCGGCGCGTCGGGCCCTGGCCAGCGCCCTGTTCTGAGTTCGTAGCACGCCAGCGCGGGCCGGCGTTCCGGCCGGCCCGCCCGACCACCGAGGACGGGAGCTCATGATGCGCCGGATCGCCGTCCTCGACGCGCCGACGAATCTCGGTCTACGGCCGCCGACGCCCACGTCGGTCCCGGGTTGCGCCAAGGCGCCCGGGGCGCTGCGCGACCAGGACCTGCTGGCCCGGCTCCGCGCCCGCGACGCCGGCTGCGTCACCCCGGCCCGGTACGACCCGGGCGACTGGCGCCCCGGCGACGGGGTGTGCCACGCCCGAGAGATCGCCGACTACTCGCTGGCCCTCGCCGAACGCATCGGCTCGATCATCGACCGGGGCGAGTTCCCGGTGGTGCTGGGTGGCGACTGCTCCGTGCTCCTCGGCTCGGCCCTGGCCATGCACCGCCTCGGTGAGGCCGTCGGCGGACGGATCGGGCTGGTCTTCGTGGACGGGCACTCCGACTTCCGGCACCCCGGCAACGCCTCCTACGTCGGCGCTGCCGCTGGTGAGGACCTGGCCCTGGTCACCGGGCGAGGGCAGGCCGACCTGGCCGCGCTGGAGGGCCGCCGGCCCTACTTCCGCGACATCGACGTGGTGGTGCTCGGCATCCGCGCACAGGACGAATACCGGCTCGACCTCCAGGCCGCCGGGATCACCACCCGACCGGTGCCGGCGCTCCGCGCCGAAGGCGCCGCCCGGACGGCCCAGTGGGCGCACGAACAGCTCGCCGACTGCGCGGGCTACTGGGTGCACATCGACGTGGACGTCCTCGACCCTGCGGTGATGCCCGCCGTGGACGCCCCCGACCCGGGCGGGATCGCCTTCGCCGAGCTGGAGATCCTGCTCGCCGGCCTGGTCGACACCCCGCACTGCCTCGGCGTGGAGCTGACCGTCTTCGACCCCGACTACGACCCGGACGGCTCGTACGCGGCCGAGATCGTCAACACCGTTGTCGCCGGTCTGGCGCCGGTGACCGCTCCGGAAGCCGTGCCGCCCCGACTGCTGTCGGCCCGGCCGACGCCCTCCCCCCGGCGCGGCAACGGCCGGGCCGTGACCGCCACCGAGCGGGCCGAGCGTCCCAACGGACTGGATCGTGCCGAGCACCGCGAGCAGCGCGATGGGCTCGACGACGCCGAGCGGCTGGACGCGCTGCCGAGCGGGACCGCTGCCGAGGAGCCGTTCGTCGACGTTCCCCCGTGGGACCCGTCCGTCGATGCCGGCTCGCTCGCGGAGGCCGGATCCTCCGATGTCGGGTCTGTCGGCGTCGCGTCCTCGGGCTTCGGGTCTGCCGGCGTGGGTTCTTCCGACGGCCGTCTCCTGCTGGGCGTGGTGCCCCGCGACTTCGTCGCCGAGACGGAACCAGCCGTCACCAATGGTCAGGCCCGCCCCGAGCAGTCGGACATCGCGGCCACGGTCGAGCGGGAGCCGGTCGGCCCGCCCGCGTCGGCCGGCCCAGGCCTGCTCCGACGACCTTCCGCGCCGGCCGAGGACCTCACGGACCACCACAGAGCCGACACGGCCTGACCCATCTCGCGGCCGGCCGGGCCGTGATCGACTCGGCTTCATGGAAGTCGGGGCATCCACGTGGGCTCGGATACCGCAGTTTCCGTGAAACCGAGTCGATCAACGCCCTAGCGGTGCGCGGCGCGAGGGGCACTCCCCGCGCTGGCGTGTCAGCGGGTTGGGAGGGCGCGCAGGAAGCGCTCGGCGATCGGGACGGCCGAGGCGGTGCTGGCCCCGCCCTTCTCCACGAAGACGGCGAACGCCACATCGCCCCGCCAACCGACGAACCAGGCGTGGGTGTGCGCCGGGTTGTCGTCGTACTCGGCGGTGCCGGTCTTGCCGTACACCTCACCCGGAACGTCCTTGAGCGCGCTGCCGGTGCCGGTGGTGACCACCTCGCGCATCATCGTGCGCAGCGCCTTGACGGACTCTGGCTTGAGCTGCTCGCCCGCCGGGGCCGACTTGGCCGGCGCCGGGTCGGTCAGCAGCTTCGGCTGCTCGAAGCGGCCGCGGGCGACGGCGGCGGTGGCGCCGGCCATGGCGAGCGGGCTGACCAGCGTGGTGCCCTGCCCGAACGACGCGGCGGCCTGCTCGGCCAGGCTGCCGCCCGTCGAGACCTTGCCGGTGAACGCGTCCGTGCCGAGGTCCCATTGACCCTCCAGGCCCAGCGAGCGGCCGGCGGCGGCCAGCCCGTCACCGCCGAGCTTCGGTGCCAGCGCGGCGAACGCGGTGTTGCAGGACTTGGCGAAGTCGGTGCGGAACGGCACCGAGCCGAGCTCGAAGTTGTCCGAGTTCTTGAAGGACCGGCCGTCCACGGTGAAGGTCTTCTTGCAGTCCACCGGCCCGTCCAGGGTGACCGCGCCCCGGTCCAGTAGGCCCAGAGTGCTGACCATCTTGAACGTGGAGCCCGGAGGCACCTGGGCGTCGAAGGCCAGATTCTCCCCGGCCGGGCCGGGGCCGTTCGCCGCGGCGAGCACGGCGCCGTCGCTGATCCGGAGCGCCACCAGGGCGGATCGGCGCGACTCGGCGCGCAGCGCCCCGTCGGCCGCGTTCTGGACGGTGACGTCCAGCGTGGTCTTCAGCGCCTGCCCGGGCTGCGGCTCCCGGCTGAACAGTTCGGTGCCTGTCGGTTCGAGTTTGCCGCCCTCGGCCGGACGCTCGACCACCACGGTCAGCCCAGGGCCGCCGCGCAGTCGTTCGTCGTAGCGGCCCTGCAGACCGCCGTGCCCGACCAGGTCGCCGACGACGTACCGGTCGGGGTGGGCGGCGATGTCGTCGGCCTGCGCCGGGTCGACCGTGCCGAGCAGCGCACGGGCGAACTCGCGGGTGGGCGCCAGGTCGATCTTGTCGGAGACGAACTTGGTGCCGGGCAGGTCGTAGATCCGGGGTTTGATCTGCCGGTACGCCTCCTCGCGCAGCGACACCACCTCGACGAAGGCACCCGGCTCGGCCTTGGTCACCCGCTCGGGCAGGTCGGCCAGGTCGACGCCGGGGACCAGCGCCGGGCGGATGGCCTTGAACGCGGAGTCGAGGTCCTTGACGAGCTTCTTGAGGTCGGTGACCCCGTTGGGCTGCACACCCACCCGGACCACCGGGCGCGGGGTCACGAGCGGCTTCCCGGCGTTGTCCAGCACCCCGGCGCGGGCACCGGCGTCGCGGCGCAGCGCCAACCGGTCACCCTTGGCGAGTTGCTCGTGCACCACCTTCGGCTCCCAGATCACCTGCCACTGGTCGTCGTCGCCGTGGGCGAGCCGCACCTCCCGGTCGTACGCCCAGCGGGTCTGACCCGGCAGGGCCCACTCCACCTGGACGGTCGTGGTCGCGATGTCCTTCGTGATCTTCGGCTCACCGCGACGCGTCAGCGTGGGCGGGGTGGCCGCCAGCTCGCCGGAGAGGTCCTTGATCTCGCGAGCCACGTCGGCTGACGGCAGTTTCGAGCCGAGCGGGTCGATCAGGCCGACCGACTGGAGGTCACCGCTGCGCCAGCCCGCGAGGAAGGCGTCGACGGTGTGCTGCGGCCCGTCGTCAGCCGAGCAACCGACCAGGACGCCCGCCGCGAGCAGCGCCGTGGTGAGCGCGCCGGCCACGCGGGGGACAAGGTTCGGCCGGTGGGGCCGGGGGTACGACAAGGGCATGAAGCTGGTCCTTCCGATCTCGAACTGCCTCCGCACGGTAGTACGCGAACGCCGTCCCCAACGTCCCCCAGGTGCGTGGCCGCGCTCAAAGACGGGCCCGGCCCGTGTGATGAACATCGCGTGGCGGGGTATCCCGCAGCCGGCCAACCTCGGACCCGCAACGGGTGAAAGGACAAAGTCCCGATCCGGACGTCTGGCCAGTGGTCCGCCGGCGAAGGCGCACAACGGCAGGGCCTAGGCTGGGCGGCAGAGTGACCCACAACGCGGTGGGTCGAGGGGAGTGGCACCGATGGACCGGCGTCCGGCGATCAAACCGGAACCCGACCTCCGGCAGGATGACTCCGGCCGGGACGACGACAGCTTCGATTCGGCGACCGACGGGGACGGCTACGGCCGGCTCGACACGGGCGTCACCGGGCTGACCGGGTCGAGCATCGACACCATCTACGATCTGGGCCTGCCGACTGAGGCGTTGGCCGACGACGTGGAGGACGCCGAGCTCGACGAACCCGTCCCCAACGCGGAGCGCCTGGTGGCCCAGGCCGTCGCGCTCGCGGGGGACGACCACGACGCGGCGACACTTGTCGGCCGTTTCTGGCGGTTCGCCCCGGACGAGGAGCTGGTCGGCTTCACGGCGGAGGAGATGCTCGACGCGGCCCGGGCACACCGGGACCTCGCCCAGCAACGGGTGCCTGGCGAGTTGAAGCTGCGGATCCACGAACCGCACGCGGACCAGCACCACACGGTCGTCGAGATCGTCACGGACGACATGCCGTTCCTGGTCGACTCGGTGACGGCGCTGCTCAACTCGTACCACCTCGACGTGCACCTGTTGGTGCACCCGCTGGTGGTGGTGCGGCGTGAGCCACTGGGCCGGCTCACCGAGGTCTCCGCGGACGTGGAACCGGACGACGCGATCTCCGGCGACATCATCGAGAGCTGGATGCGGATCGAGATCGACCCGGTCCGGGACGCCGCCGAGCGGGACCGGCTGCGCCGCGAGTTGCAGCGGGTGCTCACCGACGTGCGGGAGGCGGTGGAGGACTGGCCGAAGATGCGTCAGTGTGCCCTCGCGCTCGCCGACGAGCTGGCCACGGCCCGTACCTCCGACAACCGCCCGCCCGTGCCGGAGAAGGACATCACCGACTCGGTGGAGCTGCTGCGCTGGCTCGCCCAGGATCACTTCACCTTCCTCGGTTACCGCGAGTACCGGCTGGTGGACGCCACCGGCGGCGACGCCGCCGATCCGGTCGACGGCAAGGCGTTGGAGGCGGTGCTCGGCACGGGTCTGGGCATCCTGCGCTCCGACTCGCCGGACGCGCGGTCGCTGTCCTCGATGACGCCCGAGGCGCACGAGAAGGTGCTGGAGAAGCGCCTGCTCATCATCACCAAGGCCAACTCCCGTGCCACCGTGCACCGCTCGGCGTACCTGGACTACATCGGCTTCAAGATCTTCAACGCCGACGGTGACGTGATCGGTGAGCGGCGTTTCCTGGGCCTGTTCTCGACGGCCGCCTACCGGACCAGCGTCCGCGAGCTGCCGGTGGTCCGCCGCAAGGTGGCCGAGGTGCTGGACCGCTCCGGCCTGAGCCAGCGCAGCCACTCGGGCAAGGATCTGATCCAGATCCTGGAGACCTACCCGCGCGACGAGCTGTTCCAGATCAAGACCGACGACCTGTACCACGCGGTGGTCGGCGTGCTGCGGATGGCCGGCCGCCGGCAGCTGCGGGTGTTCCTGCGTCGGGACGCCTACGGGCGGTTCATCTCCTGCCTGATCTACCTGCCCCGGGACCGGTTCACCACGCAGAACCGGCTACGCATGCAGGACATCCTGCTGCGTGAGCTGAACGGCGTCGGGGTGGATTACACCACCCGGGTCACCGAGTCGATGTTGGCTCGGGTGCACTTCATCGTTCGTACCGACCCGACGCGGCCGCCCGGCGACATCGACGCCGACCTGCTGGCCGAGGAGTTGGCCGACGCCACCCGGCTCTGGGACGACGACTACCGGTTGGTGCTGGAACGCAAGCTCGGCGACGAGCAGGCCAAGCACCTGTTCACCAGGTACGCCGACGCGTTCCCCGAGGGCTACAAGGACGGGCACACGCCGTACGAGGCGATGAAGGACCTGGCGAAGCTGGAGCTGCTGGAAGAGCCCGGCCAGCTGGAGATGCACCTGTTCCGCAAGCAGTTGGCGCCCCGGCCCGGCACCCGGGTGCCGGGCGCGGACCTGGCCGAGGCGATGGACGTCCGGTTCAAGGTCTACCGGTACGGCGAGCCGATGATGCTCTCCGCCGTGCTGCCGGTGCTGCACTCGCTCGGCGTACGGGTGGTCGACGAGCACCCGTACGAGGTGGACCGTATCGACGGTCGGGTCTACCTGTACGACTTCGGCCTCATGCTGCCCGAGGGGCACCACGAGCTGGCCGAGGTGCGCCCGCACGTCGAGAACGCCTTCGCGGCGGCCTGGCGCGGCGAGGCCGAGGTGGACCGGTTCAACGAGCTGGTGCTGCGCGGCGGGCTGACCTGGCGGCAGGTGGTGGTGCTGCGGGCGTACGCGAAATACCTGCGGCAGGCCGGCACGGTCTTCTCGCAGGACTACATGGAGCAGACCTTCGTCGCCTACCCGAAGCTCGCCGCGTTGCTGGTGGAGCTCTTCGAGACCCGGTTCGCACCGGGCGAGTCGAGCACCGAGCAGCGGCAGCAGCGCAGCGGTGAGCTGGTGGAGACGATCCGGGGCGCGCTGGACGACGTGGCGAGCCTCGACCAGGATCGGATCCTGCGCTCGTACCTGACGCTGATCGAGGCGACCCTGCGGACCAGCTTCTACCAGAAGCGTGCCGACGGGCGGCCGAAGGCGTACGTGGCGTTCAAGCTCGACCCGCAGGCCATCCCGGACCTGCCGGCGCCGCGACCGAAGTTCGAGATCTTCGTCTACTCGCCCCGGTTCGAGGGTGTGCACCTGCGGTTCGGGCCGGTGGCCCGGGGCGGGTTGCGCTGGTCCGACCGTCGGGAGGACTTCCGTACCGAGGTGCTGGGCCTGGTCAAGGCGCAGATGGTGAAGAACACCGTGATCGTGCCGGTCGGCGCCAAGGGCGGCTTCGTGTTGAAGCAGAAGCCGGGTGACCGGGACGAGGCGGTCGCCTGCTACCAGGAGTTCGTCGGCGCGATGCTCGACGTCACCGACAACATCGTCAGCGGGCAGATCGTGCCGCCCGAGGACGTGGTCCGACACGACGACGACGACCCGTACCTGGTGGTGGCGGCCGACAAGGGCACCGCCACGTTCTCCGACATCGCCAACGAGATCTCCAAGGCCCACAGCTTCTGGATGGGCGACGCGTTCGCGTCCGGCGGGTCCGCCGGCTACGACCACAAGAAGATGGGCATCACCGCCCGGGGCGCCTGGGAGTCGGTCAAGCGGCACTTCCGGGAGCTGGGCCTGGACACCCAGACCCAGGACTTCACTGTGGTCGGCGTCGGTGACATGTCCGGCGACGTGTTCGGCAACGGGATGCTGCTCTCCGAGCACATCCGACTGGTGGCCGCCTTCGACCACCGGCACATCTTCCTCGACCCGGAGCCGGACGCCGCCACCTCGTACGCGGAGCGTCGGCGGTTGTTCGACCTGTCCCGATCGTCCTGGGAGGACTACAACCCGGAGCTGATCTCGGCAGGTGGGGGCATCTTCGCGCGTACCGCGAAGTCCATTCCGATCACGCCGCAGGTCCGGGCGGCGATCGGCCTGGACGACGACGTCACGCAGATGTCGCCGCAGGACCTGATGAAGGCGATCGTCACCGCCCCGGTGGACCTGTTCTGGAACGGCGGCATCGGCACCTACGTCAAGGCCTCCAGCCAGACCAACGCCGAGGTGGGCGACAAGTCCAACGACGCGATCCGGGTGGACGGGCGCAGCCTGCGCTGCCGGGTGGCGGGCGAGGGCGGCAACCTGGGCTGGACCCAGCTCGGCCGGATCGAGTACGCGTTGACAGGTGGCCGGATCTACACGGACTTCATCGACAACGCGGCCGGGGTGGACACCTCCGACCACGAGGTGAACATCAAGATCCTGCTCAACACGGCGGTGGCCGACGGGGAGCTGACCACGGCGGACCGGGACGAGCTGCTGGCCGGGATGACCGACGAGGTTGCCGAGCTGGTGCTGCGGGACAACTACGACCAGGCTCGGGCGATCAACAACGCCCAGGCCCAGGCCGCCTCGCTGCTCCCGGTGCACCGCCGGATGATCAGCGAGCTGGAGCGTTCGGGCGGGTTGGACCGGGCGCTGGAGGCGCTGCCGCCGGACGAGGAGTTGGCGGTCCGCAGCGAATCCGGCCTGACCGCGCCGGAGTTCGCCGTGCTGCTCGCGTACGTGAAGATCGTCCTGGAGCGGGAGATCCTCACCGAGGGGTTGGCCGACGAGGAGTGGACGACCGACGTCCTGGTCAACTACTTCCCGACGCCGATGCGCGAACGGTTCGCCGACCGGATGGGCCGGCACCGCCTGCGCCGGGACATCGTCACCACCGTGCTGGTCAACGAGGCGATCAATCGGGGTGGCATCTCGTTCATCTTCCGGGTGGTCGAGGAGACCGCGGCCAGCGCGGCAGACGTCATCCGGGCGTACGTGGTGGTCAGCGAGGTGTTCGGCCTGCGGGACCTGTGGGACGCGGTCGAGGCGCTGGACAACAAGGTGGCGCCGGAGCTGCAGACCAGCGTCTACCTGGACACCCGCCGGCTGCTCGACCGGGCGGTGCGGTGGCTGGTCTCCAACCGGCGCTCGCCGATCGACGTGCCGGGCGAGATCGCCCGGCTGCGGGACGGCGTCACCCGGCTGCTGCCCGGGCTGGAGGAGCTGTTCTACGGCAACGAGCGCCAGGGCATCGCGGCGCACATGGACTCGATGACCGAGCGTGGCCTGCCCCGCGAGCTGGCCGAGCGGGCGACCCGGCTGATGTACAGCTTCGGTCTGATGGACGTCGTGGAGACCGCGAACGCCAGTGGGCGGGACGTCAGCGAGGTGGCCTCGGTCTACTTCGTGCTGTCCGACCTGTTCCGGGTGGACTCGCTGCTGTCGAAGATCTCCCTGCTGCCGCGGGAGGACCGCTGGCAGACGCTGGCCCGGATGGCGCTGCGGTACGACCTGTACGCCGCGCTGGCCGCGCTCACCGCGGAGGTGCTCGACTCGACCCCGGGCGACCTGCCGCCGCACGAGCGGGTGCAGCAGTGGGAGCAGTCGAACGCCACATCCATCCACCGTGCCCGGCGGGCGATGGGGGAGTTCGACGAGTCGCGGGCGGATCTCGCCGCCCTGTCGGTGCTGCTGCGCCAGATCCGCACCCTGGTACGGACCTCCGCGGCCGCCTGAGTCAGCCACGCCGGACGCGGTCCGGCCGGTCGGGGTGACCCGACCGGCCGGACCGCGTTTCGTTCGTCGCGAGTCACGCCGCCAGGGTGGCGAAGACGACGATGTTGTCGGGGTAGCTCTTCGCGGCCGCGTCGAACTGGCCGCCGCAGGTGACCACCCGCAGGCTGGGCCGGTCGCTCGGTCCGTACACCAACTCGGTGGGGAAGGCCGTCTTCGGGTACGACTTCACCGAGTCGACGGTGAAGGTGGCCGGGACTCCGTCGGCGCGGCGCACGGTGACGGTGTCGCCGGGGGTGAGAGCGCCGAGGTCGAAGAAGACGGCCGGGCCGAGCGCCGCCGAGTCCACGTGCCCGACGATGACCGCGTTGCCCGTCTCACCGGGGCTCGCCCCGGGCTCGTACCACCCGGCCTGGTCGGCCTTGTCCAGCGGAGGGACCTGGACGGTGCCGTCCGGGTTGGTGCCCAACGACATGATCGTCGCGGCGACACCGATCCGCGGGATCTCGATGCTGGTCGGTGCCGAACGGGCAAGCCCCGCCGGAGCGTCCCCGACCGGCTGCCCATCGACCGGCTGCCCATCGACCGGCGGAGCGTCGTCGGCGGTGGTCGGCGACCCCGTGACCTCGGGACCGGCCTGGGCCAACGGCTGCGGCGGTCGGGGAGCGGGCGTGTCCTTCAGACTGGCGCCGATCATCCCGGCGCCGATCATGGCCATGGTGACGACGACGGCCGTGCCGGCGGCACGCCACGGTCTCCCGTGACGGCCGCCGGCCGGTGTCGTCGTCACGTCAGACGAGCGAACCATCGGTCCGCCGACGACGCATCAGCACGATCCCGCCCAGCGCGGCAGCGCCGAGCAGGCCAGCCCCGCCGGTGGCCAGACCCCGGTCGGTGCCGGTGCTGATGCCACCGTCACCACCGTCGACACCGCCGTGCGGCAGCACGACGAGCTCGCCCTCGCCGCAGGAGCCCTTGAGCTCGTAGCGACCCGGCTTGGCGTCCTTGTCGACCTTGGCATCGCCGTAGTAGACGAACTCGCGCTCCTTGTCCCAGTCACGCTCGTCCGAGCCGTGCTCGTCCTTGCCGTATTCCGAGCCGTGCTCGTCCTTGTTCTCCCAGCCCTTGTCGGAGCCGTATTCGGAGCCGTGCTCGTCCTTGGACTCCGAGCCCTTGTCGGAGCCGTATTCGGAGCCGTGCTCGTCCTTGGACTCCGAGCCCTTGTCCGAGCCGTACTCGGAGCCGTGCTCGTCCTTGTTTTCCCAGCCCTTGTCGGAGCCGTATTCCGAGCCGTGCTCGTCCTTGGACTCCGAGCCGTACTCGGAGCCGTGCTCGTCCTTGTTCTCCCAGCCCTTGTCCGAGCCGTATTCCGAGCCGTGCTCGTCCTTGTTCTCCCAGCCCTTGTCCGAGCCGTACTCGGAGCCGTGCTCGTCCTTGTTCTCCCAGCCCTTGTCCGAGCCGTACTCGGAGCCGTGCTCGTCCTTGGACTCCCAGCCCTTGTCCGAGCCGTGCTCGTCCTTGGACTCCCAGTCCTTCTTGTCACGGCTGTCTTCGGCGTCCTGGCCGTGCTCCTCGCCCTGCCAGTCCTTGCTGCCCTCGTCGCCGTAGGCGTCGGCAGCAGCGCCGCCACCCTGGCCGCCCTTGGCGTCCTCGTCCTTGCTCTTGTCGTCCTTGCCGTTCTCGTCCTTGCCTTCGTGGTCCTTGCCCTTGTCGTCCTTGCCGTTCTCGTCCTTGCCTTCGTGGTCCTTGCCCTTGTCGTCCTTGCCGTTCTCGTCCTTGCCCTCGTGGTCCTTGCCGTTCTCGTCCTTGCCGTTCTCGTCCTTGCCCTTGTCGTGGTCGGAGGAGTTCTCCTCCTCGCGCCACTCGCGGTCCTCGCCCCGGTCTTCATCTGCCGGCTTGAGCTTGACCTTGCCGGTGACCTTGGACCACACGTACGCGTGCTCCTGCCGATCCGGGCAGATCTCGAGGAGCTTGACCTCGTCGCCGGCCTTGACGACGTGCGGCTTGGCGTAGACCTTGCCGTCGTCGTGGCCTTCGGCGAACGCGATCCCCGGTGCGAACACCAGGAGCGACGCGCCGCCGAGCGCGGCGCCCGCAACGACCTTCCCGAGCATCTTCTTAGCCATGACTCGCGTCACTCCATCCCTGTTGTCCTGAGCCCGGCGACAACCGAGCTAAGACCGACGTTAGACGGTTTCATGACTTATGAAGTGAAAGATTCGCGTTTTGACCTTTGATCCAAGTAAGAGGTGAAGGGGTGCTACGCGGCTTTCGCCGCGCTCAGCGCCGTGTCGGGCGACCCGGGACCGTCTGGGTGCGCCACGGCGTTCTGCGCTCGTCGTGCCAGGCCGACCTCGCTCATCCGGTAGCAGCGGGTCCGAGCGGCCCGTGCCGCTCGGTCCGACTCGGGGGTATCGTCCGAAACGGCCCTGACGACGCATCGAGCCATTGCCATGGAAGCGCTCCCATGCAAGAATCGGCGAACGCGGTTCAGAGAGCCACACCGTGCAGGTAGGGGAGTCGAGGGCACCCGGTTCACCGGGCGACATACCCGCCGCCGATCGACCGGCCGAAGCATTGGCCGGGCACGACCACCACCATCGCCCGTCCGGGTCGGGCATCCCCAAAGAACCCCGTTGGCGCCGACGGCCGTCCGTGCAGGACGCCCATCGGGCCGTCCCGCCGGGCCGTACCTGGGCCCGGTCTCGCCCAAGGAGATCAGTGGCATGAATGTGTGGAGAAGGCTAACCGGCCCACGCCGGGCCCTCGCGCTCGCCGGCGCGGGTGCCCTGGTCGTCGGTGGGCTCGTAACGATTCCGGGTACCGCGGCGCAGGCCGCGACGCAGTGCGACATCGCGTACACGACCACCGATTGGCCGGGCGGTTTCACCGCGAGCGTCACCATCAAGAACCTCGGCGACCCGGTGAACGGCTGGACGCTGGGCTGGACCTTCCCCAACTCCAGCCAGCGGGTGCAGCAGGGCTGGTCGGCCACGTTCACCCAGTCCGGCAGTCAGGTCACCGCCCGGAGCATGTCCTACAACGGCACCCTGGCCACCGGCGCGTCGGCGAGCGTCGGCTTCAACGGCGCGTGGAGCGGCAGCAACCCGAAGCCGACCTCGTTCACCCTGAACGGCGTGGTCTGCAACGGGGGCACCACCCCGCCGACCGATCCGCCGACCGATCCGCCGACCGACCCCCCGACTGATCCGCCGACCGACCCGCCGACCGATCCGCCGACCGGCACCAAGGTCGACAACCCGTACGCCGGCGTGCGCGGTTACGTGAACCCGGAGTGGAAGGCCAAGGCGGACGCCGAGACCGGCGGAAGCCGGGTCTCCAACAACCCCACCGCCGTCTGGCTGGACCGGATCGCCGCGATCAACGGCACGCCGAACAGCAGCTCCAATGGCGCCTTCGGCGTGAAGGAGCACCTGGACGAGGCGCTGCGCCAAGGTGCCGGCTACATCCAGTTCGTGATCTACAACCTGCCCGGCCGGGACTGCTCGGCGCTCTCCTCCAACGGTGAGCTGGGCCCGGACGAGCTGCCGAAGTACAAGGCCCAGTACATCGACCCGATCGCCGCGATCCAGGGTCAGTCGAAGTACAGCAGCCTGCGGATCATCAACATCATCGAGATCGACTCGCTGCCGAACCTGGTGACCAACACCTCCGGTCAGCCGGGCGGCACGGTCATGTGCGACACGGTCAAGGCAAACGGTGCCTACGTCAACGGCGTCGGCTACGCCCTGGCCAAGCTGGGTGCGATCGGCAACGTCTACAACTACATCGACTCCGGGCACCACGGCTGGCTCGGTTGGGACAGCAACTTCAACCCGAGTGCCGAAATCCTGAAGACCGCCGCGGTCGCCTCCGGCAGCACTGTCAACAACGTGCACGGTTTCATCACCAACACCGCGAACTACTCGGCGCTGCAGGAGCCGTACTTCAAGGTCACCGACAACGTGAACGGCCAGACGGTGCGGCAGTCCAAGTGGGTCGACTGGAACTACTACGTCGACGAGCTGTCGTTCGCCCAGGCGTTCCGGACCAAGCTGGTCTCGTTGGGCTTCAGCCCGAACATCGGCATGCTCATCGACACCTCCCGTAACGGCTGGGGCGGCTCCGCGCGGCCCACCGGTCCGGGCGCGATGACGAGCGTCGACACGTACGTCAACGGTGGCCGCCTCGACCGCCGGGCTCACCTCGGCAACTGGTGCAACCAGGCTGGTGCCGGTCTCGGTGAGCGGCCCCGGGCGAACCCGGCGACGGGCATCGACGCCTACGTCTGGGTGAAGCCGCCGGGTGAGTCGGACGGCTCCAGCAAGGAGATCCCGAACAACGAGGGCAAGGGCTTCGACCGGATGTGCGACCCGACGTACGGCGGTAACGCCCGCAACGGCAACAACCCGTCCGGGGCGCTCGGCAACGCGCCGATCTCCGGTGCGTGGTTCTCTGCCCAGTTCCAGGAGCTCATGCGCAACGCGTACCCGGCGCTCTGATCGGGTAGCTCACGCACCAACCCGCTGCCAGTGGTTGGTGAGGCACTGTTGGCAGCAGGTTCCCCGGGTCCCCGGCTCGACCGTCACAGGTCGGGCCGGGGACCCCCCTGTGGCCCCGATCAGGGCACTGTGCGTTCGATCGCCGCCCGGCCCTGCTCGGCCAGGTCACGGCGGGCCTTGTCCAGGTTCTCCGGTGTCAGGTCCTGGCCGCGAGCCATTACCAGGTCCTCCGGCTCCCAGGGTTGTTCGCCCCCGGTGCGGATGTTGTCCCCGCCGGCACCGGTGCCCGTCCCGGTCGCCCCGGTGCCGGCAGCGTACGGGTCGCCGATCAACTCGTCGGTGTCCGGCGCGAGGTCGTCCGGTCGGCTGCGGGGTTCGGCGAAGCCCGGCGTGTCCCGGTCCGGGCCACCTCCGGTTCGTAGCTGCGGCACGGTGGCGTCATCATCCACCGCCGAGGCCACCTCGGGGCTGTCCTCCAACGGCGGCTGGCGATCGCGATCGGTCATGGTGCTGCCTCCTGTGTCCGACACGGTGCCTGATTTCCCTCACGTACCCCTTCGTGCCGCGCTCATGCCGCACGGCCCGGCGGTCAGGCCGGGCCGTGCTCATGCCATGCGGTCGGGTCGGGCGGCGGCCCGATGGGTCAGGCGTCGGGTTGCTGCTCGTTCGAAGCCGGCGCCTCGGCGGGGCGCAGCCACTGCCAGAGCAGCATGAGCAGACCGAACACGAGCATCGCCAGCCCGGCCCACAGGTTGATCCGGACGCCCTCGGCCTTGTCGATCTCGGCCCGGCTGTCGAAGATGCCGATCAACGTCACGATGATCCCGTACGCGACGAAGAGGCCACCGATCACCCGGCGGATGTCGAACAGCCGGGCCGCGGCGGAGCGCCGCTGCTCCGCCTGCGCGTCGTCGATCAGCGGGTCCTGTGCCGGCTGGCCATCGTTGCTCATCTGCCGACCCCTTTCCTTAGAAGACCGGGATGTAGAAGAGGGCGGCCAGCGCGACCGCGATCAGACCGAGCAGCACCGGGGAGCGGTACCAGACGGCGTCCCCGGCGAGCACGTCGCCCTTCAGGTCGACGCCGCCCATGCCGTACACCAGCCCGCGCAACTCCTCGTCCCGCTTGGGTGAGGTGAGCGGGGTGACGATCGCGGCGACCACCACCGCCGTGACGAACGCCAGACCGGCACCCCAGAAGCTCTCCTCCAGGTCGGAGTTGAAATCGACGACACCGCCCTTGTAGAGCAGGTAGAGGCTCAGCGACACCAGGGTGCCCAGCAGCAGCGACCAGAAGCCGGCCAGGGCGCTCATCCGCTTCCAGAACATGCCGATGATGAAGGTGGCGAACAGGGGCGCGTTGAAGACGGAGAAGAGCGCCTGGATGTAGTTCATGATGTTGCTGAACCCGGCCGCGATGAACGCGGTGCCGATGCCGATCACCACGGCGGCGACCGTCGCCCACCGGCCGACCCGCAGGTAGTACTCGTCCGACCGGTCACGGCGGACGTACGCCTGCCAGATGTCGTAGGTGAAGACGGTGTTGAAGCCGCTCACGTTGGCCGCCATGCCGGCCATGAACGAGGCGAGCAGGCCGGTGACCGCCACCCCGAGCACACCGTTCGGGAGCAGGTCGCGCATCAGCAGCGGGATGGCGTTGTTGTACTGCAGGTCGCCGCTCTCCGCGCCGAGGCCCTTCACCGTGACCAGGGCCACCAGGCCGGGGATGATCGTGACCAGGGGAATGAACAACTTCGGGTACGCGGCGATGATCGGCGTACGCCGGGCGGCGCTCATGTTCTTGGCCGAGAGGGCCCGCTGGACCTCGGCGAAGTTCGTCGTCCAGTAGCCGAAGGACAGCACGAAGCCGAGGCCGAAGACGATGCCGATCCAGTGCGCGCCCAGCGGGTTGGCGGTGCTGCCGGTGTCCTGCCACGCGTGCAGGCCCGCCTCGCCGAGTTTGGTGTCGCCGACCGCGTCCATCAGGCCGTTCCATCCGCCGACCTTGACCAGGCCGATCACGGTGACCGGGATGAGGCCGGCGAGGATGACGAAGAACTGGAGCACCTCGTTGTAGATCGCCCCGGACAGGCCGCCGATGGTGATGTACGCCAGCACGATCGCCGCGCCGACCACGATCGCCGTCCAGAGCGGCCAGCCGAGCAGCGCCTGCATGACGAGGGCCAGCGCGTAGAGGTTCACGCCGGCGATCAGCACCTGGGCGACGGCGAAGCTGAGCGCGTTGAGCAGGTGGGTGGGGCGGTTGAACCGCAGCCGCAGGTACTCCGGCACGCTGCGGACCTTGGAGCCGTAGTAGAAGGGCATCATCACGATGCCCAGGAACACCATCGCCGGGACCGCGCCGATCCAGTAGTAGTGGACGGTCATCACGCCGTACTGGGCCCCGTTCGCGGCCATTCCGATGATCTCCAACGCGCCCAGGTTCGCCGAGACGAAGGCGAGACCGGTCACCCAGGCCGGCAGGGAGCGGCCGGACAGGAAGAAGTCCACGCTGGTCCGGATCGCCCGGCGCGCGGCGAAACCGACGCCGAGGACGGTGACGAAGTACAGGGCCAGAATCAGGTAGTCCAGGCCGTTCATGTTGAGCCGAAGACCGTCGCCGTCCATCCCGTCACCCCTCGTCCCGACGTCCGCGCTGGTTGGTGCGCGCGCGCCCTATTACCCACTCTGCGCGGTTTCACTCCCGGAGGCGGTGACCGTCTCGTTCGGGCCCGGTCGGGCGTTCTCGCGCGAACTGTCGACCCCGTCGGCGCGCAAGAGGGCGCCCCGGCCGTCACGGCCGGGGCGCCAGTTGTCGGTCGGGTGACTCAGCGGCCGAGTACGCGGTCCAGGAAGTCCCGGTAGTTGCGGACGGCCATCCGCAGCTGCTCGGTGTCGGCCGAGCCGGCGTCCTGCCATCCGCCCAGGGTGGTCTTCTGCGCGGCCAGCGCGGAGGAGAGGGCCTGGATGGCCTCCTCCACCAGCGACTGCGCCTCGCCGGCGGCCGCCTGCGGGTCGTCGACGAAACGCAGCTGAACGTCCCGCCAGCGGTCCCGGAAGCCCTGCGCGGTGTCCGTGTCGAGGAGGGTGGCCGGCCCGGCCGCCACGGTCGACCCGGCGGGCAGGGATCTTCCGGCGGACTCCAGCGTGGGGCTGGTGTCGTCGCCCGGGACCGGTTCGCCGTCCGCGTCCGGGTCGACCATCTCCGGTGTCGCGCTGCCGTAGCCGGCCGCGCCCGCCGTGGCGGCGTCCCGGTCGCCGGTCAGATCGCTGCGCCGCTCGGGGGCGCCGTCCGTGCTCCCCGGCGGGACGACGGTCCGCGCGGACGTGTCCGCGTCCGCGCGGTCGTCGAGGTCCGCGCTGTCGCCGTAGACGTCCGCGTCGCGGCGGTGCAGCTCGGCGGTGGGGTCGGCGCGCAGGCCTTCCCGCTCGCCGTCCTCGGCGCCGTCGCCCGGCTGGGCGGTCCGCTCGGCCCGGGGGTCCGGCTGATCCTGCGGGCGTGGGCTGGCCAGCGCGGAGGCGGCCACCGCGTCGGCGACCGTGGTGGCCCCGAACGTGGTCGGCAGCGGCCCCGGCTCGTGGAAGCCGCCCTCGTCGGTGGACCGGTCGTCGCGCCTGTGGCGCGGGTCGGCGTCGTCGGTCAGCTCGTCGTCGGCCCGGTCGTACGCGGCGTCCCGGTCGGTGTCGCCGGTCCGCTCGTGGCCGGTGGTCTCATCGTCGAAGGTGCCCCGGTCGTCGGCCGGGGGCACCGGCACGGGTGCGGACCGGACTGCCTCCGGGTGGTCGTTGCTCACCTGCTGCTCTTCCTGGCGCATCGGTGGCCTCCTCAGCGGCTCGTGGAGTCGTGGTCCGGGTGGTGGCGCTGTTCGGGCGTGCGGTGGCCCACCGGCTCCTCGCCGAGCAGGTCGGCGAAGAGCGCGCGGTAGTGCACGACCGCCTGCCGTAGCTCCTCGGTGTTGGCCTCGCCCCGGGAGTTGCGCAGGTGGATCTCGTGCGCGTCCCGGTAGTTGGTAAGCGTGCGGGCGTGCTCGACGGAGAGGTGGGCGATCTGGTCGGAGAAGTCACCGGTCGGATAGCCCTGCTCCTCGATGAGCCGGGTGACCAGTTCGTCCGCGTCGCCCACGGTCTCGCCGGGGGAGTCGATGAAGCGGACCTGGAGTTCCTCCCAGGCGGCGGCGTACCGGGCCCGGGACTCCGGGCTCAGCGGGGTGAGCGTGAGCTCGGCATGCCGGCGTTCCCGGTCGCGCAGTTCGCGCTCGGCGGCGGACCGGCTGTCCTGTTCCGCCACCACCCGGTCGTACTCCGGCCCGAACCGGTTGCGCAGCGAGCGACGGCTGTTGAGCGAGCGGGCGGCCACGGCCAACACCGCGACGATCACCAGCACGACGAGCACGATGACGATTATCTGCGTGGGCGACATGGGCTCCTCCTTCGTCATCTGGTATTCCCTCCGCGCGGTGATCGCCAATCCCGATCCGAGGCACTTTCCTGACGAGGACCGCGACTGCCCGGCTGCCAAACTTGACTCGTTCCAGAAAAGGCGGTTGGGTGGGCTGATGCACCCACAGCCCAGCAAGCCGATCCTCACCACCCGGCAGGGTCACCCCGTGCACAACAACCAGCAGCAGCGGACGGTTGGCTCGCGCGGCCCCGCCACGCTGGAGAACTACCACTTCCTGGAAAAGATCAGCCATTTCGACCGGGAGCGGATCCCGGAGCGGGTGGTGCATGCGCGCGGTTTCGTCGCACACGGCGAGTTCGAGGCGTACGGGACGATCGGCGACGAGCCGGCCGCGACGTACACCCGGGCCAAGCTGTTCCAGGTCAAGGGCAGGAAGACTCCGGTGAGTCTGCGCTTCTCCACAGTCATCGGCGGCCGGGACTCCTCCGAGGCCGCCCGCGACCCGCGTGGCTTCGCGGTGAAGTTCCGCACCGAGGACGGCAACTGGGACCTGGTCGGCAACAACCTGCCGGTCTTCTTCATCCGCGACGCGATCAAGTTCCCCGACGTCATCCACTCGCTGAAGCCGGACCCGGTGACCTTCCGCCAGGAGCCGAACCGGATCTTCGACTTCATGTCCAACACCCCCGAGTCGATGCACATGCTGACCTGGCTGTTCAGCCCACGCGGCATCCCGGCCAACTACCGGACGCAGGACGGCTTCGGCGTGAACACCTACCGGATGGTCAACGCCGCGGGCGAGGGCGTGCTGGTCAAGTACCACTGGAAGTCGCAGCAGGGCATCGAGTCGCTGACCGAGGAGCAGGCCGCGGCCATCCAGGCGAAGGAGTTGGGCCACGCCTCCAAGGACCTCTACGAGGCCATCGAGCGCGGCGAGTGCCCCAGGTGGGAGCTGCACGTCCAGATCATGAGCGACGACGAACACCCGGAGCTGGACTTCGACCCGCTGGACGACACCAAGACCTGGCCGGAGGACGTCTTTCCGCTGCGCCCGGTCGGCATGATGACGCTCGACCGCAACGTGAGCAACGTCCACAACGAGAACGAGCAGATCGCGTTCGGCACCGGCGTGCTTGTCGACGGCCTGGACTTCTCCGACGACAAGATGCTCGTCGGACGGACGTTCTCCTACTCGGACACCCAGCGCTACCGGGTCGGCCCGAACTACCTCCAGCTGCCGATCAACGCGCCACGCGAGGACGTCCAGGTCAACACCAACCAGGACGGCGGCCAGATGTCCTACCGGGTGGACAACCGGGCCGGCAACCCGCACATCAACTTCGAGCCGTCGTCGGTGGCCGGTCTCGACCAGGCCGACGAGTCGTACCGGGAGTACCGGCCGTTCGTCTCGGGTCAGGTCATGCGCGCGCCGATCGAGCGGCAGAACAACTACGCCCAGGCCGGGGAGCGCTTCCGCGCCATGCCGCAGTGGGAGCGTGACGACCTGGTGACGAACCTGGTCAACCTGTTGGGTCAGTGCGACAAGCACATCCAGCAGAAGATGGTCTGGCACTTCAGCCAATGCGACGAGGCCTACGGTCGGCGGGTCGCCGAGGGCCTCGGCATCGCCGACCACGCCTGATCCCACCGTTCGCGCCGGCTCCGCCGCTCCCACCCTCAGCACCTCCCGGAGCGTCGATGTCGGCGCGACGGGCGGTAGTGCAACGGCCCTCGATTACGTATCCTGCCCAAGGCGCCCGCGCCGGTGCCCGGCGATGCGGCCGGGCGCGCAGTCGGCCGGCGCGTTGCCCGGCAGTGCCGGCACCCCTCCTGCCACCCCTGTACGGGCGAGGTCTGATGAGAACCCGCGACTGGCCGATCCGCTCGAAGCTGACCGCGTTGGTCGTCGCGCCGGTGACCGCGCTCCTGGCACTGTGGATCTTCGCAACCACCCTGACCTTCGGTCCCGCCCTGAACCTGCTCTCCGCCCGCACCCTGCTGTACGACCTGGGTCGCCCCGGCGAGACCGTGGTCACCGAGCTGCAACGGGAACGCCGGCTCTCGGCGGTGCAGCTCGCCGGCAGCACCGAGCTGCCCGCACTCGCCGAGCAGCGCGGGCGCACCGATCGGGCCGTCGCCGAACTACGCCGCCGGGTGGACGGGGAGCCCCTGCGCGACGCCGCCGACGACCTGCTGGAAACCCGGGTCGACCAGCTGGTCAACGCCCTGGCTGCGCTACCCACCGGGCGGAAGTTCATCGACGACCGCAAAGTGGACCGGGCCGGCGCGATCGGCCTGTACAGCGGCATGGTCTCCGCGGCCTTCCAGGCGTTCGCAGGCATGGCGACCCTGAGCGACCCGGACATCAACCGGCAGGCACTGGCGCTCACCGCGCTGGGTCGCTCCCGGGAACTGCTCGGCCAGAGCGACGCGCTGCTGGCCGGCGCGCTGACCGCCGGACGGTTCGCCGAGGGGGAGCACACCCAACTCGTACAGGCCATCGGCAACCAACGGTGGCTCACCGAGAGCGCCGTGGCGGACCTGCCCGAGAGCAGCCGGGTCGCGTACCAGCGGTTGACCGAGAGCGAGGCGTTCACCCGGCTGCGCACGATGCAGGACGCGTTGGTCGTACCCAACCGGTCCGGCCGCCCAGCGGTCGACGCGGCGGCCTGGCAGGCCAGCCAGGACGCGGTGCAGCAGCAGTTGCGGGACTTCGAGCTGTCCGAGGCCGACGCCCTCACCGACCGTTCGGTGCCGATGGCGGTCGGCATCCTGGTGCGGTTGGCCGCCGCCGGCGTGCTCGGGCTCGTCGCCGTGGTCGTCTCGGTGCTGGTGGCGCTGCGGGTCGGCCGGACCCTGGTCCGGCGGCTCAGCGGCGTCCGCACCGCCGCGCTGGAGCTGGCCGAGCACCGGCTGCCCGACGTGGTGACCCGGCTGCGCCGTGGCGAGCAGGTCGACGTCGCCCGGGAGGCGCCGCCGCTGGAGTACGGCCACGACGAGATCGGCGAGGTCGGGCGCGCCTTCACCGAGGTGCAGCGCACCGCCGTCCAGGCCGCGGTGGACGAGGTCACCCTGCGTCGCGGGCTCAACGAGGTCTTCCTCAACATCGCCCGACGGAGCCAGAGCCTGGTGCACCGTCAGCTGCACCTACTGGACCGGATGGAGCGGCGTAGCGAGGACCCGGACGAGCTGGCCGAGCTGTTCCAGGTCGACCACCTGGCCACCCGGCTCCGCCGGCACGCCGAGGACCTGGTCATCCTCGCCGGCTCCGCACCCGGCCGGGGTTGGCGAAACCCGGTCGCGATGGTCGACCTGATCCGCGGGGCGATCTCCGAGGTCGAGGCGTACGAGCGGGTGGACGTCACCGCCGTGCAGCCAGCCGGCGTGCTCGGGCGGGCGGTCGGCGACGTCATCCACCTGCTCGCCGAGCTGGTCGAGAACGCCACCGCCTTCTCCCCGCCGGACACCCGGGTCACCGTCACCGGGGCGCAGGTGGCCAACGGGTACGCCGTGGAGATCACCGATCAGGGGCTGGGCATGTCCGACGCGGCGCTGGAGACCGCCAACACCCGGCTGGGCAGCTCGCCCGAGTTCGACCCGGCGCAGAGCGCCCGACTCGGCCTGTTCGTGGTGGCCCGGCTGGCGGCCCGGCACGGCGTACGGGTGCGGTTGCGCCCGTCCGGGGCGGGCGGCGTGACCGCCGTGGTGCTGGTCCCCGGCGACCTGGTCACCACCGAGCCGCCGGCCGGCCCCGACCCGGCCACGCTCGGCGCCGTGTCGGCCGACCCGAGCCGGCGGCTGGCTCGGACGGCGCGCCGGGGCGCGGTGACCCGCCCCCGGACCCGCCCGCCGACGGCCCCGTCCGCCAGCACCGCCCCGCCCGCCCCGCCCGCCGGAGCGCCGACCTTGGCCACCGCGCCCGCCACTGGGCGCGAGGAGGGGGTGACGACCTCCGACGAGCCGGTGGACGAGCTGGACGGCCTGCCCCGCCGGGTACGACGTCGTACCCCTGCCGCCCAACCCCGGTCGACCGTCACCGACACGCCGTCGCCCCGCTCGCCGGAGGAGGTCCGCCAGGTGATGGCGGCGCTACAGGCCGGCACCGCGCGCGGACGCGCCACCGCCAGCACCCCGACGGCGCCGCCGGCGGCAACCGGCCCGGCGGTCCCCACCGACCCGCCGACGATCCCTGAACACCCGACCGCGACTGAGAGGGACGCCTAGTGCGGCATTCGACGAAGCAGAGCGCCGGCCTCGACTGGCTGCTCGACGAGTTGGTGCAACGGGTACCGGCCGCCCGGGAGGCGGTGGTGCTCTCTGCCGACGGCCTGCTGCTCGGCTGCTCGGCCGAGTTGGAGCGCTCCGACGCCGAGCACCTCTGTGCGCTCGCCGCCGGCTTCTCCAGCCTCGCCCGGGGCGCCAGCCGGCACGTGGACGGCGGCCCGGTCCGGCAGACCGTGGTGGAGATGGAGGCGGCGTACCTCTTCGTCACCGCTGCCGGGCAGGGTGCCTGCCTGGCCGTGGTGAGCGACGCCGACGCGGACATCGGGCTTGTCGCGTACGAGATGGCGATGCTGGTGATCCGGGTGGGGGAGAATCTCGCCGCGCCGGCCAGATCGGCGGCGGGTGCCGGAGATGCGGACTGAGCCGCCCGGGCCGCAGCACGAGTGGCTGGACGCTGAAGCCGGCCCGGTGATGCGCCCCTACACGCTCACCGGAGGCCGGGTACGCTCCGCCGTCGACAATTTCAACCTGGTCGCGTTCGTGTTGGCCGGTTCGGACGTCGACGCGGCGAATGATCGGCACCTGCCGCCGGAGCATCGACGGCTGGTCGCCTTGGCCCGCCGGCCGGTGTCGGTGGCCGAACTGGCAGCCGAGCTGGACCTCGCGGTCGGCGTGGTCCGGGTGTTGCTCGGTGATCTCCTCGCCGAGGGCCTGATCGCGGTGCACGAACCGCCGACCGCCGGCATCCTTCCCGACGACGACATCCTCAAGGCGGTGGTCAGTGGACTCCGTGCGCTATGACCAGGTGGGCACCAGCACCACCATCCCGCTGGCACTGAAGATCCTCATCGCGGGAGGCTTCGGGGCTGGCAAGACGACCTTGGTGAGCGTGCTGAGCGAGGTGCGTCCGTTGCAGACCGAGGAGGTGCTCACCGGCGCCGGGATCGGCACCGACGACATCTCCGGCGTGGAGGGCAAGTCCACCACCACGGTCGCGATGGACTTCGGCCGGATCACCATCAACGACGACCTTCAGGTCTACCTGTTCGGCACGCCGGGTCAGGACCGGTTCTGGTTCCTCTGGGACGAGCTGGCCTTCGGCGCGCTCGGCGCGGTGGTACTCGCCGACACCCGGCGGCTGGCCGACTGCTTCCCCTCCATCGACTACTTCGAGCAGCGCGGTATCCCGTTCGTGGTGGGCGTCAACTGCTTCGACGACTCCCGCCGGTTCAACCTGGAGACCGTACGCCGAGCGCTCGACCTGGACCCGGACGTGCCGATGGTGCTCTGCGACGCCCGGGACCGGCAGTCCGGCAAGATGGTGTTGATCTCTCTGGTGGAGCACGTCGCCCGACAGCGCGGCGAGCCGGTGCCGGCGGCCTGAGAACCGGGCCGAAAAGCCGGTTAACGGGCGGGCGACGCGGGCAGCCTCTGGTTGGATCGACGAAGGATGCCGGCGGAGGAGTGGGACGTGAGCGGTCAGGGTGAGGTCGTCCACATCGGGGGTTACACCGCGCAGAGTGGTGGACGGGGCAGCGGCATCGTCGCGGCACGTCGCGACCCGACGACCGGGGCGCTGACCCCGCTCGGCACGGTGGCGGTCACCCCGTCCCCCTCCTTCCTGGCGCGGCACCCCACCCAGCCGGTGCTCTACGCGGTCAACGAGCTGGCGGACGGGGAGATCAGCGCCTGGCAGGTCGGGGCGGACGGCGCGCTGGACCCGCTCGGCAGTCGGTCGACCGGCGGCGCCGAGCCCTGCCACCTGGCGGTGCTGCCCGGCGGCGATCACCTGCTGGCAGCCAACTACGGCAGCGGCAGCATCGCGGTCTTCCCGCTCGACCCGAAGGGCGTGCCCGGCGAGCGCACCGACCTGGTGGCGCACGAGGGGCACGGCCCCGACCCGGAGCGCCAGGACCACGCCCACGCCCACATGGTCTCGCCCGGCGCGGGCCGCGGGCCGACCTTCGCCGTGGATCTCGGCACCGACTCGGTCTACCGGTACGACCTGGACGACGCCACCGGACGACTGGTGCCGCGTGCGCCGCGGATCCGTACGGCGCCCGGCACCGGCCCCCGGCACCTGGCCCGGCACCCGGACGGACGGCGCTGCTACCTCGTCGGTGAGCTGGACGCCTCGGTCACGGCGTACGAGGTGACCGACGACGGCGCGTTGCACCAGCGTGGGCGGGTCGAGGCGAGCGGGCGGGCCGGTCACGTCCAGCCGTCGGAGGTCGCGGTCGCCCCGGACGGCCGTTTCCTCTACGTCGCCAACCGTGGTGTGGGGACCGTGGCGGTCTTCAACCTGGGCGGGGAGTTGCCCGAGCTGGTGGCCGAAGTGGACACCGGCGGCGAGTGGCCTCGGCACTTCGCCCTGATCGGCGAACACCTCTACGTCGCCGACGAGCGGGCCGACATGGTGCGGGTGTTCCGGCGCGACGCCGACATCGGCGTTCCGGAGGCGGTCGGCGAGCCGGTGCCGGTGCCGAGCCCGACGTGCGTTTTGCCCTGAACGATGGTTTAGAGACGCGAGTGCCGCACTGATTCGGCAACGCCACGAGGCTGCAACGTCACTCTGTGTTGCAAAAAAGTGGCCAACTGTTTCTCCTCCGTAACTTTCGTCCGAACGGATGTGGCAGAGACGGCACCTAGTACGCAAGATGGTCACCGTGTCATCAGGCCGCCATCGCATGCGTTCGAAACTCCACCTAGCCGCCGCCGCCGCAACGGTGGGGGTGCTCGTCGTGACGACGGGCGCGTGGTTCGGCTATCGGGAGTTGGTCCAGCCCAGCTGCTCGGGCGAGATCCGGCTCGCCGTGGCGGTCGCCTCCGAGCTCGCGCCAGCGGTGGACGCCGCCGCGTCCCAGTGGGTGAAGGATGGCGCCGCGGTAGGCCCGACCTGCATCCGTGTCGACGTCTCCGCGTCCGACCCGGTCGACGTGGCGGCCGTGGTGGCGGCCAAGCACGGCGCTGTGCTGGCCGGCGTGGGGCAGGCGAGTGGCACCGCCGTCAGCCCGGACGTCTGGGTGCCTGACTCCTCGACCTGGCTGCTGCGGTTGAAGAAGGACGCGACGGCGTTCGCGCCGACCAACGGCGCGTCCATCGCGCGCAGCCCGATCGTCGTCGCGATGCCCGAGCCGATCGCCGCCCGGCTGGGCTGGCCGGACAAGAAGTTCAACTGGACCGACCTGCTCAAGCAGGTCAACAACACAAGCGCGCCACTGCGCACCGGGATCGTCGAGCCGACCCGCGACGCGGCGGGCCTGTCCGGGCTGCTCTCGCTGACCGCGGCCGCCAACGGCGCCGGCGGCGACGCCCAGCGCAACACCGTCGGCGCGCTCCGGGCACTGGCCACCGGGCGCTCGTCGCTCCGCAACGACCTGCTGGCCCGGTTCCCGACGGCCAACGACTCGACGTCCATCGCCAGTGGTCTCGGTGCGGCGGCCCTGTCCGAAGAAGACGTGATCGCGTACAACAGCAAGAAGCCGCCGGTGCCGCTCGCCGCGCTCTACATGGAGCCGGCGCCGATGCCGCTGGACTACCCGTACGCGGTGCTGCCCGGCATCGAGCCGAGCAAGGCGTCGGCGGCCAAGGTGCTGTTCGAGTTGCTCACCAGCCCGACCTTCCGCAACCGGCTCGCCGCGCAGTCGCTGCGCGCGCCGGACGGCAACTGGGGCGAGGGTTTCAAGGCGCCGCAGGGTGCGCCGAGCCCGTCCGGTGGCGCACCCACCGCGCCGGCCAACGGCGGCACCGCGGCGGGTGGCCTGGACCCGGCCGCGATCCAGCGGGTCGTCTCCAGCTGGTCGATCGCCACCCAGTCCGGTCGGATGCTCGCCGTCATCGACGTCTCCGGCTCGATGAAGGACCCGGTGCCCAGCGCCAACAACCGCAGCCGGGAGGAGGTCACCGTCGACGCGGCCCGCCGCGGCCTCGGCCTCTTCGACGACTCCTGGTCGATCGGTCTGTGGACCTTCTCCACCCAGCTCGTCGGCAACCGGGACTACCGGGAGTTGGTCCCGATCGGGCCACTGTCCGGCCAGCGGGCCCAGTTGGAGGGCGCGCTCGCCACCGTCAAGCCCTCCAGCGGCGACACCGGCCTCTACGACACCATGTTTGCCGCGTACCAGGCGGTGCAGGAGAACTGGCAGCCCGGCCGGGTCAACTCGATCGTGCTGTTCACCGACGGCAAGAACGAGGACGACAACGGCCTCAACCAGCAGCAGCTGCTCACCAAGCTCAAGCAGGCCGCCGACCCGGAGCGGCCGGTCCAGGTCATCATGATCGGTATCGGCGAGGGCGTCAGCAAGGCAGAGCTGGAGTCGATCACCAAGGTGACCGGCGGCGACGTCTTCGTCACCAAGGACCCGAGCGAGATCGGCAGCATCTTCCTCAGCGCCATCGCGCGGCGTCCGCCAGCGCCACGCTGATCCGAGGCTCAGACGTCGAAGGGTCTGCCGTACCGTCGATCCGGTATGGCAGGCCCCTTTCGGCTACCAGGCTGTCGAAGAAAAGTGACGGCAATACGTCGGAAGCAATCGGCAGTCATAGTTGTCAAGGCAGGATGTCGACTGTTCCGGCATAGTCGGTCCGCCTCCGGTCCGACCCGTCGGCCGGGGCCATCCTGTACAGAGTGGGAGGGCCGGTGAGCGTGGCGACACTGTTGACCCCCGCCACGTCGGCGGAGCCGGACGGTCGACGCTCCGGCCTGGTGGCGCGCGCCGACGAACGGTCCTACGTCCGGGTCCTGGTGGTGATGGACACCACAGTTCTCATCATCGCGCTGCTGATCGGGTACGTCACCCGGTTCGGGGAGGGTGAGCCGACCGGCTCGGAAATCCCGTACGTGCTGGTCGCCCCCGGCTTGGTGCTGGCCTGGCTGATCTCGCTCAAGGCGCTCGGCTGCTACGACGACCGGGTGATCGGCTACGGCGCGGACGAGTACCGGCGGGTCAGCTCCGCCAGCCTGCGCCTGGCCGGGGCGATCGCCATCATCGGCTACATCGCCGACGTCGGAGTCTCCCGGGGCTTCCTGGGCATCTCCTTCGCGGTGGGCACCGTCGGGCTGGAGGTGGCGCGGTTCGCCGCCCGCAAGCGGCTGCACCGGGCCCGCTCGATCGGCGCCGGCTGGTCCCGCAAGGTGCTGGTGGTCGGCGACACCGCCCACGTGTTGGAGTTGGTCCACACGCTGCGCCGCGAGCCGTACGCCGGCTACCAGGTGGTGGGCGCCTGCATCCCGGACGCGTTGCTCGCGCCGGTGGCGCAGCGGCTCGGTGACGTGCCGGTGGTGGGGTCGTTCCGGGGCATCCCGGAGGCCGCCACCGCGATCGGCGCGGACACGGTCGCGGTGACCGCCTCCGGTGAGCTGACCGCGACCCGGCTGCGCCGCCTCGGCTGGCAGCTGGAGGGGACCGGTGTCGACCTGGTCGTGGCACCCGCGCTGACCGACGTCGCCGGCCCGCGGATCCACACCCGTCCGGTCGCCGGCCTGCCGCTGATCCACGTCGAGGCGCCCGAGTTCCGCGGGGTCCGCAAGCTGGTGAAGGGTCTCGTCGACAGGTCCGCCTCGTCGCTGGCGTTGGCGGTGCTGCTGCCGCTTATCGCGTTCATCGCCCTGGCCATCAAACTGGACAGTCGGGGCCCGGTGCTGTTCCGACAGGTCCGTGTCGGCCGGGGCGGGCAGGAGTTCGGTGTGTTCAAGTTCCGCACCATGGTGGTGAACGCCGACGCGCTGCTCGCCGAGCTGACCGCACGCAACGAGACCGACGGCCTGATGTTCAAGATGCGCCACGACCCACGGGTGACCCGCGTGGGTCGGCTGCTGCGCAAGTGGTCACTGGATGAGCTGCCGCAACTGGTCAACGTGCTGCTGGGTCAGATGAGCCTGGTCGGGCCCCGCCCGCCACTGCCCTCGGAGGTGGCCCGCTACGACGGTGACGTGGCCCGGCGGCTGCTGGTCAAGCCGGGCATGACCGGCCTGTGGCAGGTCAGTGGCCGCTCCGACCTGAGCTGGGAGGACGGCATCCGGCTCGACCTCTACTACGTGGAGAACTGGTCCCTCGCCGCCGACCTCACCATCCTGTGGAAGACCTTCGGCGCGGTGCTGAACGGCCGCGGAGCGTACTGACCACCTGTCACGCTTGCGGGCCGGTCCAGTCCAGGCAGACGACCACCGCGTCGTCGACGAGGTCACCGGCCACGAACGCGCGCAGATCACCGATCAGCGACCGGACGGCGTCCAGGGGCGCCATCGGCCCGGTCCGCCGCAGGAACCGGTCCAGTGCCGTCTCGCCGTAGCGCACATGCTGCCCGGTGGCCTCCACCACACCGTCGCTGACCACGAAGACCCGGTCACCGCGCTCCAGCGGGAACTTCTGCTCGTGGTAGTCGGTCGCCTCGAACATGCCCAACGGGAACTGCGCCTCCAGGGGCTGCTCGGTGACGTCCCCGTCGCGGAGCAGGACCAGCCGGGGCGACCCGGCGTCCACCACGGTCATCATCCCGGAGCGCAGGTCCAGCTCCATCAGCAACGCGGAGAGGTGCTGCTCGCCCCGGTACAGGTCGTAGATGGCCTGATCGGCGAGGGCGGCCTGGTCGGCCAGGCTCAGGCCGGCCCGACGCGCGTTGCGCAGCGCGTGGGTGGCCAGCGAGGTGAGCAGGGAGGCGGCCACGCCCTCACCGGTGCCGTTGATGGTGGACAACCAGAGCCGTTCCCCGTCGTCGGACCAGTCGAAGCTGTCGCCGCGCACCGCGTACGCCGGCTCCAACTGCCCGGCCAGACTGAACGAGGGACGGATCCGGCTGCGGCCGGGCAGCAGGTCCCACTGCATCTCGGCGGCCAGGGTGAGGCGTTGGCTGCGCCGGGCCGCCCGATAGACGTCGGTGCCGGCGGAGACCGCCGTCACCTCGTGCGCGAGCGCCGTGGCGATCTCGGCCAGCGCGGCGACGACCTCCCGGTCGTCCGGTACGGGGGACAGCCGCAGCACCCCCCGGCGCTCGCCACGCATGGTGACCGGGACCCAGGCCGCGCCGTCCGTCAGGATCGACGACTGGTGGTCGAAGGCGCGCCAGGCGGGGTGCCCGGGGCTCGTGATCGAGTCACCCTCGGTGAGGGGCAGTAGCTCCGCGAGCCGGTAGTCGACCTGGTAGAGCTCGACCTCGGTGATCCCGTACGACCGTGCGAGCACATCGCCGACACCCCCGACGAGCCGGTCGGCTGGTGTCTCGTTCAGGGCCCGTCGTGCCCGATTGACCGGTTCGCTCATCGTCACTCCTTCGCTGAAAGCTCGACCACCAGTGGGTTCGGAGTACTCTCGGGCCACCATGGCCGAACTGAACCGTCCGACGGACCCCGAGACGAGTATGGCTGCCGCGCTGGACGCGGCGGCCGCTGCCCTGCTGGGCATCTGGGAGTCAGCCCGGGAGGGGACCGCCAACCGCGTGTCCGGTGCCCAGTTACGCGCGGTGATGGTGGTCGAGCAGTACGACGGAATCAACCTGCGTCGGCTCGCCAGCCGACTCGACATGCTGCTCAGCTCCGCCAGCCGCCTCTGCGACCGGCTGGTCGCCGCCGGGATGCTGGAGCGCGAGCCGGGCCGCTTCGACCGGCGGGAGATCTCGCTGCACCTCACCCCGGAGGCCCGCCGGCTCCTCGCCGAGCTGCGGGCCGACCGCCAGGCGCAACTCGCCGCCGTACTGAGCGGGATGAGCCGGGAGGGCCGCGACGCGTTGCTGCGCGGGATGCGGGAGTTCGACGAGACCGCCCGCCGCCAGCAGGCGCAGAACGCGTCCGACGAGTCGACGGGCCAGGGGACCTGGCCGGACGACCCGGACCGACCAGGTGGACGGTCGGGGGACTGGTCGGCCGATTCGGGTCGGCAGACCCGAGCGGTGTGGACGGGCTCGATGGACGGTTCGGAACGATCGGTCGGCACTACCCGAGAATGGCCGGCCGGCGACCCACCGGTGGCGCGTACCGCCTGATCCAGCCGGCCGGGCCGTCGCCCGTCGGTCAGGCCGGCGCCGCGGCGCCCACGGCCAGCATGGCGATGTCGTCGTGGGCCTGCCCGTCCAGCCAGTCGTCGACCGCCCGCAGCACCCGGTCGATCAGCGCCGCCGGCGGTTGCCCGGCCGCCGCCACGAGCGCGGCCCGCAGCCGCGCCTCGCCGAACATCGCCGCGTCGCGCGGGCCGCGCGCCTCGGTCACCCCATCGGTGTACGCGAGCAGCAGGTCGCCCGGATCGAGGTGCACCCGGGTCTCGGCGAACCGTGCGGTTGTCAGCGCCCCCACCGGCATGCCACCGACCGGGACCGGGGTGACCGTGCCGTCGGGGGTGACCAACAGTGGCGCCGGGTGCCCCCCGCCGGCGATCCGGACGTCCAGCCCGGCCGGCCCCCGGTCCAGGGAACCGAGCAGCAGGGTGGTGAACTGGCTGCGCCGTGCGGCGTCTGGCGCGTCGAACAGCGCCTGGTTGAGCAGGTGGATCAGCTCCAGCGGGCGTTGCTCGACGAGCCGCAGCGTCTGCAACGACTGGCGGACCCGGCCGGTCAGCACCGCCGCGCCCACGCCCTTGCCGCACACGTCGCCGAGCGCGAACAGGGCGCCGCGCCGGTGCGGGAACACCTCGTAGAAGTCACCGCCGATGCGCAGGGTGTCGCCCGCTGCCCGGTAGCCGCCGGCCAGGGCCACGCCGGGCACGACGGGCAGCTCGGGCGGGAGCAGACTGGTCTGCAGCACCCGGGCCAGGTGGGCCTGCTCGCCGTGCAGGTCGGCGGTGGCCAGCGCGGCACCCGCCCGGGCGGCGAACTCCCGGGCCAACTCGATGTCACGCCTGTCGAAGCCGGCCCGCCCGGACCGACGGACGAGCAGCAGCGCCCCGGCCGACCCGTTGCCGCTGAGCAGCGGGCTGGCCAGCACCGTGCCCGGGGGACCGAACCCGGGCGGCAGCAGGTCGGCCAGGTCGGTGGGCGGGGCCTCCGGCCAGGGGCCCGGCTCGCCGCGGTCGCCGGCCAGCGCCTCGGCCAGCCCGGGCACGGAGTTGGTCAACGCGGGACTGGCCAGCCCGCTGACCGGGGCGGGCTCACCGTCGGCGTACCGGATCCAGCGGGCGCGCGGCTCGGCCGGCGCGGTCGGTCGGGGCAGTGCCACGGCGACGTCGGCCAGGTAGGGGACGGCGAGCGTGGTGGCGGCCAGGAGGACCTGGTCCCGGTGCAGGGCCAGCGCCAGCCGGCTGCCGGCCTGGGCGAGGAACGCGGTGCGGGAGCGTTCGGCGAGCAGGGCGTCGGCGCGGGCGTGCTCCTCGGTGACGTCGCGGACGTACCACGCCCACCGGGAGCCGGCGAGCTGCCGCCGGACGCCGCGCAGTCGCCGGCCGTGGTGGTCGGCGTCGAAGCGGTCGGCGCCGCTGGTGACCGCCCGGGCCAGGGCTGCCACCGGGCAGTCAGCCAGCTCGGTGCCGGCGTCGATCTCCGGGATCAGCTCGGCCGCCATGGCGTTGACCAGGGTGACCCGGCCGGTCCCGTCCGTTGTCAGCACGGCCTCGGCGAGCCCGTCGAGCAGCTCGCGGGCCAACCGCTCGTCGGCCGGCAACGGGGTGCCGCCGGGTTGCCGGGTCGTGGTCACCGCCGGACGCCGGCTCGCGTCTGACGACGTGTGCGCATGCTGCTTCTCGACTCCTCACCGGGGATCGTTGCCTGAGAGCAAGGGTACCGATCCTCCCCGACAGAGGCCCACGGCGCGGGGCGGCGATCAGCCGGAGCGGGCCAGCCAGCCGGCGGGCTGGGCGACGATCCGACGGGCCACCGAGCCGGCGGCACCGACCGCGGCGGCCTCCGCGCCGAGCGTCGACGGCCGGACCGTGACCGGCGACCAGGCGGCGGTGAGCACCCGGGCGCCGATCTCGGCGAGCACCGGGGGGCACAGCCAGGGCGCGAGCGCCGCGTAACCGCCGCCGAGCACCACGGTGTCCAGGTCGAGCAGGTTGACGACGCCGGCCACCGCGACGCCGAGCGCGGTCCCGGCGTCGTGCAGCGCGCGCAGCGCGTCGGCGTCGCCGGCCTCGGCCAACTCGGCCAACCGGGCCGTCGCGGTGTCCGCGGGAAGCTCCGACCGGGCCAGCCCGGCGGCGGACACGATCGCTTCCTGGCCGGCGTACTGCTCCAGGCAGCCCTGCCCGCCGCAGCGGCACGGACGGCCCTCGGGGTGGACCGGAAGGTGCCCGATCTCGCCGCTCCACCCGCGTACGCCGCGAAAAAGCGCGCCGTCCAGCACGATGCCGGCGCCGATGCCCACCTCTCCGGAGATGTGCAGAAAGCTGATCGGGCCGGGTGGCTGCGAGTGCAGCTCGCCGAGCGCCGCGAGGTTGGCCTCGTTGTCCACCACCAGTGCGGGGATACCGGGCACCTGCTCGATCAGCGGAGGGTGCTCGGCGAGCAGCGCGGGCACCGGCACGTCGCGCCAGCCGAGGTTCGGCGCGAGCCGGACCAGCCCGGCGTCGTCCACCAGGCCGGGCACCGCGAGCGCGGCCCCGACCAGGGTGAGGCCCTCCTGCGCGGCGTCGTCGCGGGCTGCCCCGGCCATCTCGACCAGGCGGGCCAGGGCGTCGGCGGGGGCCACCGGGCGCAGGTCGGCCCGGTGCACCGTGCGGTGCCGGACCTCGCCGGCGAGGTCCACCACGCAGACCGCCAGGTAGTCGACGTTGACCTCCAGGCCGAGGCCGGCCGGCCCCTGATCGGCCAGGACCAGTCCGCGCGCCGGACGGCCGGCGCCCGAGCGGGGTGCGGGGTCGGATTCACTGACCAGCCGGCCGGCGAGCAGGTCCTCGACGACCGCGGACACGGTGGCTCTGGTCAGGCCGGTCGCCGTCGCCAGGTCGGCTCGCGAGGGAGGTCGATCGGCCGCGGCGATCCGGCCGAGGACCAGGGCGAGGTTGAGCTCGCGCAGACTGCCCTGACGGACTGCGCCGGCCGGGGCGTGGGTGAGGCTCACCCCTTGACAGTGCCATAGGGTGGGCAAATAATTCAATCGCTGAACAAATAGCGGACAACACCACCCCGGAGGTCGCTCATGGCACCCCGTCCCACCCCCGCCGACAAGTTCTCCTTCGGGCTCTGGACCGTGGGCTGGCAGGCCCGCGACCCGTTCGGTGACGCCACCCGTCCCGAGCTCGACGCGGTCGAGGCAGTGCACCGGCTCGCCGAGCTGGGCGCGTACGGCATCACCTTCCACGATGACGACCTGATCCCGTTCGGCGTCGACGCCGCCACTCGGGACCAGCACATCGCCCGGTTCCGCAAGGCCCTCGACGAGACCGGCCTGGTGGTGCCCATGGTCACCACCAACCTCTTCACCCACCCGATCTTCAAGGACGGCGGCTTCACCAGCAACGACCGCGACGTCCGCCGCTTCGCGCTGCGCAAGGTGCTGCGCCAGGTCGACCTGGCCGCCGAGCTGGGCGCGAGCACCTTCGTGATGTGGGGTGGCCGCGAGGGCTCCGAGTACGACCTCGCCAAGGACGTCCGCGCCGCCCTGGACCGCTACCGCGAGGCGGTGGACCTGCTCACCCAGTACTCCATCGACAAGGGCTACAACCTGCGGTTCGCCCTGGAGCCCAAGCCCAACGAGCCGCGCGGCGATATCCTGCTGCCGACCATCGGGCACGCGCTCGGCTTCATCTCCCAGCTGGCCCACCCGGAGCTGGTCGGCCTCAACCCGGAGGTCGGCCACGAGCAGATGGCCGGGCTCAACTACGCCCACGGCATCGCCCAGGCGCTCTGGCAGGGCAAGCTGTTCCACCTGGACCTCAACGGCCAGCGCGGCATCAAGTACGACCAGGACCTGGTCTTCGGTCACGGTGACCTGATGAACGCGTTCGCCCTGGTGGACCTCCTGGAGAACGGCGGCCCCAACGGCGGGCCGGCCTACGACGGGCCGCGGCACTTCGACTACAAGCCCTCCCGCACCGAGGACATGGACGGCGTGTGGGCCTCCGCGGCGGCCAACATGAGCACCTACCTGCTGCTCAAGGAGCGCGCGGCGGCGTTCCGCGCCGACCCCGAGGTGATCGAGGCGCTGGCCGCCAGCAAGGTCGGCGAGCTGAGCACGCCGACGCTCGGCGACGGTGAGGGCTACGAGGAGTTCCTGGCCGACCGGTCCGCGTTCGAGGATGTCGACGTGGACGCGGTGGCCGCCCGGGGCTTCGCCTTCGTCCGGCTCAACCAGCTCGCCGTCGAGCACCTGCTCGGCGCCCGCTGAGGCCCCGCCATGCCGTTGGTCGCAGGCGTTGACTCGTCCACCCAGTCCTGCAAGGTGGTGATCCGGGACGCGGAGACCGGCGCCCTGCTCCGGCAGGGTCGGGCACCGCACCCGGACGGCACGGAGGTCGACCCGGAAGCCTGGTGGCAGGCGCTGCGTAGCGCCGCCGACCAGGCCGGCGGGTTGGCCGACGTGGCGGCGATCTCCGTCGCCGGCCAGCAGCACGGCATGGTGTGCCTCGACGAGGACGGCCGGGTGGTCCGCCCGGCGCTGCTGTGGAACGACACCCGATCCGCCGACGCCGCCGCCGACCTCGTCGAGGAGGTCGGCGGCGGCCCGGCCGGGAGTCGGTTCTGGGCCGAGGCCACCGGCAGCGTTCCGGTGGCCAGCTTCACCATCACGAAGCTGCGGTGGCTGGCCAGGCACGAACCGGAGCTGGCCGCCCGGGTGGCCGCCGTCTGCCTGCCACACGACTGGCTGACCTGGCGGCTGGCCGGCGCACCGGGGCTGGGCGCGCTGCGTACCGACCGGGGCGACGCCAGCGGCACCGGTTACTGGTCGCCAGCGACCGGCGACTACCGACTGGACCTGCTGGAGCGGGGCTTCGGTCGGCGGTTGGTGGTGCCCGAGGTGCTCGGTCCGGCCGAGTCGGCGGGAAAGCTCGCCGCCGAGCTGGGCGGGCCGGGCGGGCCGGGCGGTGCGCTGCTCGGCGCGGGCACCGGGGACAACGCCGCCGCCGCGCTGGGTGTCGGTGCCGGCCCGGGTGACGTGGTCGTCTCGATCGGCACCTCCGGCACCGTGTTCAGCGTCGCCGACGTGGCGGCCGCCGACGAGAGCGGCGCCGTCGCGGGCTTCGCCGACGCGTCCGGCCGTTTCCTGCCCCTGGTCTGCACGCTCAACGCGGCCCGGGTGCTGGACGCCGCCGCCGCGATGCTCGGCGTCAACCTGGACGAGCTGGCCGACCTGGCGCTCTCCGCGCCGGCCGGCGCGGACGGGCTGGTCATGGTGCCCTACCTGGAGGGTGAGCGGACGCCGAACCGTCCGCTCGCCACCGGCGCGGTGCACGGCCTGACCCTGCGCACGTCGACCCCCGCGCACCTGGCGCGGGCCGCCGTGGAGGGCATGCTCTGCGCGCTCGCCGACGGGCTGGACGCGTTGACCGCGCAGGGTGCCACCGTCCGCCGGGTCATCCTGGTCGGCGGTGGGGCCCGGTCGGCCGCGGTGCGTCAGATCGCCCCGCAGGTCTTCGGCTGCCCGGTCGTCGTGCCGCCGGCCGGGGAGTACGTCGCCGACGGCGCCGCCCGGCAGGCCGCGTGGGTCGCCCTGGGCGGCGACGCGCCGCCGGTCTGGGCGCTCGAGGGCACCGAGGAGTACGCGGCCGCGGCTGTCCCCGCCGTCCGCGACCAGTACGCCGCAGCTCGCGGGTTGGTGCTCGACCGGCGCTGAGCGTGCAGCTTGCGGAACGGTCCCGACCGGCGTTGAGCGTGCAGCTTGCGGAACGGTCCGGGGCAGCGCCGAGCATCGGGATCGACGCGGGTGGGTGCGGGTCCACGGTGACCCGCACCCACCCGCGTGACGACCTCCTGCACGGAGTCTGGTTGGCTGCCGGTCATGACGGTGACCAGTGGCGGGCCCGGCCTGCGCCCGCACGGTCGGGGCGGTGGGCCGGCGCACCGGTTGTACAGCGTCGTGGTGTTCGTGGTGCTCGCCTCGCTGGACAATGTGGCGATCGGGCTGGTCCCCCCGCTGTACGGCCCGATCTCCGACGCGTTCGACGTGTCCGGGCGGCTGCTCGGCGTGGTCACCGCGGTCAGCTTCCTGGTCAGCGCGGTGGCGGCGGTCGGCTGGGCGTACGTCGGGGACCGGACCAACCGCAAGCCGCTGCTCATGGTGGGCACGCTCCTCTGGGCGGCGGGCACCGGCGGTAGCGCGCTCGCCGGCGGCTACCTGACGTTCCTGGCCGCGCAACTGGTCGCGGCGGTGGGCCTCGGCGCGGTCGGCTCGGTGGGCTTCTCCGTGGTCACCGACCTGATCTCGCCGACCCGGCGAGGGCTGGTGATGAGCTTCTGGGGGCTCTCCCAGGGGGTCGGAACCCTGGCGGGCACGCTCGTCGGCGGGCTGCTCGGTGCGGCCGACTGGCGGCGGCCGTTCCTGCTGTTGACAGGTGTCGGCCTGGTCGCCACCCTGGCCTACCTGTTCACGTACGACATCCGGCGTGGCCAGAGCGAGCCGGAACTGGCCGGCAGGCTGGACGCCGGCGCCGAGTACGACTACCGGATCAGCCGCGCCGACCTGCCGCGCATCCTGGCCCGGCGGACCAACCGCTGGCTGATCCTGCAGGGTCTGACCGCGCAGGCCGCGTTCGGCTCGTTGGTCTGGCTACCGGTGCTCTTCGCCGAACGGGCCGAGGCCCAGGGTTACTCGACGTCGACGGCGGTGGTGGTGGGCAGCGTCTTCGCCACCCTGTTCCAGCTCGGTGGGGTGCTGTCCATCGTGGGTGGCCTGATCGGCGACGCGGTGCAACGGCGTACGCCGCGAGGGCGGGCACTTGTCGCCTCGGTCGGCGTCCTCGCGGCGCTGCCGTTCTACCTGGTGTTGTTCTTCGTCCCGGTGACCATCGACGTACCGGACGGCGCGAGCGGTGGCGCGGTGGTCGGCGCGGTGCTGGCCAGTGTGTTCACCGAGCCGTCGGTGGGGCTGAGCCTGCTCACCGCGGTCGTGGCGCTCGCGTTGACTTCGGCCAACTCGCCGAACTGGTTCGCGTTGATCGCCGACGTCAACCCACCGGAGCACCGGGGCACGGTCTACAGCCTGGGCAACCTGGTCAACGGTGTCGGACGCGCGGCCGGCAACGGGCTGGTCGGGGTGGCCTTCCAGGCACTGCGGGCGGCGTTCCCGCCACCGCTGAACTTCGCCGTCGGGTTGGCGGCGTTCCAACTCTTCTTCATCCCGACCGGCGTCATGTACTGGCTCGCCTCACGAACCTCACCCGCTGACATCGACAACGTCCACGATCTGCTGCACAACCGAGCCGACCGCCTCTAACCCACCCCCCACCCCCACCCCCACCCCACCCCACCCCACCCCCACCCCGTCGATCATGGAGTTGTGGTGGGGGACAAATAACCCGTAGGACGCCAAACCCGGCACCATAACTCCATGATCGACGGGGTGGACCACCCTTGCCCGGCGATCTTGCGCTTACTGTTCCGACATAGGCGGCATGGAACCCGTACCGACAACCGAAACTGCAAGATCGGCGCGGCGGCGGTGGCGGGTTGGGCGGCACGTTCGGTGTGCGGGGCGCGGGCGGGCGTGAATCCTTTACGACATCAGCTCCACAGCGAGCCGGTCCACACCGACCGGCCCGCCCGCGAGTACCGCCGAACGGACCGGTCGGCCCTGGGTCAGCCGCGCAGCCAGACGGTCACGTCGGGCGGGACCGATCCGTCGTCGTTCAGGGGCGCGCTGGCGGCTCGCACCTCGACGCCGGCCGGCACCGGCACCGGGGCGGCACCGAAGTTGGTCAGCACGGTCAGCTCACCGTTGCGGAAGCTCAGCACGTCGTCGCTGGAGGACAACCACTCCAGGGTGCCGCGACCCAGCCCGTGGGCACGGCGCAACCCCAGCGCCGTGCGGTACAGCTCGTACGTCGAGCCGGGCACGTCGCGCTGGCGGTCCAGCGCGTACTCCGCCCAGAGCGCGGGCTGCGGCAGCCAGCTCGCGTCGGTCGGCCCGAAGCCGTACGACGGGGCGTCGGCCTCCCACGGGATGGGCACCCGGCAGCCGTCCCGGCCGCGCTGGGTGTGCCCGCTGCGCGCCCAGGTCGGGTCCTGCCGGGCCTCGTCGGGCAGGGTGGTGTGCTCGGGCAGCCCCAGCTCCTCACCCTGGTAGAGGTATGCCGAGCCGGGCAGCGCGAGCATCAGCAGGGTGGCCGCCCGGGCCCGGCGCAGACCGAGTGCGGCGTCCGGCTGCGGGTCGCCGATGCCGATGCCGTTGGGGCGTACGGTGCCGACCGGCAGGCCGAGCCGGGAGGCGTGCCGCACCACGTCGTGGTTGGACAGCACCCAGGTGGTCGGCGCGCCGACCGAGTCGGTCGCCTCCAAGGAGCGGGTGATCACCGCGTACTGGGCCGGTGCGGTCCACGCGGCGAGCAGGTACTCGAAGTTGAACGCCTGGTGCATCTCGTCCGGGCGGACGTAGCGGGCCAGTCGCTCGGCCGGCTCCACCCAGGCCTCGGCGACGAGGACCCGCTCGCCGGGGTAGCTGTCCAGAACCTGCCGCCACTGCCGGTAGATCTCGTGCACGCCGTCCTGGTCCCACATCGGCGGGCGGGGCTTGTCGATCTCGTTGCCGGAGAGGATCTCCTGTGGCTCCTGCCAGTCGGCCAGGTCGGCCTGCTTGATGAGGCCGTGGGCGACGTCGACCCGGAAGCCGTCCACCCCGCGGTCCAGCCAGAACCGCAGCACGTCCAGGAACTCCGCGTGCACCTCCGGGTTGTCCCAGTTGAGGTCCGGCTGCCCGGTGTCGAACAGGTGCAGGTACCACTGGCCGGGCTGCCCGTCGGCGTCGACAGTCCGGGTCCAGGCTGGACCACCGAAGACGCTCTGCCAGTCGTTCGGCGGCTGGTCGCCGTCGGGACCACGGCCGTCGCGGAAGACGTACCGCGAGCGTTCCGGGCTGCCGGGCGCGGCCGGCAGCGCGGCCTGGAACCAACGGTGCGCCGAGGAGGTGTGGTTCGGGACCAGGTCGACGATCACCCGCAGGCTGCGGGACCGAGCCTCGGCGATCAGCTTGTCCGCGTCGGCGAGGGTGCCGAACAGCGGGTCGATGTCGCGGTAGTCGGCCACGTCGTAGCCCGCGTCGGCCTGCGGCGAGGGGTAGAAGGGAGAGAGCCACACCGCGTCCACGCCCAGCTCGACCAGGTGGTCGAGGCGGGCGGTGATGCCGGGCAGATCACCGATTCCGTCCCCGTCCGAGTCGGCGAACGAGCGGGGGTAGATCTGGTAGATGGCGGCCTCGGTCCACCAGCCGGTGGCCGGGTGACCGGAGGGGGTCTGCGGGGTCGGGTCGGTGTTCAGGGTCGTCTCCCGTGTTGCGGTGTTGGGGTTTCAGTGTGCCCGGGGCGGTGCGGTCGAGTCCCGGACCACCAACCGAGTGGGCAGGACCACCGGAGTGTCGCAATCGGCGCCCCGTTGACTGACGATGGGGCCCTGCGGTCGGGCCCCGAGTGGGTCGAGCAGCATCTGGGCGGCCAGCCGGCCCTGCTCGGCGGCGGGCTGGGCGACGGTGCTGAGCCCGAGCACACCGGCCAGGTCGTGGTCGTCGATGCCGACCACGCTGACGTCCTGCGGCACCCGCAGCCCGACGTCGCGCAGGGCGGTCACCGCGCCCATCGCCATCTCGTCGCAGGCGGCGACGATCGCGGTCGGCGGCTCGCCGCGGGCCAGCAGCTCGGCGGTGGCCCGGTTGCCGCCGTCGATGGTGAAGGTGGACTCGATGTCCAGGGTCGGGTCGGGCCGCAGGCCGGCGGATCGCAGCGCCGCCTGGTAGCCCCGGCGTCGGTCGAGGTGGGTGGTGAAGGCCAACTCGTCGTCCGGGTCGCCGGAGATGTGGGCGATCCGGTGATGACCGAGGTCGATCAGATGCTTGGTCGCGGCCCGCGCGGCCGCCACGTCGTCGATCCGTACGCACGGCCAGTTGGGCACCCTGCTGCCCGAGCTGATGGTGACTCCGGGCAGTTCGAGCCTGGCAAGAGCGGTCAGGTCGGCCGGGCGCAGGGGCGTGGCGACCAGCATCATGGCGTCCACCCGTTTGTGCAGGTTGGCCGTACGCAGGACCCGCTGGCGAACCTGTTCCCGGCCGCCCAGGTTGTAGAGCAGCAGGTCGTAGCCGGACTGGTAGAGGTACTCCTCGACCGCTTCGACGACGGTGCTGAAGAACCAGCGGGTGATCCGGGGGACCACGACCGCCACCGTGCCGGTCCGGCCGCCGGCCAGCCGGGACGCGCTCGGCGAGACCTCGTAGTCGAGCTGCTCGGCGGCGGCGAGTACCCGGCGCCGGGTGGCGGCCGAGACCGTCGGTAGTCCGCGTAGCGCCCGTGAGACGGTGGCCGTGGACACTCCGGCCAGCCGGGCCACATCATCGATCCTCGTCACGGTTTCCCCCGCTCGGTGCCCGGAGCGCCCGCCGCCGCCCGAGGGGCCAGGCGGCGGCGGGCGCTGGGGGTCAGCCCTTGACGCTGCCGGCGAGCAGACCTCGCACGAAGAAGCGCTGTAGGGACAGGAACACGATGAGAGGTATGACGATGCTGACGAACGCGCCGGCGGTCAGGCGCTGCCACTCGTTGCCCCGGGTGCCGGCCATCTCGGCGAGCTGGACGGTGAGCGGGGCGGTCTCGTCGCCGCCGGCGAAGATCAGCGCCACCAGCAGGTCGTTCCAGACCCAGAGGAACTGGAAGATGCCGAACGCCGCCAGCGCCGGGGTGATCAGCGGCAGCACGATGGTGCGGAAGATCCTCGGGTGGGTGGCCCCGTCGACCCGGGCCGCCTCCATCAGGTCTCCCGGCAGTTGCGAGATGAAGTTGTGTAGCAGGAAGACGGCGAACGGAAGCGCGAAGCAGGTGTGGGCGAACCACACCTGGGCGAACTTCTGCTCGTCGACCAGGTTCCAGGCCGGCATCAGGGTGACGCCGCCGAGGCTGACCCCTGTGGAGAAGAACTTCAGCAGCGGCACCAGGGCCATCTGCAACGGCACGATCTGCAACGCGAAGATCGCGATGTAGACCCAGTCCCGGCCGCGGAAGTTGATCCACGCGAGCGCGTACGCGGCGAGGCACGCGAAGGCGAGCGGGAAGAGCACCGACGGGATGGTGATCGCCAGCGAGTTGATGAAGGAGCCGGCGAGCTGCCCGGAGGATGCCGACCGCCCGAACAGGACCTGCTCGTAGTTCTCGAACGTGAACTGCGGGTTGGTGAAGGCCGTCCACCAGCCGGTGGTCTTGATCTCGTCCTCCGGTCGGAGGGAGGAGACGAGCAGGCCGAAGGTGGGGATGGTCCAGACCACCGCGATGACGATCGAGACGAGCGTCGCGGTGCGGCTGTTCAACCGCCTGCGGACCCGTCCGGACGTGGTGGTGGGGGTGCCGTCGGTCTTCTGGGTACCGACGGCGACGGTGGGCGTTGCGGTCGTCATCTCAGCCCTCCCGCTGCTGACGGAGGTTGCGGATCTGGTAGATCACGACCGGGATGACCAGGATGAAGAGGAAGACCGCGAGCGCGGAGCCCTGCCCGTTCTGGCCGTACCGGAACGCCTGGTTGTACATCTCGCTGGCGATCACGCTTGTGTCGTAGTTGCCGTTGGTCGAGGTCCGGACGATGTCGAAGACCTTGAGCGTGGCGATCGTGAGCGTCACCACCACGACGATCAGCGCCGGCCGGATGCTCGGCATGGTGATTCGCCAGAACATCTGCCACGGGCTGACGCCGTCGAGCCGGGCGGCCTCGACGATGTCGCCGGGGATCGCCTTGATCGCGGCGGAGAGCACCACCATGGCGAAACCGGCCTGGATCCAGACCATGATGACGATCAGCAGCAGCGTGTTCAGTGGTGATTCCAGGAGCCACTGCTTCGGCTCACCGCCGACGCTGACCACGATCTGGTTGAGCAGACCGATCTGGTCGCCCTCACCCCGGTAGGCGTAGACGAACTTCCAGATGATGCTGGCGCCGACGAAGGAGATGGCCATCGGCAGGAAGATCAGTGACTTGGCCACCGCCTCGAACCGGGCCTTGTCCACAAGTACGGCGTAGATCAGGCCGAACCCGGTCGCCACCAGCGGGACCAGGACCACCCAGACCAGGGTGTTGATCAGGACCCGGACGATCGAGTCGTCGGAGAACATCCAGCCGTAGTTGCGCAGCCCCACCCAGTTGGTGCTGCTCCCGTCCATCAGGGAGAGCAGCGTGGTGCGAATGGCCGGCACGACCAATCCGACCGTGAGCAGTAGCAGCGTCGGCAGCAGGAAGAAGAGCGCGAAGAGTCCCTCTCCCTGCTTGCGTCGGCGGGGGAGCGGGGCACCGCTGACCGACGCGGCGACCAGCTGCGCCTCCCGCCGCCGTGCGAACCAGGCCGGCACCACGTCGAGAAGCAGGAGCAGACCGCCCACCACCGCGACGAAAGCGATCAGCCCGTACATCAGCATGAGGAACTTCGGCTGTTCCTCAGCGAAGTCGAACTCCATCGACCCTCCCAGGTCCAGATCCGTCGGTGGGCCGGCCCGCGGGTGCGGACCGGCCCACCGCTTAGATCACTTCCAGCTGCTCTCGATGCCCTGGAGCACCGACGCGGTGTCCTTGCCGTTGATCCACTCGACCATGCCCTTCCAGAACGTCCCCGCGCCGACCGCGGCCGGCATCAGGTCGGATCCGTCGAAGCGGAAGACGCCGGTCTTGTCCTGCAGGATCTGGACGGAAAGCTTGTCGATCGGGCTGGCGACGTTGGCGATGTCCAGCTTGTTGTTCGCCGTGACCCAGTTGCCGAGCTTCGCGCGGCTGTTGACGTACTCAGCCGAGGCGAGGTAGGTCTGCACCGCCTGCACCTCGGGGCGGTCGGTGTAGCCGACGACGAACTCGCCCGCGCCGAGCACCGGCTTGCCCTTGGCCGTGTCGATGGCCGGGAAGTAGAACGCGAAGGCGTCACCGTCGGCGGCCACCTTGGTGCCCTCGGGGAACTGGTTGGCGTAGAACGACGCCTGCCGGTGCATGGCGCACTTGCCGGTGGTGACCGGCAGCCCGGCCTCACCGAAGGCGGTGGTGCCGATGCTCTTCACCCCACCGAAGCCGCCGTTCATGTACTTCTCGTTCTTCAGGATCGTGCCGGCCCGGTTGACCGCGTCGACGATCCGCGGGTCGTTGAACGGGATGGCGTGGGTGGTCCACTGGTCGTAGACCTCGGGGCCCTGCGTACGCAGGATCACGTCCTCGATCCAGTCGGTGGCCGGCCAGCCGGTGGCGTCACCGGACTCGATGCCTGCGCACCACGGCTTGATGCCGCTGGCGGCGATCTTGTCGCTCAAGGTGATGAGCTGGTCCCAGCTGGTCGGGACCTCCCAGCCCTTCTCCTTGAAGAGCTTCGGCGAGTACCAGACGAAGGACTTCACGTTGGCGCCGAGCGGCACGCCGTAGAGGGTGCCGTTGACGGTGCCGTACTTCAGCCAGTCGGCCGGCAGGTTCTGCTCGGCCATCGTCTTGGTGTCGGCCCCGAGCGACTTCAGCTTGCCGGCGTCGGCGAACCGCTTGACCAGCCCCGGCTGGGGCACGAAGGCCAGGTCGGGCGCGTTTCCGCCGTCGACCCGGACCGGGAGCTGCGCCTCGAACTCGGCGTTGCCCTCGTAGTCGATCTCGATGCCGGTGCAGTCCTCGAACGACTTCCAGGAGTTCCGGAGCAGATCGGCCTCGGCGTCACGGATGGACGCGTAGATGGAGACCTTCTTGCCGTCGTGGCCCTCGTACTTGTCGTATGCGGCGCACTCCGCGGAGCCCGCCTTGCTGCTCTTCTTGTCGTCCCCGGTACCGCAGGCGGTGGCGCTGAGCGCCAGCCCGAGTACGCCGGCGATCACGAAGGCCTGGCGTGGTCTGGTAAAGACCGCCATGCCGTCCTCCTTCCTAGCCGGCGCGGTCGTGCTGTTGACCCGTCGCCGGTCCGATTGGGCGTGCACACATGTAAGCGCTTGCATCCGGCCCGGTCCACCCCCTGTCAGACACGAGCGAGTAACAATCCGGAAACCTGCGGGCTGCCTGGTGGGCGTGCTGCCGGCCCACGCTGGGGACCCTTTCGAAGATTGGCGATATCTGTCAGGCTGGGCGCACCGGATCGAAGGTTTTCAACATAGGAGGAGCTGTATGCGAAAGCGGTGGATCAGCCTGTTGGTGACGGGTCTTCTCGTCGGGGGAGCGCTGGTGCCGGCGACCCCGGCGTTGGCTGCGCCGACCTTCAAGGTGCCGTTCCCGTGCGGCCAGTCCTGGTCCGGGCAGACCCGGTCGGACCACAGCCCGGCGTACGCCGTCGACTTCAACCGCACCGACGACGTCGGCGACCCGGTGGTCGCCAGTGCCCCCGGCACTGTCGACCGGGTGACCGACCTCGGCGGCACCAGCTACGGCAAGTACGTCCGGATCAACCACGGTGGCGGATACAGCACCTACTACGCGCACCTCAACGGCTTCAACGTCTCGGTCGGGCAGACGGTCGGGTACGGCAAGGTGCTCGGCTGGGTCGGCAGCACCGGGGGCTCGACCGGCCCACACCTGCACTACGAGCAGCGCCTCAACGGCGCCGACATCCAGGTCCGCTTCAATGGTGCGCTGGGTCTGTACTGGGGCACCAAGAGCTACACCAGTGACAACGGGTGCTCGTCGGGCAGCGGCAACGGCACCGTCGACACCAGTGGCACCCCCCTGACCGTCCGCTCCGGCCCCGGCACCGGGTACGCCTCGGTGGGCACCGTCGCCGACGGCGCCCGGGTGACCATCGCCTGCCAGACCAGTGGCACCACGGTCACCGGCACGTACGGCACCAGCTCGATCTGGGACCGGATCGGCTCCGGCCGCTACATCGCCGACGCGTACGTCTACACCGGCTCCGACGGATACATCCCCGGCGTGCCCCGCTGCTGACCGGCCGACGGCCACGGTCCCCGGCGGCCACCGCCGCCGGGGACCGGTAGGTCAGTTGTTCAACTGCCAGATCGACAGGTTCAACGCGGCGGCGAAGGTGACCCAGGCCCAGTACGGCAGCAGCAGCGCCGCCGCCACCCGGGACACCCGGGCGAACAGCACCACGGTCAGGCCGATCGCCAGCCACATCAGCACGATCTCGGCGAACGCCAACCCGTACTGCCCCGCGCCGAAGAACAACGGGGTCCAGATCGCGTTGAGAACCAGTTGGGCGACCCACGCCCAGAGGGCGGGGGAGAAGCCGACCCGCCGCCACACCAGCCAGCCGGCCACCGCGATCAGCGCGTAGAGCAGCGACCAGACCGGGCCGAACAGCCACGAGGGCGGCGCCCAGCCGGGCTGCCGCAGGCTCGCGTACTCGTCGGTGGTGCCCTGCACGCCCAGCCCGCCGATGGCGGCGGCGACGAAGACCGCCACCGCGAAGCCGGCGAGGGCCCACCACGCTCGCCGGCCGGTCGCCGGCGCGTCCCGAGATGTCTCCATGGTCGAGATATTTCCTCCCGGCGCCGCCTCAAACCGCCTCGCGGAAAGGACGGGCCAAGGGTCGACCACGCACGAAAAAACGCCGGGATCGCCGCGGTCGGTGCTTCTGTCGGGAGGACGAAGCTCCGGTCGCGGCGACCCCGGCGGGTCCCGGTGTTAAGGCTGACGAACGCTAATTGAAGATGCTGACACCACCCGGGCCGACCAACAGCCCGACAACGATGAGGACGATGCCCCACAGGATCTGCCGGCGGAACAGCGCGAGGATGCCGGCGACCACGAGTACGACTGCGAGAATCCAGAGAATCAGCTCCATGACCTCTGACTACCCGACTGGCCGATCGGGGAAACCTGGTCGGTGTCGAGTTGATCGCCAACGTGAAAGACGCTGTACGCCTGCTTGATCACCGGGTGTGCGACGTTGCGGACGCGTACCCCGCCGGGGGTCGTGCCGCGCTCGGTGCCGGCGTGCGCGTGCCCGTGCACGGCCAGCGCCGTGGGCGCCGAGTCGATCGCCTGCCCCAGCTGGTACGACCCGAGGAACGGGTAGATCTCCAGCGGTTCGCCGGCCAGGGTGTCCGGCACCGGCGAGTAGTGGGTGAGCGCGACAAGCATGTCGCAGTCGAGTGAGCGCAGCGCCGCGCCGAGGCGGTCCGCGCTGTCGGTGGTGGTGCGCACGAAGGCCTTCATCTCCGGCTCGCCGAAGTCACTCGCGCACCGCCCGGCGAACCCACCGCCGAAGCCCTTGACGCCTGCGATGCCGAGCCGGCCACCGGCGCAGTCCAGCACCACGCCGTTGCCCTCCAGCACTGTGATGCCCGCGTCCTCCAGCACCTTGACCACCTGTGGCACCTGGTCACACTGATGGTCGTGGTTGCCGAGCACAGTCACCACAGGTACGGCCAACCCGCCGAACTCCTCTGCCACACAGCGCGCCTCGGCCTCGGTGCCATGCCGGGTCAGGTCCCCGGCCAGCAGCAGCACATCGGCGCACTCCGGCAACTCCTCCAACGCCGGTCGGAACCGGCCGACCACGTCCTCGTCCAGATGCACGTCGCCCACAGCGGCGATCCGGATCACCATGGAACCTCCTTCAGGGCAGTTGCTCGATCTCCGTGGGCGCCTGGGCGCGGATCACCCCGATGTCGCTGGTGATCGGAACGTCCGGGAAGCGCTCGGACACCCGACGCAGGATCTCCTCCCGCCGGTGTGGGCTCTCCACCTCGCCGTAGAGCACGAGGGCGCGTTCCCGTCGAATCACGGTGATCCCCTGTTCGGCGACGGCGGGGTCCTCGACGAGCAGCCGTTGGATCTCCGCTTCGACGTACTCGTCCGGTGGCCCGGCGCCGATGTCGCGATGGTGGGTCACGATGTCCCCTCTCCTGGCTGGGTGCCGACGTCCGGCACCACCTCCAGCCGGTCCAACAGCACCAGGAACGCCTCGGCGTACGGCGAGTGCTGCGTCTCCTTGCGTACCCGTTCCCAGTCGATCTGCTCCCGCAGCGAGCGGGCCAGCGGCAGACCGCGGGCGAAGTCGCAGTAGTGCTGGGAGAAGCTGAGCAGTTTGTGCACCATCAGCTGGGTGGCGGACAGCACCGGCATGTGAATCGCGTCCACCGGCCGGACTACCGTGTCGGCGAACGTCTCCTCGGTCACCGGTGTCTCGATCGGCCGGTGGATCAGGTCCACCATCCGGCCGTCGTCGAAGACCTTCACCAGCCAGTCCTCGGGTGGACGCTCGGCGACGAAGCCGGCGGCCACCAGGGCCTCCAGTGCCTGTTCGACGTCGGCCTCCCGGATCAGGAAGTCGACGTCGTGATCGCTGGAGTGCCCCCCGTGGGCATAGACGGCGAAGCTGCCACCCAGAGCGAACGGAATCTCGGACTGCTTGAGCACGGCGGCGACCTTCTTGAGGGTGTGCACAAGACTCTCGTCTCCGCGCTCAGCCATCTGGTTCCTCCGTCGTGTTGGTGGACCGGCGGTTGGGTTTCCAACTCCGGTACCCGGCATACCGGTCGGCCACACCTGCTGGTGTGGCGGTCGGGTGTGAACAGGGATGAAGCGCCACAAACCTCGCGGCGCAGGTGCGTGGGTCGGATAACCTGTGGAGAGTGGCCAGATCATCGGGGATGCGACGACGCAAGGCCCGATTGCGCACCGTCGCCCTGATCGGCATCGACGGTTCGGGCAAGACCACTCAGGCACACCGGCTGGCCGACGCGCTGACCGCCGCCGGACGCCCCGCCACCTACCGCCGCAACGCCAGTGGCCGGCGCTGGCTCGGCCGGCTCGCCCACCGACTCGGCCGGCCGGACGCGCAACGGCTCGTCGGGCGCGACGGCGTGCTGGCCGTGGAGTCGGTGCTGCGCTGGCTCGCCATCGCCATCGCCCTGCTCACCTGCCTGCTCACCGGCCGGACGGCGGTGATGGACCGCTACTCGGCCTGCCAGTACGCGAGCATCCGGGCGCACGGCGGGCAGCGCTGGGAGCGGCTCGCCCGGGCCGGTTACCGGTTGTTCCCGACGCCACAGGTGACCTTCCTGCTCGCCGTCGACCCGGCGGAGGCGTACCGGCGCATCGAGGAACGTGGCACCGACCACGAGACGATGGGGTGGTTGACCGCCGCCGACACCGCCTACCGGGCACTGCCCGAATACCCCAGCTTCGTGCTGGTGGACGCGGGCCGCCCGGCCAAGGAGGTGACCGAGCAGATTCAGGCGCACCTGGAGACCTGGCTGCCGCCGTCCGCGGCGGCGGGGGATGACGCCGGCCCGGTGGTGGCTCAGGCCCGCCCGTAGACCGGAACGGTGGCACCACTGGTCGGCGCGGACTCGGCCGACGCGAGGAACCGGATCACCGGCGCGATCTCGTCAGGGGTCACCCAGCGGGAATGGTCGGCGTCCGGTTGGGCTGCCCGGTTCGCCGGGGTGTCGATGACGCTGGGCAGCACCGTGTTGCAGCGCACGTTCTGCGACCGGTACTCCACCGCGACCGCGTTGGCGAAGGCCAGCACCGCCGCCTTGGCCGTCGAGTAGCCGGCCGCGCCGCGGAACGGGGCGACCGCCGCGCGGGCCGAGACGCAGACCACCGCGCCGCCGCCGGACGCCACCAGGTGCGGTAGCGCGGCCTGGGTGACCAGGTAGGTCGGCCGCAGGTTGACGGTGAGCATCCGCTCGAACTCCTCGACCGGCGTCTCGTGCACCAACCCGCCGCTGGCGTACCCCCCGACGAGGTTGACCACCGCGCGCAGCGGCGCCGCCGGTTCGCCGGCGGCGGCCTCGACCGCCTGTGCCGCGCCCGCCGGATCGCCCAGGTCCGCGACCACCCGGACCAGTCCGGCCGCCGCCGGCTCCGACTCGGGCCGGGCTTTCCGCTCCGGTACGACCACCCGCCAGCCCGCCTCGACGAACGCGGCGACGACCGCCCCGCCCAGCCCACCGAACCCCCCGGTAACCAAAACGCTCCGCCCATCCATGCGTCCCAAGCTAACGCCCCACCCCACCCCCACCCCCGTTGATCATGAAGTTATTGCTGCGACACGCCGGGCTGAGTGGCAACAACTTCATGATCGCGGTCTGCCGTGAGCAGACCGGGTGGGTTGTTTGGAAGGTGAGGGCGCAGGATCGGTTTATGCGGATTCTTATTCTGGGTGGCACTCGATTTCTCGGCCGGGCTACGGCGCGGCTCGCCGTCGAGCAGGGTCACGAGGTGACCTGTGCGGCCCGGGGCGTGTCCGGCGTCGTGCCGGCCGGGGCGCGGTTCGTGGCGGCCGACCGCGACGACCCGGAGGCGCTCGTCCCGTTCGCCGACGGGGGTTTCGACGCCGTGGTCGACGTGACCCGCCAGGTCAGCCATGCCCGGCACGCGCTCGCCGCGCTTGCCGACCACGTCGGCCACTGGTCGTTCGTGTCGACGATCTCGGTGTACGCGGACAACACCACCCCGGGCCAGACCGCGGCGGACGCGCCGGTGCTGGCTCCGGCCCCGCCGGACGTGGACGGGCCGGTCGGCCCGGACAACCGCTGGTACGGCGAGTGCAAGGTGAGCATCGAGGAGTTGGTCCGGAAGCGGGTCGGCGAGGACCGTTCGTTCATCTGTCGGGCGGGGCTGATCGTCGGCGCGGAGGACCCGAGCGACCGTTTCCCGTACTGGGTGCGCCGACTGTCGGCCGGTGGCGAGGTGCTGGCCCCCGGACGCCCGACCGACCGGGTGCAGTTCGTCGACGTCGCCGATCTGGCCCGTTGGTTGTTGCACGCCGCGGGCACCCGCCTGCACGGCACGTACGACGGGACCGGTCCGGTGATGTCCCGGGCCGACCTGTTGGCCGGGGTGGCCGCCGGGTTGGGCGTCGCTGATCCGGTCCTCACCTGGGTCGATCAGGAGTTCCTGCTGTCCGAAGGCGTACGCGAGTGGTCGGGGGAGCGGGCGCTGCCGCTCTGGGTGCGAGTGCCGGAGACCGCTGGCCTGATGGACCGGGACTTCCGTCCTGCCCTGGACGCCGGGTTGGCGATCCGTCCGCTGGCCGACACCGTTCGGGCGACCGCGTCCTGGATGGCCGCGAACCCGACGGCCGTCCGGCAGGGTGGACTCGACCCGGCGGATGAGGCGGCGATCCTGGGGAAGTGGCAGGCTGTGCGAGACCGGTGATCCCGGCTGATCGAAGTTTCCCCCCACCTCGGACAGTCATAGTTGACGCTCACGCCTGGTGAAAGTAAGTTTCATCCGTGGCGAAGAGTCCGAAGATTTCTGCGAGTCACGAGCCCGGTGGGCTGATCGTCCACATCAGCGGGCTGTTGCCATCGCTGTCGCCCGCCGAGCAGCGGGTCGCCCGGCTGGTCGTTTCCGACCCGGCCGCCGCCGCCCGGCGAACAATCACCGACCTCGCCACCGCAGCCGAGACATCCGAGGCGACCGTCATCCGGTTCTGCCGTTCGGTGGGCATGGACGGTTACCCCCAACTGCGCATCCGCCTCGCCGCCGAGGCTGCCCGGCGGATCGAGCCACCGGACGCCCGCGTGGTCGGCGGTGACATCCCGCCCGGTGCCGACATCGCCCAGATCATCGCCACCATCGCTTTCAACGACGCCCGCGCCGTCGAGGAGACTGCCGAGCAACTCGACCCGGCCGTCTGCGAGCAGGTGGTCGAGGCGATCAGCGGTGCCGGTCGGATCGACATCTATGGCGCCGGCGCCAGCGGGTTCGTCGCCTCGGACTTTCAGCAGAAGCTGCACCGCATCGGCCGGATCGCCTTCTACTTCCCGGACGTGCACACCGCGCTGACCTCGGCCGCCCTCCTCGGGCGGGGAGACGTGGCGATCGGCATCTCGCACACCGGCACCACCTCCGACGTGATCGAGGTGCTGGAGCAGGCCCGTACCCGCGGTGCCGCGACCGTGGCGCTTACCAACTTCCCGCGCTCGCCGATCACCGACGTGGCGGACTTCGTCTTGACCACGGCGGCCCGGGAGACCACCTACCGCTCCGGCGCGACGGCCAGCCGGTTGGCCCAGCTCACCGTGGTCGACTGCCTCTTCGTCGGGGTGGCCGCCCGCAACCGGGCCCGCGCCCGCAAGGCCCTGGAGGCGACCGCCGAGGCGGTCCAGTCGCACCGGGTGGGTGCCAACCGGAGGCGGGCATGACGGCCGGTGCCGAGATGCCCGCACCGCCCGCTCGCCCGACGGTCCGGGTGGGCGCCCCCACCGAACGGCGCAACCCGCTCAGCGTCGACCTCGACCTGATGTCGACCCGGGACGTGCTCACCGTGATCAACGAGGCGGACCGACGGGTGCCGGCGGCGGTCGCCGCGGTCCTCGACGAGATCGCCACCACCGTCGATCTGGCGGTCGAGGCGCTTCGCGGCGGTCACCGGGTGCACTACTTCGGGGCCGGCACCTCCGGCCGACTGGGCGTGCTCGACGCCGCCGAGCTGGCCCCCACCTTCAACTCGCCCCGACACTGGTTCTGCGCACACCTCGCGGGAGGCCCGGACGCCATGTGGCGGGCCGTGGAGGACGCCGAGGACGACGACCGGGGCGGCGCGGTCGAAGCGGCCAGTTGTGTACGGGCCGGCGACCTGGTGGTTGGTCTGGCGGCCAGCGGACGCACGCCGTACGTCCTCGGGGCGCTGGCCGCAGCCCGCGCCAAGGGCGCCTCGACGGTGCTGCTCTGCGCCAATCCGGAGGCGGAGGCGGCCCGGTCGGTCGACGTGTTCATCGGGGTGGACACCGGACCCGAGGTGGTCACCGGGTCGACTCGGATGAAGGCGGGCACCGCGCAGAAGCTGGTGCTCAACACGTTCTCGACCGCCGTCATGGTGCGCCTGGGGCGGGTCTACTCAAACCTCATGATCGATATGGTGGCCACCAACGCGAAACTCCGCGGACGAATGATCTCGATCCTGGTTGAGGCCACCGGCTGCTCCGAGGAACTCTCCCGGCAGGCCCTCACCCAGGCCGACGGGGACCTGAAGACGGCGCTCGTGTCCCTCGTCTCGGGCGCCGAGATCGACGCCGCCCGGGCCGCGCTGGCCCGCTCCGCCGACCAGGTGCGCGGCGCACTCGCCCTGCTCGCCTCCTAGCGCCACCCGTCCCGGGAAGCGAATGGGGCCTCGGATTGTTCACCTGGCCGGGGGGTAATCACACCCCCGTGGATGAACCGGCCGGTCCAGCTGTGCGTATCTGGCAGTGACCAGGATCGCATCGCGGTGGTGACCCGGGTCGCTGTGCCCCCGAGGCGGGCGGTGTTGCCATGGTGCCGTAACCCGTACGTGGTGCCCAGTGGCGAGCCACCCGATGGGGTGCTGACAGCAAACATGGACCGTGCTCTCAGCTATTACTCAGGCATTCGTGACACTTTCGACTCACGACGAGGAATCCCCGGCACGTCTCATCTGTTGTGTAGGTGTCAGCACCGATGGGCACAGCAGAAGTTACCAGGGGCTGACAGGTGTGGGGAATGGCAAGGAACCGGGCAACCGGCGCGAGCGAGGGGACCGTGGGCAACGTGGACAAGAACATCGGCATGCGAACCGACGAGGTTGCCGAGGAGCGCGACCTGGTCGGCGTCTACCTGCACGAGATCTCCCGGACGCCACTGCTGGACGCCGCCAAGGAGGTCGATCTCTCCAAGGCGATCGAGGCCGGCCTCTACGCCGAGCACCTGCTCGGTGAGGAAGCCGTTCCCGCCGGTGTCGACCGGGCCGACCTGGAATGGCTGGTCGTCGAGGGGGATCGGGCGAAGGACCTCTTCATCCGCGCCAACCTCCGACTTGTCGTGTCGATCGCCCGACGCTACGTGCGTTCGGGGATGCCCATGCTGGACCTGATCCAGGAGGGCAACACCGGCCTCGTCCGGGCGGTCGAGAAGTTCGACTACGAGCGCGGCTACAAGTTCTCCACCTACGCCACCTGGTGGATCCGGCAGGCGATCAGCCGGGCGATCGCCCAGCAGGAGCGCACCGTGCGTCTGCCGGTGCACCTGGTGGAGGACGTCAACCGGATGCGCAACGTGGCGCGGCAGCTGACCCGCGAGTTGGGCAGCGACCCGGAGCCGGAGCAGATCGCCACCGCCCTCGGCGTCACCGTCGAGCGGGTGAACGAGCTGCGCCGCTGGTCGCAGGACACCGTTTCGCTGGACACCCCGGTGGGCGACGACGGCGACACGAACCTCGGTGACCTGGTCGCCGACAGTGACGCGCCGTCGCCGGAGGACATCGTCCTCAGCGGTCTGGAGCGGCAGCGCATCGAAGGGCTGCTCAACCACCTCGACGACCGTTCCGCCGGCATCATGCGGGCCCGCTACGGGCTCGAGGACGGCCGGGAGCACTCGCTCACCGAGGTCGCGTCCCGGTTCTCGCTGTCCCGCGAGCGGATCCGGCAGCTGGAGATCCAGGCCCTCGGCCGGCTCCGCGAGCTGGCCCGCGCGGAGGGGCTGCAGGCAGCCTGATCTGCTAGTAACAACGGCGAACGGCCGGCGTCCGATAGGGGGACGCCGGCCGTTCGCCGTTGCCGAACGTGGTCAGCGAACCCGACCGTAACCCTGGATGGACATCATGTTCATGCCGCGCTTGAGCACGTTGCGACCGGCGCTGGGCGCGTCGATCACCTGGCCGTCGCCCACGTAGAGGGCGACGTGCCCGAGCCCGCTGTAGAAGACCAGGTCGCCGGGGCGTAGGTCGCCCCGCCCGATGTGGGCGACCGCACTCCACTGCATCCGCGTGTTGTGCGGCAGGGACCTCCCGGCCGCCCGCCAGGCCGCCGAGGTCAGGCCGGAACAGTCATAACCGTTCGGCCCGTCGGCTGCCCAGACGTACGGCTTGCCGATCGCGCCGAACGCGTAGCGCACCGCCGTGCCGGCAGCACCGGACACGGCGGGCACGTTCTTCGCCTCGGTCGTTGCCGCCTTGGGCTCGGGTCGCTCGGTGGCGGCCCCGTACGCCTGCCGGCGCAGCTCGTACAGCTTGGCCAGGTCCTGCTCGATCTGCTTCTTACCCGCCGCGAGCTGGCGAGCCTGCGCGGCCTGCCGGGTCAGGGTCGCGTCCAGGCGGGTCTTCTCATCGAGCAACCGCTGCTGGTCGGCCGTGAAGCCGGAGATGCTCTGCTGCCGCTGCCGGGTCAACTGCTCGATCGTGCCGAGCCGGTCCAGCAGCGCTGCCGAACCGCCGGACCGCAGCAGGGCCTCCGCGGTGCGCAGGCCGCCACTCTTGTACGCGGTGGAGGCAAGCTCGGCCACGTCGGCCCGGCTCTGCTCGACCTGCTGTTCGAGTGGCCCGATGCGGGTCTGTAATCGGGCCACGGCGGCCTCGTTTGCCTTGATCTCCTCACGCAGTTTGTTGTACGACTCGACGACCCGCTCCAGCTCGGCCGAGGACGTCTCGATCTGGCGGGTCAGGTCGGCCGGGGACGGCTCGGCCTGGGCCACCGCCGTCGGGGTGATCAGCGCGGCCGACATGCCGACCAGCGCCACGGTGCGCAGCAGATTTCTCAGGGATGACAAGAGCGGAAGGCCCCTCTCCCACGGCCGCCGGGGCTGCTGACGCCCTCGACGACACCGGCCGGGGCCATCCGGGCGGACGGCACTGGGCCGGACCGGCTCGCCCAACCTAACCCGGGACGGATGTCGCTCGCAGTTGAAGCAGGGGCGAAAGTTGGAAGAGTTGCCGGTCGTGCCCCTGGGCTTGGTGGGCGTCACCGTGGCTGATGACGCCTGCGAATGAGGGACATCGCCCCTTTCCTGGGCTACTGACTGATACGCGACTTTCGTCGTTCCGGGCGTATGCCGCCGGATTCCTAGCCTCCATAACCGATAAAACCGGAAATGGATGCTGTTTCTCGGCGATGCCACTCGGCGGGCGAAGCTGTCCGCAGCCGGTAAATGCCCAGGTCGACTGGCAGTGCCACAACACAATGAAGTCCGGAGCCGGGAATCCCGTCGACCGACAGCGATGACTGTCACCGGCGGGTGCACTCGGCCAACCGTCCCCTGCGGGAGGAACCGTGAATCGTGAAGGCGCAAAGACGCGACCGCCGCGAACGGTGCCGGGCGCCCGGTCGACCCTGCTGTACGCGCGGCCCGGCATCATCGTGACCGTCGACCGGTTCACCGTCGGTCGGAACAGTTACCGGGTCGCCGACCTGACCCATCTGCGTACCACCCGGGGCCCGCACGACCGGATCGCCGTCCGGGCCGTCGTCATCACCGCCAGCATGCTCGGCGGCGTGGGGGTGCTCCTCGGCTTCACCGGCGGGCTGCAACGCCTCACCGCCGAGGCGTACCTGATCCTCGGCGCGGTGTTCCTGCTCCCGGCCGTTCTCGCCCTGGTCGGTGATCGCTGGCGCCCGCCGCCGCACGAACTGTGGGGGTGGTACCAGGGATCGGAGGTGCTGCTGTTCAGCGCCGACGACGAACGGCAGTTCGGCCAGGTCACCCGGTCACTGCTGCGGGCCCGGGAGGTCAACCGCTACGGCAGTTGGGTCGACCCGCTCGCCACAGCGGACCCGTGGCGGCCCAACCGCTGACCCGGCCGGCGCCGGATGCGCGTCGGCCCGCCGGCCGGTCAGCAAGCTGGTCGGCCCGCCGGCCGTTCAGCAAGCTCAGCGAGCGACCGGCTCCGGCGCCCGTTCCTCCTGCGGCGCGGCCACCCAGGCGCTGACCCGACGCTCGGCGTAGAACGAAACGAACGGCACGGTGCCGGCCAGCATCACCAGCAGCATCCGCTTCAGCGGCCAGTCGGCTCGGCGGCTCAGGTCGAACGCGGCCACCAGGTAGATCATGTAGAGGAAGCCGTGCGCCGGCCCCACCGTCTCCACCACGACCGGGTTGTCGAACACGTACTTCAGGGGCATGCCGATCACGACCAGCAGGATCAGCACCACGCCCACGATCCAGGCGATCACGCGGTACCGGGTAAGGGCAGCGCCCACCTTCGTCCGTCCTTCCGAGCCCGGCTCAGCCGGGATAGTCACCGGGCCGGGCGCCCGGATTGGCGTTCAACCATGACAGGTAGTGGTTGTAGGCGGCCAGGTCGGTGTCCTCGACGACATCGCCGGTGGCCGGCGCCCGGGACACCCGCACCGGTCGGCGTACCGCCGGTCGGGACCCGGTGGTGACCGCCGGCACCGGCTCGACGGCCGGATCCGCGGGCGGCGCGTCGGCCTCCGCGACCCTGCGGCGGGCCAGCTTCACCTCACGCCACCACACGTAGACCACGAAGCCGGCGAAGATCGGCCACTCGACCGCGTACCCCCAGCTCAGGCTGTTGCCGGCGGTGGCCCGGCTGATCTGCCACCAGCCCAGCCCGAGGAAGCCCACGACCAGCACGACCATGGCCACGTGGCGCGCGATCCACGCCGGGGTCCAGAGCCGCCTCATGGCATCGAGGGTACCGGGGGCGCTGGCGGTCTCCGACACCGTGTCGTAGTTGTCGCCGCGCCGGCTTGGTTTGGCGTCACCGCGCCTGGGCAATCGTCTAGACGCCAGCCCAAACGAGATCAAGGGGGGCGATCATGACCGGATCGGTACGTGAAGACGGCTTCGCGTCCAGCGGCAGCGCGGATATGAGCCCGGAGCAGCGGGTGCCCGAGTGGGGCGGCGACCAGCTCGCCGACCCGGCCGGCGCTTCCGCTCTCGACGGCGATCTGCTCGGCATCGACCCGACGGAGCTGACCGACGAGGACCTGATCCGCGAGATGCACAGCCTGCACCGCACCCGCCTGGACACCCTGCGGCACGCGGCGGACTCCGCACTCGCCAACCACCTGCGGCGCACGGCGGAGCTGGAGACCGAATACCTGGCGCGCCACCCGGGTCGCGAGGTCGACCCCAGCCGCCTGCGGGACGCCTGATGCCGGCGCGCGCCGTACGCGGCATGTCCGCGCCACCCGAGGTGGTCTTCAGCACGGCCACCGACCCCGCCCGGGCCTCGGCCTGGCTGCCGGAGCCACTACGTGGCGACGGCAGCCCCGCCGCCGAGATCAGCGCTGAGGAGTTGCGCGCCCGCTGGGGCGACGGCGACGACTGGTCCGCCGAGATCCGGGTCGAGCCGGCGGATTCCGGCGGCGCTCGGATCCAGCTCGACCTGGCCGACGGGTCGGGCGGGTCCGGTCCGGACCAACTGGCCGACGAAGCGCTCACCAACCTGGTACGCGAGGTCGCCGACAACCTCCAGGCCGGCTGAGCCGGCCGCGCGGGACGCCACTCCCGCACCACCACGACATGTGAGGAGATCGGGTGAGCGACACTGGCCTGCGACAGAAGGCGGCCCGGCTGCGCCGGGCGTACGCGCCGCACGAACACCGGCCGCTCGGCGGCTACCTGGTGGCGATGGGCGCCTACGCCGGGGTGACCGGGGCTATCGCCGGCCTGGTCAAGGCAACCGGTCGGCCGGTGCCGGAGCGCCCCGCCCCGTCCGACGTGGTGCTGCTCTCCATCGCCACGCACAAGCTGAGCCGGTTGCTGTCCAAGGACGCGGTGACCAGCCCGCTGCGGGCGCCGTTCACCCGCTACGACCGCCCGATCGGCAGCGGCGAGGTGATGGAGCAGGTTCGCGACTCGGGAAGTCCGACCCGGCACGCCATCGGCGAGTTGCTGAGCTGCCCGTTCTGCCTGGCGGTCTGGGTGGCCACCGGGTTGACCGGCGGCCTGGTGCTCGCGCCCCGACTCACCCGCCTGGTGGCCACCGCGCTGACGGCGGTCGCCGCGTCCGACTTCCTCCAGATGGCGTACGCGGCGGCGCAGCAGGCCGCCGAGGGCGGGCACGACGACGACTGACGAGCAGGACACGGAAAGGGGGGCCGGCAGACGCCGGCCCCCCTTTCGTACGCCCTCAGCGCTGCATGCCGGACCAACCATGCGGTGACTCCGGCTCCCGCTCGTCCTCGTCCGCCCCGGTGATGATGTCCCGGTCCACCGCCGTGCGGTCGTGCTCGTTGGCGAAGTCCGGCTCGGGCGTGGTGTCCCGGCCCTTCGGCGGCTGACCCAGCGCCGGCACCTTCTCGTCGTGATCCTCGTGGTGCGTCATGTCGGTATCCCTTCTGCGGTTGCTCACCCGATCGAACCGCCCAGCAGGTCGCTGGCCTCGTCCACCGCGTACTCACCCTCGGGAAGCGCGTCGATGCGGGCGAGCAGGTCCGGTGGGAGTTCGGCGGCCACCGCCTGGCGGTAGATCTCCGCCTGGGTGACCCGCTCCTGTGCCCGGAAGATGTCGTCGAGCAGGTCGTCGAGGGCCTGGGTGTCCGGCTCGCCGGACCCGGATGCGTCGTCGGTCACGTCGATCAGCTACCCGGGGCGGAATCGGTCAAACGTCACGCCTGGCGGCCCCCGTACCCACGGCGCCGCCTGCTCACCAGAGCAGTTCCCCCTGCTGGTAGTCCGCGCTCAGGCGCGGTGACGCAGGTACAGCGACGCCCCCGGCCTTGTGGGCCGGGGGCGGCGCTGGTGTCGGTGTGCAGGTCGCCTCTCGGCGAGTGGCACTACGCGGCTCCAGCCGGACGGTATTCCGCGAAGGCTATTTAGGTGAGGCCCGGGGACACATGACACACCGACACCCCTGTCAACGAGCCGACCCCCGCTCGTGTTCCGGACGCTGAGGTGTTGGCGGTCACACAGTCGTCGGCAGCGTGGCCCGACGGGCCCGCACGGCCGAGGCGAGGTGGTCGAGCACCTCGGCGGTGTCGTCCCAGCCGAGGCAGGCGTCGGTGACCGACCGGCCGTACTCCAGCTCCCGGGTCGGGTCCAGTTCCTGCCGGCCGGGCAGCAGGAACGACTCCAGCATCACGCCGGTGATCCCCCGCTGACCGGCGGCCAGTTGCGCGGCCACGTCCGCGGCGACCAGCGGCTGGTTGCGGTGGTCCTTGCCGCTGTTGGCGTGACTGGCGTCGATCACCAGCCGCTCCGGCAGGTCGGCCGCGCGGAGCAGGTCGAGCGCCCCGGCGACCGACTCTGCGTCGTAGTTGGGCCGGCCGCCCCCGCCGCGCAGCACCAGGTGCCCGTCGGTGTTGCCCCGGGTGTGCATGATCGCCGGGGTGCCGGAGAAGTCGATGCCGGGGAAGACGTGCGGCACCCCGGCGGCGCGGATGGCGTCCACGGCCGTGCCGATGCTGCCGTCCGGGCGGTTCTTCATGCCGATCGGCATGGACAGGCCGGAGGCGAGCTGGCGGTGCACCTGGCTCTCCACGGTGCGGGCACCGATCGCGCCCCAGCCCACCGTGTCCGCGATGTACTGCGGGGTGATCGGGTCGAGGAACTCGCAACCCACCGGCAGGCCGAGGCGGAGCACGTCGAGCAGCAGCGCCCGAGCCAGCCGCAGGCCGGTGTTGACGTCCCCGCTGCCGTCCAGACCCGGGTCGTTGATCAGGCCCTTCCAGCCGACCGTCGAGCGGGGCTTCTCGAAGTAGACCCGCATGACGATCAGCAGGTCGTCGGCCAGCCGGTCGGCTGCCGTCCGCAGCCGCTGCGCGTACTCGAGGGCGGCGGCCGGATCATGCACCGAGCAGGGGCCGACCACCACCAGCAGGCGGTCGTCCTCGCGGTCCAGCACGCGACCGACCGCGCGCCGGCCGGTCAGCACGGCCGCCGCGAGCGGGGCGTCCAGGGGCAACTCGTGGTGCAGCAGGGCGGGTGTGGTCAGCGGCACGACACGGTCGATCCGCTGATCGCTGACCCGATCGGTCTCCGGGGTCGTCACGGTGGGCATCCTTCCGCCGACCGTGCCCGGGGCCGGTGCCCGGGACGAGCCGGCTGCTCGTACGCAAAAGGGCAGGAACGACAGCTCCTGCCCAGCCGGCTCGGTCCGTGGTGACGTCAGTTCATGGGGAAGTCACCGGCGTGCGAGCCGGCCGCATAAACCATCGATAGGAACGCGTCACCGGACCAGCGTACCCGACCCGAGGCGGTCGCCCGGCCTGCCGTCCCAAGATGCGGGGGCGATCACCGCGTGCCGAGGGCGAGGTCGGGGTAACAGGGGTGCCATGACACACGAGCAGAGCGATCAGGAGCGGGTGGAGTCCCGCGCGCACCACCTCCTGCCCGAGGAGACGGCGGTGGGCAGCGACGACCCGGAGGCGCAGGCGGAGGCCATCCTCGCCGAGTCGGACCTCCGCGCGGCGGACCAGAACGCCGCGCCGGACACGGTGCTGGAACGTCGTACCTCGGATCAGACCGTGGCCGCGGTCGAACCCCCGGACTGAGCGGTCGCCCCGCGGGCCCGGCGCGACCCCCGGTAGGTCTGGTCGCGCAGCCAGGCCAGCGGACCTGCCATCCGCAGTTCGGGTGGCAGGTTGCGCGCCGGGTCGAACGCGAGCGCGGCGTCCTCCCGGGCGCTGAGCTGAGCACCGACGCTGACCTGCCCGACCAGCCGCCAGGGCCCCACCGCCGACGCGACCGCGAGCACCAGGCGCGGGGTGTCCGCCCGGGTCGCGGCGGCCACCGTGGCCAGGCTGCGACCGAGGTCGGCCGAGTCGGGGTCGGCCAACGCGGCCAGCCAGAGGCGTCGTCGGCCCGCTCGGTAGCAGGTGATCGTGCTGTACGTGCCACTGAAGCGGCGTCGGGGCAGCGGCAGGTTCCGCAGCACCGGGGCCGCGCCGCTGGAGCTGACCAACAGGTCGAACGGCCGGCCGCCGTCGTGGTGCAGGCGCAGCGCGAGGCCCAGAACGTCAGGCCAACTGCCGGGCGTCGGCGTCCCCTTGGAGAGCCGGACCGTGGTCCGGTACCGGCCGGGGTCGTCCAGCAGAGCGACTCCGGTGGGCGGTCCGGGCGTACCCCAGATCACCGTCTCGCCGACGAACGAGCGACCGGCCGGATGCAGCACTCGGCCGTGGCGCAGCCGGCCGAGTGCGGTGCTGGCGCGTTCGACGGCGGTGGCGGCCCGGCCGGCGGGCCGGGACGGCGGTGGGGTGACGGTCATTCCTCTCCGGTACCCACCGCGGCGGCCCCGATGCGGCCCAGGTCGGCTCGCCGACCGACCGCACGTCACCTTTCCGCCTCCGAGATCGGATAGCGTCGGGGCATGCCCGACAGTGGTTACCCCTGGCCCATTCAGACGTCCCGACTGGACAACGGCCTGCGCGTGGTGGTGAGTGAGGATCGCACCGCGCCCGCCGTGGCCGTCAACCTCTGGTACGACGTCGGCTCCCGGCACGAGCCGGCCGGGCAGACCGGTTTCGCCCACCTCTTCGAGCACCTGATGTTCGAGGGCTCGGTGAACGTGGCGAAGACCGAGCACATGAAGCTGATCCAGGGCTCCGGCGGCTCACTCAACGCCACCACCAACCCGGACCGGACCAACTACTTCGAGACGGTCCCGGCCGAGCACCTGGAGTTGGCGCTCTGGTTGGAGGCCGACCGGATGGGCGGCCTGGTTCCCGCCCTCACCCAGGAGACGCTTGACAACCAGCGGGACGTGGTCAAGAACGAGCGCCGGCAGCGCTACGAGAACGTGCCGTACGGCGACGCCTGGCTGCGGTTGCTGCCGCTGCTCTACCCGCCCGGGCACCCCTACCACCACGCGACGATCGGCTCGATGGCCGACCTGAACGCCGCCGACCTCGCCACCTTCCAGGCGTTCCACCGGACCTACTACGCGCCGAACAACGCGGTGCTCACCGTGGTCGGTGACGCCACCGCCTCCGACGTGTTCGCGCTCGCCGACAAGTACTTCGGCGCGTTGCCCGCCCGCGACGACATCCCGGCGGCGCCGGACGGCCGCAGCGTCCCCGCCACCGGGCAGACGGCCGTGGAGTCGGTGAGCGCCGACGTGCCGGCGCCGCGGGTGTACATCGCCCACCGCAGCTACCCGTTCGGCAGCCCGGGGTACAACGTGATCACCGTGCTCGCCACCGTCCTCGGCAGCGGCCGAGGCAGCCGGCTCTACCAGCGCCTCGCCGACGGCGAGAGGATCGCGCAGCCGGACCTGGTCGGGGCGTACGGGGTGGACCTCGCCCACGCTCCGGCGCCGCTGATCGCCACCGCCACCGCCCGTCCCGGAGTGAGCGCCGAGCGGCTGGCCGAAGGGCTGGCCGAGGTCGTCGACGAGCTGGCCACCGTGCCGGTCACCGCCGCCGAGCTGGACCGGGCCAAGGCGTTGCTCAGCACCGGGTGGTGGCGTCAGCTGTCCACTGTCGACGGCCGTGCGGACCTGCTCGGCCGGTACACCACGCAGTTCGGTGACCCGGCCCGCATCGCCGACCAGTTGCCGGCCCTGCTCGCGGTCACCGCCGAGCAGATCGCCGAGGCCGCCGCCGACGTGCTCGCCACCGACCGGGTGACCCTGACCTACCTGCCCGAGGAGACCTCATGACGCTGATCGCCGACCGTCCCGGCCCGGGTGCCGCTCGCCCGTACCGGTTCCCGCCGGTGGTCCGCCGCACCGTGGCCGGTGGTCAGGTCGTCGCCGCGCACCTGCCGGGGCAGAACCTCGCCGTGGCCCTGCTGCTGCTCGACGTGGGCGCGGGCCAGGAGCCGGTCGGCAAGGAGGGCCTCTCCGGTGTGCTGGCCAAGGCGTTGGAGGAGGGGACCGCGCAGCGGGACGCCGCCGCGTACGCGCTCGCCGTCGAGGGGCTCGGCACCGCGTTGTCGACCGGCCTCGACTGGGACTCGTTCCAGGCCAGCGTGGTGATTCCGGTGGACCGGCTGAGCGCCGCCGTGGAGCTGCTCGCCGAGGCGGTCCGGACGCCCAGGCTCGACCCCGCCGACGTACGCCGGGTCCGCGACGACGAGGCGACCGCGCTCCGGATGGACTGGGCCAACCCCGGCCCCCGCGCCGACGCCGCGCTGCGGGCCGACCTGTTCGGCGCACAGAACCGCTGGGGGCGGCCGATGCACGGCGACCCGGAGTCGGTCGCCGGGTTGGACGTGGAGGACGTGACGGTCTTCCACTCCGAGTGGTTCCTGCGCCCCGGCACCCTGATCGTCGCCGGTGACCTGGAGCGGATCGACCTGGACGCCCTCGCCGCCGCGGCGTTCGCCGGCACCGGTGGCGGCCCGGCCGCGCGGGGCGGCCCCATCGAGGTGCCACTGCACAGCGGTCGACGGATCATCCTGGTGGACCGGCCCGGCTCGGTGCAGTCCACGCTGCGGCTGGGCCACCCGTCACCACACCGGGCGCACCCCGACTACGTGCCGATGACGCTCGCCGGCACGGTGCTCGGCGGGGCGTTCACGTCCCGACTCAACCACCTGCTGCGCGAGGTGCACGGCTACACGTACGGCATTCGGGGCGACTTCGCCGCGTCGCGGCGGTTCGGCCGGTTCGCGGTCAGCTCCGGCGTGCAGACGGCGGTCACCGCGCCGGCCCTGGTCGAGGCGGTGGGCGAGATCACCCGTACCCAGGCCACTGGGGTGACGGAGGACGAGCTGGAGGTGGCCCGCTCCTGGCGGGCCGGGCAGCTCTCGGTCGAGTTGCAGAGCCCTCGCGCGATCGCCTCCGCGTTGACCACCCTGGTGGTGCACGACCTGCCGGACGACTACCACGCGCGGTTGCGCGAGTCGCTGCTCTCCGCCGACGTGGACCAGGTCTCCGCGGCGGCAGCCACCCACCTGCACCCGGAAGCCCTCACCCTGGTCATCGAGGGCGACGCCGCGGTGATCCGCGACGACCTGGAGTCCACAGCCCTAGGAACCCTCCTCCCCTAACCCGCCCTCCCGTCCCCCTGCGCGTCCCCCCTCCGGCCCCGTTGATCATGAAGTTGTTGTCACTCGCCACGGCGTGTCGCGACAATAACTTCATGATCAACGGGGGAGGGGTCGGTGTGAGGTGCGACCCGGGGGGTGGGAAAGGGGTCCCGGTTTCGGGGGTGGGGTCGGTAGCCTCGCGGGCATGAGGATCGGCATTGTGGGGGCCACCGGCCAGGTCGGTGGCGTGATGCGGCAGGTGCTGGCGGAGCGGAAGTTCCCGGCGGAGCAGGTGCGGTTGTTCGCCTCGGCGCGGTCCGCCGGGCGTACGCTGCCGTGGCGCGATGGTGAGGTGACCGTCGAGGACGCCGCGACCGCGGACTATTCCGAGCTGGACATCGTCCTCTTCTCGGCGGGTAAGGGCACCGCCCTGGAGTTGGCGCCCCGGGTCGCCGAGGCCGGCGCCGTGGTGATCGACAACTCCTCGGCGTTCCGGATGGACCCGCAGGTGCCGCTGGTGGTCGCCGAGGTCAACCCGCACGCCGCTCTGGACCGCCCGAAGGGCATCATCGCCAACCCCAACTGCACCACGATGGCCGCGATGCCGGTGCTGCGTCCGCTGCATGCCGAGGCTGGCCTGGTCGGCCTCGTCGTCTCCACCTACCAGGCGGTCTCCGGCGCCGGCCTGGCCGGCGTCGCCGAGTTGGACGAGCAGGTCCGCAAGGTGGCCGAGCACGCCGCCGGGCTGGCCTTCGACGGGTCGGCTGTGGAGTTCCCCGCGCCGCGCTCGTTCACCCAGCCGATCGCCTTCAACGTCCTCCCGCTGGCTGGTTCGATCGTCGACGACGGCTCGTTCGAGACCGACGAGGAGCAGAAGCTCCGCAACGAGAGCCGCAAGATCCTGGAGATCCCCGACCTGAAGGTCTCCGGCACCTGCGTCCGGGTGCCGGTCTTCACCGGGCACTCGCTGCAGATCAACGCCCGGTTCGCCCGGCCGCTCACCCCGCAACGCGCCCACGAACTGCTCGCCGACGCGGCCGGCGTGGCACTGACCGACGTCCCGACGCCGTTGCAGGCCGCCGGCCAGGACCCGACCTACGTGGGCCGGATCCGCGCCGACGAGACCGTGGAGTACGGGCTGGCGCTGTTCTGCTCCAACGACAACCTGCGCAAGGGCGCTGCGCTGAACGCGGTGCAACTCGCCGAGCTGGTCGCCGCCGAGCGCCGCTGACCGGCACGGTCGCCGGGACACCGAGCACGCCCCGAGCCCTCGCCGTCCGTCGGCGAGGGCTCGGTGCCGCTCCGGGTAGCGGCCCCGCTGTTCCGGACAGCCGGCCCCCTGTTCCGGACAGCCGGCCCCCTGTTCCGGATAGCCGGCCCTGTTCCGGATGGTCGCCCGCGACGGCCGGCAGGTCGTGCTTGGATGGGTCGGAGATGACCGTCCAACCTGGAGGGCACCATGCCGGATGACCGCACCCAGCAGGCGTTGACCGATCTGGTGGCCGCCCGCTCGATGGGCGTGCTCGCCACCATCAAACGAGACGGGCGTCCACAGCTCTCCACGGTGCTCTACTCCTTCGACCGGGAGGCGGGTCTGATCCGGGTCTCGGTGACCGACGGTCGGGCCAAGACCGCCAACCTGCGCCGCGACCCGCGGGCCAGCTTCCACGTCAGCAGCGAGGACGGCTGGGCGTACGCGGTGGTCGAGGGTCGCGCCGCGCTGACCCCGCCGTCCGCCGAGCTCGGCGACGAGACGGTCGAGGAGTTGGTGGCGCTCTACCGGGAGCTGAGCGGCGAACACCCCGACTGGGACGAGTACCGCCGTGCGATGGTCGACGAGGGACGGATCGTGCTGCGCCTGCACGTGGAACGGATCTACGGGATGCCGCCCCGAGGCTGACCCGCCCAGAACCGGTCAGCCCGGCTCGATCACTGTCACTCCGGGCCAACGCTGCGCCGGCCGGTGCCGGGCCAACCGCTGTCGGGACCGGGCCACGTCCACCCGGGCCGGGTTGTGTCGCCACACCCCACCCAGCAGATCGGCCACGCCGTACGGGGCGCAGACCCTGAGCCGGTCGGCCTGGTCCAGACGGACGGCCACCGCTGTCGCGTACTCCGGCCAGGTGGCGACCGCCTCGCCCACGCTGCGGTACGGCTCGATCGGGTCACCACCGAATGTGGCCGCGTACCAGGTGTGCACCGCCGCCTGGTTGCGCGCCTGCCACGGCGGCTGCGGCCACATCTCCGTCAGCCGGGCGGTGGCCCGGTCGTCGTCGACTGAGGTCAGCCTGGCCGGGTCGAAGAAGACCACGTCCACATCGCGGACCTGCGCCGGGTCGAACCCGTCGCCGTACCGCTCGCCCCAGACCAGGTCGCGCAGGGCCCCCGCGCCGATCCAGGCGTCCGGCAGCCCGGAGTCACGCACGACGGTCAGCGCCCGGGTCAGCCAACGGCTGCCGGCGACCAGGTCCCGCAGCTCCTCCTCGCCCGTCATCATCCGCCCACGGTAGGCAGCGGGTCCGACGCGCGCCGCCCGTGGGCGGGTGTGCCGCCCGCCGGCGGGTATACCGCCCTGCTTCGCCGTCGCGGGACACCGGGAAGGGGTGGGGGATGGGCGCTGGCAGCGACGAGATCGGGCCTGCGGGCCCGTCCCTGCGGCGGGAGACCTCCCGGCTGCTGTCGTTCAGCGACGGGGTCTTCGCCATCATCATCACGCTGCTGGTGCTCGACCTCCAGCCGCCCCGGGTCGGCCGCGGTCAGCTGCTGCACGCGCTGGTCGAGCAGTGGCCGGCGTACCTCGCCTATGTCACGTCGTATCTGTACGTGGCGGTGAACTGGCTGAACCACCGAGCCGCCTTCAACCGGGTGCAGAACAGCGGAAAGGCCCTCCAGTGGTACAACCTCGGAGTGCTGTTCAGCACCGCGCTGCTGCCGTTCGCCACCTCGGTCGTCTCGCAGGCCATGCGGGACGGCGACCAGGCGGACCAGCGCGTCGGCGTGGTCGTCTACGGCCTGGTCGGCGTGCTGGTCTCGGTGAGCTGGCTGGGGCTGTACCACTACCTCGCGCGGCATCACGACCTGCTGGACCAGGCCGTGCCGCGTCGGTTCTTCCCGGCCGAACGGGCACGGGCCGCGATCGGTCTTCTGGGGTACGCGCTGGCGATCCTCGTCGGATTCCTGGCCAGCCCGCTGTTCGCGCTGGTGATCTTCCTGCTGTTGCCGGCGTTCTACAGCCTGACCAGCAGTGGGCTGTACGAGCTACGACGCCTGCGGCACCCGCGCGGATAGGCCGGGGTCGTTCGCGTTACCCCCTCCCGAGCGGCGGGTAGACGGGCGGTGCCGACACCGAGAGGGGAGCACCATGACAACGGTCGGAGAGTTCATGACGACCCGGTTGGTGACGATGGACGGCAATGACACGCTCATCGCAGCCGCGCAGGAGATGCGTGACAGCGCTATTGGCGATGTGGTGGTGACCGACGGCGACAGTGTGGTCGGCATCGTCACGGACCGGGACATCACGGTCCGAGGTGTCGCGGAGAACATGGACCCGGGCTCGACCCGGTTGAACCAGATCACCACGCGCGACGTGATCACGGTGAGTCAGTACGACGATGCCGTGGCCGCCGCGGACCTGATGCGGACGTACGCCGTACGCCGACTTCCGGTGATCGACGACGGACGCCTGATCGGGCTGGTTTCGATGGGTGACCTCGCGGTCGAGCGCGAACCGCAGTCGGTCCTGGCCGACATCAGCGCCGACGACCCGAATAACTGACCGTCCGCCAGAGCGCCGGCCCTCCCCTGGGAGGGCCGGCGCTGTGCGTACCGCGGGGGTGGGGCTCACCCGATTTGGGCGAGGTTGACCTGGGCGGCGGCGGGGACCCGTGCGGGGACGTGCAACGCCGGCCGTCCGCGCTACGCGAGCGCGGTGGGTGGGATCCCCGGCCCGGCAACTGGGAGGAGTGGACCCGATGGTGGACGCGACCACGAGGTTCTTCGAGGACCTGGACCGGAGGGGGTACGAACCCCTGCTGGCCAAGACCTCCGGGACGCTGCGGATCGACCTGAACGAGGGGGCGCAGACCCGGCACTGGCTGCTGAGGATCGATCACGGCCGGCTGAACGTCAGCCAGGAGGAGCGGGAAGCCGACACGGTGATCGGCGTCAGCCCGGTCCTCTTCGACGACATCGCCTCGGGGCGCGAGCACGGTCTGGCCGCCCTGCTGCGGGGGGACATGACGGTGACGGGCGACGCTCGTCTCGTCGTACAGGTGGAGCGGATCTTCCCGGGTTCCCCGGACGCCCGTGGGCCGCGTCGGCGTTTCGCCGGGGAGGTGCACTGATGGGGCAGAGCAACACGATCCGGATCCTGGACGGCAACACGTTCGTCGTGTGCGAGGACACCGGTGACATCGAGGCGACGCCGAATGAGCCGACCGGGCTCTTCTCCATCGACACCAGGTTCCTGTCGACCTGGGTGCTGACCGTCAACGGTGAGCGACTCAACTCGCTCTCCTTCGACGACCTGCAGTACTTCGAGTCGCGGTTCTTCCTGGTCCCGGGAATGGCCACGCACTACGTGGACGCGAAGCTGTCGATCATCCGGGAGCGTGCGGTGGGCGGCAGCTTCTGTGAACAGCTGACCATCCTCAACCACGACGAGAAGCCGGTCGACCTGGAAGTCCGGATGGACGCGGCGTCGGACTTCGCCGACCTGTTCCAGGTCAAGGACGAGATCCTCAACAAGAAGGGCGAGATCTACACCGAGGTGGAGTCGGACCGGCTGCGGCTGGGGTACCGGCGGGGGAACTTCCGGCGAGAGACGGTGATCTCGTCGTCGATGTCGGCCCGGTACGACAGCAAGGGCTTCGCGTACACCGTCCATCTGGAGCCCAACGAGCAGTGGGAAGCCTCGATCGACGTCCAGACCCGCGCGGTCGGGCCCGGCGGCCGGGACCTGCGTTTCGGGCTGCGCACGCACGGCACCGAGCGGCTGGCTCTCCAACACGACTTGGAGAAGTGGATCGCCGACGCACCCAAGGTCAACAGTGAGCACGGCCGGGTGGCCAGCACGTACCGGCGCAGTCTGATCGACCTGGCGGCGCTGCGGTTCTCGCCGCTGTCACTGGGCGGCGCCACCCTGCCGGCCGCCGGCCTGCCCTGGTTCATGACCATGTTCGGCCGGGACAGCATCCTCACCTGCCTGCAGACACTGCCGTTCACGCCGCAGTTGTCGAAGACGACGCTGCGCATCCTGGCGTCCCTGCAGGGCAGCCGGTTCGACGACTTTCGGGACGAGGACCCGGGGCGCATCCTGCACGAGATGCGCTACGGCGAGACGGCGGCCTTCGAGGAGCAGCCCCACTCCCCGTACTACGGCTCGGTGGACGCGACGCCGCTGTTCATCGTGCTGCTCGACGAGTACGAGCGGTGGAGCGGGGACGTCGCGCTGGTCAAGGAGCTGGAGCAGGAGTCCCGGGCCGCGCTGAGGTGGATCGACAACTACGCCGACCTGGTCGGCAACGGCTACATCTGGTACGAGCGGCGTAACACCGACACCGGCCTGGAGAACCAGTGCTGGAAGGACTCCTGGGACTCGATCTCCTACTCGGACGGCACACTGCCACCGTTCCCACGGGCCACCTGCGAGGTGCAGGGGTACGCGTACGACGCGAAGGTCCGCGCGGCGCGGTTGGCGCGTGAGTTCTGGGGTGACCCGGAGTTCGCCGACCAGTTGGAGCGGGAGGCGGCGGAGCTGAAGGAGCGGTTCAACCGGGACTGGTGGGTGGCCGACGGCGAGTACTTCGCCCTGGCCCTGGACCCGGACGGCCGCCAGTGCGACATTCTCAGCTCCAACATCGGCCACCTGCTGTGGAGCGGGATCGTCGAACCCGAGCGGGCGGAGAAGCTCGCCGCGCACCTGGTCGGGCCGCGGCTCTTCTCCGGCTGGGGGGTGCGCACGCTCGCCGAGGGGGAGGCACGGTACAACCCCATCGGCTACCACAACGGCACGATCTGGCCGTTCGACAACTCGTTCATCGCCTGGGGGCTGCGCCGCTACGGCTTCGCCGAGGAGGCCGCGACCATCGCCAACGGCATCCTGGACGCGGCCACGTACTTCAACGGCCGGTTGCCGGAGGCGTTCGGCGGCTACCCGCGGGAGCTGACCAAGTTCCCGGTGGAGTACCCGACGGCGTGCAGCCCGCAGGCCTGGTCGACAGGTGCGCCGCTGTTGCTGCTGCGCACCATGCTCGGCCTGGAGCCGCACGAGGGTCACCTGGCGGTCGAGCCACGGCTGCCGGTGGGGATGGGTCGCATCGAGGTGCTGGACATCCCGGGTCGCTGGGGACGCGTGGACGCGTTCGCCCGGGGTCGGCTGGACCTGGACAACCCCACCGACTGACGGATCCGACCGCCGAACCGGCGGCGGCGCGCCGCAGGCGTCGCCGCCGGGTCGCCACCCAGCCGCTCCCCAGCCGGTCAGGGTAGATTCTGCGAATGCCGGAGCTCGTGTACCCGCCCGTTATCGCCGCCGCCAAGACGCTGTTCCGGGTCCTCGACCTGAAGATCACCATCGAGGGCGCCCACCACGTACCCCGCACGGGCGGGGCGGTGCTGGCCAGCAACCACGTCAGTTACCTCGACTTCATCTTCGCCGGCCTGGGCGCGAACGCGTCGGGTCGGCTGGTTCGGTTCATGGCCAAGGATTCGGTCTTCACGCACAAGATCTCCGGCCCGCTGATGCGCGGGATGCGACACATTCCGGTGGACCGGCAGGCCGGCGCGGCCTCGTTCCGCGCCGCCGTGAGCGCGCTCAAGCAGGGCGAGGTCGTCGGCGTCTTCCCCGAGGCGACGATCAGCCGGTCGTTCACCGTCAAGGAGCTCAAGAGCGGCACGGTCCGGATGGCCCGTTCGGCGAAGGTGCCGGTGCTGCCGGTCGCGCTGTGGGGCACCCAGCGCCTCTGGACCAAGGGTCGCCCGCGCACGCTGACCCGCCGGCACACGCCGATTACCATCATGATCGGTGAGCCGATCAACCCGGCGGACTTCCCGGACCCGAACGTGCTGGCCGCCGAGCTGACCACTCGCCTCAGCGCCCTCGTCGACCGGGTGCAGCGGGATTATCCGGACACCCCGGCCGGCCCGGACGACACCTGGTGGCAGCCCTCCCACCTGGGCGGCAGCGCGCCCACGCCGGAGGAGGCCGCCGCCCTGGACGCCGCCGCCGAGCAGCGCACCCCCAGCGCGAACGAACGCTGACCCGGCTGTTCCGGCGTGCACCGGCCTCAGCGATGCCCGGATGCCGCGCCGCCGGCGAGCCCACCCCAGGAGGTCGGCTCCGGTCTTGAGCGGTAGTAGTCGTCCCGGGAGTAAAACTCCACAGGCAGCGAGCCGGGCAGCGTGATCCGGGTGTCGCCGGCGAGCAGACCCGGGCCGGCCCGCAGCAACAGCACGTCGCGCTCCTGGGCCGAGAGGTCGACAAGTTGCGGACGGGTCAGCCGAAACATGGCCACCGCCCGGCGGACCTGCCGGGCCAGCGCCACGACCTCGGCGGCCGCTCCGCTGAGGGCCAACGCCGGTTGCTGAATGGTGCGCAGCGCGTCGCAGACGATCAGCAGCTGCGCCGGTGTGTCCTGCTCGGTCGCCGGCAGCTCCAACCGGGACGGCCACTGCCAGCGGATCTGACCGCTCATCAGGCCGTTCAGGCGGCCGGGCGGCCGGGCCCGGTGCGTGCCGTCGGCGACCAGCGACAGTTGCGAGCCACTGCCCACCCAGCAGATTCGTTGATCGGTGACGGTCACCGCGACCGGCTCGGGCAGTTGCCAACGGCAGCGCACCTCGCTCGGCCCGAGCAGGTAGCCCGCGACCAGCAGCCGGTGTCGCCCGAGCACCCGCTCACCGGGCCTCGGTCGCACATTGTAGCGGCGGTCCAGGGTCGGGCCCACGTCGTCGTCCGGGGCGTCGAACCGGTGGGGACCGATGAAGAAGGGGGACGTGTCGGCGTGCATCGTCACGACCTTCCGGTCAGCTGGCTGTGTACTGAAGCCTGGCGGACCGGCCGCCCCCTGTCATGACGCCTGTTAGGGGGTCGTCCGGTCGTGCGTCGCCTGTGACCGGTAGATGCCGATCTCCTCCGGGCGGACGAGACCGTCCTCGATCGCACGGGCGAGCAGTGCCGCCTTTGTGGCGGCTGGCCGCCCCGCCCGGGTGTACTTGATCCGTGCCCGGTCGACGTACTGCTTCACGGTGTGCTCGCTGATCTGCATCCGCCGAGCCACCGACGCCTTGGACATCGACTGGAACCAGAGCAGCAGCGCCTCACGCTCCTTGTCGGACAGCATCGGCCGGTCCGGTCGCGGGTCGCCCACCATCGCACCGGCCAGCGCCGGCGGCACATACGGGCGGTCGTTCGCGGCGGCCAGCACCGTCTCCACGCAGTGCTCCCGGCCCTCGTGCTTGGCCAGGAACGCCACCGCGCCGGCGTCCAGCGCGGCGAGCATCGTCTGCGGATCGGTGTGTTCGGAGTAGACCACCACCCGCCGCCCAGCGGCGCTCAGCTCGGCCAACTTGTCCAACGCCATCCGCCCGTGCAGCCGCAGGTCGAGCAGGACGACGTCGGCGTTCGGCGCCTCCCGCAGCACCTCGTCCGGGTCGTCCCCGGTGGCGAGCACGGTGAGACGCGGCTCGGTGGCGAGCCAGGCGCGGACCCCCTCGACCACCACCGGGTGGTCGTCGACGATCGCCACCCCGACCGGCCGATCGCCGGTCACCGCCGCCACCGGGTCTGCGCCCATCTGATGTTCCCGTCCCGTTCGTAGAGGTACTGCACCGGCCCGCCGTCCTGCTCGGGTGGCGGTCCGGTCGCCTCCGGCCCCTCCCGGTCCGGCGTGACGAGGCTGACCACCACCTCGTCCGGGCCGGAGACCACTGTCAGTCGCGCCCATCCCCGGGCGTCGGCGAGGGTGCCGGTGAGCGGGTCGGCCAGCCGGCGGCGGACCTCCACCGGCAGCGGCGGCGGGGTGCCGATGGTGACCAGGTCGATCGGTAGGCCGTTGCGTTCCGCCAGGTCGGCGGCGGCTCGCAACTCGTGCAACAGCGGGTCGGGGACATCGTCGGACTCGGCGATCAGCCGGCGCAGCCGGGCGGCGGCCAGCACGCACCGACGCTGCACGTCCGGGTCGTCCGGGTCGGCCTGACCGGCGGCCAGGTCTCCGAGGACCCGCCCGGCCGCCGAGCTGACCAGGGCGAGCCGTTCCCGGCGTTCCCGGAGGCCACGCTCCGCGGCATCCCGCTCGGCGGCGATCGCATGACCGGCGGCCGACACGGCGGCCCGCTCCCGAGCCAGGCCGACGATGACAGTGCTGCCCACGAAGACCGCCACCGGCAGCGAGAACGTGCCGTAGACGTACATCACGTAGCGGGCCACGTCGGCCGGGTCGGGGCCGTGCCCGAGCACGGCGACCAGTGCGATCAACGCGTGCGTGCTGAGGAGCGCGATCAGCCCCACGACGCGTCGGCCCCACACCGCCAGCACGAAGAACCAGCCGAGCGTGCCCCACACCCAGTTGGCGGCGGTGAACAACTGCCGCTCTCCGGCCGCGGCGAAGACGGCCGCGTCGACGACCAGCAGCAGCCCGGCCAGCGGCCACGGCGGCAGCGGCGAGCCCCGCAGCAGCCGTACCCCGGCCACCGCGCCGGTCACGGCGACAAGTATCCAGGCGCCGAGCACCACCGCCGGCGCGGCGAACTCGGCGCGGGCGGACAGCACCGCCGGCAACGCGATCGCGACGTGCCAGGCCAACGCGATGGCGACGGCGGCGATCCGGGCACCCCGGTCGGACGCGTGCGCGACGGCGGCCGGCGCGGCGAGCGCCGCGGCGGAGACCGGCTCCCGGGGCGTCGGAACGCCGTGCCGGGCCGGTGTCTCCGCAACGTCGACGGGGTGCGCCGGGGCATTCAGGTCAGCCGACACCGGGCCACTCCAGTCGAATACGGGTGCCCGCGCCGACCGCCGAGCGCACGTCGGCCCGCCCACCGACCGTCGCCATCCGGCCCCGGATCGACTCGCGCAACCCGTACCGGTGCGATGGGACGGTGGCCAGGTCGAAGCCGGGGCCGTCGTCGGCGACCTCGACCACGACGCCGATCGCGTCCCGGGCCAGCCGCAGCGTGGCCGTGGCGCCCGGCGCGTGGCGGACCACGTTGGACAGTGCCGCGTAGGCGCTCTCGCCGATCGCGTCGGCCACCCCGACGGGGACGGCGCAGGACGCCAGGTCCAGCCGTACCGCGAGCTCGGGCAGCCGGCCGACCACCGACCGCAGACGTCCGTCCAGCGGCACCGGGCCGTCGCCGGCCACCGGGCCGACGTCGGTGAGCGAGACGAGGGTACGCAGGTCGGCCGCGCACCGGTCCCGGAAGGCAGCCGTGGGCGCGGCCACCGCGCCCAGCCCCACCATGGTCAGCGTGCCGAGCACGGTGTCGTGCAGATCGCGGTTCTGTTGGCGTTCGGCCTCGCGGGCGGCGCGTGCGACCAACGCCTGGCGGGTCAGCCGCTGGTGCTCGACGAAGGCGCGGTCCGCCCGGCCGATGCGTCGGCGCATGACCGCCGCCATCATCGCCGTGCAGGCGGTCTGCGCCAGCAGCGTGGCCGCGTGCGCCCGAGCTTCGGTGGGGTTGCCGGCCGCCTGTGCGCCGATCACGTAGGTGGTGATCACGAGTAGCCCGGCCGGGATCGACCAGCGCCCGGGGACGGTGGCCTGGGCGTTGATCACCGTGGTGCTGGCCAGCACGGCGATCCAACTGCCCTCGCCGGGCAGCACCTCGGGCGCCACCAGGACGGGGATGAGGAGACAGGCCAGCGCGGTGATCGCCACGTCACCGGCGACGAGGGCGGGGCTGATGCCGTGGCGCAACGCGCGGTGTGCGTACCAGAGGGACCAGCCGGTCAGCACGGCCACAGCGGGCAGCAGCGCCGCCTGGTCGACCGGCGGGGTCTGCACCGACACGGCCACCGCCGCGCAGAACAGCCCACAGGTCAGCCGCAGCAACGCCGGCAACGTGGTGAAGATGAGGCCCAGGGCGCCGCCGGCCGGATTGTCCAACGTGGGCGGCACGGCAGGAGTGGCAACGGCCGGCATCGGGAAGTGTCCTTCCGACAACGACCCGGTCCGGGTCCACACGGCGTAGATCGACATCGGACAATAGCATGTCGGGGGGCATCGGATGACCCTTAGTGTGCGCAGTGTCGCTAATGTGTCACTCTGTGCTGCGGGGCTGGAGGAGGTCCCAGCGGTTGCCATAGAGATCGACGAACACCGCTACCGAACCGTACGCCTCGTGCCTCGGATCCTCCAGAAAACGCACCCCGGCCGCCACCATTCGGGCGTGATCCCTGGCGAAATCCTCGGTGTGGAGGAACAGCCCGACCCGGCCGCCGGTCTGGTCGCCGACCCGAGCCCGTTGCTCGGCGTTGCTCGGCCGGGCCAGCAGCAGCGCCGTCTCCCGGGCCCCCGCCGGGCGGACCACCACCCAGCGTGAGCCGTCCGGTCGGGCGGTGTCCTCCACCAGCTCGAAACCGAGGCCGTCGACGTAGAAGTCGATCGCCTCGTCGTACTCCCCGACCAGCAGCGCGACAAGTCCCAGATGTGCCATTCGGTCATTCTGTCGGCGCGCGCCGCGAGCCTGCCCGGCGGCGTCCGCGCCGGTCACCCGCGTCACGTCTCAGGCCAGCCGGAACCGGGCGTGCCCGTCGTCCGTCTCATCCTCGGGTGGAAGGGTGGTGAGCCGGATGCGCTCGTCCCGGACGGTACTGGCGGTGGCACTGCTCGGCGTGGCGCTGAGTGGCTGCGGTGGCACGGGGGCCGGGCCGGAGGGCGGGGCCGGCGAGCCCGCTCCGGCTCAGATCGTCGATCGGTGGATCTCCTGCGCCAAGGACGCACCACGAGCCGGCGAGATGATCATGGAGGCGTCGCCGTCGGCCGTGAACGAGCCGACCATCGGTCGGATCGACCCCACGTTCACCCCGGTCGCGGCCGTGACCTGCGGGCGGGAGATTCGGCCCGGCCCCAACGGCGGCCAGGAGCAGGTCGCCACCGAACGGCGCGCCGAGGCGATCGCGCCGCTGCTCACCGCGCTGCGCCTACCCAGCGAGCAGGCCGGCGGGGAGGTCGCCTGCACCCTCGAGATGCTCGTGCCGCCGTGGCTGGCCCTGCTCGACGACCGAGGGCGCTGGCTGCGGCCCCACATCCCGACGGGCTCCTGCGGCAAGCCGCGCGCCGAGGTGATCACCGCGTTGGCCGAGCCACAGTGGACCACTGTGGACACCCGTACCATCCGGCCTGTCGAATCCGCGGCGGCCGAGGCCGCCGGATGCGCGCAGCAGTGGACGGACATGGTGTGGGTGGAGACCCGCAACGGTCGCCCCGGGCCGGTCGGGCCGATCACCCGACCGGCCGCCGGGCCGCTGCGCCTCTGCGTCTACGAGGTGCCCGCGTCGCTTCAGGAGGGCGACAAACCGGCGGGCGATTTCGTGTACGGCGGGCTGCTGCCAACCGAGCGCCAGGCGAGCGTCCTCCGGGCGCTGTCCAATCGCCGAGCGGTGGCCGACTGTGCCACCCCGGCGTCCCGCTTCGCCGTGCTGCGTCCACTCGATGGGGCAGGCTCCGACCGATACGTGGAACTCGACGGCTGCCGACGGTTCCTGGTCGCGCCAGTGACGGGCGGGGCGCAACTCGGCCAGGGCGACGACGCGCTGGCCGCCCTGCTGGGGCCCGTCTGAAGCGGCTCGGCGGAGCCGCGAGGACCCCCTGCCGCTACTTCGACAGGGCCCGCTCCAGCTCGCTCTTCGGCATCGACGAGCGGCCCTTGATGCCACGCTGCTTCGCCTCGTTGTACAACTGCTCCTTGGTGCGACACTGGGCGCCGCTGTGGGAGCGCTTACCGCCACGGTGCCCGGACGACACGTCGTTCCGGGAGGACGGGCTCGCCGTTCGGGACTCACCCGAACGGGCCCGTTCCTTGTTGACCGTGCGGGCCGCGATCTCCTTCGCCCGGCCGGAGGAGGCGCCCCGCTGCTGCGCGCTCTCCTTGACGTGCTCGTACTGTCGTTCTCTCTTCGGGCTTGATCCTGCTGGCATCGGTGCCTCCCAACCTCCGCTGTCGGTGCGGTCGAAACCCGGCTCCGCGCTTCTGAGCTGCCATCGGCACATCCCGAGCCGGGGTGCGGTATTCACGCTGTCTGAGCAGATGCCCCGCCGTCGGGGTGGTCAAACGAGTGCGCGTTCGAGCCGGTCCGGCCGCACCTTCGGGGAGGTTCGACTCGGCGTCGTATAGTTGTCGCCGCAGCCGACGCCTGGGCGTCGGTCAGTCAGCGTCCAGCAGCGGGCGCCCGGGCTCGGTTGGCGAGTCCGTGCGGTGCCCCGTGCTCGCGGTGCGCCATCACCACGCGCGCTGCCGTCGCCTTCCTGCAACCGGCATGCGCCCCGGGCACGAGGACCTTGACGTCATGGCACAGCAGCCCATTGATCCCAATGCGGCGATCTCCGAACTCGGCCAGATCAAACTCGGCGAAACCAACCTGTCCGGGGTGTTGACCCAGGTCTCCGAGTTGGCGCGGCGCACGATCCCCGGCGCGGAGGAGGTGTCGGTGACGTTGCTGAAGCAGGAGGGCGCGCACACCGCCGCGTTCAGCGGTGAGATGGCGCTGCGACTCGACGAACTGCAGTACGAGCACGGCCAGGGCCCGTGTCTACAAGCGGCCAGAGAGGCCACCGTCGTCTCCGTCCCCAACATGTCCGAAGAGGCCCGTTGGCCGCAGTGGGCGGCCCAAGCCGTGCAGGGCGGAGCCCACAGCTCACTGTCGATCGGCTTTCCGATCCAGGAGTCCGTGCTCGGCGCGCTGAACATCTACGGGGCTGAGGCAGGGGCCTTCGACGACGACGCGGTCACCCTCGCCCGGACGTTCGCGGGGTACGCGGCCGTCGCCCTCGCCAACGCCCACCTCTACGACGCCACCGCCACCCTGGCCGCTCAGATGCAGGTGGCCATGCAGAGCCGGGCCGTCATCGAGCAGGCGAAGGGCATCATCATGGGTGAGCGCCGCTGCACCCCCGACGAGGCGTTCGCCGTCCTCGCGAAGGTTTCCCAGGACTCCAACCGCAAACTGCGGGAGGTCGCCGCCGCGCTTGTGGAAAGGGCCACCCGACCGCCGAATCTCAAGCGTGATCGCGGTGGGTCCGGCAATCTGCCGTAGGCGTTCGGCGATGGGCCGCTGTGCCGCAGCGCGCGGCGGCTGGTTCGGACGCGCCGACTGGCGGCCGACCGCCTGGTCGATTATCGTCGAAGTCGGTCAAGCCACGCGCCAATCCTGTTAGGGATTTACACAGGAGGCGTGTGCTCCGATGACTGAGCGTGCTTGGTTGCCCCAGACCCCCGTCGACCTTTCCCCGGCTGCCGTCAACCTTGGGCAGATCACACCGGCGGCGCTCGCCGGCAGCCAGCGGCACGGCCTTCTCGACACGGACGCCTCCGGGCCGTCGTTGCAGGTGACCCGCTACACCGAACCCACGAGCCTGTCCGCGACCATCGCGACCGACCGGGTGGTCGTCGCTCCGATGGGGTACGTCGACATGGACACCGCGCCACGCCTGGCGACGGCCCTGACGAACGCGATCGACGGCCACCCCGACGTCTGCTGCGACCTGAGCGGCGTCGGCTTCTTCAGCGCCGCGGGTGTGCACGTACTCCTGCTGGCGCGCGACCGCGCGGAGCGGGTCGGCTCCCGTTTCTCGATCCGAGGCGCCGGGGGAATCACCCAGCGGGTGCTGCGGATCACCGGGGTGGAGCGGCTGCTCCTGGGTCCCGAACAAGACACCGGCCCAGGCGCGCGGCTCGGCTGATCCGCAATTCCGCCACGCGGTGGCGTCACCAGGTGTCGGGGCGGTCGAGATCGCGGGCCGGCCGGTATCCGCCGAGGACCGCCAAACCCTCCGCCTCGGTGTAGCCGTCCCCCCGACCCTTGCGGAACGCCTCGACGTAGCAGGGCTTCACCACCATCTCCAGCACGTCCCTGCCTTGCCGGCGGGCGCGGTAGGGGCCGGCAACAAGATCCCCGCGCCGGGCGTCGTCGACGGCCGGAGCGAGTTGCGCCCGAACAGTCAGCCAACGGCCGGATGCGTCACCGACCACCAGAGACCCCTCGACGAAAGAGTCCCGCGCCGACCGGCCGAGCGTGACCGAGCACTCCAGCAGTCGTCCGTCGGGCGGCAGCGACTCCAGACGAAACGGCACGACGCAGCGGTGGGCGCCGTCGAAACGGACCTGGCTCGCCGTGCCCGTCGCCTCGTCGCTGGTGGTCGCGTACGCGTCCAACTGGGCCCACAGCCCGGCAGCCGGTTGCCAGCGAACGAACCACAACTTCCGGTCGCCGGACGGGTCGAACCAGGCGACCCCAGGGCGGTCGCCGATCCAGACGTCGGTCCGTGGCTGCGGCCGTCCGTCCGAGGACAGCGTCTGCTGGAGCCCGTCCAGCAACGCCTCGCTGCGGGCCAGCACGAAACGGGCCTGACCGCTCGGCCCCCGGAACTCGACGCTCTCGGTGCCGCGTCCGGCACGCCAGGTCGCGTACTCGGCATCGTTCACCAGGGTGTCGGTCGAGAAGTGCAGCGTGGCGGGATCGGCGCCAACCGCCTGGGGGCGGGCGATGGCCCCGGTCCGTGCCGGCGCGTCCGGCAACGTGAGCACGGCGCCGATGAGCGGATCGACCGACACGGTCGGATCATCGATGGTCCCGACACCCGGGATCGCCAGCACCACCGAGGCGAGAGCGACACACGCAGCCCCCATGCCGCCGGCGATCAGCCCCCGGCGCCGCAGTCGCAACCGCCGTCCCCGATGCCGGGCCTGCGCCACGATCGGCGTCGGGTCGATGTCGCCGCCCGCCCGATGCTTGAGCGTGGCGGCGAGCTGCTCATCGAGGTCACTGAACATCAGAGCTCTCCCGCCCATTCGTGGGTTGCTGCAACCTGTCGCTGACGCAGGGCCGCCAGGGCCCGGCTCGCGTGGGTGCGTACCGTCCCGGTCGAACAGTCGAGGATCTCGGCGATCGACGTGTCATCGAGGTCCTCGTAGTAGCGCAGAACTATCACGGTGCGTTGACGCGCCGGCAGATCACGGACCAGCCGCCACAGGGCGTCGCGCTCGGCGACGTTGGCGGCCTCGTCCACGTCGCCAGCCCGATCGAGCACCGCGGCGACGGAGATCTCCCGGCTGCTGCGCCGACGCCACCACGAGTTGTGGCTGTTCACGAGCATGCGCCGGACATAGGCATCGGGACGGTCCGTCCGTGAGATGCGGCCCCACCGGGCGTACGCCCGCGCGAGGACGTCCTGAACCAGGTCCTCGGCCCGGTGCTCGTCACCGGTCAACAGCCGGGCGAGCCGCACCAGCGCCGAAGTGCGAGCGAACGCGTACTCCTCGAACGTCACGCCCTATTAACGCCGTAGGCCGGCGGCCCCGTAGACACCTGCCGGGCACTTTCTGCGAAGCAGGCCCGGATCACCCTCGTGACGCGGCTGCTTGGGGAAGCGCTTGGCGCTACGGGGCTGAGCGGCCATGCGCAAAGCCCGAGGACTACCCATGTGCTCGGAGAAAATCTATGTGCGAAGCGCTAGACATCCTTGCCGGTGTCGGCTAACGTTCCTGTGGTCGAGAACAGAGCAAACAAAGACGCTGACGTTGCCGCCCCGCACGAGGGCGAAGGAGTGGGGCCAGGAAGTCGATAGGCCCAGCTCGGTTCGGCGGCAGAAGTTTTGCCGTAATGAGGTAGTGGTGTGACAGCGGGTGGGGCCGACGCTGGTTCAGGGCTTCACCCGAGGTGAGAAGGGTTCGTCGCACGTGTCAGGGCCAAGAAGTCGCGTGGGGCTCGGACACCGACGGACAGCACGAAGCAAGACAGAGGAAATCAGAGGCAAGGGAGGGCATTACACCGTTGGATCGCCCGCAGCCAGCCGCATTCCTGGGCTGGGCGCGGACACCGCAGTTTCCCTCGAACGAGAGGTGGTCTCCGGTCACGCATATGCGATCCTCGCACCCGAAGCCGTCCCTGACGGCCGGTGCGGACAAGACAAGCCGACGTTCCGTCGGTAGATGGTGTTCCTGACCCACAACCCTTGGGCCCCGGTGCTTCCGAGCACCGGGGCCCTCGTGATGGAGGTTCCATGGCTCAACCCGACGACATGCTCGACGATGAGGACTACCCCGCCTACACCATGGGCCGCGCCGCCGAGATCATCGGCTGCTCGCAGGACTTCCTCCGCCGGCTCGGTGACGCGAAACTGATCGACCCGCAGCGCTCCAGTGGCGGGCACCGCCGCTACTCCCGCTACCAACTGCGCCTCGCCTCGCGCGCCCGAGAGATGTGCGACCAGGGCACCGACCTGGCCTCGGCCTGCCGGATCATCATTCTTGAGGACCAACTCGAAGAGGCCCTCCGACGCAACGAGCGCCACGAGCAGGGCTGAGTACATCCTCCGCAGTGGGCCTGCCCCGAAGGTGACGCCGCGCGCCACGGTCCCTGCCTTGTCAGGCAGGGACCGGCTGTCTTCTGTAGAAGGGTCTCGGTTGGTGGCGGAAAGCCGCCGACCTGCGGTGTGGCGGGTGCGCCCGGCAGGATTCGAACCTGCGGCCTTGGGATTAGAAGTCCCCTGCTCTATCCGCTGAGCTACGGGCGCGTGTGGCGTGGATGTCGCGCCCAGAGGGTACCGCCGTCCCACTGCCCGACGGCGAAAAGGGTGCCCGCGTCCACGTTGCCGAGCAGAGTCTCACGTCCGCCTCGTAGCGGGCATCCGGGTTACCGCGAACCGGCCTCGCCGCGGACCGTACCTTTGGCTGGTGTTGCTGGATTCCGACGCCGAGAGCGACGTCGCCTACGAGCTGTGCCAGGTCGTTGGTCGCGCCATCCTGCCGTACCGGTCATCGGGCGACTTCGGTACCGCCTTCTTCTTCCAGGCCGGCGACGACCCGGTGGGGGAGTCGCTGCTGACGGCGGCCGACCTGGTGGGCGGGCCCGGGGGTGAGTTGGGCCTGCGGTCGAGCGTCACCGAGCCGGCGGGGGTGGCCCCGGCCGTCATTTCCGAGGCCGAGATCGTGCCCGGTTGGGCCCGCTTCCCGGGTGACGGGGTCGCGGTGTTGCCGACCGCTGGCCTGCACCGCTACGCCGGCGACGGCGGCTGGCGGTGGCGCGTCCAGCCGGTGCCGGCGGGGATCGCCGCCGGGCCCGAGGTGGTCGCCCGCCTCGGCGCCGACGCCAGTTCCGCTTTCGTGCTGGCCCATGGGGTACGCGAAGACCTGTCGCGTCCGCTGGAGGTCGCGATCGAGCGGGTGGTCCGCGACGGGGACGCCGTGCTGATCACCACGGAGCTGCCGCCGGGGTACGTCGGCGCGCCGGTCTTCATCGTCCAGGCTGAGGCCACCGGTGAGGTCTCCCCGTACTGCCTGGGTCTGGTCCTGCCCGGCGTCGGCGAGCATCCGGTGGCGACCTTCGACCGGATCCGTGCCGTCCTCCCGGCGACGCCCGGCGACGTCTGAGCGGCGAGGTCTGGGCGGCGAGGTCTGTGCGCCGAGGTCTGTGCGGCGACGTCTGTGCGGCGACGTCTGTGCGGCGACGTCGTCCGGCCTGCTCAGCCGCCGGGCGTCGCCCCTGCCGCGTCGGCTGTCCGTGCGTTGGTCGGGCTGTCAGCTCGGGGTCGCGCCGGCCGGCGTTGCATCAGTTGGGGCCGCCACGTCTGACTGTGCGGCGTCGGCCGACGCGGTGTCGGTCGGGTCTGTGTGGGCCGGGGCTGCGTCGGTCGGCGCTTTGTCGGCCGGTGGGGTGGGGCCGGCGGCGAGGAACGCCTCGGCCCAGCGGCCCACCTCGTCGAAGACCTTCTGCCGTACGGCGGGGCCGGAGAGCGTGAGGTCGTGCAGCCCGCCGTCGAAGCGGGCCAGGGTGACGTGGCGGCCGAGGCGGGGCGCGTAGCGGACCATGTGCTCGACGTCCAGTACGGCGTCGGCCAGGGTCGCGTTGTCGTGCCACTTGGTGCCCCGGAAAGAGCGGGTCGAGCAGGCCAGCAGCACCGGCACCTGGATGTCCAGCCCGGCGCGGAGCTGGCGTTGCCCGGTGCGGATCGCGTTCAGCCAGCCGGCCCGGACCGGGAACCCGGCGAGCGGTTTCCACGCCAGGTCGTAGGTCCACTCGCCGCGGTGGTCGGAGTGGATGCTCTCGCCGTACACCGTGCCCAGCCCTAACGGGAGGATGCGGTGCGGCGCCCTGCGGCCGAGCCGGGACACGGCGGCCGCGAGGGGTCGACGGACCGCCCAGGGGGCGTTGAGGTCGAAGAAGGGGCTGTTGAGCACCAGGCCGTCGATGGTGCCGGTGTCGCGGCGGGCGTCCGCCCAGAGCGAGATGATCAGGCCGCCGGTGGAGTGGCCCATCGTCAGCAGGGTCTCGTGCCCGTCGTCCTTGCGGATGATCTCGGCGGCGGCGTCCAGCTCGGGGAAGTAGTCGCTGATGTCGCGGCAGAAGTTCGGGGTCTGGGCCGGGAGCAGGCTGCGACCGTACTTGCGCAGGTCGAGCGCGTAGAAGTCCCAGCCTCGCTCGGCGAAGAAGTCGGCCAGATGCGTCTGGAAGAAGTAGTCGACGAAGCCGTGTACGTAGAGAACAGCCCGCCCGGTGGGGCGCTCGGCCCGTCGCCGGACCAGGGTCGCGACAACGGGGCCTTCGTCGTCGGTGCCCAGGTCGATCGTCTGCCGCTCGTACGGCGGCCCCAACACGTCCGGTTCCACGAACGCGACGCTACGCCGCCGCCCTACCCAGCGGTAGCCCGAGCCCAGGTGACCTGTGCCCCCGCGATCTTGCACTTTCTGCCCCGGCATAAGGGGCGATAGCCGCCGTTCGGGAGCCGAAAGCGCAAGATCGCGGGGGTTCGGCGTGGGTTTAGGCCGTGTCCGCGTCGGCGCGGGGGGCCGGGGTTTCGGACTCGTCGATATCAGCCTGCGGCTGGGGAACGTCGCGCAGGTGCTTGTTGTGCCGGGGCTCCTGGCGGGTCTTGGCGTCGTTGAGCCGACGCCGCAGGTCGTCACGGACGTCGTTCAGGGCGGCGTGCAGGTCTTCCTCCCCGGAGGTGGTGACGATCTTCTGCCGGCCGGCGATCCAGCACTCCAGGGTCACCTTCTGCCCGCGCGCCTCCCGGTCCTTGACCGACACCTCCAGCTCGGTGGCGTCGGCGTGGAAGCCGGCGAGCCGGGCGTCGAGGGTGGCGAACTGCTCGGCGATCCAGTTGCGGTCGCCCTGCGAGAACCCGGCGCCCACCCGCAGGCACTCACCCACGGTGGCCGGGTTCGCCACGGCGCTCATCGCCGCGCCTCGGAAGCGTTCGCGGTGCCGATGGTAGTGATCGTCATGGCGCTGACCTCTCGTCGACGTGGAGCTGTCGGTGGTGCGTTGATCAAGTCCTTACCCAGTTCGGGCGGCGTGGGAAACCGTGGACGGCGGGTCGGGCGGGTCGGGCGTACCACATCCGGGCGTGATCAGGGCGTTGTCCACAGGTGGGTTCGTCATCCACAGGTCGGCGACGGGCGCTGGTGACGGGTGCTCTCAGTGTCGATGCTCGGTGTCGAGTCGACTCGCGCTGGCAGGCCCCGATCCCCCTGGAGGGACGATGTTCGACACTTACGTGACAATCGTCGGCAATGTGCTGACTACGCCAGAATGGCGACGTACGACCCAGAGCAACACTTTGGTGGCCAACTTCAAGGTCGCCTCCACCGCCCGCCGCCTCGATCGGGACAGCGGCCGGTGGGTTGACGGAAATTCGCTCCGCGTCCGCGTCAACTGCTGGCGCAAGCTCGCGGAGGGAGTGGCGTCCTCCGTCATGATCGGCGACCCGGTGGTGGTCTGTGGCCGGCTCTACACCCGCGACTGGACCGACGACGCGGGTAACCACCGCACGCTGTACGAGCTGGAGGCGGTCGCCGTCGGCCACGACCTGTCCCGGGGCCGAGCCCGATTCCTGCGCAACCGGCCGAGCATGACGACCAGCACCGTGGAGGACGCGGAGGCCGAGAGTCGGGTGCACGGCGAGGCCACCGAGCCGGTGCCCGCTGGGCAGGCACCCGTGCTGCCCGACGACCGCCCGCTGGACGACGAATTCGAGCTGCCCGACTACGCCGAGCTGCGAACCAGCCGATTCGGCAACCCCTCGGTGGACGACGACAGCTCCCCGACCGACGAGGTCTTCGGTGACGGCGGAGCGCTTGCGAGCGGCGGGCAGGCCAACGTCCCGCCGGGCCTCGACGACGAGTTGACCCCTCCACCCGAGGCGGACGACGACAACGCCGACGGTGACCTGGACATCGAGTTGGGGCCGGTGCCCGACGAGGGGCAGCCGGAGCCGACGCCGCCCGGTCGAGGGCGGCGTGGCCGGGGCCGCATCCCGCAGCCAGCCTGACCGATCGGCTCCGCCGTCGCGGGTTGGGCGGCGATCGAGCTGCTGAAGGTTCCGTATCGGTCGCGGGTGCTGCGGTGCGGCACGGTGCGGTGCGGTGCGGCACGGTGCGGTGCGGTGCGGCACGGTGCGGTGCGACGGGGGCGGGGTGGCGGCGTGATCAGCGTCGTCACCCCGCGTGACGGGCGTCGGGGCCTGGCTTGCCGGGTTCGCCTCGCTGGTGCTCGTTGCCATTGCGGGACCGTGGGGTGGGCTGGTTCACGGGGTGCTCGTCTAGGCTGGCCGGCCGGAGGTGGTGCGGGTGCGACGGACAGCGCCGATGGCGAACGCGGTGGGGCTGCTGGCCGGGTACGCGCTGGACAGGCTGCTCGGCGACCCCCGCCGGTGGCACCCGGTGGCCGGCTTCGGGCAGGCCGCAGGCGCGCTGGAGCGTCGCCTCTACCGCCCGGACCGAACGGCGGGTACGGCATTCACCGCCCTGGCCGTCGGTGGGCCGGTGTTGCTCGGGGCGGTCGCCGCGGCGGCTACCCGGCACCGGCCGGTGACCCGGGCGGTGCTCGTGGCGGCCGGCACGTGGAGCGTGCTGGGCGGCCGCACGCTACGGCACGAGGCGACCGTGATGGGTCGGACGCTGCGTGACGGTGACCTGCCCGCTGCCCGGCGACGCCTCGGTCACCTCTGTGGGCGGGACCCGTCGACACTGGGCGAGTCGGAGCTGGCCCGTGCCACAGTCGAATCGGTCGCGGAGAACACCTCGGACGCGGTCGTCGCTCCGCTGCTCTGGGGTGCGGTCGCCGGCCTTCCCGGGCTGCTGGGCTACCGCGCGGCGAACACCCTCGATGCGATGGTCGGGCACCGGTCGCCGCGCTACGCGCGGTTCGGCACCCCGGCCGCTCGGCTGGACGACGCGCTCAACCTCGTGCCGTCCCGGCTGACCGGGCTGCTCACCATCGCCGTCGCGCCGGTCGCGCACGGGGACCGTCAGCGCGCCTGGCAGGTGTGGCGGCGGGACCGCAACGACCACCCGAGCCCCAACGCCGGCCAGTGCGAGGCGGCGATGGCAGGTGCGCTCGGGGTCCGCCTCGGTGGCCGCAACGTCTACTTCGGGCGCTCCGAGGTCCGGCCGTTCCTCGGCGACGGTCCCCGCCCGGAAGCGCGGCACCTGAAGCGGGCCGCCCGGATCTCCAGCGCGGTCGGGCTGGCCGCCGTCGGGCTGTCCGCCGCGTATCCGGTGACCCTCGGCCGACTGCTGGGTGCCGTGACCAGGCGCGCGCTGATCGGGGCCGTGGGTCGGCGGGAACTGGTAGCTGCGGCCGGAGGGCGCGTGCCGGCCGGGGGCGTCGGGGTGCGGCGGGGGAGCCAGCGGTGAGCGGCGGGCTATTGGTGGCCGGCACGACATCCGATGCCGGCAAGAGCGTCCTCACCGCCGGCATCTGCCGCTGGTTGCACCGGCAGGGCGTGAAGGTGGCGCCGTACAAGGCGCAGAACATGTCGAACAACTCGGCGGTGGTAGTCGGGCCGGACGGGCGTGGCGGCGAGATCGGGCGCGCCCAGGCCATGCAGGCCGCGGCGTGCGGGCTCGCACCCGACCTGCGGTTCAACCCGGTGCTGCTCAAGCCGGGCAGCGACCTGGCCAGTCAGGTGGTGCTGCTGGGCGAGGCAGTCGACACGATCACCGCCAGCACCTTCCGGCAGCTACGTCCCCGGCTCGCCGAGACCGCGTACGGCGCACTGGCCGAGCTGCGCGAGACGTACGACGTGGTGATCTGCGAGGGCGCCGGCAGCCCCGCGGAGATCAACCTGCGGGCCGGTGACTACGTCAACATGGGGCTGGCCCGGCACGCCAACCTGCCCACCATCGTCGTCGGCGACATCGACCGGGGCGGTGTCTTCGCCTCGATGTTCGGCACCGTGGCCCTGCTCGACCCGGCCGACCAGGCGCTGATCGCCGGATTCGTGATCAACAAGTTCCGGGGTGACCTCGGGCTGCTCCAGCCGGGTCTGGACATGCTGCGTCAGGTCACCGGCCGCCCCACGTACGGGGTGCTGCCCTGGGCACTGGACCTGTGGCTCGACGCGGAGGATTCACTCGCCTACGGCCGGGTGCTCGGCCGACCCGCAGCCCCGCACGGGAGCGAATGGCTGGATGTGGCCGTCGTCCGCCTACCCCGGATCAGCAACGCCACCGACGTGGAAGCACTCGCCACCGAGCCGGGCGTCCGCGTACGCCTCACCATCGAGCCGGCCGAACTGGCCGCCGCCGACCTGGTCGTCCTGCCCGGCTCCAAGTCCACCGTCGCGGACCTCGCGTGGCTGCGCGAAACGGGCCTCGCCGACGCGGTGGCCACCCATGTGGCGGCCGGCAAGCCCCTGCTCGGCCTCTGCGGCGGCTTCCAGATGCTCGGCCGCGCCATCCACGATCCGGTGGAGAGCCGGCAGGGCAGCGTCCCGGGTCTCGGTCTGCTGCCCATCGACATCACCTTCGACCCGCGCAAGACCGTCCGGCAGTCGGTGGGCACCGGCCACGGTGGCCTCCCGGTGCGGGGCTACGAGATCCACCACGGGTACGTCTCACAGGCCGACCCCAGCCTGACCCCACTGCTGACCAGCGACGACGGTGTCGGAGAGGGAGCCGTGCTCGGCGTGGTGCACGGCACGCACTGGCACGGGGCGTTCGAGTCCGACGGGTTCCGCCGGTGGTTCCTCACCGAGGCGGCTCGCCTGGCCGGCCGCAGCGGGTTCCGGGTCGCACCGGACACCAGCTTCGCTGCCGCCCGGGAACGCTCACTCGACCTGCTCGGCGACCTGGTCGAGGAACACCTGGACACCGATGCCCTCTGGCGTCTCATCGAAGCCGGACCACCTGCGGGCCTCCCGTTCATCCCACCCGGCCCGCCACCCTCCTGACCGGCGAACGGTCTTATCCGACCACCGTCTTGGCCGGCGAACCGTCTTGGCCGGGGCCACTGCCTTGGCCGGGGCGCCTGCCTTGGCCGGCGAACCGTCTTGGCCGGGGTTACTGCTTTGGCCGGCGAACCGTCTTGGCCGGGGCCCCTGCCTTGGCCGGCGAACCGTCTTGGCCGGGGCCACTCCCTTGGCCGGGGCGCCGTCATGGCCGTTCCACCGTCCCTTGCGGAGCGTGGAGGCGGGGCCGTGCCCAGGGCGCCGAGGCGTGATCCTGAGCCGGGGGCCTCTCGCGGACCCACTACTTCCGCATGATCGTGCTCGATCGTTGTTGTAGGGGTCTCGCTGGTGCGGGGAGGGGCCGGTTTCCTGGTTCGAGCGTGATCTCGGTACAGCGGGTGTCAACCGTGCCGGGTCCACCCGGACTGGCCGCGCAGGGGGGGGCCATGATCTGCGCACTTTCCCCGGAGTTGCTGCCTCATCCGGTCGCGAGGCAGCAGTTTCGGGGAAAGTGCGCGGTGGTGCCCGGCGTGGTCGTGTCGGTGGTGGGCGCGGGTCGTGGCCTCCGCATGATCGTGCTCGATCGTTGTTGTAGGGGCCTCGTCGGTGCGGGGAGGGGCCTGTTTCCTGGATCGAGCGTGATCTTCCGCCCGCCGCCCGCCGCCCGCCGCCCGGATGGGCTTGAGGGGGCGAGGTGGTGGGATTCAGGGGCGGACGTCGGCGGGCCGGTCGGTTGTGGGTAGGCCGGCGGCGAGCCAGGCGTCCACGCCGCCGATCATGTCGGTGGCCCGGCGCAGCCCGAGGGTCTGCAGGCTGGCGGCGGCCAGGCTGGAGCTGTAGCCCTGTCGGCACACCAGGATGATCTCCCGGTCGTACCCGGTGGCTTCCGGGATCCGCCAGGCGCTGGCCGGATCGAGGCGCCACTCCAGCACTGTCCGGTCGATGACGACCGCACCCGGCAGGTCGCCCTGTTCGCGGCGCTGTAGTTCGGTACGGGTGTCGACCAGCAGCGCACCGCCGCGGACCGCCTCGACGGTCTGCTGCGGAGTCAGTCGGTGCAGCCCGGCGCGGGCCTGTTCGAGTAGGGCGTCTATACCGGGGCTCATTACGTCTCGGAGCACCACCCGATCATGCCGATTCGGTGGCACCCCGGGCGGCGAACGGGCCGCCCGTCACCCGTCGCCGCCCCAATTCCCCCGGACGTGACGGATGGCCGGACACGGCCGTCAGTCGGACGTGTCCGGTCCGGCATGGCCGCCGCGGGATCGGGCGGCGGCGCGGGCGGGAATCGTCAGGTTGAGGGCAGGTTGGGTGAGTGAGGTGAGGGCGGGTCAGGTCAGGGTGGGTTGGGCGAGGGCGATGGCGGTGACCTGAGCGAACTGCTCGGGTGCGTCGAGCATGATGTTGTGTCCGGCTTCCGGCACGGTCACCACCCGGACACCGGCCGCAGCCAGCGATTCCGCGCCGACGACCGGCCCGCTCCGACCGCCTTGGAGGTAGGTGCGCGGCATCGGCAGCCCTTCCAGGAGGTGCCGCATGGCGGGGCGGGTGCCGGTCGCCAGGCCGATCGCGGTGCGGTGCAGGCCGATCGGATCGGCCAGTCGCATGGTGGCCGCCCAGGCTGACCCCACCCGTTCCAGGGTCTCGGCAAGACCGCCGCTGAGCAACTCCGCCTCGGAGTAGCCGGCCAGGCCACTGCTGGCGGCGGTCGGACGCGGGTTCGGGTCCAGGTTGGCCTCGATGAGCACCAGTTGGCCGACCAGGTCCGGGCGGCGGTGGGCGAGTGCGATGGCCACCGCGCCGCCCATGCTGTGCGCGACGATGTCGGCTCCCTGGACCCCGGCCGCGTCGAGCGTCGCGGCCAGCGCGTCGGCGTGCTCGGTGAGGGTGTAGCCGAACGCGGCCGGTCGGTCGCTCAACCCGAAGCCGAGGAGGTCGACGAAGAGGGATCGGTGGCCGGCCAGCTCGGGGAGGGTGGCCGCCGGCAGGAAGTACGGCGCGGACATCGCGCCGAGCCCGTGCACGTAAACCCGGGCGGGTGCCCGGCCGGCGATCTCCACCCAACGCATCTGAGCCCCGTCCGGGCCCACGGTCGCGGTATTCATGGGGGAGACAATACCTCCGCCCCGAGGTATATCGTCAAGAGGGCATAATGGAGTCGTGCTCGAACTCGCCATCCTCGGTTTCCTGGCCGACCAGCCCCTGCACGGCTACGACCTGAAGCGGCGGATCGCCCACCTCACCGGGCACGTCCGACCGATCGCCGACGGGACCCTCTATCCCGCGATCAAGCGGTTGGAACGTGCTGGCCTGCTCAGCCGGCGGGTGGAACCCGGTGCCGGCGCGGCCCCCCGCCAGATGCTGGCGCTGACCGAGCCGGGTCGAGCCGAACTGGACCGCCGACTCCGCGAACCCGACGAGCTGGAGATCAGTGACGAGAACCGCTGGTTCGTCCTGCTGGCCTTTCTCCGGCACCTCGACGACCCGGCCGCCCGGGACCAGGTGCTCGGCCGGCGGTTGGCCTTCCTCCGTACACCGAGCAGCTTCTTCTACGAGGGCGATCGGCCGATACGCGCCGAGGAACTCGCCGACCCGTACCGCCAGGGGTTGCTGACCATCGCCCGAGCCACCAGCCAGGCCGAGCTGCGCTGGCTCGGGGAGATGCTGGGCGAGCCGGAGTGAGCTCGGATCGCGGTCGGCCGCCGACCGACGAGGAGAGCTTCGGCGCGCTCATCGGGGTGGTCGAGGCGTACGCCGAATTGGCTCGTCGGGTGCTCGCGGGCCCGGCGCGGTTGGGGCGGACCCGGCTGGTCGCGGTCGACGGCCCGAGCGGCGCGGGCAAGAGCCGGTTCGCCGCGCGGCTCGCGGATGCCCTGGCGGGGTCGCTCGGCGGCCGGCCACCGGTGGTGCACACCGACGACCTGCTCGACGGGTGGGACGACCAGCTCACCTTCTGGCCCCGGCTCGACGAGGGGGTGCTCGCCCCGCTGCGCGTCGGGGAGCCGGGCGCCTATCGGCGGTACAGCTGGGTCCGGCAGTGTTTTCTGCCCCGGCCGGTTCCGGTGCCGGTGGCTCCGGTGCTGGTGGTCGAGGGGGTCAGCGCCGCCCGTGCGGTCGTCCGGCCGGAGCTGACGCTTGCCGTGTTCGTCACCGCGCCCGCGTCGCTGCGGCTGGCTCGCGCGGTCGACCGGGACGGGCCGGAGATCCTGCCCGAGCTGCGCCGCTGGCATGAGGGGGAGCGGGCGCACTTCGCCGTCGACGAAACCGCGACCCGCGTCGACCTGTTGGTGGATGGCGCGCCGACGCTGCCACACGACGCGGACCGGTACTACGTGCGGCTGGGCTGAGCGGGGGCATGGACGTCGGCCAGCGACTGCGGCACGATGCGGGGAGCTACGGCGAACGGGGAGCCACCATGACGGCAGCGGACGCGCCAGCGCGGCGTCGGATCACTCTCACCGGCATCAGCTCGCGGGCCTGGGAGCATCCGGCCGACCGGGGGGCCCTTGTCGCGTTGCGGGAGCTGCGTGGTTTCGACGACGTGGTCCGCGCGTTCTTCGGCATGTGGAACGAGCGGGGTTTCCGGCTGTCCGTGCTGGCTTCCGGCATCCGGGTCGACCACCGGCAGTACCCGGCGGTGTGGCAGCGCTACACCGAGGCCGCGGCGGCGCTCGACGTGGCCGAGCTGCCCGAGTTGTTCGTGACCCAGTCGCCCTGGTTGGGCGCCGAGGCGGTCGGGTTGGAGCGGCCGTTCATCGTGCTGAACTCCGCGTGCGTGCAGCAACTCGACGAGGACGAGCTGCGCTGTCTGCTCGGCCACGAGTTGGGGCACGTGGGCAGCGGTCACGCGGTCTACAAGACGATGCTCATGATCCTCACCCGGTGGGCGGCCAACCTGAGCTGGTTGCCGGTGGGCGCGATCGCGCTGCGCGCCATCATCGCGGCGATGCTGGAGTGGTGGCGTAAGGCGGAGCTGTCCGCCGACCGGGCCGGCCTGCTCGCCGGGCAGGATCCGGCCGCCGCGCTGCGGCTGCTGATGAAGCTGGCCGGCGGCGGTGACCTGTCCCAGGTCGACACGACGGCCTTCCTGGAGCAGGCCGCCGAGTACGCCGGTGGGGGCGACCTGCGCGACAGCCTGCACAAGATCCGGATGACGGCGTGGAGCACCCACCCGGTGCCGGTGGCGCGGGCGGCGTCGCTGCGCCAGTGGATCGACTCCGGGGCGTACGGGCGGGTGCTGGCCGGGGACTATCCGCGCCGCGAGGACGACAGCTCGACAAGTGTCTCGGAGGAGATCAAGGCGGCTGCCGAGTCGTACCGGGAGGAGTTCGGCCGGTCCACCGACCCACTCGTCGGGTTGCTGCGCCGGCTCGGCGACGGCGCGAGCGACGTCGGCGAGTGGGTGGGCGGCACCGCCGGCCGGGCCCGTTCCTGGATGGACGCCGCCACCGAGGCGGCGGGCCGCGCACAGCGCGCCGGCCGGGCCGCCCCGGGCGCGCGGGCCGGTGCCGGCCCCACGGAAAGCGGTGACGGTACGGGCTCCGCCGACACGCCCCGGTAAGGCCAGCATACGATGCCGGTCATGACCTCACCGATCATGTCCGAGTCCGAGGTGCGGGCCGCCGTCGAGCGGGAGATGCCCGGCGTACGGGCCGACCTGGAGCGGCTCGTCCGCATCCCCGGCATCGCCTTCGAGGGTTTCGACCACTCACACGTGGAACGCTCCGCGGAGGCGGTCGCCGAACTGCTGCGCGGCTGTGGCCTGGACGTCGACATCGTGCGATCCGGTGGCCAGCCGGCGGTGATCGGCCGTCGGGCCGCCCCGCCCGGCGCGCCCACCGTGCTGCTCTACGCCCACCATGACGTCCAGCCGGTCGGCGACCTGTCGCTGTGGGAGTCCGACCCGTTCGAGCCGGTGGAACGGGACGGCCGGCTGTACGGCCGGGGCGCGGCCGACGACAAGGCCGGCATCATGGCGCACGTCGCGGCGCTGCGCGCGTACGGTGACGCGCTGCCGGTAGGCGTGGTCCTCTTCATCGAGGGCGAGGAGGAGTACGGCTCCGACTCGTTGGAGCGACTGCTGGCCGAGCACCGCGACGAGATCGCCTCGGATGTCATCGTGATCGCCGACTCCGGCAACTGGGACATTGGCGTACCGGCGTTGACCACCTCGCTGCGGGGCATCGTCAACTGCTTCGTCGAGGTGCGCACACTGGACCACGCGGTGCACAGCGGCATGTTCGGCGGCGCCGTGCCGGACGCGCTCACCGCGCTGGTCCGGTTGTTGGCGACGTTGCACGACGACGCCGGGAACGTGGCCGTGGACGGGCTGGTCGGCCGGGAGGGCGCCGCCGTCGACTACCCGGAGGACCGGGTCCGGGCCGAGGCGGGGCTCGCCGACGGCGTGCAGTTCATCGGCACCGGCCGGATCACCGACCGACTCTGGACCAAGCCGGCGCTGGCCATCCTCGGTGTCGACGCGCCGTCCACCGGCGAGGCGCCGAACGCCCTGGTCCCGGCCGCGAAGGCGAAGCTCAGCATCCGGCTGGCCCCGGGCGACGACCCCAAGCGGGCGTACGCGGCGGTGCGCGCGCACCTGGAGCGGCACGCGCCGTGGGGCGCGCGGGTGACTGTCAGCTTCGAGCACGACGGCGACCCGTGTGTGATCGACGCGTCCGGGCCGATGTTCGACGCCGCCCGTTCGGCCTTCCGGGCCGCCTGGGACGGCACCGACCCGGTGGACATCGGCGTGGGTGGCTCGATTCCGTTCATCGCCACCTTCCAGGAGATGTTCCCGAAGGCGGCGATCCTGGTGACCGGCGTGGAGGACCCGCACGCCCGGGCGCACGGCCCGAACGAGAGTTTGCACCTGGGGGAGTTCGCCCGGGTCTGCGTCGCCGAGGCGCTTCTCCTGCGTAACGTGGCGGCGGTGGGCGGTTAGGTTCCAGTCCGGCAAATTTGGGCCTGATCTGCTGGTTTACGGCGTGTCGGACGGTCGCCTGTTATAGCCTTTCGTACATGAGTACGAACGAGGTGATGGCCCGGTTGGGGGCCGCTGTCAGCGCGCTGGGAGATGTCGATGTCTCCGCGTGGTCCGAGGACACGCTCAACGAACAGCTCGGTGAGCTCTCCGCCGCACTGGTCGCCCTCGACTCGGTGCTCTCCCGGGTCGCCGGCGAGGTCCGCGCCCGAGGGTTGCGCATCGAGGAGCCCGTCTCCGCTTAAGGGCCTGAACCTGTCGTCCGCGTGAGCGGGCGGCACCCTGCCGACACCGCCCGGGCACGGCAATGCCCGGGCGGTGTCGGAGGTGACTGGCAGGATGAGCTGCGTGCGGTTCCTTGATCTGGCAGCCACCTCCGCCGCCGTCGGCGCCACAAGTAGCCGTCGGGCCAAGGTGCAGCTGCTCGCTGACGCGCTGCGCCGGCTCGACCCCGACGAGGTCGAGCCCGGCGCCGGTTATCTGGCCGGTGAGTTGCGCCAACGGCAGACCGGGGTCGGCTACGCGAGCCTGCGTGACCTGCCGCCACCGGCCGCCGAGGCGACGTTGACGGTGACCGCCGTGGATGCGGCCGTCGCGCAGATAGCCGCAGTGCACGGTTCGGGTTCGCAGGCTCGGCGTCGGGCGTTGCTCGGCGCCCTCTACGCGGCGGCGACGGCCGACGAGCAGCGCCTGCTCACCGGTCTGTTCAGTGGCGAGCTGCGCCAGGGCGCCCAGGCCGGGCTCCTCGCGGACGCGGTGGCCCGGGCCGCCGAGGTGCCGGTGGCGGCGGTCCGCCGGGCGCTGCTGCTCGCCGGTGATCTCCGGGCGGTGGCGGTGGCCGCGCTGGCCGGCGGGGCCGCCGAGTTGGCCGGGTTCGGTCTGCGGGTCGGCCGGCCGCTGGCGCCGATGCTCGCGCAGAGCGCCCCCTCGGTCGACGAGGCGCTCGCCGCGACCGGCACGCCGGCGGTGGTCGACGTGAAGCTCGACGGCATTCGCATCCAGGTGCACCGCTCCGGCGCCGACATCGCGGTGTTCACCCGCAGCCTCGACGAGATCACCAGCAGGGTGCCCGAGGTGGTCGCCGCGGTCCGGGCCCTGCCCGGCCGGGAGGTGGTCCTCGACGGCGAGGCGATCGGCCTGGACCAGACCGGCCGCCCGCTGCCGTTCCAGCAGACGTCGAGTCGGGCCGCCCGACGCACCACCCCCAGCACCACCGGCCGCACCCCTGTCGCCCCGGCGGTGCTCGCGGCGGCGGCCAGCACGGGCGCGACTGTCCTCACTCCGTACTTCTTCGACCTGCTGCACCTCGACGGCCAGGATCTGATCGACAGTCCCGGTCGGGAGCGGTGGGCCGCCCTCGCCGGTGCGGTGGATCCGTCGCTGCTGGTCGGGCGGATGGAGGTCGACGATCCGGAGCAGGCGGCCGCCGCGTTCGCCGCCGCGCTCGACGCCGGTCAGGAGGGCGTGGTGGTCAAGGCACCCGACGCCCCCTACGACGCCGGCCGGCGCGGTGCCGCCTGGGTCAAGGTGAAACCGCGGCACACCCTCGACCTGGTGGTGCTCGCCGTCGAGTGGGGCAGTGGCCGACGCAAGGGCTGGCTGTCCAACCTGCATCTGGGTGCCCGTGACGCGCGCACCGGCGACTTCGTGATGCTCGGCAAGACCTTCAAGGGGCTCACCGACGAGCTGCTGCGGTGGCAGACCGAGCGGTTCCTCGACCTCGCCGTGGAACGCGGCGACTGGGTGGTCCGGGTCCGGCCCGAGCAGGTGGTGGAGATCGCCTTCGACGGGGTGCAGACCAGCTCCCGCTATCCCGGTGGAATGGCGCTGCGGTTCGCCCGGGTGGTGCGCTACCGCGATGACAAGTCCGCCGCCGAGGCGGACACCATCGACGCGGTTCGCGCCATCCACGCCGGCCGCGTGAGTGGCTGACGGGTCGAGGTCAGGCGGACGCGGTGGGCGTCGGTTCGGCGGCCCGGTCCAGCGGCGCCGGGGTGGTGCCGATGCCTGCGGCCCGGCGGGCCTCTCGACGGGCCACCCAGCCGTAGCCGAAGAGGGCCATCACCGCGAAGAGCCACCACTGCACGACGTAGCCGAAGTTCTGCCAGTTGTTGGTGTGCCCGACCGGCACCGCCTTGAACACCGGATCGGCCGCCGGGGTCTGCTCGTCGAGCAGCAGGTACGCGCCGTAGACCGGGTAGGGAAGCTCCCGGGCCAGCCGCGACACCCCGATCCGCCTGATCTCCAGCAACCCGTCGCGTCGGGCCACCGCGCCGGCGCCGCTCTCGGTCTCGTGCACCCGACCGACCACCGTCACGTCGCCGGTCGGCGCGGTCGGCACCGACGGTTGGGCGGTCGCCCCACCGGGCGCCGGCGGGATCCAGCCCCGGTCCACCAGCAGCGCCGTGCCGTCGGCGAGCACCAGCGGGGTGAGCACCTCGAAGCCGACCCGGCTGTCCACCGTCCGGCCACGCGCCAGCACGGTGTTCGTGGGGTCGTACCGGCCGGTGACGGTGACCCGGGTCCAGACCTTGTCCTCGGCGGGGGCCGGACCCGTGGTGCCCGCGCCGCCGTTGGGAGCGCGCAGCGCGTCGGCGAGCGGCACGGGAGCCATCCGCAGGCCCGCGTCGATCCGCTCGTTGACCTCGGTGCGCCCACGGTAGCGGTCCAGCTGCCAGTTGCCGAGGAACACCATGACGGCGGCCGCGACCAGGGTCAGCGCGAGAGCGCCCAGCCAGCGTGGGCTCAGCAGGAACCGGTACACGGCACCGAGGCTACTCGTATGACCGGCGCCACTGACCTGGACCGGGCCGGACCGGGCCGGGACAGGTCGCCAGGGGTCCTGCCAGGGCCGGGTCGCCTGCCCCGGTTGGCGGTGCTCGCGCCTCCAGCCGGGCGGGTATCGTCACGCCGACGGATCGGCCTCGGTCGTCCCGTCGCGTACCCGCCGCCGCTCGCGAGGAGTCGATGATGACCGTCGTGCCGCGCCTGGTGCTCAGCGCGCCGTCCTCCGGGCACGGTAAGAACGCGCTGGCGATCGGGCTGCTCGCCGCCCTGGCCGAGCGAGGGGTCGACGTCGCCGGGTTCAAGCTCGGGCCGGACCACGTCGACGCCGCCTACCTCGGTCTCGCCTCCGGTCGGCCGGGTCGGGTGATCGACCCTCGGCTGGTCGGCGTCGACCGGCTCGCCCCGCTGGTGGCGCACGGCGCCGCCGGCGCCGGGCTCGCCGTGGTGCAGGGCAGCATGGGCCTGTACGACTCGGTCGGTGGCCGTCCCGAGCAGGAGTCCACGGCCGCGGCGGCCGCCGCGCTGCGCAGCCCGGTCGTGCTCGTCGTCGACGTGGCCGCGATGGGTCAGTCGGTGGCGGCCCTCGTGCACGGTTTCCGCTCGTACGACGAGCAGTTGTGGCTCGGTGGGGTGATCCTCAACCGGGTGGCGTCGTCGCGGCACGAGGGGATGCTGCGCGAGGCGTTGGACGACGTGGGAGTGCCGGTCTACGGCGCGTTGCGTCGCCAGGACCTGCCGGCGGTGCTGCCGTCGCGGCGGCACGGTGTGGCGCCGGTGGTCGACGACTCGGCCGACGCCGTCCGTGCGGTCCGCCGGTTGGGCGAGGCCGTCGCCGCCACTGTCGACCTGGAACGGCTGCTCGGGTTGGCCCGCTCCGCCCCGCCGCTGCCGACGCCGGCGTGGTCTCCGGAGGAGGCCCTCGGCGCGTTCACGGCCCCGGCGAACCGCCCGTTGGTGGCGGTGGCCGGTGGTCCCGGTGGCAGCTTCAGCCACCCGGAGACCGCCGAGTTGCTCCGGGCCGCCGGGGCCGAGGTCGTCGTCGTCGACCCGCTGCGCGACGAGGCGCTGCCGGTCGGCACCCGCGCGTTGGTCGTCGGCGGTGCAATGCCCGAGGCGTACGCCGAGCAGTTGTCGGCCAACCGGCGGCTCTGCATCGCGGTGGCCGAGTTGGCGCGGACCGGGCGTCCGGTGATCGCCGAGGGCGCCGGGTTGCTCTGGCTGGCCCGGGAGCTGGACGGGCTGCCGATGTGCGGTGTCCTGGACGCGGTGGGCGTCAGCCGGGACGGCGTGGTGGCCGGCTACCGGGAGGCGACCGCCCAGACCGACAGCGTGGTCGCCGCCACCGGCACGGTGCTGGTCGGGCACAAGGCGCACCGCGCGGTGCTCACCCCCCGCGCCGGTCAGCGGCCGGCCTGGAGTTGGGACGGCGGCGCGCCGGAGGGCTTCGTCTGGCGCAACGTGCACGCCTCGCAGCTCACCCTGCACTGGGCCAGCCATCCGGCGACGGCGTCTCGGTTGGTCGCCGCGGCGGCGGCCGACCCGACGAGCGAGGTGGTGGCGGCGGAGCCCGGCGGGGTGTCGGTGTGATCGGTCAGGTGGCGGTGCGCCGGTTCCCGCTGTTGACCGTCTCCACCCCGCGTACCGAGGTGCGTCAGCTCACGGCGGCCGACGCGGCGGCGGCCGGGGAGATCTTCGCCGACAAGCTGACCCGGCGGTGGCTGCCGCTGCCCGGCGACTCCGGCCCGATCGACGGGCTGGCCTGGTGCACCGACCTGGCCCGGCAGCGGCGCGACAGTGGGGAGGGCGACCACTACGCGGTGCTCCGGCGGGAGGACGACCAGGTGGTGGGTTCCCTGTGGACGAGGCGCACCGACTGGGGCGCCCGCCTCACCGAGATCTCCTACGCGATGGCGGCACCCGCACGGGGCTTCGGCCTCGCCGCCGAGGCGGTCGACGCGGTGGCCATCGCGCTGATCCTGGAGCACGGCTTCCAACGGGTCGAGTTGCGGGTGGCACCCGGCAACCTGGCCTCGCGCCGGGTCGCCGAGAAGGCCGGCTTCAGCTACGAGGGTCTGCTGCGTAACGCCGGGTTCGTCAGCGGCGGCCGGGTGGACCTGGAGCTGTGGTCGTTCGTCGCCGCCGACCTGCGCTGAGCCCCGCGCACCGACCGGCGGACCGTCAGCCGACGATGGCGTCCGACGGTGGGGTGAACTGGCGGGTCGGTGTGCCCTTCAGGCCGTCGCGCAGGGTCTCCGAGACCGCTTTGATCGGGATCTGGGACTGCCCGTCGCCGACGGCGTTGAACGGATTGTCCGGGTCGGAGATGAAGCTCGCCGCGGCCAATTCGGGGGTGTAGCCCACGAACCAGGCCGATCGGGTGCTGTCGGTGGTACCGGTCTTGCCGGCCACCGGGCGTCCGACGGTGCCCCGCACGCTGTCGGCGGTGGACCAGCCGCCGCAGCCGCCGCGCGCAGGCGTGTCTCCGGTCGGGCAGCGGGCCGCGTCGGTGGCCGCCCGCGCGGCGTCCGCGCTCACGACCTGCCGGCACCGCGGCTTGGCCACTTCGCGGTGCAGGCCGCCCGGGGTGGCGTACGTGGCGGGCGTGCCGTCCCGGTTCATGATCGCCTGCACGGGGATGGCCTCGCAGTAGCGGCCGTCGGCCGCGACGGCGGCGTACGCGTTCGCCATCTCCAGCGGGGTGGCGTCGGAGACGCCCAGGGTGAACGCGCCCCACTTCTTCACCTTGGCCGGGGACGCCTGTTCCCGGTCGACGTCGGTGCGCCACCGCAGCCCGAGTTGCTCGGCCAACCGGACGGCCCGGTCCGCGCCGACCTTCTCCTCCAGCCACACGAAGTACGTGTTGACGGACTTGCCGAAGCCGGACCACATGGTCTGTTGGCCGGTCATGGCCCCGCTGGCGTTGGAGGGCGCCCAGCCGTCGTACACGGCCGACTTGTAGCGGTAGGGCGCGTTGAACGAGGTGGACAGGGTCATCCCCGAGTCGAGGGCGGCCAGCATCGGGAACATCTTGAACGTCGATCCGGCCTGGTAGCCGGCCAGGTCACCGCCGCCGAGCAGCGGCGCCACCGTGTTCGGGTAGTTGGCCTTCACCTTCGGCCCGGCCTCCGGGTTGGAGCTCTGCGGGTTGTCGGCCAGGTCCAGCGAGTACGTCCGGTTCACCGCCATGGCCTTCACCCGCCCGGTGCCCGGCTCGGAGACCACGATGCCGTTGGCGAACGGGCTGCCGGTGGCTTCCTTGGCGCCGACGCTCTTCTCCGCCGCCGCCTGGACCTTCGGGTCGAGGCTGAGCACGATCCGGTAGCCGCCCCGGCGCAGGTTGTCCATCCGTTCCAGCCGGTTCGCCCCGAACGCGGGCTGCGCGCTCCACCAGTTCTTCAGGTAGTCGCAGGCGAAGCCCCAACTGTTGTACTTCTCCGCCACCGCGGCGCAGTCGTGCGGTGGGGTGGTCAGCCTGAGCCGGATCGGCTCGGACTTGGCGGCGGTGGCCGAGTCGGGGGAGAGGTAGCCGAGTTGGCTCATCCGGTCCAGTACGTAGTTGCGCCGCCCGGTGGCCTCCTTCTGGTCGGAGTCGGCCGGGTCGTACTCGGAGGGGGACTTGACCAGGCCGGCGAGGGTGGCGGCCTCGACCGGGGTGAGGTCCTTCGGGGTCTTGGAGAAGAAGATCTCGCTGGCCGCGTAGATGCCGTACGCCCGGTGCCCGAAGTACGCCGAGTTCAGGTAGCGCTCCATGATCTGTTCCTTGCTCATCTCCTTCTCCAGGTCCAGCGCCATCCGCATTTCCTTGACCTTGCGCAGGCTGGTCTGCTGGGTGGCTTCCTGGACCTCCTTGGGCGTGGTCGCGCTGTCCCGCAGGGCCATCCGGACGTACTGCATGGTCAGCGTCGAGGCGCCCTGGGAGCCGCCGGAGCGGGCGTTGGAGACGAAGGCCCGGGCCACGCCCTTCGGGTCGACGCCGTGGTGTTGGTAGAAGCGGGAATCCTCGGCGGCGACGATCGCCTGCTGGATGTTCGGCGACATGTCCGACAGCTTGGTGTACTGGCGGTACTCCTCGTAGAACATGGTCAGGACGGTCTTGCCGTCCGGGCCGTAGACGTACGAGGTCTCGGCGGGCAGGGCTGTCTTCAGCACCCGGGTCTTCTGGTCCACGGCGTGCGCGGTGGCCTTCGCGCCGAGCCCGGTGAGGGCGACAATTGGGTACGCGGCGGCGGCGATCACGATTCCGGCGATCAGTCCGGCGCGGAGGAGAGGGACGAGTCGACCAGCGGCAGCAAGGGGTCGGTTGCTCACCTGGCAAAGTTATGACATTTCCGATTCGTACATGAGAAGAACTCTTAAACCGGCGAGTGGTGACGCGGCTTACGCCGAGATCGACTGTCCCACCGGCCGCCTTCCCGGCAGGATCGCGGACATGTCTGATCAGCCGAGTACGGCCGTCCCACCCACCGGGGTCGAGCCGGACCTCGCGCACCACGGCGACGCGGAGGCCACCGCCGGCCTGGTCGACCTCGCCGTCAACGTCCGTCGGGCGCGGCCTCCCGCCTGGCTGGCCGACCCGATCGCCGCGACCCTGACCGATCTGGCCCGCTATCCCGACCCGGCCCCGGCCCGCGCGGCGGTCGCCGCCCGACACCGCCGTCACCCGAACGAGGTGCTGCTCACCGCCGGCGCCGCCGAGGGCTTCGTGCTGATCGCCCAGGCGTTGCGCGGCATTCGCCGCCCGGTGGTGGTGCACCCCCAGTTCACCGAGCCGGAGGCGGCGCTGCGGGCGGCCGGACACCCGGTCGAGCGGGTGCTGCTCGACGCCGCCGACGACTTCCGGCTCGACCCGTCCCGGGTGCCCGCCGACGCCGACCTCGTGATGATCGGCAACCCGACGAACCCGACCTCGGTGCTGCACCCCGCCCAGACGGTGGCCGCGCTGGCCCGCCCCGGCCGGGTGCTGGTGGTCGACGAGGCGTTCGCCGACACCACGATCGCCCCCGGGCACCCCGGCGAGCCGGAGTCGCTTGCCGAACGCCGGGACCTGCCCGGGCTGCTCGTGGTGCGCAGCCTCACCAAGACGTGGGGCCTGGCCGGCCTGCGGATCGGCTACCTGCTCGGCGCCGCGGAGCTGCTGTCCCGGCTGGCCGCCGTCCAACCGCTCTGGGCCGTCTCCACGCCCGCGTTGGCGGCCGCGTCGGCCTGCGCCGGCGCCGTCGCGGTCCAGGCCGAACGCGCGATCGCCGCCGACCTGGCCGCCGACCGCGACCACCTGGTCGCGCGCCTCGCCGACCTGCCCGGTGTACGCGTCGTCGGCCGTCCCACCAGCGCGTTCGTCCTGCTGCACCTGCCGGGCGCGACAGCGGTCCGGGCCGCCCTGCGCGAGCGCGGCTGGGCCGTGCGCCGAGGCGACACGTTCCCCGGCCTCGGCCCGGACTGGCTGCGGGTGGCGGTACGCGACCGAAACACCACCGACGCGTTCATCGACGTGCTGCGCGAGATCATGGAGGCATGATGCTGGAGACCACCATCGCGGCGATCCGCCCGGCGGACGAGACGGCCATGGCCGCCGCCCGGGAGCTGCACGGCCGGCTGACCAAGCCGGCGGGCTCGCTGGGCGCGCTGGAGGAGCTTTCGGTACGCCTCGCCGGCCTGGCCGGCGCCTGCCCGCCACCGCTGCCCGAGCCGGCCGCGGTGGCGATCTTCGCCGGCGACCACGGGGTGCACGCCCAGGGGGTGAGCCCCTGGCCGCAGGAGGTCACCGCGCAGATGATCGGCAATTTCCTGGCCGGCGGAGCGGTGGTCAACGCGTTCGCCCGGCAGGCCGGCGCCTCGGTCACCGTGGTCGACGTCGGCGTGGCCACCCCGCTGCCCACCGACCCGGCCGCCGCGCCAGCCGTCCCCGACCCGGCCCTGCTCGACCCGGCCGTGCCCCGGCTGGTCGTCGCGTCCGTCCGCCGAGGCACCCGCGACCTCATGGTGACCGCCGCGCTGACCCGGGACGAGGCACTGGCGGCGGTGCAGACCGGCATCCGGATCGCCGACGAGCTGATCGACGCCGGCGCCGGCATCCTGCTCACCGGTGACATGGGCATCGCCAACACCACCCCGGCCGCCGCGCTGATCGCCGCGTTCACCGGCGCCGACCCGCTCGACGCCACAGGTCGGGGCACCGGGATCGACGACCCGACGTACGCGCACAAGGTGGCCGTGGTGCGGGCCGCGCTGGCCCGGCACACCCCCGACCCGGCCGACCCGCTGGGCGTGCTGGCCGCCGTCGGCGGCCTGGAGCACGCCGCCCTGGCCGGGCTGATCCTGGGGGCCGCGGCCCGCCGCACGCCGGTGCTGCTGGACGGCGTGATCGCGGTCTCGGCCGCGCTCGCCGCCGCCGCGTTCGCCCCGGCGGCGGTCTGCGCCATGGTCGCCGGCCACCGCTCGGCCGAGCCCGGCGCCACAGTGGCGTTGCGCCACCTCGGCCTCGACCCGCTGATCGACCTGGGTCTGCGCCTCGGCGAGGGCACCGGCGCGCTGCTGGCATTGCCCGTGGTCACCGGCGCGGTCCGGGTGCTGCACGAGGTGGCCACCTTCGACTCCGCCGGGGTGGCCGAGAAGTGACCACGCGCAGCGAACGAGCCGTCCGCCTCGGTGGTGCGGCGTGATCTCCAATCCGTACCCCCTCGGTTTGCGGCTGCACGGGCGGCGGGTGGTCGTCGTGGGTGGTGGCGCGGTCGCCACCCGACGCGTACCCGCGCTGCTTGACGCCGGTGCGGACGTCCTGCTGGTGGCCCCGGAGCTGACCCCGGCGCTGCGCGCCCGGGCCGACGCGGGTCGGCTGCACTGGGTGCCGCGCCGGTTCGTGCCCGAGGATCTGGACGGCGCGTGGCTGGTCCACGTGGCGATCGACGACCCGCTGGCCGCGGCCTCGGTGAGCGCCGTCGCCGCCGAGCGGCGGATCTTCTGCGTCCGCGCCGACGACCGGACGGCCGCCACCGCCTGGACCCCGGCGGTGACCCGGCACGGCCCGGTCACCGTGGCGGTGCTCGGCGGCGGCGACCCCCGACGGGCGATGACCGTCCGCGACGCGATCCGCGACCTGCTCGCGGTCCGCCTGGCACCGGAGCGGATCGCCCCGACGCCGGGCCGGCCTGAGGCCGCGACGGCAGGGGGGCGGCAGTCCGGGCGGGTGGCGCTGGTCGGGGCGGGGCCGGGGGACCCGGAGCTGATCACCGTGAAGGGTTGGCGGCTGCTCACCGAGGCCGACGTGGTGGTCGCCGACCGCCTGGTGCCCGGGCTGCTCCTCGACGAGCTGCGCCCGGACGTCGAGCTGGTGGACGCCTCGAAGATCCCCTACGGCCCGTCCCGGGCCCAGGAGGAGATCAACCAGATCCTTGTCGACCGGGCGCTGGCCGGCGCCTTCGTGGTGCGGCTCAAGGGCGGCGACCCGTACGTCTTCGGGCGGGGTGGCGAGGAGCTGCTGGCCTGCGCGGCGGCCGGTGTGCCGGTGACCGTGGTGCCCGGGGTGACCAGCTCGATCGCCGCGCCGGCCGCGGCCGGCATCCCGGTCACGCATCGGGGGGTGGCGCACGAGTTCACAGTGGTCTCCGGCCACCTGGCACCCGACTCGCCAGCCTCGTTGGTGCGCTGGGACGCCCTCGCCGGTCTGCACGGCACCCTGGTGATCCTGATGGGGCTCAAGAACCTCGCCGCCATCACGGCCACCCTGATCGCCCACGGCCGGTCGCCGCAGACGCCGGCCGCCGTCGTCCAGGAGGCCACCACGGGCACCCAGCGGGTCCTGCGGTCCACGCTTGGCGAGGTGGCCGCCGACCTGCTCGCCGTCGACATCCGTCCGCCCGCAGTGGTCGTGGTGGGCGATGTGGTGAGTGCGCTGGACGGATGAGCAGGCGGGCGTGCGGGTTCCGGTGCCGACACGAGGATCGGATTATTGCCCGCACGCTTTGCTCTGCTTCACCCGACGCAACACCGTGAAGAAAGTTGTGTTGCGTGGAGTGTGGCGGGGGCAAGCACTGACAGCGGCCGTGTACGCTCCGCACCGGGAACATCGAGCCGTAATCGCCGATGCCCCCTCGGGTCAGCCTGCCTTTATAAAGCAGATTTGAAGCAGACGGCGTAAAGGTCGGCCACGAGAATATTTTGTGGCGCTCTGTGCTCCGGCGGCAGGGTTGCCCAGTTATAGCCGTACCTAGTTCGCAGTTGGCACCATCAGCAAGACCTGCGACGGGATTGCCGTCTCGGGACTGAGATCCACGATCGCCGGAACGCGGACTCAGCCAGACCAGTGTTGACGCACTGGCCGGGCTGGGTTGACGCACCCTGCCCGACGAGGGAGGGGGTATGACGTGGGGCTCGCGAATCTTGAGCTGGTTCTGTCTGCTGGACCCTGGGTGCTGATTGTGCTCGCCGTGGTCTACGCCGTGCCGCGACTGATTGTCGCTGTAATGGCGATCCGCAAGAGCCCGCCGGATCTCCTGCCTGACGTGCTCAGAGAACTTGGTGACCTGTTCCGGCCAGGGGCGTGGTTTCGCCGTAAGCCTTGATCAGCTACCGGACGTTTGGCCACCATCGTGGTCAGGGACAGCGGGTCTTCAGTAGCAGTGCCTACGATGGCCGGCATGACGGAATTGATCGATTACGCCATGGCAGGCCCGCTGACGACAATCGGCACGGTCCACAAGTCGGCGGTCGACGATCTTCCGACTGACCCCGTCGACATCTGCCACCTTGTTCACGACCTCGTCATTCAGCCCACAGATGCAAAAGCGCTCGGGATTTCCGAGCAGCGGTTCGCCGAGAACCAGCTGCGTCCTGTGGACGGCATCATTGGTGCCTTGCTCGCCCTCGACCCAGCCCCGCTGACTGCCGTACGCGCCTCTGACCGGCGGGTGATCGGCACCTGCCGCCATTTCGCCGTGCTCAGCTGTGCCCTGCTGCGCTATCGCGGGATCGCGGCCCGCGCACGCTGTGGCTTCGCCACATACTTTCAACCAGGGCAGGGCGTGGACCACTGGATCACCGAGTACCGGCAGGGCGGCCGCTGGGTGCGGATCGATTCCGAGATTTTGGGTCACTCCCTCGTGGCCAAGCCGGAAGACCTCGCCACCGGCGAGTTCCTCACCGGCGGCGAGGCGTGGACTGCCTTCCGCGACGGCCGTATCGACGCCGCGCAGTTCGGCGTGTACGGCACTGAGAACTGGGGACCTGCGGAGATTCGAGGGAACGCCGTCAAGGACCTCGCCGCGCTGAACAAGGTCGAGATGCTGCCATGGGATGAGTGGGGGCGCATGAACAGCTCCTACCAGGGCAAAACCGGTCCCGACTACGACGCGCTCATCGATACGATCGCCGCCGTAAGTGCCGATGGAGATCACGGTGCTATCGCCGAACTCTACGCCCGTGAGGACCTGGCAGTGCCGGCTGAGCTCCTGCCCTGAGCGCGCGTGCGCAGTCAGTCTCCCACCACGTGAGCAGCTACCCATGCCTGTGTCTGCCGCAGATGGTCAACGAGTGGAGGATGGATCTACGCCCAGCTCGCGGACTGCGCTGCTCCGAACGGGCCTATAGGACGTCGAACTCGTTGCCCTCTGGGTCGACCATCGTCACGTGGTCAGGCGTACCGTCCGGTTCGTCCACCCGGTGCACGGTCCCGCCCGCCGCCACCAGCTTGTCGACCACCACCTGGACTCGCGGCCAGCGCACTTCGAGCGGCTCTTGCCGGCCGCCGCCGACGTGGATGTCGAAGTGCATGCGGTTCTTGATTACCTTCGGCTCCGGCACTTTCAGGAACGAGACACCGGGCCGGACGCCGTCCGGGTCCTCGATGAAGGCACCGTCGTCCCACTCGTCCTCGGGGACCTTGCAGTGGATCTGCCAGGCCTCCCAGGTGGCGAACCCTTCCGGAGGAGCGGCCGGGACGTACCCCAGCGCGAGGCACCAGAACGCAGCCAGTTCGCGCGGGCGCGCACAGTCGACGGTCAACGACCACTGCTCGGACATCGGCCCACCGTAGCCCGCCAAACGTTACACCGAGGGCCGGGCGAGTTCGGTCCGGCTACGCACATTCGCCCGTACGCAGCTCCGCACTCCATGCCGTACTCGGACCCTCGCTCGCCGACATCGGCGGATGTGGTCGTGGATCCGGTGGCGCAACGTCCGTAGGTGCGGGAACGAGTTGCCGTGCAGTTCCAGACACCGGATCCCGATAGATCGGGCCCACTGGCCGGGTGGGTACTGATGACCACTCACGGACCGATCCTGGCACTGTGGTTGTGCGAGACATGCGACTGTCCTTGGCCCTGTGCCGTCCGCCGGGCCGAGCTGCTGGGGGAGTGCAACCGGACGGCGCTGGCCTGTTACATGGGCCTGTGCCTGATCTCTGCCCGACGGGACGTGAGCTGGGCACCCGCCGATGTGCTGCGCCACAGGTTCCTTGGGTGGCTGCCGTGGCGAGCTCTACGTCATCGAGGCCGGGCTTCACATCGCCCCGACACCCGTGGTGGTGGTCGGGACGCTGGGGCGTCAGAAGCGCCTCAGTCCGCGCGTACGTATCTGACGAAGTCCACCGGCCGGCTGACCGACAGGCGGCGGGGCCGGAGCGTAAACGCTCCGGCCCCGCCTCACGTACGGCGAACTACTGCTTGAGCATGTTGTCCAGCAGCAGGGCACAGCGGATCAACCCGAGGTGGCTGTACGCCTGCGGGTGGTTGCCCAGGCCGCGCTCGGCGAGCGGGTCGTACTGCTCGGGGAGCAGCCCGGTCGGGCCGGCGGTCAGCACCATCTGCGCGAACAGTTCCTCGGCGTCGGTGCGGCGGCCGGTGCGCAGGTACGCCTCGATCAGCCACGCCGTGCAGATGTGGAAGCCGCCCTCACGGCCGGGCAGGCCGTCGTCCCAGTGGTAGCGGTAGACGACCGGGCCGCTGCGCAGGTCCGCCTCGATCCGCAGGACTGTGGAGAGGAAGCGCGGGTCGTCGCCCGGGAGCAGGCCGGAGAGCCCGATCCAGAGTGACGACGCGTCCATGTCCTCGTCCCCGTACGCGACGCTGTACGCCTCGACGTCGGAGTGCCAGCCGTGCTCCAGCACGTTGGCGCCGATCCGGTCGCGCAGGTCCTTCCACTCGGGCCGGTCCTCGCCGCCGTGCTCGCGCATGACGTGCAGTGCCCGGTCGACGGTCATCCAGCACATCACCTTGGAGAACACGTGGTGCCGGGGTGGCAGCCGGGCTTCCCAGATGCCGTGGTCGGGCTCGTGCCAGCGGCGGCGGACCGCCTCGACCATGTTCTCCAGGACCCGCCACTCGTCGTCGCGGACCGAACCGCGGGCGTCGGCGACGGCCGCGATCAGGTCGGCGATCGGGCCGAAGACGTCCAGCTGCAACTGGTGGTTGGCCAGGTTGCCGACCCGGACCGGCCGGGAGCCGGCGTACCCGGGCAGCGTGTCGATGACCGCTTCGGCGCCCAGCTCGTAACCGTCGATGGTGTAGAGCGGGTGCAGGCGTTCCGGGTGCCCGCCGGTGCGCTCGATGCAGCCGTCCACCCAGCGCAGCAGCGCCTCGGCCTCCTCGACGGAGCCCAGGTCGACGAGCGCGCGGGCGGTCAGTGCCGCGTCGCGCAGCCAGCAGTAGCGGTAGTCCCAGTTGCGGACGCCGCCCAGCTCCTCGGGGAGCGAGGTGGTCGCCGCGGCCAGGATCGAGCCGGTGGCCTCGTGGCAGAGCCCACGGAGGGTGAGCGCGCTGCGGGCGACCAGCTCGCGACTGGTGGACGGCAGCCGCAGCGAGGCCACCCAGTCCTTCCACGGCTGCTCGGCGGCGGCCTGCCGCTCGTGGATCGGCACCCGGTGGTGCTCCAGGCTGTGCGTGCCGAAGCGCAACTCCAGCACGACCTGCCCGCCGGCGGCGGAGAGGTCGACGATCGCCTTGGCGGTCTCGTACCCTCCGTCGTTGCCGACCTCCCACTGCACGCCGGGGGCGTAGAGCGCGACCGGCTCGTTGGAGCCGAGCACCAGCAGGCCGTCGCCGATTGGCTGCAACTGGACGGCCACCTGGCCGAACTCCGGCCTCGGCGCGAACTCCACAGTGGCTTTGCCGCTGCCGGTGAGCACCCGGACCAGTGTCGAGTCGCCGGTGATGACCGCCGGGCTGTCGTCCGGAGTGGTCTCCCGGGCCGGCTTGTCCAGCCAGTCGGTGACGGTGAGCCCGGACCAGCGGGTTTCCACTGTCATCGTGCCGGAACGGTAGCGCTGACCCAGCGGGATGCCGCCGCGTTCCGGGGCGACGCTGAAGTGACCGGCCGGGCTGCCACCGACCAGGTCGGCGAAGATCGCCGCCGAATCCGGCTTGGGGTGGCAGAGCCAGCTGACCTTGGCCTCGGGGGTGAGCAGAGCGACGGTACGACCGTTGGCCAGCATCGAGTGTCGCTCGATCGGCACCGCCCGCTCACCGAAGAGCCAGTGCCGCCGGGTCTCCAGCAGCAGCGCCAGCGCGCGGGCGGCCTCCAGCGGGTCGCCGACCCGGTAGCCGGCCTGGGTGTCGCCGGGGCCGATCTTGATGCCGAGGTCGGGACCGTGCAGGTGGCCGAACGCGTTCTCGTCGGTGACGTCGTCGCCGATGAACAGCACCGCGCTGGAGGCGAGCTGGGTCCGCAACTGGTCGAGCGCGGTGCCCTTGTGGGTGGCCACCACGGAGAGTTCGATGACCTCCTTGCCCTGGGTCACCGTGACGCCGTCGAAGGCGGCCGGACCGGTGCGGACCGCCTCGATGGCGGCGGCGGCGATCTGCGGGTCGACGCCGCGGGTGTGCATCGCGACGCTCGCCGGCTTGCGTTCCAGCCGGATGCCCGGGTGCTGGGCGGCGATTTCGCGCAGGGCGTTTCGCACCTGCTGGCGCACCGCGACCAGCTCGGGGGAGAGCCGCTCGACGAAGCCGATGTCGAACTCGGAGCCGTGGCTGCCGACGAGGTGCACCTCGCTGGGCAGCCGCGAGAGTGCGGCCAGGTCGCGCAGCGCCCGACCGGAGACCACCGCCACGGTGGTCTGCGGCAGCGCGGCGAGCGCGCGGACCGCGGCCACCGACTCGGGCAGCGGGACGGCCGTGCTCGGGTCCTCCACGATCGGCGCCAGCGTGCCGTCATAGTCGCAGGCGACCAGGAGCTGGGGGACCCGGGCGATCCGGCCGATGGCGGAGCGCAACTCAGGGTCCATGACCCCGGTGGCGGCTGCCGCCCCATCGTTGACGGACGTGTTCACTCGGCCTCCGCCTCGGGAACTCCGAGCTCCGAGAGGAAAGACTTGGCCCAGTGGCCCACGTCGTGGGTACGCAGGTGACGTTGCATTGTCCGCATCCGGCGGCGTGCCTCGGTTTTCTCCACGTGCACTGCCCGGAGGAGGGCGTCCTTGACCGCGTCCGGGTCGTGCGGGTTACACAAAAATGCCTGGCGAAGCTCCGTGGCGGCGCCGGCGAACTCACTGAGTACGAGCGCGCCACCCTGGTCGGCACGTGATGCTACGTATTCCTTTGCCACGAGGTTCATTCCGTCTCGCAGCGGGGTCACCATCATCACGTCGGCAGCAACGTACATCGCCGCCAGCTCACTGCGACTGTACGACTGATGGAGATAATGGACCGCCGGCACGCCGACCCTGCCGAACTCGCCGTTGATCCGACCGACCTCGCGCTCCACCTTGACCCGTAGTGCCTGGTAGTGCTCCACGCGCTCGCGGCTGGGCGTGGCGACCTGAACCATGACCGCGTCGGGAACTGTCAACTTTCCGTCAGCCAGCAGCTCCCGGAAAGCCTTGAGTCGCAACTCGATGCCCTTGGTGTAATCCAGCCGGTCCACGCCCAGGATTATCGTCTTCGGGTCGCCCAGCTCGGCGCGAATCTGCTTGGCCCGGGCCTGGATCGCCGGGTCGGCGGCCATCCGTTCCATCTCCTGGGTGTCGATCGAGATGGGGAAGGCCCCCGCCTTCACCTGCCGACCGTCGACCTGGATCATCTGCCCCTCGTAGCGCAACCCGAGCAGGTGCCGGGCCAACCGGACGAAGTTCTGCGCGGCCAGCCGCTGCTGGAAACCGACCAGGTCGGCGCCGAGCAGACCGCGCAGGATCTCGGTGCGGAACGGCATCTGCATGAACAGCTCGATCGGCGGGAACGGGATGTGCAGGAAGAACCCGATCCGCAGGTCCGGGCGGAGCTCACGGAGCATCGCCGGCACCAACTGGAGCTGGTAGTCCTGCACCCAGACCGTCGCGCCCTCGGCCGCCACGTCGGCTGCGGCCTCCGCGAACCGGGCGTTGACCAGGCGGTACGCCTCCCGCCACCGGCGCTTGTACGCGGGTGTCTCCACCGCGTCGTGATAGAGCGGCCAGATCGTCGCGTTGGACTGGCCCTCGTAGTAGCGCTCCAGCTCCTCGGCGCTGAGCGGGACCGGGTGCAGCCGGATCCCCTCCAGGTCGAACGGCTCGGGGGCCGCGCCGGTGCCACCGGCCCAGCCGACCCAGGTGCCCTTGTGTTCGGCGAGTACGGGATGCAGGGCGGTGACCAGCCCGCCAGGGCTGCGCCGCCACTGCCGGCCCTCGGGTGTGCTCACCTCGTCGACCGGCAGACGGTTCGCCACTACGACAAAGGAGCTACGGACGGTCACGATCGGCCACCTCCGGGTACTGACGGGTCCACCGCGAATGAGCGTACTGAGCGTAGCTGCGGCGTCTTGTGCCCCGTGCCGGAGTCTCCTACCCGCCCCGGACGTGCCGAAATCCTGTCGGTGATCTTGTCAACAGGCCGGGTCTCAGAGGTCGATGATCGGCCACTCCTTGGGCAGCACCTCGCCGAGCAACTCCCGCCGATCCGTCATGATCGGCGTGATCGCCCGAGCCGCCTCCATCGCGGCCTGGGCCAGGTCCATGCCGCCGAGGGTCCGTGACCAGCCGCCGAGAATGGCGCACATGTCGTGCTCGACGGGCGTGACCGTGACCTGCTCCAGATCGCCGACGATGTCGAGCAGTGGCCAGCCGTCGCTGGTCACCTGGCGGTACGCAGCTGCCAGGCAGAGCGCCGGGACGATCACGCCCTGTCCCTTGTCCGCGACTTTCGCGATCTGCTCACCGACCGCTTCCATGCCTTCGGAGTAGGCGAGGAGGCAGCCTGTGTCGAGGACGAGGCCGGCATCAGTCACGAATGGCCATCCGTCCGCGAGAGGCCTCGCCCAGCAGGGCGGCTGCCTTGGACCGCAGTTCCGGGGTGATCTTCGCGTGAGCCTCGTCGAGCTTCCTGCCGGCCTCGGCGAGGCCCTCGTCGGTGAGTTGGAAGCCCACCTGTCGAAGTGCCCGCCGCGTGCGCTCGCCAGCCATCCGCTGACGGACGGAGTCGGTGATGAAGGCGGAGACGTTGGCTTCCTCGGCCAGCCGCTCCGCCACGTCGTCCGGCACGCTGATGGCGATCTTTTTGGTCATACCGAGGACGCTAGCGGGTGATACCAGGCTCGGCAACGCGGCGCGCCCGCGTACTCCTGGGGCGGGGTGATGTGGGCGAAGCGCGCCGTACCTGTCAGGATTGACGATGGCGTGCGCGTGGCCGGCTCCCGGCCGGCGGCGGCGGGCGGTCCTCGCAGCCCGCGCCGCGCAGCCGATCAGCGACAGCAACCGACGGAGGTAGCCCGCACCGTGGCCCAGTACATCTACGTCCTGGAAAAGGCGCGCAAGGCGCACGGCGACAAGGTCGTGCTCGACAACGTCACGTTGAGCTTCCTGCCGGGGGCCAAGATCGGTGTGCTCGGTCCGAACGGCGCCGGTAAGTCCAGCCTCCTCAAGATCATGGCAGGGCTGGACAAGCCGAGCAACGGCGAGGCCCGACTCATGCCCGGCTACACCGTCGGCATGCTCGCCCAGGAGCCCCCGCTCAACGAGGCCAAGACCGTGCTCGGCAACGTCGAGGAGGCGGTCGCCGAGACCAAGGCCAAGCTGGAGCGGTTCAACAAGATCGCCGAGCAGATGGCGACCGACTACTCCGACGAGCTGATGGAGGAGATGGGCAAGCTCCAGGAGGAGCTCGACCACCTCGACGCCTGGGACGTCGACTCCAAGCTCGAACTGGCCATGGACGCGCTGCGCTGCCCGCCGCCGGACGCCGACGTGACCCAGCTCTCCGGCGGTGAGCGTCGCCGGGTCGCGCTCTGCAAGCTGCTGCTGGAGGCGCCCGACCTGCTGCTGCTCGACGAGCCCACCAACCACCTGGACGCGGAGAGCGTCTCCTGGCTGGAGCAGCACCTGGCGAAGTACGCCGGCACCGTCATGGCGATCACCCACGATCGCTACTTCCTCGACAAGGTGGCCGGCTGGATCCTGGAGCTGGACCGCGGCCGGGCGATCGGGTACGAAGGCAACTACTCCACCTACCTGGAGAAGAAGGCCTCCCGGCTGGCCGTCGAGGGCCGCCGCGACGCCAAGATGAAGAAGCGCCTCACCGAGGAGCTGGAGTGGGTCCGCTCCAACGCCAAGGCCCGCCAGACCAAGTCCAAGGCCCGCCTGGACCGGTACGACGAGATGGCCAACGAGGCGGAGAAGACCCGCAAGCTCGACTTCGAGGAGATCCAGATTCCGCCGGGCCCGCGACTGGGCAGCACGGTCATCGAGGCGGCCCACCTCACCAAGGGCTTCGGCGACCGGATCCTCATCGACGACCTGTCGTTCTCGCTGCCGCGTAACGGCATCGTCGGCATCATCGGCCCCAACGGCGTCGGCAAGACCACCCTCTTCAAGACCATCGTCGGGCTGGAGCAGCCGACGGACGGCAAGGTGCGGGTCGGCGAGACGGTCTCGCTGTCGTACGTCGACCAGAACCGTGAGGGCCTCAACGGCGACAAGACCGTCTGGGAGGTCGTCTCCGACGGGCTTGACTACCTGATGGTGGGCAAGGTCGAGATGCCGTCCCGGGCGTACATCGCCGCGTTCGGCTTCAAGGGCCCGGACCAGCAGAAGCCGACGAAGGTGCTCTCCGGCGGTGAGCGCAACCGGCTCAACCTGGCGCTGACCCTGAAGATCGGCGGCAACGTCATCCTGCTCGACGAGCCGACGAACGACCTGGACGTGGAGACGCTGTCCAGCCTGGAGAACGCCCTGCTGGAGTTCCCCGGCTGCGCCGTGGTCATCTCGCACGACCGGATGTTCCTGGACCGCGTCGCCACGCACATCCTGGCCTGGGAGGGCGACGACCAGGACCCGGCCAAGTGGTTCTGGTTCGAGGGCAACTTCGAGGCGTACGAGAAGAACAAGATCGACCGCCTCGGCGCGGAGGCAGCCCGGCCGCACCGGGTGACGTACCGCAAGCTGACCCGCGACTGACCGGCCGACACGGTGTCTGACCGCTTCGTCTACCACTGCACCCTGCGCTGGTCCGACCTGGACGCGTACGGCCACGTCAACAACTCGCGCTTCCTCACCCTGTACGAGGAGGCGCGGGTCGCGTTGATGTTCGCCGGCGGCCGGGCCTGGGGGGTCGGCTCGTTCGCCGACGGGGTGGTGATCCGCCGTCACGAGGTCGACTACCTGCGCCCGGTCGACTACGCGCTCGGTCGGGCCACCGCGGAGGCGGCGCCGACCGTGCGGATCGAGCTGTGGGTGGAGGAGATCCGGGCCTCTCGGTTCACCGTCGCCTACGAGCTCTACGACGGCGAGGTGCTGGCCAGTCGGGCCCGCTCGGTGCTCGTGCCGTTCGACCTGACCCGCCAGGTGCCCCGGCGGATCACCACCGAGGAACGGGACTTCCTGCTCACGTACGCGCCGCAGGGCGGTGTGGCGTGACCCGGCCGGGCGCCGCTGGGCCTGGCGGGGTGGCGGCGTCCACGCATGGTGTCGCCGGGGTGGCGGACGCGGGGGTCTTCCTGGCCCGGCTGGTCCGGCTGGATCCGGTCGCCCCGGTCCGGCTGCGCCCGGCCGGCGCACCCGGCCGGGTCGCGCTGTGGGCCCGGCTGCCGTGGCAGGTTCTGGTGGTCCGCACGGTTGCCGGTGGGCCGGCCGACGGTGCCGCCGAGGACGTCACGGTGGCAGCCGCGGAGCTGCTCGCCGAGCTGGAGCGCGGCGGCGTGGCCCTGCCGACCCGCCGGGACGCCGAGTGGCGGTGGCCGCTGCCACCGACGCGGAGCCGCCAGGTGGAGGCGCTGCCCGCTGTCGAGTTACGACGGATCGCGGACGCGGCGGCGGGCACCCTGCGGACGGCGAGCGAGCAGGGTGTGGCCGGCCGTGCCGTGGGCCAGCGGGCCCTGCGTGACGCGTTGCTCGACCACGTGGCGGTGCTGATCACCCCGGACGGGCCGCCCGCCGCGCCGGTCGAGGTGTCGCAGCGGCTGGTGCAGGGGGTGGTCCGGATGGGCTTCCTCGGCGCCGCCGACGGCTCGGCGGCTGGCGAGGGCGGGAACGCGGTTCAGGTACGGGTGGCCGGTCGTTGGGTCGGCCTGGTGGGACCGCACGGAGCGGCTTGGTTGCAGAAGGCCACGGATCTTGCCGTGACACCCCTCAGTGCTCATCCGAACGGATGACCCCGATTCATTCTTCTGGTCAGGGGCGGTCGTTGGGGGGGTGCTTCAACCCGGCTGTCCGGGTACCGTCCATCCTCGGATCCAACGCACCGTAGGCGACTGGATCCGCTGGGGAGTGAGGTGCGCGAGCGATGCCGTGGTGGTCATGGCGCCCCGGTCCCGCCGACGGCGGCGATCCGGAAACCCGAAGCGGGATCACAGTCGATAGCGCGGTCCGGATCGGGCCGCCCAGCCCTCGCCAGCCGGGGGACGACTGCCCGTCCAACGAGCGGCCAGTGCTGACCGAGATGCCCGCCACCGTCGAGCCGGTGAGTCTGCGCCGGGTCTGTGACGCACTCGACCTGCTCGACGTGCGCTACCTGGCCGATGGCGACGGCAACCTGCTGGCGATGTGGGAGCGGCACGCGGTGCTGGTCACCCTCGAAGGTCCGGAGGACGAGATCCTGGTCATGCGGGCACGCCCGCACGCCACGGTCCCGCCGGACTGGGCCGACCGGGCATACCGGGTGGTCAACGAGTGGAACCACACCCGTCGGTTCTGCAAGGCGTACATCGGTGACCCGACCGAGCGCGGTCAGCTACCGATCTACGCCGAGCTTCAGGTGCCACTCGGCGCTGGCACCCACGACGCGCTCCTGGTCGAGATGCTCGACTGCGGGGCGGCGGTCGCCACCAGCTTCGTGGACTGGCTGCACGACGAGGGCGCGCTGCTCTGACGCCGCGTCGGGCCGGCCGGGTCAGCCGCCCTTGGTCGGGTCGTCCTCGACGTTGACCATGAAGTACGCGGCCCGCTCCAGGTAGTCCCAGAGGGTGCCGGCGATCTCCGGCTCAAGATCGAGCCGGTCCACGGCGCGGCGCATGTTCCGCAGCCAGGCGTCCCGTTCGGCCGCGCCGATCCGGAACGGCGCGTGCCGCATCCGCAGCCGCGGGTGCCCGCGCTGGGCGGAGTACGTGTTCGGCCCGCCCCAGTACTGCATCAGGAACAGGGTCATCCGGTCCGCGGCCGGGCCCAGGTCCTCCTCCGGGTACATGGGCCGCAGCAGGGGGTCGGTGGCGATGCCGGCGTAGAACTCGTCGACCAGCTTGCGGAAGGTGGGTTCCCCGCCGACCGCTTCGAAGAGGGTCATCGAGGCACCGGGACGCTCGGATTCACCTGCGGAAGTCACAGTTCCATCCTGCCAGGTGCGTCTGGCGCCGACCCGACCCGCACGGCGTGCGTCGGATCACGCCGGGTCGACGACCCCGAATGTCGTGCGCCCGCCCCGGCCGAGGTCGGCGCGACGGGTCAGGTGACCGCGTGCCGGCGGTGGCCGTCGCCGGCATGCGGGTCGGACGTGCCTCCCGCCGTGCCGTCGTCGGCCGGCCCGTCGGCCCCGGAGAGCGGCGGATCGGCGTTGGTCAGCGAGGCGGCGGTGATCGCGTCGTCCACCGTCTGCCGGTCCGGCCAGCGCAGCGTGGCCACCGTCATCAGCACCACCCCGGCCGCACTCCACACCCCCACCACGATCGGGATGGGGAACCGCTCGGCGAGCACCCCGGTGGCCAGCACCGCGAGACCCTGGATGACCTGGATGCCGGTAGCCATCACCCCGAAGGCGCGGGCCCGGAAGCCGTTGGGCAGCGCCTGGACGAACAACCCGTTGGCCATCGGGATCATGCCGGCGACCGCGAACCCGCAGAGCGCGGCGAGCAGCGCGACCACCAGCGGCGGAGGGTCGAGCAGCACCGGTACGAGCATCAACGGGGCGGCCACCGCGAGCGGGCGCATCAGCTTCAGTCGCTGAGCCGGCCCGAACAGGCGACTCACCAGCAACCCACCGAGGATGAAACCGACAGGGTTCGCCACCATGATCGCTGCTTGTGCGGTGCCCGCGCTCACCGCGCCGCGGCTCTCCTCGTTGGCCCAGGCGGCGGCCAGACCCTCGGGAACGATCGAGAAGAGCATCGCGCTGAACACCAACACCGCGATGGCCCGCAACACAGGTGTACGGAAGACGATGCCGAACCCCTGTCGGGTCTCCTGTAGCAGGTGACTGCGGTGCGCCGGGTTCACCACCGCCGGACGGCCGCGCACCCCGAAGCGGACCAGCAGCGCCGAGAGACCGAACGTGATCGCGTTGAACAGCAGCGCCATCTCCGGGTCGATCGCGGCGACAGCGGCGCCGAAGACGTACCCCACGACCTGGGCGGCCTGCCCGACGCTGCTGTTCAGCGACAGGCCCAGCACCAGTCGGTCCCCGGTGAGCAACTGCGGGATCAGCGCGGACTTCGCCGCCTGGCTCGGCGGGTTGGCCAACGTGGCGGCGAAGATGAGCACCAGCACCGCCTGGTACGGCAGGCCTGGAATGGCGATGAGCAGCATCAGCGCCATCCGGATGAGGTCGCACGCCACCATCACCCGTCGGTACGGGTGCCGCTCCGCGAGTGCGGCGAGCACGGGCCCGCCGAGCAGCCAGGGCAGGAAGCTGACCGCGAAGGCGGTCGCGGAGAGCGCGACGGACCGGGTCTGCTGATAGACGAGCAGGGTGACGGCGGCCTTCGCGACATAGTCGCCGACCCAGGAGAGAGCGCCGGCCACGAACACGGCCCGGAACTCGTGCTGGGCGAACACTTCGCGAAACGTGGCGGGGCCTTCCGCGGAAGGTCGCTCGTTAGGCACCGTCGCCTCCATCGGCCCCGGCTCGGCCGCTCGTGGCGGCATGGCTGGAAGCTCTCGTCAGATCTACGGATCAGCGAGGATGTGATCACGCTTGGGTGGGAACGCGTGCTCCGGATTCTGCCCGATCGTCTGACAACTAGCTAGGTCGAACGGGTCGTTCGTCGCCTCCCCGACTGAACGAACGGACGATACCCGAGGGGCCGGGCGGCTCGCGACCCCTGAATCACAGGACAGTGTCGCGGAATCAGGTGGCGCCGCCCTGCCCAGTCTCACCTTCGGGCAACGGTCGGGTCGACAGACCGGGATAGATGCGGTTGGCCGCGATCTGCGCGGTGATCCCCGAATTCTCCAGAGCCTCCGCGAGACGCCGGCGCAACTCCCGGCCCACCGCGAACTGCCCGTCCGCGCTCGTCTTCACCACGGTGCGGATGACCGCGCCGTCCACCGTCACCTGCTCGACGCCCAGCACCTCCGGCGCCTCCACGATCTCCGGCGACAGCTCCGGGTCCATGGCGACCGAGGCGGCCGCGGTCCGGAGCACCGCCGTGGCCTCCTCGGTGCTGTTGAAACCGATCGGCAGGTCCACCACCACGAGGGCCCAGCCCTGGCTCTTGTTGCCCACCCGGATGATCTCGCCGTTGCGGATGTACCAGAGCACGCCGCGGCCGTCGCGCACGGTGGTGACCCGGAGACCTACCGACTCGACCACGCCCATCGCCTCGCCCAGGTCGACGTTGTCACCCACGCCGTACTGGTCCTCGATCAGCATGAACAGGCCGGCAATCAGGTCCTTCACCAGGCTCTGCGCACCGAAGCCCAGCGCGACGCCGGCGATCCCCGCGCTGGCCAGCAGCGGCGCCAGGTCGAAGCTGAACTCGCGCAGGATCATCAGCAGCGCGATGCCGAAGACGAACGCGGTGGTCAGGCTCCGCAGCACCGACCCGATCGCCTCGGCCCGCTGCCGTCGCCGCTCGGGGACGAACTCGGCCGGGTCGACCGCGGCGGTGGGCACCCGCTCGCGCAGCGGCCGCAGCATCGTCGGCACGGCACCGTCGGTGGTCGTCCGCACCAGCCGGTTGATCGTCCGGTGCAGCGCCCAGCGGGCCACCATCGCCAGCGCCAGGATCAGCAGCACCCGAAGCGGTTTGAGCAGGATCCAGTAGCTTCCCTCGGCGAACCAGGAGGACCCGGTGATGCGGTAGATCCACTCGCAGGAGGTGCTGCCCTGACAGCTCACCGAAACGGCGTCGGACAGGGCAAGGGGCGTCACGCTGGCGGCACTCACCATGTCTTCGTACCGCAAGGGGCCCGAGCATCCGCCGCCGACCCACCGGCCGGCTGGCCCGCCGGCTCTGTATGTTCAGCCATTCCCGGCCAACGCGGCGCGAAGCCGTTCGTACTCGGCCTGCGTGCTTAGCGGTTTGTTGGGATGCTGGCGAGCAGTTCGGTGATCCTCGTTCTGATGTCGTCGCGGATCTGGCGGACGACGTCGAGGGGTTGGCCGGCTGGGTCGGTGAGCTTCCAGTCTTCGTAGCGCTTGCCGGGAAAGATGGGGCAAGCGTCGCCGCAGCCCATGGTGATGATGACGTCGCTGGCGTGGGCGGTGTCCCAGGTGAGCCGGGCCGGGGTCTGTTCGGTGATGTCGATGCCGACTTCGCGCATGGCTTCGACCGCGACGGAGTTGATCTGGTCGGCGGGTTCACTGCCGGCCGAGCGGACCTCGATCGTGTCGCTGGCGAGGTGGCGCAGCCAGCCGGCGGCCATCTGGGAGCGGCCGGCGTTGTGGACGCAGACGAAGAGAACGCTGGGCTTGTCGGTCATCGTGCTTCTGCCTCCTGGCTGGGGTGGGCTACGACCACGTCGTCGGCGGCGTTCCCCGCATTGGGGTACCAGACGACGATGGCGGCGATGGCGACCAGTCCGCCGACGAGTTGAGCGCAGACGAAGCCGGGCAGGGAGGTGGGGGTGATTCCGGCGAAGGTGTCGGTGAAGGCGCGGCCGATGCTGACGGCGGGGTTCGCGAATGATGTGGACGAGGTGAACCAGTAGGCGGCACCGATGTAGGCACCCACAGCGGCCGGAGCCGCATTGCTGCGGCCGGTGCGAGCGAGAGCGAAGACCAGGACGACCAAGCCGGCGGTGGCGACGACCTCGGCCAGCCACAGGTTCGCGCCGATGCGATCGGTGCGGGACCACGTAGCGGCTGGTAGATCGAACATCAGGTTGGCCAGAACAGTCCCGGAAATCGCGCCGCAGACCTGGGCAGCGACGTAGGCGGCGAGGTCACTGGCGCTCAGGCCGGTGCCAGCGCGACGGCCGAGCCACCAATCGACCGCGGAGACGATCGGGTTGAAGTGCGCGCCCGATACCGGCCCGAAGGTCAGGATCAGCGCGCCCAGCGCCAAGGCGGTGGCGATCGCATTCTCCAGGAGTTGGAGCCCAACGTCGGTTGGTGAGAGGCGGGCGGCGGCGATACCGGAACCGACGACAGCGGCGACGAGCAATGCCGTACCGGCGAACTCCGCCGACGCGCGACGGGCCAGCAGGCTCACGCGGTGGCTTCTGTAGAGTTGGCGGAGAGGTCCAGAAGCGCACGGAGTTGCCGGAACGCATCCGGGCGGGCTCGGTACCAGACCCAGGTGCCGCGCCGCTCGGAGTCGACCATGCCCGCTTCGCGTAAGACCTTCAGGTGGTGGGAGATGGTCGGCCCGGACAGGTCGAACGCCGGGGTCAGATCACAGACGCACATCTCCGGCACCGAAGCGATCATCGACATCAGCCGCAGCCGGACCGGGTCGCCCAGGGCCTTGAACATCGGTGCGACCGCTGCTGCCTGGTTGGTGTCCATCGGGCGGACCGCGATCGGAGCGCAGCAGGTAACCGCGTCCAGGTTCACCACCGGCAGAGCTTGTTTCGACATACTTCTAGGTTGACAGATTTCAAAACAGGGTGCAACGTGGGCCCTGCTTCGAAAAGCATCTAGACAAGGGGGCTATGAGGATCAAGCCGTTCCGTCGTCGCCGGGCCTGCCGCGCCGAAGTCCGCTACGAGCGCGACTCTGACCAACCACCACATCCGCTAGATCCCTAAGGAGAGTCATGTCCCGCGTTCAGCTCGCCCTGCGTGTGTCCGACCTCGAAGGCTCCGTCGCCTTCTACTCCAAGCTGTTCGGCGTCGAGCCCGCCAAGCGCCGCCCCGGCTACGCCAACTTCGCCGTTGAGAACCCGCAGCTGAAGCTCGTCCTGCTCGAAGGCGAGCCCGACCAGCCCACAGTGATGGACCACCTGGGCGTCGAGGTGTTCAGCACCGACGACGTCAACGCGGCCACCAAGCGCCTCACCGACTCCGGTCTGATCACCCTGGAGGAGAACAGCACCGAATGCTGCTACGCCCTCCAGGACAAGGTGTGGGTACGCGGTCCCGGTAACGAGCCCTGGGAGGTCTACACCGTCAAGGCAGACTCCGACCAGTTGGAGAAGGCCACCGAAAGCGCCTGTTGCACACCCGCCGCCGAGAATGAACCGGCCACCGCCGGGGCCACCGGTAGCTGCGCTGGGACGGCGATCCGCCCGGATGCGGATGATCCTCATACCCCATGAGGGATTAGTACGTGCAATCCGGGGTCCGATCAGGGACTATTGGCGCAACGGACGTCGGTGATCGGCCCGGCGTCGACCGTGTGGGCCGTTGTGCCCGGCCCCGGTCGGCGGCGGTCCCCAGCAGCCGCTGAACCGGGAGGGTGAGCGCGATGCCTGACATACGACCCATGGTGGGCTCCGGCGCGTTGGTCCTCAACGCCACCTACGAGCCGCTGTGTGTCGTGTCGGTGCGTCGCGCCGCGATCCTCGTCCTCTCCGCCAAGGCGGTCTGCGTCGCCGATGGCGACGGCATCCTGCACAGCGCCCGGGACGCGCTACCGGTGCCCTCCGTGGTCCGGCTGACGCGCTTCGTCCGGGTGCCGTACCGAACCCACGTCGGGCTGTCCCGGCGGGCGATCTTCGCCCGGGACGGGTGGCGGTGCGCCTACTGCCGGGGCCCGGCCGAGACCATCGACCACGTCTTTCCGCGCAGCCGGGGCGGCCGGCACGCCTGGGAGAACGTGGTCGCCGCGTGCGCCCGGTGCAACCACACCAAGGGCGACAAGACCCCGGCCGAGATGGGGTGGCGGTTACACGCGTTGCCGGCCGCCCCGAAGGGCACCGCCTGGCGGGTGCTCGGGCACCGCGCTCCCGACCCCCGCTGGGCCGACTGGCTTGACCTGCGGGAGCCCGAGGCGGCCGCCTGAGTCCGCAGGACGCGGTCAGGCTTTGGGTTCAGATTGGGTCGCCCGGCGCGTGGCGCGCTCCTGGCGGTCGACCGCTCGGCCGTGCGCGATCGCGAGTAGCCTGTCGATCTCGGGCAGCAGTTGCGGGCCGGGCATGACGACGCTGGCGAAGCCGTACAACGCGTAGCCCGGGTGCGGCACGAGGGTGTCCAGCCGGGCGAAGTCGAATTCGTGCCGGTGCTCCTCGAATGCCTTGGGCGGGAAGCCGAACAGCCGCTCGAACTCGGCCCGACCGAGGTCCAGGTTGAGGCGGAACACCCCGGGCCGGTCAAGCTGCGCGGCCTCGTCGAAGCCGGGCACATCGTGCTCGACGACCGTGGCGAACGGCTGGCGGCGGTCCGGGCCGACGAAGAAGAACCGGTCGCCCCAGGCCGCCTCGGGTGATCCGTCCTCCTCGCTCGCCACGACCTGCTCGACGCCGGGCAACGCGGTGATCCGATCGGCGAGCACTGCCGTGTCGACACCGGTCGGGACGTGCAGGACCGCGTCGGCGTGTTCGATGGTGGCGCGGTCCAGCGGGAAGTAGCGGTAGTCGTGCGTCCGCTGCTCGGCCGCTGCGATGTCGGACGCCGGCAGGTACCGGGGAAGGGTGCTCTCCTGTTGGAGTCTGCCCTCGTAGGTGTCGGGGGCGGGTGGCCCGATGCCGAGCGCCGGGCTCGCGCCGAGGCTGCCGGCGATCACCGCGTACCGGTCGCCCAGCAGCGACGCGACGATCGCGCCGGCGCCGGCCCAGGACACCTCCGTGTCGGCCAGCGTCATCGTGCTCAGGTGGCGCTGGAGGTGCGTGTTGTGCGCGAAGACGAGTGTGGGCCCGCGGTGCGCCTCGGCCGCTCGGATCGCGAGCAGGTTCTCCGCCATCAGCGCGTCCCGGACCGCGGCCAGGCGGGCGAAGCGTTCCTGCTGGGCCAGTGGTGCGGCGGCCGCGGCGTGGTAACGCAGCAACGCGACCGCCGCCGTGGCGTGCACGAACGCCGCCTGCCAGCCCGCTGACCTCCACGGCGCCCGCAGGTGCAACTCGGTCACCAGGTCGTCGGCGAGCACCCGCAGCCGCTGGGCGTCGGTCGAGCGCCCGACCGACCGGCCCGGTTCCCAGATCGCGGCCGTGTCACTCCATCGCGCCTCGTCCCCGATCAGCTCGTCGATCTCGGCCGACCGGTCCAGGTCGAGGAAGTGGCAGACCTGGTTGAGGTGGCGGCGCGGGCTCGGGGCGCTCTCCAACTCCATCGGGGCGTCGAAGCCGTGGAACGTCAGGCGCTGGGCGACAGGCCGTTCGGCGTTCCACTCCCGCATTAGAAGCAGGAGGTCGCGGTTCGCCGGGACCGCCCCGAATCCGTGGCTGAACCCTTCGGCGAGCGCACGGTCGAGCGTCACGGCGGCGGCGCCCCGCACGAACTCGTCGGCGATCAGTCCGGCCGCCCGGTCGCTCTCCACGGCGATCGAGCGGTAGCCATGCTCCGCCAGCGACAGGAAGGCCTCGTTGCGAAGCTGCAGGAAGGCGGACTCACCGTGCGTCGGTTCGCCGAGCGCGAGCAGGTCCGGGGATACCGCCAGCAGGTCGAGAAAAGATGCCATTCCGTGAACCGTATCGTTGAACCTGCGATTGAGACTTACGAGCAATGGAGCGCGGTGACGACCCAAAAACCTTCAAACCCAGGGGTACGCCGGCCGGTCGATCTCGCGCGCGCCCACGGTCTCTCCGCACAGGCCGTGCGTAACTACGAGCGAGACGGCGTCCTGCCTCCGGCCCAGCGCACGCCGAACGGCTACCGTCGCTTCACCGAGCTGCACGTCAAGGCGCTGAGCGCCTACCTGGCCCTGATCACGGGCCACGGCTATGCGGCCGGCGGCGAGATCATGCGGGCCGTCAACCGGGGCGACATCGACACGGCCCTGCGCGCCATCGACCAGAGCCATGCCCTGCTCCAGCGCGATCGGGAGACCCTGGACGCGGTCGAGGCGGCGGTGGCGACGCTCGCCGGAACGCAACCACAACCGCAGGGCCGGAAAGCCGTTTCGGTCAGCGTGCTGGCTCACCGGCTCGGTGTGCAGCCGGCCACGTTGCGCAAATGGGAGCGGGCCGGGGTGCTGCGGCCGACACGTGATCCGGTGACCCACTACCGGATCTACCTTCCCGACGACGTCCGGGACGCCGAACTCGCCCACCTGTTGCGCCGTGGCGGATATCGGCTCGACCACATCGCCGGCGTGCTGCGTCGAGTGCGCGACGCCGGCGGCGCCGAACCGCTCGCCGCGTCGCTGCGCCAGTGGCGACAACGGCTCACCGAGCGCGGCCTCGCCATGCTCACCGGGGCCGCCCAGCTCGCCGAGTACGTCGACGCTGCAAAGAGGCTCGCCGCGTAGAACATCCGGTTCTACACTATGGCCATGGAACGTATCGGGGTTCGGGAGCTGAACCAGAACACGAGTCAGGTCCTGGCTCGGGTGAGTGGCGGCGAGACGGTGGAGATCACCGATCGTGGGCATCCGGTCGCCCGACTGGTTCCGGTCAGTGACGACAGGTCGACGCTGGCCAAACTTGTAGCGGCGGGGCGGGCCGTCGCTCCAAGCGGCGGCGGCCCTGTCCCGCTTCCACCCAAGCTCGGGGCTGAGGATGTGGACGTGGCTGCCACGCTCGCCGAGATGCGGGACGAGGAGCGCTGGTGATCTATCTCGACTCCGCCGCCGTCATCAAGCTGGTTCGCCAGGAGGCGTGCACCGCCGACCTCGTCTCCTGGCTCAACAGCCACGGAGACGTCCCGCTGGCTTCCTCCGCCCTCGTCGAGGTCGAAGTGCCCAGAGTGTTGCGCCGATCAGCCCCGCAAGCGTTGATCGGAGTGCCGTCGGCCGTCGGACGGCTGTTCCGGCTGGAGATCGACGGCACCATCCGCGCCACCGCCGCCGCCTTCGCCTTCGCCGAGCCGACCCTGCGCAGTCTCGACGCCATCCACCTTGCCACCGCCCAGGTGCTGACCAACGAGTCTGGAACGGCACTCATCGCATTCGTCAGTTACGACCGGCGACTGCTCGACTGTGCCAAGGCCGCAGGGTTGCCCGTGGCAAGCCCAGGCCAGAGCTGACCCGTAGTTGCCGGTCTGCCCGCCCTCACCCGGACCGCGCCTTGACCAGCGAGGCGAAGACCACCACGTTGTCCGCGTAGCCGGTCTCGCCGCCGACCCACTGGCCACCACAGGTGATCAGTCGGAGGCTCGGGCGGCTGAAGTCGCCGTACACCTCGTCGACCGGCAGTCGACCCTTGTCGAACTTCTCCACCGAGTTCACCTCGAAGACCGCCACGCGCTGGTCGGTGCGCGTGACCTCGATCTCGTCACCGGAGCGCAGCTCGCGGATCTTGTGGAAGACGGCCGGCCCGCTCGTGGTGTCGACGTGCCCGACGATCACGGCTGGGCCGTACTGGCCCGGGGTGGGTCCCTGGTCGTACCAGCCGGCCTCCTGGGCGCGGGCCGCGTCCGGCACGGCGATCGTGCCGTCCGGGGCGATGCCCACGTCGTGTACGGGCGCCCGCAGGTCGATCTTCTCGATGGCGAGGCTTGTCGGATGGCTGGCCGGCAGCACCGGGAACTTCTTCGGTGGCGGTCGCAGGCCGGCGCTGAGCCGGTCCGGCAGCAGGCTCATTCCGGTCACCTGCTCGACGCCGAGCATCGCCACGATCAGCACCATCAGCGCGGCGATGGCCAGCACCGGCAACCCGGGGCTCGTACCGAATCGCTGTCGGGTCGACGGTGGCCCGGCCGGTCGCCGCGGTGGCAGCGGGCGGACGGCCGGATCGGTGGTGGTGACGCTTGCCGACACGGCCTGCCCGGCGACCCGGCGCAGTCGCCCGGAGACGCGGGCCACCAGCCGGCCGGACGCGCGCAGCGCCGGCCCGGCTCGGAAGCGGGCGCGGCGGTCCGGCCGCGCACGCGCGGATCTGCGGGTCATGGGTGATCCGGCTCAGGAGCCGGCTTCCGGTCGACGTCGGCCGCCGGCCATCCCGAGCACGATCGCGGTGGCCACCAAGGCCACGCCACCGAGCACCAGCAGCGAGCCGGTGCCGCGACCGCCGGCCATTCCGCCGCCACCGGTCGCCGGCCCCTTGCTGGGTGAGGCCATGTTCAGCACGGTCAGCGTGGTCGACGACGTCTGGCCGTTCTCACACTGCAGGTCGACCGGGTAGTCACCGGCCGGCTTGTCGCGGGCAATGGTGACCTGGCCGGTCAGGAAGCCCTTGTCCGGTTTGAGCATCACGTGCCCGAACGCGTCGGAGTGCACGCTGGACTGACGGTTGTTGTTGTCGTTGTCGCAGCTCGCCTTGATGCTGACCCGGCTACCGGCCTGGGCGCTGTTCGGTGCCACCTCGACGAAGACGTTCTCGCCAGCCCGCGCCGGTGCGACCGACAACAGGACGAACGCCCCAACCAGCCCGACGAGTGTCAGTACGGACGAGAGCGCGCGGTTGATCGTGCGGATTCCCTGCATGATTTCCCCCCAACCGGCGACGACCGCCGGAACCCTCCCCTGGGCACGGGCGCTGCTTTCCCGCTGGCGCAGGGGCAAACCCGCAGGGTGTGGGAGTCAGCGCGGGCGCGGGACCGGCCCAGTGCCGGAGAGGGGGGTGACGGGGTGCCAGTTCAGCGGGGAGGAGAGGACCATCGTGCTCGACGGTTGGCCGTACGGGGCGAGACGGTCGATGACCCCCTCGAACGCGCCGATCGAGCCGGCTGCCACCTTCAGCATGCTGCACGCGTCCCCGGTGATCCGGTGGATCTCCAGGATCTCCGGCCAGCCCGCCACCGCCGGGTCGTGCAGGATGCATCGCGCGCCGTAGCAGGACATTCGGATCAGCGCGACCACGCTACGGCCGGCGCGGCTCAGGTCGACATGGGCGTGGTAGCCGGTGATGACCCCGGTCTCCTCCAGTCGGCGGACCCGCTCCGCGACCGACGGTGGTGACAGGTGCACCCGCCGGGACAACTCGCTGAAGGAGAGCCGCGCGTCGGCCTGCAACTCGCGCAGCAGCGCCCAGTCCATGTCGTCCACGCTCAGACCTTACTTTCGTGAACCGACTTCGCCTAGTTGCCTTTGGTTTGCCAGGAGAAGGCGGTGAGAGCCGTTGATCCGGCATTCCGCAGGCCGATCCGACCGCGAGATCATGACGTCGGCTAGTCCGGGGGAGGGAGACGAGATGGTGGATCAGACGGAGCGGCGGGCGCCGAGCCGCCGTGCCACGGTGCGGCCGGTGACCCCCGGACAGCGTGCCGAGCAGGCGGCGCGCACCGGTGGCGAGCCGACCCTGGAGTTCGCCGACATGGTGCCGTACGACGCGTACGTGCAGGCCAGCGCCCTGCACAAGATGCAGCACCCGCTCAGCAGCGACCCGGGCGAGATGTCCTTCCTGATGGTCAGCCAGATCATGGAGCTGTACTTCGGGTTGACCTGCCACGAGCTGCGGGAGACCCAGCGGCTGATCCGCGCCGACCAGATCTGGGAGGCGTTGGCCCCGCTGGGCCGAGCGAAGCTGCACCTGGAGGGGCTCAACGCCGCCTGGCAGGGCCTGCGCTGGATGAGCCCGGCCGACTTCAACAGGTTCCGCAACCTGCTCGGCGAGGCCTCCGGCTTCCAGTCGGCGATGTACCGGCAGTTGGAGTTCCTGCTCGGACTGCGCGACCCGACGCTGATCCGCCCGTTCCGCCGGCAGGCCGAGGTGCACGCCGCGCTGAGCGCCGCGCTGGCCACCCCGAGTCTCTGGGACGACGTGCTCGCGCTGCTCGCCCGGCGCGGCTTCGACCTCCCCGCCGACCTGCTCGACCGGGACGTGGCCGTCGAACACGACCCGCAGCCGTCGGTCGAGGCGGCCTGGGTACGGATCTACGACGACGGCGGCCCAGACAACCACCTGCGACTGCTCGGTGAGGCGCTGAGCGCTGTCGCCGAGGAGTTCGGCGACTGGCGTTGGAACCATGTCAAGGCGGTGCAGCGGACGATGGGTGCCAAGGTCGGCAGCGGAGGCTCTGCCGGCCTGGCGTGGTTGCAGCGCAGCATGGCCCGGGTGGTCTTCCCGGAGCTGTGGTCGGCCCGCACCGCGATGTGACCGGAGAGCGAGAAGAAGCAATGACGACCCCAGAAGCTGAGCTGCTGGGCTTCGCCGCTGGCGAGGCCGAAGCGCACCGCCGCGACGAGGCCGACCCGGGCCACCGGCACCTGTTCCACGTGCCGCCGGCCGACGGTGGCGGCCACCCGGAGTCGGCGTACCTGGCCGGCAACTCGCTCGGCCTGCAACCTCGGGCCACCCGCGACGAACTCCTGGCCGACCTGGACGCGTGGGGGCGGCTCGGCGTGGAGGGGCACCTGGAGGCGGAGCGCGCCTGGCTGCCGTACCACGAGTTGTTGACCGGGCCGGCCGCCCGACTGGTCGGCGCCCGGCCCACCGAGGCCGTGGTGATGAACTCGCTCACTGTCAACCTGCACCTGCTGATGGTGAGTTTCTACCGACCGGCCGGCGCGCGCACCCGCATCGTCATCGAGGACGCCGCGTTCCCCTCGGACAGCTACGCGGTGCGCAGCCAGGCGCGGTTCCACGGCCTGGACCCGGACGACACGGTGGTCCGGCTGCGTCCGCGCGACGGTGAGGACGCCCTGCGCACCGAGGACGTGACCGACTACCTGGCCGCCGAGGGCGACCGGGTGGCTCTGCTGCTGCTCGGCGGGGTCAACTACCTCACCGGCGAACTGCTGGACATCCCGGCGATCACGGCCGCCGGCCGGGCCGCCGGCGCGGTGGTCGGTTGGGACCTGGCCCACGCGGTCGGCAACGTGCCGCTGGCCCTGCACGACTGGGACGTCGACTTCGCCGCGTGGTGCTCCTACAAGTACCTGAACTCCGGCCCGGGTGCCCTGGCCGGCGTCTTCGTGCACGAGCGGCACCTCGGCGACGGGGACCTGCCCCGTTTCGAGGGGTGGTGGAGCACTGCGGCGGCGACCCGGTTCGAGATGACGCCGGTGTCCCGGCCACCGGCCACTGTGGAGGCCTGGCAGATCTCCAACCCGCCGATCTTCGCGATGGGTCCGGTGCGTACCTCGCTGGAGTTGTTCGACGCGGTGGGGATGACCGCGCTGCGCGCCCGCAGCCAGCGCCTCACCGGCTGGCTGGAGTCGCTGCTCGACGAGGTGACAGTCGGCCGGCCGCTGCGGGTGGTCACCCCGCGCGACCCGGCCCGCCGGGGCTGCCAGCTCTCCGTGCGCATCGGTTCCGGCAGCGCCGCCGAGCTGACCAAACGCCTACGGTACGAACACGGGGTCATCGCCGACGCCCGCGAACCGGACGTCGTCCGGTTCGCCCCGGTGCCGCTGTACTCCACCTACCTCGACTGCTGGCGGGCCGCTGCGGCGCTGGCCGCGACCGTGGGGCAGGTGGCCGCATGACCGCTCGGCGCGACGAGGTCGCGATCATCGGCGCCGGGCTGGCCGGCTGTCTGGCGGCCTGCTTCCTGGCCCGGCGTGGTTACCCGGTGGCCCTCTACGAGCGTCGCTCCGACCCGCGCAGCGGTACCGCCGAGCGGGGTCGCTCGATCAACCTGGCGCTCTCCGAGCGCGGCCTGGACGCGTTGCGCCGGATCGGGCTGGCCGAGCAGGTGATGACCGACGCGCTGCCGATGCGCGGCCGGATGATCCACCCGGTCGAGGGCGAGCAGCAGTTCCAGTCGTACAGCGCGGCCGGTGACCGGGCGATCAACTCGATCAGCCGGGGTGCGCTGAACAACGCCCTGCTGGACGAGGCCGCCGCGTTGCCCGGGGTGCGGGTCGTCTTCGACCACCGGCTGGTCGGGCTCGACCCGACCGACGGCGCCCTGAGCTTCGAGACCCCGCAGGGCCCGGTCGCGGCGAAGGCGTCGGTAGTGCTCGGTGCCGACGGCGCCGGCTCCGCGGTGCGCGGGCAACTGCTGGCGTACGGGCTGCTCGACGAGAGCGTGGACTTCCTCGACTACGGCTACAAGGAGCTGACGATTCCGGCGCTGGGCGGGGACTTCGCCCTGGAGGAGGACGCGCTGCACATCTGGCCGCGCGGCACCTCGATGATGATCGCGCTGCCGAACCCGGACCGCTCCTTCACCTGCACGCTGTTCTGGCCCAACGACGGTGCCGGCAGCTTCGCCTCGCTGACCAGCCCGGCGGAGATCGAACGGCACTTCACCGAGCACTACCCGGACGTGGTCCCGCTGGCCCCGAACCTGGTCGACGACTACCAGCACAACCCGGTGGGCGTGCTCGGCACGGTGCGCTGCGCCCCCTGGCAGGTCTTCGGCAAGGTCGGCCTGCTCGGCGACGCGGCGCACGCCATCGTGCCGTTCTACGGCCAGGGCGCCAACTGCGCCTTCGAGGACGTGGTGGAGCTGGACCGCTGCCTGGACGAGTGCGCCGACGACTGGTTGGCGGCGCTGCCGCTGTTCCAGCGCCGTCGGCAGGAGAACGCCGAGGCCATCGCGACGATGGCGCTCACCAACTTCGTGGAGATGCGGGACAAGGTCGCCTCCCCGGTCTTCCAGACCCGACGGCGGGTGGAGCACGCACTGGAGCGGGCCCTGCCCGGCCGGTACGTTTCCCAGTACGAGCTGGTGTCGTTCTCCACCACCCCGTACGCGGAGGTGCGCCGCCGGGTGCGCCGACAGCACCGGGTGCTCGGGGCGGTCGTCGGTGGGGCCGCGCTGCTGCTGGCCGGCGCGATCGGCGCGGCACTGAGCCGAGGGAGGCAGGCATGACCGGCAACTGGGATCCGCGACTGATGGCCGGTCACGCCCCGGCCGGTCCGCACCGGTTGCGAAACTTCGTGGCCGGCGAGTTCGTCGACGGCGCCACGACGTTCGCCAAGGCCAGCCCGGTCACCGGGGAGCAGGTCTTCGAGGTGGCCAAGGCGTCGAGGTCCACTGTGGACGACGCGGTGGCCGCCGCCCGGGCGGCGCTGCGGGGGCCGTGGGGCCGGATGGGGGAGCGCGAGCGCGCCGAGGTGCTGCGCCGCGTCGCCGACGAGCTGGAGCGCCGCTTCGACGACCTGGTCACCGCCGAGGTCGCCGACACCGGCAAGTCCATCGCCCAGGCCCGCACGCTTGACATTCCGCGCGGCGCGGCGAACTTCCGGGCGTTCGCGGAGATCGTGGCGACCGCCCCCACCGAGTCGTTCACGACTGTCACCCCGACCGGCGGCCGGGCGCTCAACTACGCGCTGCGCAAGCCGGTCGGCGTGGTCGCGGTCATCGTGCCGTGGAACCTGCCGCTGTTGCTACTCACCTGGAAGGTGGCTCCGGCGCTTGCCTGCGGCAACGCCGTCGTGGTCAAGCCCAGTGAGGAGACTCCCGCGTCGGCGACGGTGCTCGCCGAGGTGATGGCCGCCGCCGGCGTACCGGCCGGGGTGTTCAACCTGGTGCACGGCTTCGGGCCGGACTCGGCGGGCGAGTTCCTCACCCGCCACCCGGGCGTCGACGCGATCACCTTCACCGGCGAGTCGGCCACCGGCGGCGCGATCATGCGGGCCGCCGCCGACGGGGTGAAGGCGGTGAGCTTCGAACTCGGCGGCAAGAACGCCGGCCTGGTCTTCGCCGACGCCGACCTGGACGCCGCGGTGGCCGGTTCGGTGCGGTCCAGCTTCACCAACGGTGGTCAGGTGTGCCTGTGCACCGAGCGCATCTACGTGCAGCGCCCGGTCTTCGAGGAGTTCACCGCCCGGCTGGCCAAGCGGGCCGGTGAGCTGGCGTACGGCTGGCCGACCGACGAGGCCACCGCCACCATGCCGCTGATCTCCCACCAGCACCGGGCGAAGGTGCTCGGTGCGTACGAGCTGGCCCGGTCCGAGGGCGCCGAGGTGCTCACCGGCGGCGGCACGCCCACCTTCGGCGACACCCGCGACGGCGGGTCGTACGTGCAGCCGACAGTGCTCACCGGGCTCGGCCCGGACGCCCGCACCAACCGGGAGGAGATCTTCGGCCCGGTGGTGCACGTGGCGCCGTTCGACACCGAGGACGAGGCGTACGCCCTCGCCAACGGCACCGAGTACGGCCTGGCGGCGACCGTGTGGACCCGGGACGTGGGCGTCGCGCACCGGGCCGGCGCCCGGCTCGACGCCGGCATCGTCTGGGTCAACACGTGGTTCCTGCGTGACCTGCGTACCCCGTTCGGCGGGGTGAAGGCGTCCGGGATCGGTCGCGAGGGCGGCGTGCACTCGCTGAACTTCTACTCAGAACTCACAAACGTCTGCGTGGACCTGTCGTGAGCCGTAGCGAGGGAGCGGGCATGGAAGCTGACATCGAGGCCGCCAACCGGGAGTTGGCCGACGCCCGCAGCACCGGCAAGCCGTGCGCGCCGCTTCGGGGCCGGCTGCTGCCGGAGGGCGACGTCGAGGCCGCGTACCGTGTGCAGCAGCTCCAGGCCCGGGCCTGGCAGGGCCGCGGCGAACGCCGGGTTGGCGCGAAGATCGGGTTGACCTCCCGGGCCGTGCAGGAGACCTTCGGGGTGTTCCAGCCGGACTTCGGCATGCTGACCGACGCCATGGCGGTCGGCGACGGGGTCGAGGTGCCCATCGACCGTCTGCTCCAGCCGCGCGTCGAGGCGGAGATCGCCTTCGTGCTCGACAAGGATCTCCCGAACCCGCAGCTCACCACTGTCGACCTGATCCGCGCGGTCGACCATGTGCTGCCGGCGATCGAGATCGTCGACTCCCGGATCGCCGCCTGGGACATCTCCATCGTGGACACCGTCGCCGACAACGCCTCCAGCGGCCTCTTCGTGCTCGGCACCACGCCGCGCCGGCTCGCCGACGTGGACCTGCGTCTGTGCGGAATGGTGCTGGAACATGCCGGCGAGCCGGTCTCGGTCGGCGCGGGCGCTGCCTGCCTGGGCAACCCGCTGCACGCCCTGCAGTGGCTGGCCGGCACTCTCGCCCGCGCCGGCGACCCGCTGCGCGCCGGCGACGTGGTGCTCTCCGGGGCGCTCGGCCCGATGGTGCCGGTCACCCCGGGCGCCGCGTACGAGGCCCGCATCTCCGGGCTCGGCTCGGTGCGGACATCCTTCAGCGAGGTGGACCAGTGAGCGCGAGGAGTGAGCCGGTTTTGCGAGCCCCGCAGTCGCGAACGGAAGATGGAACAGCCGCAGTGACCACAAACGTGGCGGTGCTCGGTTCCGGAAACATCGGCACCGACCTGATGATCAAGGTGTTGCGGCTCAGTGACAGCCTGCGCATGGTGGCGATGGCCGGCATCGACCCGGCCTCCGACGGCCTGGCGCGCGCCCGCCGGCTCGGCGTCGCCACCACCGCCGACGGCGTGGACGGGCTCGTGGCGATGCCCGAGTTCGCCGACGTCGAGCTGGTGTTCGACGCCACCTCGGCCGGCGCGCACCGCCGCCACGACGAGGTGCTACGCGCCCACGGCCGGACCGTGATCGACCTGACCCCGGCCGCGCTCGGCCCGTACGTGGTGCCGCCGGTCAACCTGGACGAGCACCTGCACGAGCCGAACGTCAACATGGTGACCTGCGGCGGGCAGGCGACCGTGCCGATCGTCGCCGCGGTACGCCGGGTCACCCCGGTGGCGTACGGGGAGATCGTCGCGTCGATCGCGTCGAAGTCCGCCGGGCCGGGCACCCGGGCCAACATCGACGAGTTCACCGAGACCACGGCCCGGGCCATCGAGGTGGTGGGCGGGGCCGAGCGGGGCAAGGCGATCATCGTGCTGAACCCGGCGGACCCGCCGCTGCTGATGCGGGACACCGTCTACTGCCTCTGCCCGGACGCCGACGCCGACACCGACGCCATCGCCGCCTCGGTCACGGACATGGTGGCGGCGGTGCAGGAGTACGTCCCCGGCTACCGACTCAAGCAGGACGTCCAGTTCGACCGGGTGCAGGCGTACCTGCCGACGCTCGGGCGGCGGCTCACCGCCCTGCAGGTGTCGGTCTTTCTGGAGGTCTCCGGCGCCGGGCACTACCTGCCCGCGTACGCCGGGAACCTGGACATCATGACCTCCGCCGCGCTGCGCACCGCGGAGCGGTTGGTCGCCAGGCGTTCCTCGGAGGTGGCCGCGCGATGACCGACCTGTACATCCAGGACGTGACGCTGCGCGACGGCATGCACGCCATCGCCCACCAGTACACAGTCGACCACGTACGCACCATCGCCGCCGCGCTGGACGCCGCCGGGGTGGCCGCGATCGAGGTGGCGCACGGCGACGGGCTCGCCGGTTCCAGCGTCAACTACGGCCACGGCGCCGCCAGCGACGCCGAGTGGATCTCCGCGGCGGCGGAGGTGCTGACCACGGCGAAGCTGACCACCCTGCTGCTGCCGGGCATCGGCACCATCGCCGACCTGAAGGCCGCGAAGGCGCTCGGGGTGACAAGCGTCCGGATCGCCACCCACTGCACGGAGGCGGACATCTCCGCCCAGCACATCTCCTGGGCCCGGGAGAACGGCATGGACGTGGCCGGGTTCCTGATGATGTCGCACATGAACGATCCGGCTGGGCTGGCCGGGCAGGCCAAGCTCATGGAGTCGTACGGGGCGCACTGCGTCTACGTCACCGACTCCGGCGGCCGGCTGCTGATGTCCGACGTGGCGCAGCGGGTCGACGCGTACCGGCAGGTCCTCGCCCCGGACACGCAGATCGGCATCCACGCCCACCACAACCTGTCGCTCGGGGTGGCCAACAGCGTGCTCGCCGTCGAGCACGGCCGGGTCACCGGCTCCGGCCCGGCCGGCCCCGACGCGGCGCACGGCCGGACCGTCCGCGTCGACGCCTCCCTCGCCGGCATGGGCGCGGGCGCCGGCAACGCCCCGCTGGAGGTCTTCGTCGCGGTCGCCGAGCTGCACGGCTGGAAGCACGGCTGCGACGTGTTCGCGCTGATGGACGCCGCCGACGACATCGTCCGCCCGCTCCAGGACCGGCCGGTCCAGGTGGACCGGGAGACGCTTTCCCTGGGCTACGCCGGGGTCTACTCCAGCTTCCTGCGGCACGCCGAACGGGCCTCCACGAAGTACGGCGTGGACGTCCGGTCGATCCTGGTCGAGCTGGGCCGTCGCCGGATGGTCGGCGGCCAGGAGGACATGATCGTGGACGTGGCACTCGACCTGGCCGACCAGGAGGCCGTCAGCGCGAGGAGCGAGCCGGGGTTGCGAGCCCCGCAGCCGGGAACGAAGGGTGGCGCAGCATGATCGGCGTGGACATCACGGGGATCGCCGACAAGCTGGGCGCGGCGGCCGACACGGCCACCGCGATCCCGCAGCTCGCCGCCGAGACCGGCCTCGACGTGGACACCGCGTACGCCGTGCAGGCCGCGCTGCTGCAACGCCGGCTGAACGCCGGTGAGCGGCTGATCGGGTTGAAGATGGGGCTGACCAGCAGGGCGAAGATGGCCCAGGTCGGCGTGGACGAGGTGATCTGGGGGCGGCTCACCAACGCGATGCGGGTGCCCGACGGCGGTGCCGTGGACGCGGCCTCGTACATCCATCCCCGGGTCGAGCCGGAGGTGGCGTTCCTGTTGGATCGGCTGCCCGAGCCGGGCGAGCCGGTCGGTGACTTCGCCACGGCGGTTCGCGCGGTCGCCCCGGCCATCGAGTTGATCGACTCCCGGTACGCGGACTTCCGCTTCTCGCTGCCGGACGTGATCGCGGACAACACCTCGGCCGCCGCCTTCGTGATCGGGCCGTGGTCGCCGGTGCCGGCCGGGCTGGACAACCTGGGCGTGCTGCTGGAGGTCGACGGGCGGGTGGCGCAGGTCGGCTCGACGGCGGCGATCCTCGGTGATCCGCGCCGGGCGCTCGACGAGGGCATCCGGCTGGCGGGACGGCACGGGGTGCGGTTGGAGTCCGGCTGGGTCTTCCTGGCCGGCGCGGCCACCGCGGCGGTGCCGCTGCGTCCCGGTGCCCATGTCCGTGCCGTCGTGGAGAAGCTCGGCACGGCGTCGCTGCGGGCTTCGTCGTGACCGCTCGGGTGGTGGCTGGCAAGGCCGTGCCGCGTGGGGCCTTTCCGCACGTCAAGGTTGCGGGTGGGTTCGTCTTCGTGTCGGGTACGTCGTCGCGGCGGCCGGACAACACGTTCGCCGGTGTGTCGGTCGACGAATTCGGGACGACGAACCTCGACGTCCGGGTGCAGACGCGGGCCGTCATCGAGAACGTGCGGGACCTGCTGCGGTCGGTCGGCGCGGACCTCGCCGACCTCGTGCAGGTGACGACGTACCTGGTCAACATGAACGACTTCGGTGGTTACAACGAGGTCTGGGCCGAGTTCTTCGACGCCTCCGGGCCGACCCGCACGACGGTGGCGGTGCACCAACTGCCGCACCCGCACCTGCTCATCGAAATCCAGGCCGTGGCCCTTCTTCCCTTGGGAGGTCAGTCGTGAGTGAGATCGCCGAGCCGTTCAGCTTTCCGGGCTGGATCGCCGACAACCAGCACCTGTTGAAGCCCCCGGTGGGCAACAAGGAGATGTTCCCCGGCGGGGACGACTTCATCGTGATGGTGGTGGGCGGGCCCAACCAGCGCACGGACTTCCACGTGGACCCGTACGAGGAGTTTTTCTACCAGGTCAAGGGCAACATGCACATCAACCTGGTGACGCCGGAGGGGCCGCGTACGGTGCACGTGCGCGAGGGGCAGATGTGGATGTTGCCGCGCAACACCCCGCACTCGCCGCAGCGGCCGGAGGCCGGCTCGATCGGCGTCGTCGTCGAGCGGGTCCGCGAGGAGGGGACGCTGGAGACGTTCCAGTGGTACTGCCCCGAGTGCGGCAGCAAGGTGCACGAGGTCGAGTTGCAGGTCCGCGACATCGCCGCCGACCTGCCCCCGGTGTTCCAGGCGTTCTACGCCGATGAGCGGGCGCGCACCTGCGCCGACTGCGGCACCCTGCACCCGGGCAAGGGCTGATGCCCGCAGGCGTGGTCGACGTGCACACGCACGTCGTACCCAAGGGGTGGCCGGACCTCGGCGCGGCGTGCGGCGGGTCCGGCTGGCCGTGGTTGCGGGTCGATTCCGAGCGCGCGGCCATGATCATGGTGGGGGAGACGGAGTTCCGCCCGGTCGGTGCCGAGTGCTGGGACGCGTCGCGCCGACTGGCCGACATGGACGCCGACGGTGTGGCCGTGCAGGTGGTCTCGCCCACCCCGGTCTTCTTCAGCTACGACCGACCGGCCGACCAGGCGGTGAAGGTCGCCCGGATCTTCAACGACCTGACCCTGGAGGTCACCGCGGCCGGAGGTGACCGACTGGTGCCGTTCTGCCAGGTGCCGCTCCAGGACCCGGACGCCGCCTGCGCCGAGTTGGACCGCAGCCTCGCCGCCGGGCACGTGGGCGTGGAGATCGGCAACCACGTCGGCGACCGCGACCTGGACGACGCCGGCGTGGTCACCTTCCTCCAGCACTGCGCCGAGGTGGGCGCACCGGTCTTCGTCCACCCGTGGGACATGCCGGGCGGGCCGCGCCTGGACCGCTGGATGGCCCGTTGGCTCACCGGGATGCCCGCCGAGACGCACCTGTCGGTGCTGGCGATGATCCTCGGCGGCGTCTTCGACCGGGTGCCGGAGACGCTGCGGATCTGCTTCGCACACGGCGGCGGCAGCTTCCCGTTCTGGCTCGGCCGCGCCGACAACGCCTGGCACCGACGTGGCGACCTGGTCCGGGGCGCGTCCGTCGGCCCACCCAGCAGCTACCTCGACCGGTTCAGCGTCGACTCGGTGGTCTTCGCGCCGCCCGCCCTGCGGCTGTTGGTCGACACGCTGGGGGAGGACCGGGTGCTTGTCGGCAGCGACTACCCGTACCCGCTGGGCGAACGGCCGGCCGGCGCGGTGGTGCACGCGGCTGACTTCCTCACCGACGACCAACGGGACAAGCTGCTGTCCACCAACGCCCTGCGCTTCCTGCGCGGGCCGCGCTGAGGGCGTACCCCTGTTCCGCTGCCTTTGCTCTGCTTCACCCCACGCAACGCCCTGTGTCCGGTAATCGGACGCCTGCTGTTGCGTCCGTTGAAGCAGAGCAAAGGGCACGGCAGGGAGGTGCGGTTGGCGGCGCGGCCGATACTGCGGGTCGGCGGATACCGGCGCCGCAGCAGAGGCCGACGCCGTGTCGGCCCGCCGACAGCCACTCCCAGCAGGCAGGATGAGGGCATGGCCGAGCCGCACGACCTGACCGCGTTGGAGCAGGCCGCCGCGATGACCCGCGGCGAACTGTCCAGCGTCGACCTGGTCGAGCATTCCCTGAACCGGGTGGCGGCGCTCGGCGACACCGTGGGCGCGTTCGTCACCGTCACACCGGACCTCGCCCGGCAGGCCGCACGTGCCGCCGACGCGGTGCCGATCGAGCAGCGTGGCCCGCTGCACGGCGTGCCGACCGCGATCAAGGACCTGACACTCACCGCCGGGGTCCGCACCACCTTCGGTTCGGCCGCCTTTCTCGACTTCGTCCCGCCGGTCGACGCCGACGTGGTCCGGTTCATCAAGGCCGCCGGCCTGGTCAGCCTGGGCAAGACGACCACCTCCGAGCTGGGCTGCTCGCTCTACTCGGAGGGCCTGGTCGCGCCGCCGGCCCGCAACCCGTGGCAGCTGGCGTACACCGCTGGCGGTTCCAGCGGCGGCGCGGCGGCGGCGGTCGCGGCCGGGCTCGTCCCGGTCGCCCAGGGGTCCGACGGCGGTGGGTCGCTGCGCATCCCGGCGTCGCTCTGCGGCCTGGTCGGCTACAAGCCCAGTCGGGGCCTCGTCTCCGGCGGGCCGATCGGCTCCGGCGCGTTCGGCCTGCCCACCAGTGGCCCGCTCGGGCGCACGGTCACCGACGTCGCCGCGCTGCTCGACGTCATGGCCGTCCCGGTCCCCGGTGAGCCGTACCTGCCGCCGGCCGCGCCGCCCGGCGGCTATCTGGCCGCCGCGCGCCGGGCCGAGCCCGGCCCGCTGCGGATCGGCCGATTCACCACGCCGATGCTCGCCGACGAACCGGTGCACCCCGACTGCGTGGCCGCCGTGGACCGGGCCGCCGCGCTGCTCACGGCGGCCGGCCACGACGTGGTCGAGGTGCCGCCGCCGCTCGGGCCGGCGGCGTGGCCGCTGTTCGAGATCCTCTGGTACGTGCTGGCGCTCGCCCCGGTGCCGCCGCAGCGGGAGGCCCAGCTGCTGCCGTTGACCCGGCTGCTTCGGGCCCGGGGCGCCGAGGTCTCCGCCGGCACCCTGGCCGCCACCCTCGGCGAGTTGCAGGCGCAGGTGCGCCTCGGCGCCCGCCGCACCGCCGGCTGCGATCTGCTCCTCTGTCCCACCCTGGCCACCCCGCAGGCGCCCGTCGGCTGGTTCACCGCCGACGCGGACCCGGCCGCCGACTTCGACAGGCAACGCCGGTTCTCGCCCTACTGCGCCATCTTCAACGTCACAGGCGATCCCTCCGTCTCCCTGCCGCTGGGCACCACGACCGACGGCCTGCCCGTCGGAGTGCTGCTCACCGGCCGGTACGGCGACGACGCGCGGCTAATCGCTACCGCTGCGCAACTGGAGAACTCCAGTGACGGATGGGATCGGCACCCCGCAATCTGGCGGGCCGTCGACTCCGCTAACGTGAATGGCGACGGAGTCGGGCGGTCGGCAGCGTGATCGTCCACCCGACCCGGTTGTTCAAGGTCGTCCTTCTTCCGCCTGGGGGCGTTGGGATTGTCTGTTACCGAGACGTTGCTGGTCTTCGTCGGCATCCCGTTGGCCGCGGTGCTGGTCATCGCCGGCCTGTCGTACGCCGGTAGCCGCGGGGGTGCCACCGGCGGTGGCGGTGGCGCCAAGCGCTACCGTCCGGGCCGGCCCTTCGACTTCACTCCGGTCTGGTTCCTGGGCCGCCCGGAGCAGCTGGCCGACTCGGCCGGCACCGCGCTGACGGCGGGGGCGCAGGCGCCCGCGCTGACCAGCCACAAGCTTGAGCAGGCCAGCGTCGAGGCGCCGGCCGGTGGAACCGGAGGCGCAAGTGACCGTTGGTGAGAAGCAGGCCGGGTCGGAAAATCCGCCCGAGGTGCTCGACGGGCCCTTCTCGACCCGCCAGCTGCTGCGCATCGACGAGGCCCTGCGCCTGGCCGACCAGGGCACCGGCCTGGTCTTCTCGATCTTCGTCGGCGGTCTCGACGAGCCGATCCGCGAGCACGCCCAGCGGCTGCACCGTCAGCTCGCCGAGCCCGACAAGTCGGTGCTGATCGCCGTGTCGCCCAACCAGCGCCAGCTGGAGATCATCACCGGGCGGTACGCCCGTAAGCGCATCCCCGACACGTACGCCAAGCTGGCCGCGCTCTCCATGGTCGGCGCGTTCAGCGGCGGTGACCTGGCCGGCGGCATCATCAACGGCCTCGACCAGCTCTCCAGCCACGCCGGCAAGGGCTGACCCACACACACGACGAAGCCCGGCCCGCTGCAAGCGGGCCGGGCTTCGGTCTGTCTGTGTGTCTCAGCGCGGCCAGGCGCTCGGATCCAACCTCATCGTCCACGGCTCGTCCACGGTCACCGCGTCGTCCGGACCGATGGTGCCGACCAGGTCGTAGTGCACGTCCTTGATGAGGCGGTAGCGGTAGATGATCGGGCCGAAGTCGCCCCGCTCCACCCGCCAGTAATGCGGAATCCCCGCTTCGGCGTAGAGACCGGGTTTGGTGAAGCGGTCATGCCGGCGGCTCGTCGGCGACTCCACTTCGACAACGAGACTGACGCCCTGCGGTTGATGCCAACGCACACCACGTGGGGTGTTTGGCTTCAGCACCGTCACATCCGGAATCAGGTTTCCCGACGGCAGCGCCAGCCCGATCTCACGAATGATCCGCCAACCAACTGGTGCCGCAGCCCCGATGGCCGTCCGAATGCTGTCGGCCAGTTCGTGGTGATCGTCGTCGGCCGGTGGGGTCACGTGCAGGCTCCCGTCGATGATCTCGTAGCGGTTCCCATTCTCGGGAAGGTCGAACAGGTCCTGCTCGCGCCACGCGCGCGCATGGGGCCGCCACTCGTCGGTTGGCTGTGCCATCACGTCCACCTCCTCTCGCCACGATAACGTCCAGGGCCGGCGTGGGCTCATACCCACGCCGGCCCCGAACAAGCTGCTCAGGCGCTCTGGGCGTCCTTCGCGCGGGCCTTCAGCGCCCGCACCACGCCGTCGCGGCCCTCGGCCACCAGCCGACGCAGCGGGGCGGGAAGCCCGTCACCGGCCAGCCACGCGTCGGTGGCCGCCACCGTGTCGTCCTCCACCAGGTAGGTCGGGTACGCCAGCTGGGCGAACTCCTGCGCCGGCTCGCTGTCCCGAGTGGCCCACACCTGCCCGACCGCCGCGAAGTACCGCTCCCGGTACGGGGCGACAAGCTCCACCTGCGCCGGGTGGGCGAAGCCCTGCAACAGCGCCCGGTGCCGCCAGTTGGGCAGCGCGTCCGGGCCGGTGAGCAGGGCCCACACGGCGGCCTTGTTCTCGGCCGTCGGCATCAACGCGTGCGCGTACGCGGCCTCCCGCTCACCGCTGGCCGTGCGGTCGCTGCTCAGCTCCGCCTCGATCTCGGCGGTGCCGGCGGCACCGTTGGCCACCAGCGCGGCGAGGACCGACCAGCGCAGCTCGGTGTCGACGGTCAGCCCGGCCGGGATCCCGGTGCCGTCCAGCCAACCGCGCAGCGTCGCCAGGTCTTCCTCGGAGCGCACCGCCGACGTGAACGCACGGGCCCAGGCCAACTGGAACCCACTGCCGGGCTCGGCGGCGGCGAGCGCGTCGCGGGCGGTACGGGCCAGGTCGGCCCAGCCGGTCGGCGCCCAGGCCGGGTCGGCGTACAGGGTGAGCGCGGTGGTCGCCTGCCGCAGGGTGGCGGTGACGAGGTTGATGTCGGTCTCCGCGGGCAGCCCGCTCAGCGTCAGCGCCACGTAGTCGCGGGCGGACAGCTCGGCGTCGCGGATCATGTCCCAGGCGGCGGTCCAGCAGAGGGCGCGGGCCAGCGACGAGTCGAAGCCACCGATGTGCTGCACCACGTTCGCCATCGAACGGTCGTCGAGGCGCAGCTTGGTGTAGCTGAGGTCGTCGTCGTTGAGCAGCAACACATCGGCCGCCCGGACGCCACGCAGCGGGGCGAGATCCGTGTGCTCGCCGGTCACGTCCACCTCGTACCGCTCACGACGGACCAGCCGCCCGTCGGTCAGGTCGTACAGGCCCACGCCGATCCGGTGCGTCCGCAGCGTCGGGTACGCCGCCGGCGCCTCCTGCCGCACCAGCACCTGCTCGTACGTGCCGTCCGCGCCGATGGTCACCTCCGGCCGCAGCGTGTTGACCTGCGCGGTCTCCAACCACTGCGCGGCGAACTTGCGCAGCTCCCGCCCGGATGCGGCCTCCAGCTCGGTGAGCAGGTCGTCGAAGGTGGCGTTGCCCCAGGCGTGCTTGCCGAAGTAGGCCCGCAGCCCGGCCACGAACGGCTCCTCACCCACGTACGCGACGAGCTGCTTGAGCACGCTCGCGCCCTTGGCGTAGGTGATGCCGTCGAAGTTGACCTCCACGGCCTCCATGTCCGGCATCTCGGTGTAGACCGGGTGGGTGGAGGAGAGCTGGTCCTGCCGGTAGCCCCAGTTCTTCCGGATGGACAGGAAGGTCGTCCACGCCTCGGTGAAGCGGGTCGCGTTGGTGTTGCACCAGTGGCTGGCCCACTCGGCGAACGACTCGTTCAGCCACAGGTCGTTCCACCAGCGCATGGTGACCAGGTCACCGAACCACATGTGGGCCAGTTCGTGCAGGATCGTGTTGGCCCGCTGCTCGTACTCGAAGTCGGTGACCTGCGAGCGGAACAGGTAGTGCGACTCGGCGTGCGTGACGCAGCCGAAGTTCTCCATCGCGCCGGCGTTGAAGTCGGGCACCCAGAGCTGGTCGTACTTCGGCAGCGGGTAACGCACGCCGAACTTCTCGTGGAAGAAGTCGAAACCCTGCTTGGTAATCAGGAACAGGTCGTCGGAGTCCAGGTACTGTGCCATCGACGCCCGGCAGAACACCCCCAGGTCGATGCCGTCGTGAGCGTCGCGCACCTCGTGGTACGGCCCGGCGCACATCGCCGTGATGTAGGTGCTCATCCGGGGCGACTCGGTGAAGTGCAGCGTCTTGAGCGCCTCACCCGCCGGCTCCTCGCGCTGCACGGGCATGTTGGACACCGCCCGCCAGTGCGCCGGCACCGTGACGTGCCAGGTGTAGACGCTCTTCAGGTCGGGTTGGTCGAAGCAGGCGAACACCCGCTGCGCGTCGGCCGTCTCGAACTGGCTGTAGAGGTACGTCTCGCCGTCCACCGGGTCGACCGTCCGGTGCAGACCCTGGCCGCTGTTGGAGTAACCGAAGTCGGCCTCGACCACCAGCACGTTGTCGCTGTCCAGCCCGGACAGGGTCAGGCCCTTCTCGGCCGACCAGTCGGAGAGGTCGACGGGCGTGCCGTTCAACGTCGCGGAGCGCACCGACTCGGCGGCCAACTCGATGAACGTGCTCGCGCCCGGTTCGGAGCAGCGGAACCGAACCGCGGTCGTCGACCTGAACGTGCGACCGTCGGCCGCCAGCACGGCGGTGGACAGGTCCAGACTGATGTCATACCCCGTCACGTTGAGCAGGCGTGCCCGCTCGGTCGCCTCGACCTGCGTCAGGTTGCGCACTCCCGGCACTGTTCGTCTCCATCCCACATGTCGCCGTACGCCCGGCGGCGCCCGTTCGCCTACCGCTCGTGACGGCTGGCCCGATTCGAGTCTTCCATGTACGGGCAGCCCGCGGTGGCCGAGGTCACGCTCTCATTCGCGTGCCGGTCGACGCGCTGCGGGGTGAAGATTCCCTGAGACGCCGAACGCCGGCGCCACTCGTCGCGAAGGGATCTCACCGTGACCGAACGTGTCACCGCCGACATGTGGTTCGACCCGGCCTGCCCGTGGGCGTGGATCACCTCCCGTTGGCTGCTCGAGGTCGAGCAGGTCCGGGACGTGGACATCCGCTTCCACGTGATGAGCCTGGCCGTGCTCAACGATGGCCGGGACGGGCTGACCGAGGACTACAAGGAGTTCCTGAAGACCGCGTGGGGCCCGGTGCGGGTCTGCATCGCCGCCGAGCAGCGCCACGGCAACGAGGTGCTGCGCCCGCTGTACACCGCGCTCGGCACCCGGATCCACCTGCACAAGCAGGAGCGGGGTCCGGAGCTGTACGTCGCCGCGCTCACCGAGGCCGGCCTCGACCCGGCGCTGGCCGCGGCCGCGGACAGCACCGACTACGACGAGGCGCTGCGGGCCAGCCACGAGGCGGGCATGCGCCCGGTCGGGCAGGACGTGGGCACTCCGGTCGTGCACGCGCCCGGCCCGGACGGCGCCCCTGTCGCGTTCTTCGGCCCGGTGATCACTCCGGCTCCGAAGGGGGAGGCCGCCGGCCGACTCTGGGACGGCGTGCTGCTGGTCGCCGGCACCCCGGGCTTCTACGAGCTCAAGCGCACCCGCGAGCAGGGCCCGATCTTCGACTGAGCGACGACCACCGCGCCCCCGTCCGTGCTTGTCAGCTGAGCGGACGGGGGCGTTTCGTGTCGGACGCCGGGTGCGGCGCCGAGGTCGGCGGACGATCGTGGCGTCACCGGGAGGCGGGCGGCGTCGTTTCCCTCGGTGTCCGCCGCAGCGACCCGCAGGGCCGCACGCCGCAGTTCGTGGAGGCAATACCAGATGGCCAAGCACCGCGCGTCCGGTGATGATCAGTTGACCCGGCAGGGGGTGATCGAGACTCCCGGCGCGGACTACTGGTCCGTTGACGACTCCCGCTGGCCGACGGTCCGCCCGGACCTACCCGCCCACCTGGTGGATCTGCTCGCGCCGCCCATCGTGGTGGGCGTGGCGCGGGTCCCGGTGACCTCCCGGCTCACCCCGCCCACGTCCGTCGGCGCGTCGCCGTCACCCGTCGACGCCGTGTCGACCGATGTGCCGGCGCTGCTGCCGTCGGGGGCGGCACCTGCCGAACCGGCGCCCCCGCCGCCGGCGCCGGCTCCTCCGCGCCCGGTGCCGACGCCGCCGCTGAGCCCGCGGCCCGTTCCGACGCCTCCCCCCGACCGCCCCGTGCCGGGGCCGCCCGTGTCGCCCCGCCGCGCCCTGAACGCCGGGCCGATCGGTACCGGCCGGCGTGGCAACGGTGGGCCGGTGAGCGCGGGTAAGCACCGCCGGGGCACCTCCGACCGCGCCGGCTGACCCACCCGGGCCCGACCCGGGGCTTTCATCTGGTGGACGCCCTGCGGGTCCCCGTCGGCGGCGACACCGTCGCCGGTAGCGTCAGTGGGCATGACGGTCGTGCATCCGATCACCCGGGCCTGGGTCACCACTGGCGGCACCGGCGCGCAAAACTACGACGAGTTCGCCGACGACGCGGAGATCACCGCGATCATCGAGTCGAACCCGCACAGTGCTCTCGGCATCGAGATGCCGCACCGCGCTCCGCAGAGCCTGGGCAAGTCGTTCCTCGACGCGCTGCCGGACGCGGTGGCCCGTTTCGCCGAGGCCAAGGCCGACGGCAGTTACACCCCCGCCGAGCAGGTGGTGGTCCTCTACCGGATCAGCGCACCCGGCGAGGAGCCGGCGTACGGGCTGTTCGCGATGGTGGACACCGACCAGATCTCCACCCGGGCGGACGAGCCGGGCCTCGTCATCCGCAACGAGGACGTCTTCATCGCCAAGGTGCGCGAGCGCGTGGCGTTGGCCGACGCGCTGGGTCACCTGCTCTCACCCGTACTCCTGCTGCAGACCGGGCGTGGCGACGAGCTGCACGCCGCGCTCGCGGCGGCGACCGACACGGCCGGCGCGCCCGCCGCGACGGACACCGACCAGGCGGGGCGCACGCACGCCATCTGGCTGCTCGGCCCCGGCCCTGAGCAGACCACGCTTACCGCTCTCGCCGGTGGCGGGGATCTGGTCGTCGCGGACGGCAACCACCGCAGCCTGGCCGCCCAGACCGGGGGGCTGCCGCGTTTCCTGGCCGTGGTCACCACCCCCGCGTCGGTGGCCATTCAGCCGTACAACCGGCTGGTCAGTGAGCTGACCACCACACCGGCCGAGCTGCTCGACCGGCTGCGGGCCGCGGGCGCCGAGGTCGAGCCGATCGACGGCCCGGTCGAGGTCCCGGCGGCCGGCGGCACCGTGCACCTCCGCCTCGCCGGCCAGGGGTACGCGGTGCGTCTGCCCGCCACCGCCTCGGCCCGCCTGGAAAACCTGGACCACGCACTTGTCGAGCGGCTGGTGCTGCGCGACGCTCTCGGCCTGGACCCGGGCGACAAGCGGATCACCTACGTCGGCGGTGACTACCCGGCGAGCTGGCTCACCGGTGAGGTCGACGCCGGGCGGGCCGAGTTGGCCATCCTGATCGCGCCGGTGACCGTGGCGGATTTCGTCGCGGTCAACCTGGCCAGGGAGAAGATGCCCCGCAAGAGCACCTGGTTCACCCCGAAGGCGCGTGGCGGTCTGGTCGTCGCCGAGCTGCCGCGTTGAGCGCCACCCCCACGACCGTGTGACGAACTCGGCTCGGGGACGCCGCCCCTGTGACGTCCCCGAGCGCGGCCTGACAGACTTCCCGGTATGCGCGTCTATCTGGGATCCGATCACGCCGGTTTCGAGTTGAAGGTGCACCTGGCCAACCACCTGGCCATGCAGGGGTACGACGTGGTCGACGTCGGCCCGCACGGCTACGACCCGGACGACGACTACCCCACGTTCTGCCTGCACACGGGCGACCAGGTGGTGGCCGACGAGACGGGCCTGGGGGTGGTCATCGGTGGCTCCGGCAACGGTGAGCAGATCGCCGCGAACAAGGTCGCCGGCGTTCGCGCCGCGCTGGCCTGGAGCGTCGAGACTGCTCAGCTCTCCCGCCAGCACAACGACGCGAACGTGGTCGCGATCGGTGCCCGCCAGCACACGCTCGACGAGGCGACAGGCATCGTCGAGGCGTTCCTGAACACGCCGTTCTCCGGCAACGAGCGGCACGCGCGTCGGATCGCCCAGGTGGCCGAGTACGAGCGGACCCGGGAGTTGCCCGTCCTGCCCTGACGCGCGGCGCTCAGCGCGGCGAGCGGGGCAATTCCTCGCGGGGCACCCAGTTTCGACGGACGACCACCACCCGGGCTTCCGCCTCGGCCAGGTCGTCGTCGGTGGGGCGGGCCGCATCCCGGGCCCGGAGGGCGGCGCTCAGCCCCACCTGGGACGAGCCGGAACCGACCAACCCGCGCAGACCCCGCTCGCCGTCGCGCTCGTCGCCGCCCGCACTCCTGCGTCGGGGCGGCGGGTCGTCACCGTCGTGCACGCCCGGGGTGCTGGCCGCCGGGACGTCGGCGCCCGGTTTGGCCGTCTCGGTGTCGGGGTGGTGGCGCAGCCGTCGCCGTCGTCGGTCGGGGTCACCCATCAGCCGACCGTACCCTGCGTGGGTGTGATCCGGCACCGTCGCGTGGCCTCGCCTCCCGGCCGGGGTCGGCGACCGATTTGCCGGCTGGCTACCCTCGAATCCAGGCGGTGCTGTTGCCGTCGGTCAGGGGGAGGACGAGATGGCAGACCAGACGCAGCCGTGGGCGGAGCGGACCGTGGAGGTGCCACCGCAGGCCGGCGTCGGGGTGCCGCCGCAGCGTGACGGGTTCCGCCGGGGCGTCGCTCCGGTGGGTCAGCCGCGCACCCCGCGGACGGAGCCGTTCCCGGTGGTCGAGCAGGAGCCGACCGGCACCGGCTGGCCCGGTGAGCCGGTGCCACGCCGTTCGCTGAGCTCGCGGATGGCGCAACTGCGGCGTGGCGGTGAGTGGAGCGCGGCCGCGGGTCTCTTCGCGTTCGTGTGCTGGGGGATCTGGGCGCTGTCCGGCCAGGGCGAGCTGAGCGGCCCGCTGCTGGTGCTGGTGCTCAGCCTGCTGGTGGCGGTCGGCCTGTTCGCCCTGTTCCGGCTGGTCGGCCGGGTGGTGCTGGAACGGCAGTTGGGCCGGGTCCGGCGCGGTGCCCGGGGTGCCCACCTGGCGACGGCGGTGTTCCTCGTCGGCCTCGGCGTGGCGTGGCTCCAGCAGACCGAGTGGGTCGTCTCGGCCTGGAACTGGATCTCCTCGAACTGAGCGGTCGTGCACGGGCGGACGGTCCAGGACCGCCCACCCGTGCACCCGGTCGTCTCCCCACCAGGCAAGGTCGCTGCTTACCCGGCCGGCCGCGGTTCATCCGCGGCCGGCCGCTCGGACCGGTACCTCATTCGTGGGCTCGCGTGATCCCGACGGTGCGGCGGTCAGTGGGTGCCGCCGTGCCCCTCGGCGTCGGCCCGGGGCGACGCGACCCGGGCGGCCGGATCCTCGACGCCGGGCTCGCCGCCGTCCGGGGCGACCGCTCCGTCGTAGTTGTAGAGCGGTCGACCATCGTCGTGCTGCTTGGTGGTCTTGATGTAGCGGTGCATCAGGCCGTCGATCTCCACCTCGACGAGTGCCTCGTTGCCGGTCTCGTGGGTGCTGCCGTCTCGGGGGCCGCCCACCAGGTGGGCCGTCGTGTTCGTGTCCATGGACGGGCCCCTACCCGCCAGGCAGCGGGCGGAAACGGGTGAAATCCGGCCAGCGGCCGCGCAGGCGCGCTGGGTCAGTGCTCGGGTTTGTGCGCCCGGACCAGGATGCGTTGGGCGTGGGCCACGAACGGACCGTGCCGACGGATGTGGTCGTGCAGATCGGCGAGGCGGGCCCGGTAGCGGTCCACGGTGAAGTCCGGCACCGTCCAGATGACCTTGCGGAGGAAGTGCACCACCGCTGCGACGTCGTTGAAGGTGGTCGGCAGCGCTTCGTGCCGCAGCTCGTCGATGACCAGGCCGGCGGCCTGCGCGTCGGCGGCGGCGCGGGCCGGGCTGCGTTCGTCGCCGATCTCACGGGGACCGGTGAGGAACTGCGCCAGTTCCCGGTTCGAGCCGGGGCCGATCTGCTGGGCCAGGTACCGCCCGCCCGGCGTGAGCACCCGCGCGATCTCGTCCCAGAGCACGACGTTGGGATGCCGGCTCACCACCAGGTCGAACGACTCGTCGGGAAACGGGAACGGGGCGTCCTCGGCAACATCGACCACCCGGACGCCGCGCGGTTCGAGCGCGCGCCGGGCCAGCTGGAGGTTGGGCGGCCAGTGTTCGGTGGCCACGATCACCGGTGGGAGTGCTGGCACCTCGGAGAGCACCTCGCCGCCGCCGGTCTGGATGTCCAGTGCGGCGCGGGCCACCATCATCTGGGCTGCCATGAGTTTCAGATATCCCCAGGACGGCCGCTGTTCTGTCGCGCGGCCGTGGAACCAGGAAAAGTCCCAACCGTCCACGGATGCGTCGGCACCTTCGTGGAGCAGATCCTCGAAGGTCGCCGTGTCCTGCATTCCGCCAGGCTGACAGGCCGCAGTGGTGATGGCAAGCAAAAGCGCCACGTGTCGGCGCAGGGTGCACGCAATGACTCCTGTCAGTGATCTGACACCGATTCCGAACGATCTTTCGGCGAGAATTTGTCACGTGGCGGATCTTCTGCGTTTCGAGACCGATCAGGGCGTCCTGCTCGTCGAGGAACACACTGGCACCGATCTGGAACGGGTCGGTCTGCTCGACCGGATCCGCCCCGCCCGGCAGACGCTGGAAATGGCACTGGCGCACATCAAGCCGGCCCTCGACGCGGCACTGGGTGTGGTGCGGGGGGTTGCGGTGCGCCCCGACCAGGTGGAGGTCGAAATCGGCGTCACCCTCACCGCGGAGGCCGGCGCCGTCGTCGCCCGCACCAGCGCGCAGGGCCACCTCAAGGTCAAGCTGATCTGGACGTCGGGCGTCCCCGCCCTGCCGGCGCAGGGTGCGGACGGGGCCGGCGCGCAGGAGGCCGTCGCGCATGACTGACCGCAGCGCCGACCGCCGGTCGCCGACCGCCCGGGTCGAGTGGTCGGCGGAGCACGGATGACCGGCGCCCGGCCGCTCGCCGGCCGGGTACGGATACACGGCGGGCGTTCCTCGTCGCTCGTCGGCGCGGGCATCCAACTGACCACTGACCTGGTGCTGACCTGCTGGCATGTCGTGGACGACGGCACCGGGACGGACCAGCCCGGGTTGGTCGTCGACACGCCGAGTCACCCCGGTACCCGGATCGCCGCCGAGGTGACCTGGTCGCGAGGTGTCGGCCCGGCGGGCGACGGCGACCTGGCGATCCTGCGCTGCGCCACACCGCTGCCGTCCGCCCCCGCCACCCTGGCCGATCGCGGCGACGATGAGTTCGACGTGCGGATCGTGGGTTTTCCGGCCAACACCCCGGCGTCCGTCATGGTGCTGGCCCGGACCATCGGGCCGGTCGACGCGAGCACCGGCTGGCGTCAACTCGACCGAATCTCCTCCGCCACCGCGGGAATCGACCGCGGGTTCAGTGGTTCCGGGGTGTACGCCTCGGATGGCGCCGTGGTGGGCATGGTGTTGGCCCGCACGAGCGTCGGCCAGCAGTTGGTCGCCTGGATGCTGCCGGTCGGTAGGTGGCCTGCCCTGCTGCCGTCGGGCCTGCTGCCACCTGCCCTGCTGCCGTCCGGCCCGCTGCCGGTCGGGGTCCGGGGGACGCCCCGGCCCGCACCGCTCTCATTCGCGCAGAAGATGGCGCTGGCCCGACTGCTTGAGGAAATCCCCGTACTCCGGCACCCCGACAGTCGTCAATTGGTCATCCAGTCGTTGCCACCGCACATCAGTCGGATGGTGAACCCATTCGGACCACTGGGTCTCGACATGTTCGGCCTGATTCGGACGAGCTTAGAATACGAGGACGGGATCGCGGCTCTCCATCGCGTCCTGCTGTTGACGGAAGGGTCGGCGAGTCAGCCACTGCGGGCCTTCCGTGACCTTGCCGAGAGCCTCGGTCTGCTGACGGGTACGGAGGACAATCGGTGACGACACCCCGGATGCCGAACGCCCAGGTGCAAGCCATCTGCGACGCGCTGCTGTCGATGAGTTCGATCAACGACGGAAAAACCCGGGCGCTCTACCTCGACGAGGTCGAGGGGGAGCTGCGTAAGCCACTGTCGGTGCCCCGGCACCCCGAGGTCCGCTACGACGTCTATCTCATCGTGCGCGCCTGCGCGCAGGAGCCCCGGGGCCTGTCCACGCTGTTGCAGGTCATCGGCAACTTCCACCCGGGCGCCGCCGCGGTCGTCTCCGCCCACCAGATCCACCTCTCCTGGCGCCTCGCGCAGTTGCTCACTGACGTTCCGACCGAGGTGTTGGCCGGGGCCGTCGCGGCGGTCGCCGATCGTCAGTTGTCACCGGCGGACCTGCCCGGCCTGGTGGACGCCGTCGGCTGGCAACCGGTGGGTGACTGGCGGGTCCCGGCCGCCGTGGCGCTCGCGGGCCTGGTCCTCGCCGGCATCGAGTCGGGCGAGAAGCCGTTGGAGCAGTGGTTGCGGGATGCGGCGGCGGCCCTGCGGTTGAGCGCCGCCGACCTCGACGATGTGCGCGTGGCTGCGAAGGCGCACTGGACGTCGCTACGATCCCCGCACCAGGCGGCACCGGCCGAGGCCGGTGGAGAGGAACCTGAATCCGACATGCGCAGGACGATCATCATCGAGGAGACGACGCCCCAACGATCCCGAACTCTCATCCGGGGCGGCGTCCCACCGCGCAACCTGTACTTCACCGGCCGGGAGAAGCAGCTCGTCGAGCTCGACGAGCTGCTCTCGTCGCAGCACCGGGCCTCGGTGCTGCCGGAAGCGGCCCTGCGCGGTGTCGGTGGGGTCGGCAAGACCCAGCTGGCGGTCGAGTTCGCCTACCGCTACGCGGACCGTTACCAGCTGATCTGGTGGATGGCCGCCGAGGATCTCACTGCGCTGCGTACCTCGATCGCGGCCCTCGGTGAACGGCTCGGCCTGGCGGCGAGCGCCAGCCTGGAGCAGACCGTGCGGACGGTGCTCGACTCCCTGTCGACGAGTTCGCTCAGCTGGCTGCTGGTCTACGACAACGCGGACGACCCGCACGAGCTGGCTCCGCTGATGCCCTCCTCGAACCTCGTCGGCGAGCGCGGCCACGTCCTCGTCACGTCCCGGAACATGGCCTGGTCGGCGAGCGCCCTGACCCTGGACGTCGACGTGTTCACCCGGGCCGAGAGCGTGGAACTGCTGCTCAAGCGGCGTCCGGCGACCACCCCTGACGATGCCCGCCGGCTCGCCGCGGAGCTCGGTGACCTGCCGCTGGCCCTGGAGCAGGCCGCCAGTTGGCTGCTCACCATGCTGTCGTCGGTCGACGAATATCTGGTCGACCTCAAGGAACACGCCCGGGAGCTGCTGGGTGAGGGGCAGCCCCGGCAGTACCGGGGCACCGTGTTGACTGTGGTGTCGATGGCGCTCGCCGCGGTTCGCGAGCAGAATCTCGCCGCCGCGCAGCTGATCCAGATGCTCTCCTTCCTTAGCCCCGATCCGGTCCCGATGCGCCTGCTGTGGGAGGGACGGCGCGCCGGGTTGGACGAACCGCTCCGCACCAGCCTGCAGGAGCGCAACGACATAGCCCGGGCCATCCGGCAACTGGCGTCGCTGGGGCTCGCGAAGGCGGACAACGCCGGCCGACACGTGCAGGTGCACCGGCTGGTGCAGGCGGTCCTCCGGGAAGGGCTCGCCGAGCAGGGCGACGACAGCGCGCTGACGAACGCCCGCCGGCTGCTGGCCGCCGCCAACCCGGGCTTCCCCGACGACCGGAGCACCTGGCCCCGCCACGCCGACATCGCGCCGCACGTCCGCGTCGCCGGTCTGATCCACGGCGACCTCGACGCCCGCCGGACGGCGATGGACCAGCTCCGCTACATCTACAACCTGGGCGACTTCGAAGGCTGTCGGGACTTCGCGGAGGAGATCCTGGCCGCCTGGGACCAGCCCGGTCCAGACGGCGAGCGCAGCGGCGACCCACTGACCCTGTTGGCGATGCGACGGTACGCGGATGCCCTGCGGCTCCTCGCCGACCCGCGCGCGGCCGAGTTCGGCCTCGAGGCGCTGGAGCGGATGCGGACGAGCCTCGGTGAGGAGCACGAGTACACCCTGGGTGCGGCGAACAGCGTCGGCGCGGACCTGCGCCGGGTCGGCGACTTCGTGGCCGCCGCCGACCTGGACCGGCGCAACCTCGACGTGCACCGTCGGGTGCTCGGTGACGGGCATCCGAGCACGCTGCGGGTGATGAACTCGATGGCGATCAACCTTCGCCTGATCGGCGACTTCGAAGGCGCGTACGAACTCAACCTCGAAGTGGCACGGCACGCCGGTGCGGCCGCGGAGGACGGCACCTATGCGCTGGTGCTGGCCCAGGAGGCCCAGGCGCGCGACCTCTACCTCCTGGGCCGGTACGCCGACGCGTTGGCACTACTGGACAGCTCCCTGCCGGTGCAGCGTTCGCTGCTGGGCGCGGAGCACCTCACCGTGCTGCGCGCCACCTGCATCCACATCGCCTGCCTGCGCAAGACCGGGCGGCTCGACGCCGCCGTGACCGAGGGCGCGGCCAACTACCGGCTGGTGACCCGCCGCTTCGGGACCGACCATGTGCTGGCCGCGGAGGCGGGCATGACCTGCGCCAACGCCATGCGCGCAGCGGGCGACGCGACCCAGGCGTACGCTCTGGCCGCCCAGGGGCACGCCACCTTCCGAGCCGTCTTCGGGGAGCGGCATCCGGTCACCCTCTGCGCCGCGATCAACCTCGGGGTGATCCTGCGGGCTCGCAACTTCGACCGTGAGGCGCGGGAGCTGGGTGCGGCCACCTTGCAGGCGATGGGCGAGGCGCTGCCACCCACCCATCCGTACCTGCTGAGCGCGCGTTCCGCGCAGGCGATCAACCTGGTCCGGTCGCACCGGCTGGAGCAGGCGCAGGTGCTCTCCGCGGCGATCCTTGCGGACTCGCGTCGCCTGCGTGGGCCGGGGCATCCGTACACGCTCTACTGCGCGGTCAACGCGGCGGTCGATCTGATCGAGGTCGGCGAGGAGGTTCGGGGCCGCGAGCTGCTCGACGAGGCTGCCGCGGCGCTGGAGGCGCTGTTCGGACCGGATCATCCGGAGGTGGACGCCGCGCGGGGTCAGCGCCGCATCGAGTGCGACATCGAAACGGTCGGGCTGACCTGACGCCTCGTTCTGCGGCCGCGACGGCCGTGCGCGAGTCGCGGGTTCATCCGGTGGTGATCGTCGGTAGACGTGCGCGCTCGGCCTCCGCCACCTCCCGCCGCCCGGCGGCGTCGGCGGACACCGGGACCGGCACGGCGGCCAGCTGGCCGATCCGTTCGGTCAGGCGATCCGCCCAGAGCCGCCCGGCCGAGGTGAGACTTCCGGCCCGGGCGAGTTCGACCAGGGCGCGTTCCAGTTGCGCCCGCACCACCGCGAAGCGCGCGGTGGCCTGGGCCGCCAGTTCCGGATGGGCGCGCAGCGCGGCCCACACCTCGGCGACGGCGGTGAACGCGTACGTGCCGTGCAGCAGCCCGCCGATCGGGCGGGGGTCGGGACGCCAGGGCGCGAAGTATCGCACCGGGTCGGTCGGTTCGTAGAGCTGGACCAGACCGAGGATGGCGTTGAGTTTGCTGTGTTGCAGCTCGTGCACCATGGTCACGGCCAGGTCCACCGGGTCGAGATCGGTGTCGGCGGCGAACGCCCCGAAGGCGTCGGCGTGCGTGACGCTGTGCCCGCGCTCGGTGCCGTCGGCCAGCGGCACGAACGTGCTGATCCCGGCGGCCACCTCGGCGGCGTGCGTCGGGGCGTACGCGACGAGCAGGTGCCAGGCGTGCCCGACGGACCGTTGCAGATCCGCGGCGCGCGGTGGGGAGAGCCGGGTGGCGACCGGTAGCCCGAAGCAGTCGCGGTAGGGGTCCAGGTCGTCGACGCGGAGGTCCAGGGTGATCGCCTGGTCGGTGAAGCGCCACCAGCGGATGGGCGTCCACCGTCGGCCGGTCAGGTCAGACGGCGTCACCGTCGTGCTGCCGCCCGCTCGGCGTACCACCCCGAGGCCCGGCACGGGCACCAGCCCCGCACACGGCGTGACCGGCACCGCCGCGTCCGACCAACCGCTGAGGGTGGCCGCCGCGAGCGCCGCGAACGGGAGGTAGTCCGGTCGGCCGGTGCTGCCGTGCCGGACCCGATCGATCGCCCAGACGGCCAGCCACGGGTGATCGAGCAGCACGTCCACGGCGGTGGGGGCGAGGCGGTGGGCGTGGCCGAGCAGGTGCGCCGACGCCGCCAGGGCGTCGTCGGTGTCGGCGAGGCCCTTGAGGACGAGCATCGTGCGGTTGCGTTGTGCGTGCCACAGACCGCGGATGGCAGCCGGGCCTGCCCGCCCGTCGGCCAGGCCTGTGAACTCCGACCGGGTCAGGTGGAGTCGACGCCGGGGTCGAGGAAGCTGTTCCAGCCGGCCAGCGTCGTCTGCCGGGGACTCTTCAGTGTCGCGACCAGTTCCTCGATCCATCGGGCCAGTTCCGGATCCTCGTCGCGTAGCAGGTGGCTCAGGCCCTGCGTCAACACGTCGACCACAACGAGGTGATCAGGTGCGGGTTGCTCAGTCATCGATGTCCCGGGTTGGCGCAGGCGTGCTGACATGAAAACACGTCTACGTCTGTGATCACCATCGGCTTACCGTCCGTCACCGCTCTCGGCAGGCGATCCACGGCAGGCCGGGCACCTCGTACCGCCGCCGGGTTTGCGGCCGGCGGCGGCACGAGACCCGCGGGTCAGCCGGCGGCCGCCTCGGCGGCGGCGTGGTCGCGGGCCACCCGGACCATCTCCACCAGACCGCCGGCGTACTCCTGGGACTCGCCGTGCGCCTCCTCGAACGGCGGCTGGAAGCCGACGCTCTCCCACTGGCTGGTCGCCGGGTTCCACAGGTCGTTGCCGACCTCGAAGTCCCAGGCGAAGATGCCCAGCTCGTAGTAGAGCTGGTCGGCCGAGTTGCCGGCGGCGGAGTAGAGCACGTCGGCGACAGGTCCGGTCTGCGACGGCCAGGTGACGGTGCCGCGCTCCTGAGCGATGGCGCCGACGATCCGCCGGGCGCTGTTGAGGAACAGCGTCGACTCGTCGATCGACGGTCGCGGCAGGGTGACCCTGCCGTCGGCCCGGTACGCCCCCGGAGGCCACATGAAGTACCCGCCGTAGGAGTGCACGTTCATCGCGAACTTGATGTTCGGGTGATCCTCGGCGAGCGTGATCACGTTGCGGCTCTCCGCCTCGGACAACTCCGCCGTGCCCGCGAAGTTGCCGGACAGGCAGTTGGCGCTGGCGCCCACGTAGCCGTCGAAGAACGACCCGACTGTGTAGTTGCGGTTGATGTCGACGCCCCACGAGGTGCGGTTCTTCGGGTCGCGGGCCGCCCCGGTGCAGTGGTTGACGAGATTCTTGCGCTGGAAGTTGAAGTCGTTGAACGAGTAGTTCGCGCCGTCCGGGTTGACCGTCGGGATGACGAAGATGTCGACCTGCTCCAGCAACTCACGGGTGGCCGGGTCGGTCCGGGCGTTGGCCAGCATCCGCTCGGCGAACTCCAGCGTCACCAGCGGCGTGGCCCACTCCCGGGCGTGTTCCTGGGAGTACGCGAGCACCCCGACCCGGGAGCCGTCCCGGTGTACGCCGAGGCGCAGCGCCTGCACCGTCCACGGCCGTGCCGGCACCTCGGTGCCCTGGAGGCCGTCGTCGAGTCGGGTGGGGCCGGCGACGGGCATCGGCAACCCGGCCGAACCGTCCTCGACAGTGGCCCGGAACCGGTCCGGTTGGCGGGCGTTGATCGCCGCCGCGACCTCGTCGGTGGTGCTCACCGTCTTGCCGGCGGTGTCGGTGGCCAGCGACACGGTGAGGACGCGGTCGCGGTAGCCGACGGTCAGTGGCCGGTTCGCCCGGCCCGGGTCGACCGTCCGCACCTGCACGCCGTTCATGTTCTGCTCGCCGAAGCGGACGGACTCGACCACCAGCGCGGCCACCGCCGGGTCGCCGAGGTAGCCGACTGCCGTGCGTCGATAGCCCTGGGTCTTGTTCGGCAGGTCGATCACGTCCACCAGGTCCCGGTACTGGCGGGCCAGCCGCTTGATCCGCGCCTGGATGTCCACAGGCGTCAGGTACGCGTCGATGAAGTTCTTCTGGTAGCCCGCCGGCAGCGGCGGTGGGGAGACATTCGGCCAGAGCGTCGGCGTGATCGCCCGGCTGACCCCGCCGAGGCTGGAGGTGGCGCTCAGCTGAACCGGTCGGCTCGGCACCGGCTGGGGGAGCGCGTAGTGGTACTGGTACTCGCCGGAGTCCTCGAAGCGGTACAGCGGGAACGAGCCGGTGGCGCCGTCCGCCGTCCGCCGTCCGCCAACTGACGGTGATCTCCACATCCGGGTCGTCGGTGGCGGTGGTGGCCACCTGGGCCTGGAGGAAGGTCTGTCCGGTCGTCGTCCACCAGTACGCCTGCTGCACCTGGAGGGTGTCCACGGCAGCGGCGGCGGTGCTGGACCGCTGGCCGGCGGCCGGCGCACGTAGCCCGGCGGCGGTGCGGGCCTGAGCCGCGCGGACGCTGTCGGCGTAGTGCCGGCTCCCGTCCCCGGCGCGTTGCACGATCTGCACGGCCGTCGCGCCCTGGGCGGTCAGCTCGGCGAGCTGCGTGCCGCTGAGCACCAGGTCGGCGATGATCCGGCCGTCCCGTGCGCGGGGCCGGTTGGCGAGGTCCGCGCCGGCGGCGACGAGCCGGTCCAGCTGGGCCTGATCGCGGAGCTGGACTCGGACCAGTGCGGTCTCGGTGGCGCTCAGGGTGATCGGGGTGGCCGGGGCTGCGGGTGCCGCCGCTCCGGACGCGGGATGGGACAACACTGCGCTGAACAGGATCACTGTGGTGGCGGCAGCTGTCCACCGTCGTCGGACGATCATGTGCCCTCCTGTGACGGACGTCGATGTATCTGGTCCTTACACCAGTGCACAGAGCGACACCTGTCAAGAGAAGCTGTGTCGAAGCGCCGCTGCCGACGAGGGTGACCGAACGTGAACGAGGTGGGCCAATTAGGTCAGATGTCCTGCTTGTTCTCGCATGTTGTGATCACTCTTTACACTGCTGACCCTCGGTCCCTAATGTCTGGCTCACGGTCCGGGCTTGAACAGTTCCTCACCCCTGCCCGACACCTCGTCACCGCGGTAGGCGCTTCCCCCTCCCGGGAGGCGGCTGGCCGGGCTCGTTCAGAGACGTGCTTGAGGCCGCGCACAGAACGGATGCGAGATGGTTGCCCTAACGATTGAGTTCATCGGTGCTGACGCAACAATCAACGACTCCTTTCGAGAGTGGTTGTCTAGAGCAGGCCTCCGAGCCGCGGACGCCGCCAACGGTTCGAACGTCTCGGTACAAAATGGTGCGGACTGCGAAGAGCTCGGCGCGCAGCTGTCCCGTTTCGTCCAAGAGAGAAGCGATCGCTTCACGTTGCGCATCGATGGTCCAGGTGGTGATTCACTTCTTCACGAAGTGCGAATGGTTGCGGACGCTGACTCAATGACGAGTTTTCTCGCCACCAGTGCTTATCTTCAGTGACGTCAAGCTCGGCGCAGGATGCGGCAACACGTCCGCAGATCGTGCTGACCGGCACCGGGAAAGGCGTCGGGGTTCAACTCGCAGTCGTGACCGAGCCGTACCGGCAGTGTTGGTGACCGGGTTCGGCCGGCCGTTGCTGGCTCTGGTGGCCACGGTGGGGCTGGTCCTCACCGCGGCCTGCGGGGGCGGCTCCGGCACGCCGCCGGGAGCCGGCCGGAGTGGGCCGCCGGCCGGCGGGTACACCATCGATCCGGTCGCCGAGGGGTTGCAGCCGGTCTTCGACATGGACCCTGAGCTTGCGGACCAGGTCGGCAGGGTGCTGATCGCGCCGACGCTGGACATCGTCGGTCTGAAGGTTGTGCCTCAGCAGTCGCCCTATGCCGACGACGTCCTTTCGACCGTTTGTGGGATGCATCGAGGCAACGGCGTCTACGGCACCGCCTTCGGGCAGCAACGCGAGTGGGAGGCACCGGATCTGCGAATCATGCAGCTCGCCGGCGCGTGGGGTGTGACATCGGCTGCGGAGGCCGTCGAGCAGGTTCGCGGCAAGCTTGGTTGTGGCACCTACCGTGATCGCAAGGATCGGTATCGCGTTCTCGGTGAGACGCAGCTTCCTCGTCTGCCTGGGCTGGATGGGCAGTTGATGTACTGCGAGGTGATCGATGGAGCGGACCGGTCGGTGCCGACCCATGTCTGCACCTTGCTGTTGGCCCGGGGTGCGCTCGTTTCACGGATCCGGACGCTCGCCTTGGACACTGCCACCGCTGAGCGGGTGACCAAGCAGCTCAGCGTGCTCGCGGCTCAGAGCCTCACCGCCATCTCCTGAGAATCGACCTGTTGGCCATCCCGCCGGGTGCGGTCACCGCCCCGGCGGGGTGGCGCGGGCGTGAGTGACGCGTTGATCCCTGTGACATCTGCGCGAGTTCCGGAGCAACCCTCCGAGCCGGACCCCGCGTGACTAACTCGAAACGGGGATCGGAGGCCTGAATGAGCGATCGCGACGAGGCGTTCGCCGAGTACTTCGCGGCACGGTCCGGTGCCATGCGCGGCACCGCGTACCTGCTGTGCGGCGACTGGCACCGTGCCGAAGACCTGGTCCAGACCGCGTTCGTCAAGCTCTACCGGGTCTGGAACCGGATCTCCCGGCACGAGGTGCTCGACAGCTACGTGCGCCAGATCCTGATCCGGACCTTCCTCGACGAGCGCCGTCGCGGCTGGTGGCGGCGTGAACGGGTGGGTGGCGAGGACGCCGAGCAGGCGGCCCCGCCCGACTCGCCGGAGAGCCGACTGGTGCTGCTGCAGGCGCTGGCCCGGGTGGCGCCGCGTCAGCGTGCCGTGCTGGTTCTGCGGTACTGGGAGGACCTGTCGATCGAGGACGTCGCGGCGCTGCTGGAGTGCTCTCCAGGGACGGTGAAGAGTCAGGCGGCACGAGGGCTCGACACGTTGCGTGGCCTCCTGACCCCCACCTACAGCGGGATCGAGATGGGGGAGCGATGAACGAGGAAGAGTTGCGCGAGGGGCTGCGCAGCGAGATGGCGGCCACCACCCCGCCACCACCATTGAGTACGGAAGCCGCGCTCGGCGCGGCACGGCGGACGCACTTCCGTCGACGCGCGCTGTGGGCGTCCCTCGGATCGGCGGCTGTCGTGCTGGCGGTCACGGGCTTCGCGGCCGTCGCCACTCCGGACGGCCACGTCTACGAACCGGCGGGTCAGGGGCCACCGGCTGCTCCGGGCACCAAGGAACCGTGGCCGACCGGGCCGGACGGCCAACCGCAGGAGGACCGGACCGCCCGGGCCGGGTCCAGGTACGAGCAGGGCTCTCACCTGCTCGGCGAGGCTGTCTCGGTAATACCGTCCGGCTACACCACCCCGGAGGACCCGTCGAGCCAGTCCGCCGAGGAGCGGACGCTGCGGACCCACCAGGCGCAGTTCGAGGAGAAGGTGGACGGCGTCGACGTGTGGAGCTACTCCTCCTCGGTCGCCGTGGCGCAGGGCAAGGGCACCGGGCGCATGATCGTCGAGGTGCACGACGCCGGCAACCAGCTGCCGACCGAGCCGTGCGACCTGGCCCAGAAATTCTGGGGCATGCGGGGTGAGTGCCAGGTCGAGACCGTCGGAGCTTTGCGGGTCGGCGTTGTGGTCCGACCGAGCGGCGACGACCGGCTCGACCAGTGGTCGGCGTACCGGCACCCGGACGGCGTGGTGGTCTTCGTGGCGCAGGCCGTACGCCTCGACGAGAGCCGGCCGGCGTTGACGAAGCTGCCGTTCTCCGTGCCGCAGTTGGCCTCTCTCGCGGTCGACGAGCGGTTCCACCTGGAGTGACACGGCAACTCGGCGCCGCCGAGGGGGTCCAGGGGTCGGCACCGTGCCGTTCACCTGGGCCTTGCCGTTCTCTCAGCGGCGCGCTGTGAGGGGCACGAGGACGAGAAGGGCAATGCCGAGCGTGGCGGCGCCGACAGCCCACCACCAGAAGAATCCCGAGAAGACCGAGGCGATCAGGAGTCCCACGCCGAGACCGGCCAGCAGGCCGAGTGCGAACAGGGCCCGTGGGGTCAGGGCGAGGTACGGCAGGCGTCGTACGACAAGCACCTCCAGCCAGGTGCCACCCACCGCCAGCAGCGCTGCGCCCACGCCGTCCACGGCGGACAGCCCGTGACCCTCGCTGACGGGCACGAGAACGCGGCCCTCGTCACCGGCGGGAACGAAGAGAACGAGCACGCCGACGACGACGAGCAGAGCGGCACTGCCTACCTGCCGGCGCGGGGCGCCCTCGCCAACGGCTGACATCGCTACAGTCTCGGCCATCCGCCATCGTCCGCGCAGCGGCCGTATCGGCAAACATCGAACCCGGGTGCCCGGCTGGTCGCCTGTCAGCGCCACGCGGTAGATGTCGTTGTGTAGCCGCTGGTCGTCGAGCGCCGGCTCGTGAATCGCACAGGCGCAGGCCGTCCACCAAAATGCCCTCCGACCTGGGCCGGAGGGCATTGGAGCGGGCGACGAGAATCGAACTCGCGTAGTCAGTTTGGAAGACTGAAGCTCTACCATTGAGCTACGCCCGCGTGCATCCCGCCGAAACAGGACGCGCCTACAGCGTACCCAATGCCGGTGCCCGACGCGTAACCGCGGCACCGCCCCGCGGTGCCGCGTCGCCTGGGCCCGGCGGCACGACAGCTCCAAGATCCGCACTACATCCGTGAAGTTGTCCGGATCTTGGAGCGCCCCGCGAGCCTGGGCGTGACGCCGGCAGGGTGGAATGGTAATTTTCGGGGGTTATGTCCGGGTGGGTGATGCCCCGGCACCGACTGAGGCGTGGCGACGGCATAGACTGCACGTCGCCACGGGGTGTGGCGCAGCTTGGTAGCGCACTCGCTTTGGGAGCGAGGGGCCGTGGGTTCAAATCCCGCCACCCCGACTGTCGTCCGCGGCCGGGCCGCCCCGGGTGCCGCCCAGTGCGGTCCCCGGGCGATGCCGGAGCGTCAGGCCGGCTCGCCTACACTCGATGGGCTGAATCACGCCCAGACTCAACTGAGATCCGTCAAGGAGTACGCCTGTGAAGAGCACCGTCGAGACTCTGAGCCCGACGCGCGTGCGGCTCGCCATCGAGGTGCCGTTCGTCGAGCTCGAGCCGAGCCTCAAGAAGGCGTACCGGGAGATCGGTTCGCAGGTCCAGGTTCCGGGCTTCCGCCGGGGCAAGGTGCCGACCGCGGTGATCGACCAGCGGGTGGGCCGGGGCACCGTCCTCAACGAGGCGGTCCAGGAGGCCATCCCGGAGAACATCCTCGCCGCGGTGCGTGAGCACGACCTGAAGACGCTGGGGCGCCCGGAGGTCGAGATCACCGAGTTCAACGACGGTGACTCGCTGAACTTCACGGCCGAGGTCGACGTCCGCCCGGAGATCACCATCCCGGACGCGAGCACCATCGAGGTGACCGTCGACGAGCTGCAGATCGACGAGAGCGAGATCGACGAGCAGGTGAAGAACCTGCGGGAGCGTTTCGCGACCCTCAAGACCGTCGAGCGGGCCGCCGCCGAGGGCGACTACGTCCAGATCGACCTCAACGCCACCGTCGACGGCGAGGACGTGCCGGGCGGCCAGGCGAGCAACATCTCCCACGAGGTGGGCAGCAAGCAGCTCCTGCCGGGCCTGGACGAGGCCGTGGTCGGCCTCGCCGCCGGTGACGACACCACCTTCACCACCCAGCTGGTCGGCGGCGACTTCGCCGGTCGGGACGCCGAGGTGGCGGTGACCGTGCGCACGGTCAAGGAGAAGGAGCTGCCGGAGCTGAACGACGAGTTCGCCCAGATGGCGAGCGAGTTCGACACGATCGAGGAGCTGCGCGGCGACCTGCGGGGCCGCGTCACCCAGGGCAAGCAGGTCGAGCAGATCTACGCCGCTCGGGACAAGGCCCTGGCCGAGCTGGTCGCGGCCGCCGAGATCCCGGCCCCGGAGGGTGTCGTCCGCGAGGAGGTCGAGAGCCGCAAGCAGGCGATGGTCGACCAGCTGGAGCGGATCGGCGCCTCGATGGAGGAGTACCTCGCGGCCGAGGACAAGACCGAGGAGCAGATCGACGCCGAGCTGACCGAGGCGGCGACCGAGGGCGTCAAGGTCCAGCTCCTGCTGGACACGCTTGCCGACGCGGAGGACGTGCAGGTCTCCGACGACGAGTTCGGGCACGAGATCGTGCACCGGGCGCAGCGTGCCGGGATGGCTCCCCAGCAGTACTACGACCAGCTGGTGCGCTCCGGTGCGGCAGCTGCGGTCTTCGGTGACGTGCGCCGGGGCAAGGCCCTCGCGGCCGTCATGGAGAAGATCACGATCAAGGACTCGGCCGGCAACGGGATCACCCTCGACGCGCTGCGCGCCGCCAACGAGGCGGAGCACAACCACGACCACTGATCGTCGGGTGCGGCCGCCGTCCGCCGCTCAGCGGTGGATGGCGGCCGTTTTCCCTTTCCGGGTGCGCCCGGGCAGCAAGCACTGCCGGGTACGCCCGGAAGCCCGCGCCGCGGGTACGCCCGACACAGCTGCGCTGAGAGCGAACACTGCCCCGACCGGGACTCTGCCGCCCCGCACAGCGGTTAGTGTCGGGAAAGACGGTACGGAGAGCGAAGGGCTGCCATGACCGACATGCACATCCCCAAGAAGTCGCTCCGGGCGATTGACGCGCGCGGTGGCGACTCCATTGGCAACCTCGACGACTCGGTCTACAACCGGTTGCTCAAGGAACGCATCATCTTCCTGGGCAGTGAGGTGACCGACCAGGTCGCCAACCGCATCTGCGCGCAGCTGCTGCTGCTCGCCGCGGAGGACCCGGACCGCGACATCAACCTGTGGATCAACTCGCCGGGTGGCTCGGTCTACTCCGGCATGGCGATCTACGACACCATGCAGTTCATCGACAACGACGTGTCGACCGTGGCGATGGGCATGGCTGCCTCGATGGGTCAGCTGCTGCTCTGCGCGGGCACCAAGGGCAAGCGCTACGCCCTGCCCCACGCACGGATCATGATGCACCAGCCGTCCGGCGGTCTGGGCGGCACGGCGTCCGACATCGCCATCCAGGCGGAGCAGATGCTCTACACGAAGCGGATGTTCCAGGAGCGGGTCGCGCACCACACCGGCCAGAGCCAGTCGCAGATCGAGGCCGACTCGGACCGGGACCGTTGGTTCACCGCCCAGGAGGCCATGGACTACGGCTTCATCGACAAGGTGATCATCGGGGCCGCACAGGTCCCGGATGGCGCCGGGACCCTGAGCTGAGGAGCTGACGATGACCGATCTGAGCCTGCCGCCCCAGTTCGCGGCCGTGCACAACCGCTACGTGCTGCCGTCGTTCGTCGAGCGCACGTCGTACGGGGTCAAGGAGTCGAACCCGTACAACAAGCTCTTCGAGGACCGGATCATCTTCCTCGGCGTCCAGGTGGACGACGCGTCGGCCAACGACGTGATGGCCCAGCTGCTGACGCTCGAGGGCACCGATCCGGACCGCGACATCATCATGTACATCAACTCGCCGGGTGGGTCGTTCACCGCCATGACGGCGATCTACGACACCATGCAGTACGTCCGTCCGGACATCTCGACGGTCTGCCTCGGGCAGGCGGCGAGCGCCGCGGCGGTGCTGCTGTCGGCGGGCACTCCGGGTAAGCGGATGGCCCTGCCGAACTCGCGGATCATCATCCACCAGCCGGCCACCGAGGGCGGCTACGGGCAGGGCTCGGACATCGAGATCCAGGCCCGGGAGATCCTGCGGATGCGTACGCAGCTGGAGGACATGCTGTCCCGCCACTGCAACCGCCCGATCGAGCAGGTTCGCAAGGACATCGACCGTGACAAGATCATGACGGCCGAGGAGTCCAAGGAGTACGGGCTGGTCGACACGATCCTGACCAGTCGTAAGAAGGGTCTGCTGGCGGCCAACGCCGCCCGCTGAGCTGTGTCGGGTCAGAGGTTGGCCGGGGCTTGAGTTTCCTGGCCGACCTCTGACACACCCGTTTTGGGGGTCGGAGAATGCCCCGCCAGCGGGTAACGTCGGGTCCGTACCGCTTCGCCGGTTGGGCCGGCGGCGCGAACTAAGCCGGGCGGCGCGCAACGTCCGCAGGTCAGGGCCGGGTCTCCGGCCGATGAGTGCAGGGAGAACGTAGGTGGCACGGATCGGTGACGGCGGCGACCTACTGAAATGCTCCTTCTGCGGCAAGTCGCAGAAGCAGGTCAAGAAACTCATCGCGGGCCCAGGGGTCTACATCTGCGACGAGTGCATCGATCTCTGCAACGAGATCATCGAAGAGGAGTTGGCCGAGTCCGGCGAGGTGAAGTGGGAAGAGCTTCCCAAGCCGATGGAGATCTGCCAGTTCCTCGACACCTACGTCGTGGGCCAGGATCAGGCCAAGAAGGCCCTCGCCGTCGCGGTCTACAACCACTACAAGCGGATCCAGGCCGAGGCGGCTGGCGCGCCGGGCTCCGGCAGTGACGCCGTCGAGCTGGCCAAGTCCAACATCCTGCTGCTCGGCCCGACCGGGTGCGGCAAGACCCACCTGGCGCAGACCCTCGCCCGGATGTTGAACGTCCCGTTCGCCATCGCCGACGCCACCGCGCTGACCGAGGCGGGCTACGTCGGCGAGGACGTGGAGAACATCCTCCTCAAGCTGATCCAGGCCGCCGACTACGACATCAAGCGCGCCGAGACCGGCATCATCTACATCGACGAGGTCGACAAGATCGCCCGCAAGTCGGAAAATCCGTCGATCACGCGGGACGTCTCCGGCGAGGGTGTGCAGCAGGCCCTGCTCAAGATGCTCGAGGGCACGACGGCCAACGTGCCGCCGCAGGGTGGCCGCAAGCACCCGCACCAGGAGTTCATCCAGATCGACACCACAAACGTGCTGTTCATCTGTGGTGGCGCGTTCGCCGGTCTCGACCAGATCATCGAGTCCCGCACCGGGCAGGGCGGCACCGGCTTCGGCGCCCGGCTCCGGTCGGTGTCCGATCGGTCGACCGACGACATCTTCAGCCAGGTCATGCCGGAAGACATGCTCAAGTTCGGGCTGATCCCCGAGTTCGTCGGCCGGCTGCCGGTGATCACCAATGTGCGCAGCCTGGACCGCAGCGCCCTCGTACGGATCCTCACCGAGCCGCGCAATGCCCTGGTCCGTCAGTACCAGCGCCTGTTCGAGCTGGACGGTGTCGAGCTCGAGTTCGACGAGCCGGCGCTGGAGGCCATCGCCGATCAGGCGATGCTGCGGGGCACCGGTGCCCGTGGTCTTCGGGCCATCATCGAGGAGGTCCTGCTCTCCGCGATGTACGAGGTGCCGAGCAACCCCGACGCCGCCCGCGTGCTGATCACCCGCGAGGTCGTCCTGGAGAACGTCAACCCGACGATCGTGCCGCGTGAGTTCACCGGGCGCCGGGCCCGGCGCGACCGCGAAGAGAAGTCCGCCTGATCCTTTCCGCGTCACGCCGGCCGCCCGATCCTGACGCGGCCGGCGTGATCGTGTTCGACGGCCGCTCGCCCATGACCCAACCGGGCGGCTGACCAAATCGTGACGCTGTCCGTGAGCGCCCTCCAGCCGTACCCTTTGCTCATGCGTGTCGCCGTCTGTCAGCTGAACGCCCGGGACGACCGTAAGGCCAATCTGGCGGCCGCGGAGGCCCTACTGGAGCGCGCTGCCGCCGGCGGCGCGGATCTCGCCGTCCTCCCGGAGTACGTCGACTACCTGGGTCCGGCCGCTGGCCTGCCTGAGCCGGAGCAGGTCGACGGGGAGGTGGGCAGCTTCTTCGCCGGGGTCGCCCGGCGACTCGGGATCTGGGTGGTGGCCGGCTCGTTCCACGAGGCCGGCCCGGATCCGGACCGCACCTGGAACACGTCGCTGGTCTTCGACCGTTCCGGCAGTCTGGCCGCGAGCTATCGCAAGATCCACCTGTACGACGTGGAGATCCCCGGCCGGGTCTCCTACCGGGAGTCGGAGAGTGTCGCACCGGGGGTCCAACCGGTGGTGGTCGACGTCGAGGGGGTGCGGGTCGGCCTGTCAGTCTGTTACGACCTGCGCTTCCCGGAGCTGTACCGGCTGCTCGCCACCGATGGCGGCGCGCAGCTGCTTGTGGTTCCAGCCGCGTTCATGATGCACACCGGGCGGGACCACTGGGAGGTCCTGCTGCGGGCCCGGGCGATCGAGAACCAGTGTTTCGTGGCGGCGGCCGGCCAGACCGGCGACCATGAGCCGGGTCGCACCTGCTTCGGGCGCAGCATGGTGGTCGACCCGTGGGGGACTGTCATCGGCCAGGTGCCAGACGGCCCGGGGGTCTCCGTCGTCGACCTGGACCTCGATCGTCTCGACACGATCCGCGCCGAGCTGCCCAGCCTGGCCAACCGCCGGCTCTGAGCCTCAGCCCTCGAGCAGCACGCCGATAACCGCGAACCCGGCGATGGCCGCCGCGGTCACCAGCAGCGCGGTGGTCATCCGGGACCTGCCCCGTCGGGCCAGTCGTCCCACCGAGAGCACGAGTACGACCAGCACGACCGCACCGATCACCACCTGCCAGAACGGCCCGATGAGGCCGAGCAGCGCCTGCTCGGCGAACACCATGGCACCGTGCCCGGACTCATCCATGTCTGACACTCTGGCACGTCGAGGTGGCCCGCGTCCTCGGCCGCACCGAGGAGCGTGGCGGGGCGGGCCGTCCGAACCAGTGATGAACCCTGATTTGCCTTCTCCGGGCTGTCCGCGTAACTTTCTCTCTGCACGGGGGAGGCCGGACAAACCGGCCGAGAACGGGCGCCAGGCTCGTGGCGGGAACGCCGAGCGAGACTGAGGATCGGGCGGTGCGGGACACCTCGGAAACGGGGTTGCGAACGCGAAGCCGACCGGGTAGAGTTCTGAAGCCGGCAGGAGCCGGGCGGAGAGCCGCGAAGCGGCGATCGGCCGGTCTGCGGTTTCCCACGACAGAAACGAACGTCGGAAACGACGCGCGTCATCGTGGACTCGAACGAGTAAGAGTATCCGCGTTATCGGGTGAAGCATGACGAACCGCGAAATACCGGTTTGACACGGCGGAAACGAGCGGGTAACGTAGTAAAAGTGCCTGGCGCTGAAAGCGCCGGGTGCGGAGTAAGGAAAAGCCCCGAGATGGGTTCCACTGAGGTGGGGCGTTTGATCGGTGTGTGGTTGTTCTTTGAGAACTCAACAGGGTGCTTGTAAAGCCAGTGCCAATTATGATTTATACCCCGGACT